>NZ_JBVJIU010000012.1:112452-130311 GCF_055586105.1 Actinoplanes sp. NPDC051537
AGCGGCGGGCGGCGGGCGGCGGGCGGCGGGCGGCGGGCGGCGGGCGGCGGGCGGCGGGCGGCGGGCGGCGGGCGGCGGGCGGCGGGCGGCGGGCGGCGGGCGGAACCACGATCGGCGGGCGGCGGGTGCGGACCGACGGGTACCGAGCCGACGCACGATCCGGACCAACGCATGACGCCCACTAACGCGCGATGCGGAATTCGGGGGTCTTGCTCATCGCCGCGGGAGATCGTGTGTCAAGGCGACCCGTGCAATCAAGGCCTCCGCGACGCGAGAAACGCTGGTCGGGAACGGCCTGCACATAAGGGCGCGCCCCGATCGCCTGCCACGGGGGAAGCGGGCGATAGGGGCGCGCAAGATGAAGCTTAACGACCTCCGATGTCGGGCACAACGGGTCACCAACCGAACTTTCAAATTTCGATCAAGCCTGGTCGCCACATCGGACATTCCGCCCTTATGCGTATAAGGGAGATTAATCGGGCTGTGAATTGCTCTCGCGTAAAGGGCGTCTTTACTGTCGCTCATACGACAATAAATTATTCTGCGAAATCGCGTAACCTCCTAAAGGCTGCCATTATTTCGCAGCTCAGCGCGATCAATTGTCTGACCGCACACAAGCCTGCCTATCTGGTCAAACGCCAGGCCTCATCATTTCGGTTGATTTAGCGGTGGCGATCATCCGTCATCCCATGGAGTGAGTGGGCCCAAGATCGGCTTAGATGTTCTTAAGCTCGCCGCGTGACTTTGCAGCAGGCTGAAAACCCGCAATTCGACGGACCCGACATCCCCGACACCGAAGTGATCTCGGTGTCGACGCCGGCGCCGGTGTTCGTGGACAGCACGGGCCGCCGGGGGCGGCTGCTGCGTCGCCTGGCCTACGGGTTCGGCGCGCTGGTCATGCTCTACGGCGGGCTGATCAGCGTGAGCCTGGCCGGCGGGCCGGTACGGTCCAGCGCCGTGCTGCCGCTGCCGGGGCTCGACCAGCCGGCCGACGCCGACGACAAGGCGCCGCCCAAGCCCAGCCCGACCCCGGCGCCCACCCCGAGCCACGCGCCGACGACGCTGTTCGTCACCGATGCGCTGCCGCGCCGGGCGAGCACCGCCCGCGCCGTCGGGCCGCGACTCGAGTCGACGCACGTGACCTCGAAGCCGGCCGCGACCGCCCGCCCGACGAAGAAGGCCGCGACGACCCCGGCCACGCCGAAGCCGAGCGCCACCACGACCAAGCCGGTGGAGTCGACCACGACCCCGCCGGTAACCGTGCCGACCGGGACGCCGCCCACCACGGCCGCGCCCACGACACCGGCCGCCCCCGAGCCGCCGGCCGCGGGAACGGGAACGGGAACGGGGACAGGGACAGGGACAGGCGGCCAGGGCGGTGGCGAAACAAAGACCACCGCGGCCCCGACCGTCGAGCCCCAGCCCACCGGCGGAATCGAGCCCACGCCCACGAAGGCCGCCGAGGTGGCGGCGTGAGCAAGGCCCGCCGGCGCCTGCTCCCCCAGCCCCGCGTCGTCCTCGGCACCCTGCTGATCGGGCTCTTCGTCGGCGTGCTCGTCGTGCAGGCCTACGTGAACTCCGAGTTCACCGGCGACCACCTCGACTCCGAGGTCGGCGACCAGGACGGCGTCCCACTGGCGATCCGTGGCGGCGGCCCGGTCATCAACACCACCGGCGGCCAGGAGAGCAGCAGCCGGATGCCGGCCAAGACCATCGCGCTCACCTTCGACGACGGCCCGGATCCGAAGTGGACGCCGCGAATTCTGGACGTGCTCAGGGAGAACGACGCCCACGGCACGTTCTTCGTGGTCGGCTCCGAGGTGGCCCGGCACCCGGCGCTCACCAAGCGGATCACCGACGGCGGCAACGAGCTCGGCCTGCACACGTTCACCCACCCCAACCTCCAGCGGATCGCGCCCTGGCGACGCACGCTCGAGCTGTCGCAGACCCAGAACGTCATCGCCAAGGCCACCGGCGTGCACACCAACCTGGCCCGCTTCCCGTACTCGTCGAAGGCCAACGCGATCGACGACACGAACTGGAAGCTGGTCAAGGACGCTGGCAAGCAGGGCTACCTGATCGTGGTCAACGACATGGACAGCGAGGATTGGCAGCGGCCCGGCGTACGGCAGATCGTCCGCAACGCCACCCCGCCCGCCGACACCCCGGCCGTCGTCCTGTTCCACGACGCGGGCGGCGACCGCCGGCAGACCGTGCAGGCGCTCAAGCAGTTCATCCCGATGATGAAGGCGCGCGGCTACCGATTCACCACGGTCACCGAGGGCCTCAACCAGAGCATCGCCGCGCAGAACAAGGTCAAGGGCGCCAAGCAGGTGCCGCTTCTGCCCGAGAACCCGGCGGCGGCCAAGGCCGACAAATGGCGAGGAACGGCGGTCATCGACACCGTACGCGTGACCGACTGGTTCGTCTGGGCGGTGGCGGGACTGTTCCTGGTCGTCGGCCTGCTGACCATCGGGCGTACCGGACTCCTGCTGTTGCTCGCCACCCGGCACGCCCGGCAGCGCCGCAAGCCCGGCTGGAGCTGGGGTGAGCCGGTGACCGAGCCGGTGTCCGTCATCGTGCCCGCCTACAACGAGAAGGAAGGCATCGAGGCGGCGGTCCGCTCGCTGGCCGGCGGCGACTACCCGGCGATCGAGGTGGTGGTCGTCGACGACGGATCGACGGACGGAACCGCCTCGATCGTGGAACGCATGGCCTTGCCCAACGTACGGGTGGTCCGGGTCCCCAACGGCGGCAAGGCGAACGCCCTCAACACCGGCATCGCCCTTGCCCGGCACGACCTCATCGTCACGGTCGACGGCGACACGATCTTCGAGAGCGACTCGATCCGGATGCTGGTGCAGGCGTTCGCGGACCCGTCCGTCGGCGCGGTGGCCGGCAACGTCAAGGTCGGCAACCGGGAGAAGATGGTCGCCGCCTGGCAGCACATCGAGTACGTGATCGGCTTCAACCTCGACCGACGGCTCTACGAGGTGCTCGGCTGCATGCCGACCGTCCCCGGCGCGATCGGCGCGTTCCGCCGCGAGGCGCTGGCCCAGGTCGGCGGCGTCAGCGACGAGACCCTCGCCGAGGACACCGACGTCACGATGGCGATGTGCCGGTCCGGCTGGCGGGTCGTGTACGAGGAGCGGGCCAAGGCCTGGACCGAGGCGCCGACCACGCTCGAGCAGCTGTACCGGCAGCGCTACCGCTGGAGCTACGGCACCATGCAGGCGATGTGGAAGCACCGCCGGGCGCTGTTCGACAACGGCCCGTCGGGCCGCTTCGGGCGGGTGGGCCTGCCGTTCCTGGCCCTGTTCGGGGTGGCGCTGCCGATGCTCGCCCCGGTCGTCGACATCATGCTCGTCTACGGCCTGGTCTTCTGGGAGCTCCAGGAGACGCTGATCGCCTGGCTCGGCATGCTGGCGCTGCAACTGTTCACGGCCGCGGTGGCGTTCCGATTCGACCGCGAGTCGCTGCGCCCGCTGTGGCGGCTGCCGTTGCAGCAGTTCGCCTACCGGCAGCTGATGTACCTGGTGCTGATGCAGTCGGCGACGACCGCGCTCACCGGCGGCCGGCTGCGCTGGCACAAGCTGCACCGGGCCGGCCTGACGCCGCGCACCGCGCTGCCCGATCTGCCGCAGCAATCCGTCGCCCCGGCCGTCGACACCTGGCCGAGCACGATCGACCTGCCCCGGGCCGGCGCCGGACATCCCGCCTCGGGCCGCGCGGTGGCCCGGCCGGCGATCGTTCCGGTCCAGGCTCAGGCGCAGCCCGCGTACGACCCCGAGGACTTTCCGTCAGCCGGCTCGCCCCCGGGTGGCGGCTCCGGCCCGGTTTACACCGGGTGAAGCGTCGGCCGCACCGCCCGAACTGCAGCCGGGCGGTGCGGCCGACGGCAACTAAGAGCCGACGGCAACTAAGAGCCGACGGCAACCAAGACAGGCCTAGGCGGCGATCAGCTCGGCGATCTTGTCGGCGGGCGTCGGCTGGGCGAACGGGAACACCACGTGCAGCGAGGTGCCGTCCCCGGGCCGGTCGGAGAGCGCCACGGTGGCGTGGTGCGCGTCCAGGATCTTCTTGGCCACGGCCAGTCCGCGGTCCGGGCCGGGAATGTCCGACGGGTTCGCGATGGCGCCGTAGTACAGGTGCGGGAACAGGTCGGGCCGCATGCCGTCGGGCATGTCCATGTCGTCGAGGCGGACCGTCGGCCCGGACTCGATCTCGGTGCCCACCCGCACCCGTCCGCCGGCCGGGGTGTACTTCACCGCGGCGAACAGGAGATGGGTGAGGACCTGCTCCAGGCGTACGGGATCGGCAATGATCGGCAATGCCGGGCCACCCGCCTGGTTGAGAATCCAGATCTGCTTGGTCGCGGCGATCGGCCGCACCGCCTCCACCGCCCGCTGGGTGACCCGGGTCAGGTCGATCTGCCGCATGTGCAGGCTCTCGCTGCCGAAGCCGGCGTCGGCCATCGAGTTGAGGTGCGCGAGCAGGTCGAGGAAGCCGCGGATGTGCCCGGCCGTGGCCCGGCCGACCAGATCGGCCATCTCGGCGTCGTGGAAGCCGGTGCTGCCGAGCTTGTCGAGGTACGTCGAGATCAGCCGCAACGGCGCCCGCAGCTCCCCGCCGACCAGCCCGGCCAGATCGTCCTTGCGCCGCTCCAGCTCCTGGAGCCGGGCCGTGGTGTTGGCCAGCGCGATCGCGTGCCGGCGCAGCTCCATCTGCGAGGTGACCTGCCGGGCCAGCGCCCGCAACGCCTGGAGCTGCTCGACGTCGAGCTGGCGCGGGGTGTTGTCGATCACGCAGAGCGTGCCGAGCGCGTGCCCATCGGTGGTGATCAGCGGCGCGCCGGCGTAGAACCGGATGCCGCCGTCCATGTCCACCGACGGGTTGTCGGCGAACCGGGCGTCCTGGGTGGCGTCGGGCACCACCAGCAGATCGCGGCCGAGGATCGCGTGGGCGCAGAAGGAGAGGTCACGCGACGTCTCCGTGAGGTCGCAGCCCACCCGTGCCTTGAACCACTGCCGGTCGACGTCGACCAGCGTGACCAGCGACATCGGCGTCCCGCACACGTTCGACGCGAGGGCCACGATGTCGTCGAAGTCCTGTTCGGGCTCGCTGTCCAGAATGTTGAGCGCGTACAGGGCCGCGAGACGGTCGGTTTCGTTGTCGGGCGTGGGAGCTTGCATGCGTCACCTCCGAAGACTCGCTTCAGAGATACCACCCAAAAGTAGCATTCCACGCGAAACGAAAAGTCTGACTCAGAACCTCGGTGCGCCCGGCTCGAGGGGCAGACGGGCGGCGCGGGCGGCGAAGCTGATCGCGTGATACCAGCCGCACAGCAGCAACAGGTCCATCAGCTGCCGCTCGTCGAACGCCGCCGCCAGCCGCGACCACAACGCGTCGTCGATGTCGTTGCGGTCGTGCAGCGCGTCGACGGCCAGCAGGAGCAGGCGTTCCCGCTCGTCCGTCCAACATGGATCGGACGCTCCACCATGGACCGTTGAGGCGCGCTGCTCGGCGGTGAGGCCGACCCGGTCGCCGAACATCAGGACGTGCACGCCCCACTCGTACTCACAACCGCAGCGCGCGCAGGTGCGGTCGATGACGATCTCGCGCTCGCGCATGATCAGCGAGAGGTCACGGCCCAGCTCGTACCGGCCCCAGCCGTGCATGGCCCGGGTCATCGGCAGATTGCCGGCGAACATCCGGAACAACCCGATCGGCGGGACTCCGGGCGGCATCATCTGCTCGAGCTGGGCGGCGGTTTCTTTCCCGTACGGCGGGAGCAGCGCTCCGATGCGTGACACTCGGCCTCCTATGTTTCGTTTTCCGAAACGGATGCTAGCGTTTCGGAAAGAGCAACACAAGGAGACGCATGACGACACCGCGCCCCGGAAAGCCCGTTCGTGGCTCGTCCACCGGCCGTCCGATCATGGCGGCGATGGATCTGCTCGGGCGCCGATGGGCGTTGCGGATCATCTGGGAGCTGCGCGACGGCCCGGTCGGGGCGCGCGCGCTGCTGGCCCGCTGCGAGGGGTTGTCGTCGAGCGTGCTCTATCAGCGGCTCGGCGAGCTGACCTCGACCGGGCTCGCGGCGGCCACCGACGCCGGTTACGAGCTCACGCCGCTGGGCGCGAGGCTCGGCCGCGCGCTGGCCCCGCTCGACGCGTGGGCCGACGAGTGGGCGGCGGTGTCAGGCCGTCAGTGACGCGACCTGGGCCGGCCACTGCTCGAGCGGCTCGGTCGCGACCGGCCAGCCGAGGTGCGTGCGCAGCTCCTGCGGGCTGCACAGGATGTCGGCGCCGAGCTCGGCCGTGGCGATCTCGCGGCCCACCACCGGGTCGGGGTCGTAGCCGTAGACCTCGGGCCACTGCCGGTGCAGGCGCGGCTCGCCGCCGAAGGTGGTGTCGCCGTCCTCGAGGACCATCGGGTCGCCGTAGACCGCGCTCTGGCAGCTGGCCAGCAGGCCGTACCAGATCGCGCTGCACAGGCGGTTGGAGACGACGCGCTTGTGGCGGCGCAGCACGGCCAGCTGGCGCACCAGGAACTCGCGGTCGTGGTCGCGCCACCAGAAGCCGCGGTAGCCGTGGCAGATGACCCGGAAGCCGGCCTTCTCGTAGAGCCGGCGGATCCCCCGCACCTTGTGCTCGTTCCAGTACAGGCAGGCCGTGATCGGGCCCGTCTCGTGCGCCTTGAGCTCGTCGATCAGCCGCTGGTGGTCGCCCATCACCTCCTGCCCCTCCCAGCCGTGGAAGGGGTAGAAGATGGTGCCCTCGCGCTCGCTCTCGTCGACCGGGGCCTCGTCCATCGCCATGAGGTACGCGAACGGGGAGCCGATGGCGATGACGTCACGCCGCCCCTGCGACCACGACCGCCGCCGCACCTGCTCGGACCAGACGAACAGCTTGCTGCCGTCGACGAAGGGGACACCCGGGGCGAGACCGTCGCCGATGTTCCACCCGTGTTGCAGGTAGCCCTGCATGCGCGGCGGGTGCAGCGGCTCGGCCAGCCGGGCGTAGCGGGCGAGCACGTGGGCGTGACCGTAGTAGTAGTTCGCGTGGTGCATACCCTCATCCAGACGTGGCGATGGCGGGCGACCCGGGGAGCCGCGACGGCGGCGCGCAGCATAGCATCGCGGCATAAATGGGCAGCTCGGCGGCAATATTACCCACGCCGGCGGAGGGGCGGATTGATGAATGACCACGCGACGCCGGTCGTGCCGGTCCGGGCCCGCGGCGGCTACCGCCAATCGGCCCTGGTCCTGGGCACGGCACAGCTCGGCGGGGCGTACGGGATCGCCAACCGCACCGGGATGCCGGACGACGACGCCACCGCCCGCCTGCTGGCCGCGGCCCGCGATCTCGGGGTCACCCACCTGGACACGGCCCGCGCCTACGGCGACAGCGAGCGGCGGATCGGGGCCGCGCTGAACGGTCTCGACCTGGCGGTCGTCACCAAGGTGGCGCCCGGCGCCGGCGTCCGGGAGAGCATCGCCGCGAGCCGGGAGGCGCTGCGCGCGACCGGGCCGCTGACCATCCTGCTGCACCGCGCGGCCGACGCCGACGGAGGCTGGGCGGAGCTGCGCGGCTGCCTGGAGACGGGCGAGGCCGACCGGGTGGGCGTCTCGGTGCAGTCCCCCGACGAGCTGCGCCGGGTTCTCGAGCTGCCCGGCCTCGGGTACGTCCAGCTGCCCTGCAACATCCTCGACCGGCGCTGGCTGGCCGGCGACCTGGCCGACGCGCTCGCCGCCCGCCCCGACCTCGTGGTGACGGTGCGCAGCGCGTACCTCCAAGGCCTGCTCGCGGCCGGAACCGGCGTGCGGTGGCCGCACCTCCCCGATGATCGCCGCGATGACGTGGTGGCCGTCCTCGATCGGCTCGCCGCCGAGCTGGGCCGGGCCGACCGCGCCGACCTCTGCCTGGCCTACCTGCTGTCGCTGCCGTGGGTGACCTCGCTCGTGGTCGGCGTCGAGACCGAGGAGCAGCTGCGCCGCAACGCCGAGCTGATCGGCCGCAAGCCGCTGACCGACGCCGAACGGGAACAGGCGCTGGCCTCGCTGCCCGAGATGCCGGTGGAGCTGCTCGACCCGAGCCGGTGGTCGGCGTGATGACCCCCGACGACCTGTTCGGCCTGCGTGGGCGGGTGGCGGTGCTGACCGGCGCGACCGGGCGGCTCGGCGGGGTGATGGCCGAGGCGCTGGCCGGGGCCGGCGCGACCACCTGGCTGGTGGGGCGCGACCAGGGCCGGCTCGACGCGCTGGCCGGCAAGCTGTCCCCGCTCGACTGCCGGCCGTTCCGCTGCGACGTCACGGTCGACGACGACGTGGCCGCGCTCGGTTCGGCGTTGCGCGAGACCGGCGGGCGGGTGGATGTGCTGGTGCACAACGCCCATGTGGGGCGCGGGGGTTCCTTGCGTACGGCGAAACCGGCCGATTACCTCGAGGCGGCCGACCTGGCGCTGGCCGCCTTCCAGCGGTTGCTCGACGCCACCCGCGACCTGCTCGTGGCCGCGGCCGCCGACGGGTCGCCCTCGGTCATCACGGTGGCGTCGATGTACGGCATGGTCAGCCCCAAGCCACACCTGTACGACTCGCCCGAGGTCGGCAACCCGCCCTACTACGGCGCGGTCAAGGCGGGCCTGCTGCAGCTGACCCGGTATGCGGCCGTGGAACTGGGCCCCTCGGGCGTACGGGTGAATGCGCTGACCCCCGGGCCGTTCCCGGGCGACGGCGGTGACCCCGCGCTGCTCGCCCGCCTCGCGCGGAAGACCCCCCTCGGCCGGGTGGGTGACCCGGCCGAGCTCGCCACGTCCGTGCTTTTCCTGGCCTCGCCGCGGTCCAGCTACGTCACCGGCACGAACGTGGTCGCCGACGGCGGCTGGACCGCCTGGTAGCACCGCCTTTGCAGCCCTTGACAGCTCAGCCGACGGCGGTCACCAGGCAGGTCAGCTTGGTGCTCTCGTCGACGTCGAGGATCGTGCTCTCCTCGGTGCGGGTGGTGTCGCCGCCCCCGATGTCCCGGACGGTCACGGTGCCCACATCGAGCCGCTTGCCCGCGGCATCGCGGTACTCGATGTTGACCGTGGCGGTCTGCGTGCTCGACCCGTTGTTGTGCACCTCGAGCCCGACCGTGGCCATGCTGCCGGCGGCCGAGCACTTGGTCACCTGCACGTCGAAGCCGCTGCCCGACGAGGGCTTGAAGAAGTAGTAGCCGAGCCCCCCGACCAGCACGACCACCACCGCGACGATCAGCACCCACTTGCCGGCGCCACCGGACCGCTGCGGCACGGGCGGAGGCGGCGGCGGGTCACCGCCACCGGGCAGGTGCCGCACGTGCGGCGGTTCCCAGCCCGCCGGCTCCAGTCCGGCACCGGTCTGGAGCGGCACCGCGGGCTGCCACCCGGTCCGTTCCTGGCTCCGCTCCTGCTGCGGCAGGGCGCGCGACCACCCCGTGCCGGTGTCCCAGCTGCGGGTCGCCCGCTGCGGCGGTGCCGGCTCATATCCCGGCCGGGGTTGCAGAGAGCCCGTCCCGTACCCCGGCTCGGGCCGTTGCGAGGCGCCGGTCTCGTATCCCGGCCGTGGCATTGCGCCGGTCTCGTACCCGGGCCGCGGCAATGCGCCGGTCTCGTACCCGGGCCGCGGCAATGCACCGGTGTCGTACCCGGGCCCGTATCCCGGCTCGGGCCGCTGCGGAGGCGCCGCTTCCCAGCCGGAGCCGCCCGCGCGCTGCTGCGGCGGCCAGTTGTTCGTGTTCTGCGCAGCCGTTGGCGGTTGCTGCGGAGGTCGTGAGTGCCGCGGGCCGGTGTCGTCGGCCGGCGGCCAACGATCGGAGGGCGGCTCGTAGTCTTGGGGAGGATTCGCGTAAGACATCGGGCGTCCTTGCACGATGGTGTGGGGGCGATCACAGACTGGCCCCAGATGCGATCGACGTCGAGCGTCCGATCAGAGACTCGGATGATCGTCAAGAGAAACTAGACGATGGGATGACATCACCCAGCGCAACGCCTTGCCCGCAACGTTGCCACCCGCAGTCACCCGATAGCAGCGAGTGCCCAACCCACCAGATCCGGCATAGGGCGCCCCCTTGCAGAAGCCCGTAAATGCCGCGAACTCCGCCGGCCCTAACATGAAACTTTCCTGTTAGGCCATCTACGCAGAGCAACCACCACACCGCGACCAGTCCAAGCCGCCCCCACCCCGTCTTAGACCGAGAGCAACCACCAAACAGCAAAGCGCCCACCGCGACGCCCCTGGCGCTACGACTAGCGATCACGCCCTCAGAGCGGCGAGGCGGAGCCTAGCTGCCCGCCGAACCCCGGCGTCTGAAAGGCCGCGTGCCTGATGCGCAGTGACTGGACCGCGTCGCCAGAAGCCGTCCGGAAGAAGATAGCCGCCCACCGCACCCGTTCGCGCCCACCGCACCCGTTCGCGCCCACCGCACCCGTTCGCGCCCACCGCACCCGTTCGCGCCCACCGCAACCACCGCAAGCATCGCGCCCACCGCACCATCGCGCCCACCGCAACCATCGCAACGCGGGGCGTCCGGGGGCTCGGCCCCCGGAGCAGAAATGACAAGTGGCCCCCGGCCCGCGCATTCCGCGAGCAGAGAGCCACCAACACTTGGTGGAGCTGAGGGGATTTGAACCCCTGACCCCCTCGATGCGAACGAGGTGCGCTACCAGTCTGCGCCACAGCCCCTTACCACCCGCGGGAAAGCGTTCCCGTGGGACGCAGCAAGGCTAACAGGTGAGCCGCCCAGGTCGCGAACCGGCCCCCACTCAGGCCGTATGGTGCCGGCCCCCCGCCTCATAGGCCCGCCCCCGCAGCCCACCGGCCCGGCGATACGACACCGACGCCGCTGGGAGCTCCGACGGCTCCCGGTCCAGCCCCATGGCCGTCCGGCGCACGGCCTCGCGCTGGGCCGCCAGCCGCCGCTGGGCCTCGCGGCGCGCCGCGGCCCGTCGTGCCTGCTCCCGCCGCACCTCGGCCTGCCGCGCGGCCAGCCAGGCCGCCTCCCGCGCCTCGATCTTGCGGCGGCGGCGATCGGCCAGCGCGCGGTTGCGCAGGTGCACCAGGTAGAGCCCGAGCAGCGACCCGGTGACCGCGAAGCCGATCCAGAAGCCCGGCCCCACGGTCAGCACGCCGACCAGCTCGATGACGTTGAGCAGCAGCAGCGACGCGAAGACCCGGCGCCGGCGGACGACCGCGGGGGTGTGCCGCTGCTGCGGGAGTCGCCGGGGCGGGCGCCGGCCGGGTGTGACCAGGCGGAGGCGGCGCTGCGGTGGCTTGTCCGCCACCGAATCGGGAGTGGCCAGGACCGTAACCGTCACGGCGCGTCCGGGGTTGATCGGACGGCGTCCGGGCACGGTGCGGCGACGGCGGCGGCGCAGCAGCACCCGCGCCGTCGACGACGCCCGCTCCGCGGCCAGGCGCTCGGTGGCGTCGTACCGGCGCACGAGCGCGGGCGCGAGGGCGAGCAGTCCGGCCGCGGCGAGGACGGCGAGGAGCACCGAGGTCGGCACCCTCACCCCTCCCGTCAGCTACGGGCGGCCCGCTCTACCGTTAACCGAGGCGGACCGCAAGACCCAATCTCCCCGAGGCTACGGGCGGGAGCTGCGGAAATGCGCGCGCCGCGCCGGGCGCGTGAAGCAGCGAAGATCAGGAATCAGGCGCGCACGCGTCGCCAGCGGGCCAGCAGGCCACCCTCGGCGGCCACTTCCTCGCTGGTCAGGGCATATCCAAGATGGTCGCGCCAGCCGCCGTCGATGTGCATGTAGCGCTGATGGTAGGCCTCCTCGCGGAAGCTGAGCTTCTCCACGACGCGGCGGGACGGCCCGTTCTCGGGGCGGATGTTGACCTCGATGCGGTGCAGGCCGCCGGCCCCGAAGGCATGGTCGACGGCGAGCGCGAGCGCGGTGGGGATCACGCCCCGGCCGGCTACTCGGGAGTCGACCCAGTAACCCGCGTACGCCGAGCTGAACGCCCGCCGCACGATGTTCCCCAGATTGATGTGTCCGACCAGCCGTTCGCCGCCGTTCTCGCGGAGGCACACCGCGAAGGGCATGCTGTCGCCGCGCCGGGCCGAGCGTTTCATGTCGGCGTAGACGTAGCCGAAGGCGCGGGTCGAGTTCATCTCGGCCCACGGGCCGGGCGGCGCGGACTCCCAGGGCGCGAGCCACTTCTGGTTGGCGATCCGCACCTCGGACCAGGCCCGGCCGTCACCTCGTTTGTAGGGGCGCAGCAGGACGGGGCCGTCGGCCAGGACGGCAGGCCATCCGGGCGTGGACCCCAGCATCATCGCCTCCGGTCGAGGAGCAACACGTCCACGGTCGAGCCGGCGGCCGCCGTGGTGACCCGCTCGCCGAGCACCAGCAGTCCGTTGGCCTCGGCCAGGCCGGAGAGAGTGTACGGCCCCCCGGCGAGCGGCTGCACCGTGTGGCCGCCGCCGCGCCGCTCGGCCACGTGGGCGGGGCGGAACTCGCGCAGGCCGCCGGGGGACGAGACGGTCTCCAGCAGGTGCGCCTTGACGCTGCGGCGGAACACCGGCTCGGCGCCGGCCAGCAGCTGGATGACCGGGCGGGCCAGCACCTCGAAGCCGATCAGGGCGGCGCCGGGCTCGCCGGGCAGGCAGACGACCGGCACCTCCTCGCCGCCGACGGTGCCGAAGCCGAGGGTGGCGCCGGGGCAGAGGGCGACATCGGTGAACTCGACGACGCCGCGGCCGGGGTCGCGGCGGGACAGCACCCGGCGCAGCATGTCGCCGGGCCCGGTGCCGGTGCCGCCGGTCGTGATGATCAGGTCGGCCCGCAGCGTCTGGTCCTCCAGCAGGCCGCGCAGGCCCTCGGGGTCGTCGTCGCAGATGCCGATCCGGTACGCGAGCGCGCCGGCCTCGACCGCGGCCGCCGTCAGCGCGTGCGAGTTGGCGTCGACGACCTGACCGGGCTGGCTGGGCCGGCCGACGTCGACGAGCTCGTCCCCGGTCGCCACGACCACGACGCGGGGGCTGGGGCGGACCACGACGTGGCCGATGCCCGAGGCGGCGAACGTGGCCACCATGGCCGGCGTCACGTACGAGCCGGCCGAGGCGAGCACCTGGCCGACGGCGAGCTCCTCGCCCGTACGCCGGACTCCTGATCCTCGTTTGGGAGCGTGCAGAATTTCGACCGCCGCCATGCCCTGGTCGGTCCAATGCACCGGGACCACGACGTCGGCGCCGATCGGCAGGGGCGCGCCGGCCGCCACCGAGAAGCAGGTGCCCGGGGTGAGCCGGACCGGCCGCCAGCTGGCCGCGCCGAGGTCACCGACCACGTTGAGCCGGACCGGCCGCGGGCCGCCCTCGAACTTGCCGAACGAGGGATGCGAGCCGACCCGGCCGGCCGACGCGAGGTCTTCCCAGCGGGCCGCGTATCCGTCGATCGCGGCCTGGTCGAAGGCCGGGTACGGATGCGGGGCGAGCACGTCGCCCGCCAGCACGTTGCCGTGTGCCTGGGTGAGGTCGAGGTCGAGCGGAGGCAGCGCCCGCAACCTGCGCAGCACGCTGCCCAGGTACTCGGCGAGAGGCATCAGCTCGTTGGCGGCCGCCTCGGCATCGGCCGTTGCCGTCATCCCTTCGTACCGCCGGCGACAAAGTCGGCGAGCCACTCGGAGAACTCGCCGCCGATGTCGGCACGCTTGCTGGCCAGCATCACCACCGCTTGAAGGTAACCCAGCGGCATGCCGGTGTCGTATCGGAAGCCGCGGTAGATGATGCCGTGCACCGGCACACCGTCGGCCAGGAGCTGGGCCATCGCGTCGGTCAGCTGGATCTCGCCGCCGCTGCCGGGCTTGGTGTTCTGGATCGCCTCGAAGATCGAGGCGGGCAGGATGTAGCGGCCGAGGACGGCCAGGTTGCTCGGCGCTTCCTCGGGTGCGGGCTTCTCGACCAGGCCGGTCACCTCGACGATGTCCTCGCCCAGGTCGGACGGCGCCACCGAGGCGATTCCGTATCGCGACGTCTCGGACGGCTTGACCTCCATGAAGGCGAGCACGATCCCGCCCGTACGCGCCTGGAGGTCGAGCATGTCGGGCAGCAGCGGCTTGTCCTCCTCGACGAACTCGTCGCCGAGCAGCACCGCGAACGCGTTGTCGCCGACGTGCGAGGCGGCGGTGCCGACCGCGTGGCCGAGGCCGAGCGGCTCGCCCTGGCGGCAGGTGTAGATGTCGGCGAGCTCGCTGGTGCGGCGCACGGCGGCGAGTCGCTCCTTGTCACCCTTCTCCTCCAGCCGCTGCTCGACGTCGGGACGGCGGTCGAAGTGATCCACCATGGAGGTCTTTCCCCGTCCGGTCACCAGCAACACGTCGGTGATGCCGGCGGCCGCGGCCTCCTCCACGATGTACTGGAGGACGGGCCGGTCGACGACCGGCAGGAGCTCCTTCGGCACCGCTTTGGTGGCCGGCAGGAACCGGGTGGCCAGACCGGCCGCGGGAATGACGGCCTTGACCGCCCGGCGGCCGGTCGCATGCGCGTTCGTGGTCATCGAGGTCACCGCACCTTCGCTCAGATCGTGCCCGGATATTCCGCGAGACTATCGGCCACGTCCCTGACGCGGAGGCTGCGGCCCACCGGTCGGAGTGCCATTGGGATCAAAATCTATTTCCGGTACGGCTGGGACCTGCTCGGCGAGCCGGTAGGTGTCCCGCCCAGCGTTCTTGGCCGCGTACAGAGCGTCGTCGGCGGCCCGCAACACCTGCTGGGCGTCGGCGCCGTGCTCGGGGAAGACCGCCACTCCGATCGAGACCGTGATCGTGATCGCGTCCCGGCCCTCGATCGGCACCGGCCGGTCGCGGACGGCCGCGCCGAGCCGCTCGGCCACGATCGCCCCGCCGTAGGTGTCGGTCTCCGGCAGCAGCACCACGAACTCCTCCCCGCCCTGGCGGAACGCCACGTCGACCTCGCGCAGCCCGATCCGGATCCGCCGGGCGAACTCGCCCAGCACCGCGTCGCCGGCCGCGTGCCCGTACGTGTCGTTGACCTCCTTGAAGTGGTCGAGGTCGAGCACCAGCACCGCCAGCATCCGGCCGAACCGGCTGGCCCGCTCCACCTCCCGGCGCAACGACTCCCGGAGGTAACGGTAATTCCAGAGCCCGGTGAGCGGGTCGGTGAGCGACAGCCGCTGGGCCTCCTCGTGCACCCGGACGTTGTGCACGGCGACCCCGGCCTGCCCGGCGAACGTGCGCAGCGTGTGCAGGTCGGCGTCGTCGAAGTCGTCCCCGCCGACCCGGTCGTAGAGGGCGAGCACCCCGAGCGTCGCCGGCACCGGCTCGCCCGGCAGCAGCAGCGGGTCCTCGACGATCGGCGCCCGGATCGGCACGGCCACGTAGGTGCGGCAGGGCGGTTCCTCGGTGGCGACCAGCCCGTGCCCGCGCCGGGGCTCGCCGCCGGCCGCGACCGCGCCGAGCACGCCCGAGCCGAGCGGCAGCCGCTTGCCCGGCAGCTCGGCCTCGGGGACATCCCAGGCCCCGGTCAGCCCGACGGCGCAGCGCGCGACCAGATGGGTGCCGGCCGGGTCGAGCAGCAGCACGAGACCGGCGCGGGCCCCGGTCGCGGCCAGCGCGGTCCGCAGGATGACCTGGAGGATCCGGTCCACGTCGTGGGTGCTCGACAGCGTCTCGCCGAGAATGGCGAGATGACCGCGGAGCTGGTCGCGGCTGGCGGTGAGAGCCTGCACGTACGCCTGGAGCTCGCGGGTCATCCGATTGAAGGTGGCCGCCAGCCGGCCGAGCTCGTCCGGGCGCACGATCGGCACACGGGTGTCCAGATCACCGCTCGCCACCTGGTCGGCGGCCCAGGCCAGGTCGCCGAGCGGGCGGGTGGTCGTGCGCGCGAGCCACCGGGCGACGACGACGCCGGCCGCGCCCGCCGCCAGCACGACCGCGAGCAGAACCCCGTACAGGAGCGTGGGTTTGCTCCTGGGAACGGTGAGCGTGAGCGGCACCGGCTGGCCCGGCCCCGCGGTCAGCTCGCGACCGCCCGGACTCGGATGGACGCCCGGGGTGATGCGCGCGCCGCTGGTGGCCGCGAGGCGGTCGAGGAACGCCTCGTCGATCGCTTGGGCCGCGGTGACCGAGACCCGGCCGGAGGTGGCGGTGGCGGCGACCGCGAGGGCCGGTTCGCCGGTCGGCGCCGCGCAGTCCTGCCACCCGGCGCCGGCCTTCGACTCCGGGCCCGCGCTCTTGCGCATGTCGTCGTTGATCCGGACGTCGCTGGCCAGCCCCCGCGCGACCAGCTGGCTCGCGACGGCGGCGCGACTGCCCTCGGGCACGACGGCGACCGCGTCGGCGGCGGCCTGGAGCTGCCGGCAGATCGCCCCGATGCCCGTGCGGACCGTGGTCGCGGCATGATCGAGTCGCTCGGCCGTCCGATCCCGGCTCACGGTGGAGACGGTCATGGCGACGAAGATGGACCCGAGCAGGACCGGACCGAACACGACCACCAGGAACGCGGTGGTGAGCCGGCCACGTAGCGTCACGCATCCTCCCGGGAGTGGCCCTCTTTGGAGCGATGCTGACATAGTGTGCACCGTTTGCCGCTTTTTGAAAGGGGGTGTTGCATGTCCGATTTAACCGGTGACGAAGAGGGAGCGCGAGCAGCCAAGATCGCACTGCGGAGTCGGCTGATTACAGCACGGCGCGCGCTCACGCCCGAGGACCGGTTGTCCGCTTCAACCCTCCTTCAAGATCAAATTCTTGCGCTCGTACGCCGTGAGCAGCCGTCCGTGATCGCCGCTTACGTCCCGATCGGCTCCGAGCCCGGCGGGTCATCGCTGCCCTCGTTCCTGGCGGCACACGCCGAGGTGCTGCTCCCCGTTCTGCTCCCCTCGGGCGATCTCGATTGGGCGTTGTTCTCGCCGCCCTCGCCCTCGCCCTCCGCGCCCTCGCCCTCCGGGCCCTCACCCTCTGCGCCCTCGCCCTCTGCGCCCTCGCCTTTCGCGGTTGGGCCGCGCGGGCTGCTCGAGCCCGTCGGGCCGCGGCTCGGCGTCTCGGCCGTCCTTTCCGCCGGGCTCGTGCTCGTCCCCGCCCTGGCCGTCGACCGGCGCGGGATGCGGATGGGCCGCGGCGGCGGTTCCTACGACCGGGTGCTGGCCCGCCTGCCGTTCCCCGGCCCCCCGCTGACCGTGGCGCTGCTGCACGACGGCGAGCTGATCGACTCCATCCCGGCCGAGCCGCACGACCGCCCGGTGCACGGAACGATCACACCTCGTGGTGGCTTGACTCTCAACCACGCCGCCGAGTGGACGAAATGACCTCCGATGGCGCAACATTGGCACTCGGAGTTGGCGAGTGCCAGCAGCCGACACATTCCGGAGGAGCCGTGCCCACTTATCAGTACGCCTGCACCGAGTGCGGTCACCAGCTCGAGGCGGTTCAGTCGTTCTCCGACGCGGCGCTCACCGAGTGCCCGAACTGCGAGGGCAAGCTCCGCAAGGTCTTCAACTCGGTAGGCATCGTCTTCAAGGGCTCCGGCTTCTACCGCAACGACTCCCGCGCGGGCGCCGTGAGCGCCGAGAAGTCGAACGGCTCGGACTCGTCGTCCTCGTCGTCTACCACCAAGTCGGAGTCGTCGACCTCCACGTCGTCTTCGACGTCTTCCTCTTCTTCTTCTTCTTCTTCGTCGTCGAGCTCGTCGTCCTCGTCGTCGACGCCCTCGACCTCGTCGTCGTCCTCGAGCACCAAGGCCGCCGCGACCTCCTGAGCCGCCTTTGCTCTGCTTACCTATACGCGCAAAGCGGGGCAGGGCGGGGGGAGGGGGGGTGTTTGTATGCCCAAACCCCCCCCCGCCCCGCCAGTTCGTCCCCCGCCCCGGGGCTGTCCCCCAA
>NZ_JBVJIU010000012.1:130321-134203 GCF_055586105.1 Actinoplanes sp. NPDC051537
GACTTTGTTGTGGCCCGAGAACACAAAGGCTGCGGCGACCTCCTGAGCCGCTTTTGCTCTGTTTACCTAGACGCGAAAAGCGCGCCGGGCTGGTGGCCTGGCCCGCTTTCGCATACCAGAATCCCCCGCCGCCCGGCCGGTTATCCACATGCCCGGCGGCTGTCCACAGGCCCCCAGCGAGCGATCTCTCCGCCGCCCTAATGTCTGCCCCGGCGCCTCGACCACGGCGCTCAACGGCAGACGGGAGGGCACGGACGATGGGCGTTACCCGCCGCACCAGCTCGGTGACGCCCCAGCCCACCCCGCACGGGACCGCACGCCGCACGCGCGGCGACGGGCGCCTCGATCCCGTGCGCCGGCGCCGGCCGGCCCGCGGCACGCTGCTACGCCTCGTGGCGGTCGCGGCCCTGCTGGCTCTCGCCGCCTACGCGTCGTGGTCACCCCCGCGCTCCTGCGCGGCCACCGGCGGCGTCGCGGCCGTTCCCCCGAAGGTCTCATCCCCGGCCGCGGCGCCGCGCACCTCGGCTCTCCCGATGCCCGGCTCGGCTCGCCCGATGCCCGGCTCAGCCCTCCCGATGCCCGGCTCAGCCCTCCCGATGCCCGGCTCAGCCCTCCCGATGCCGGCCGGGGTCCCACCGGGCCGCGTCGGTGTCCCGATCCGCCTGGCCGACCCCACGGCCCTGGCCCTGATCAATCCCGGCAACCGGGTCGACCTGCTCAGCGTCGACGAGTCCACCGGCAAGACAACGGCCGTGGCCGCGGCGGCCGAGGTCCTACGAGTGACCGGCGCCGCCGACCCCGCCTCCGGCGCCCTGCTCCTGGCCCTGTCCCCCACCGAGGCCGAGCGCGCCGTGGCCATCCCCGGCCACGGTTTCGCGATCTTGATCCGCCCCGGCTGACAGCTCCCGCCGGGCGGCCGGCGCTCAGCCGGCGCGCGGGCTCAGCCGGCGCGCGGGCTCAGCCGGCGCGCGGGCTCAGCCGGCGCGCGGGCTCAGCCGGCGCGGGGGCTCAGCCGGGGGCCGGGCTCAGGCGGCGGGCCGGGCTCAGGCGGCGGGCCGGGCTCAGGCCCAGTGCGGCGGCCGGTCCTCCCAGAGCCGCTCGTCGTTGTTGTCGCCGCGCTCACCCCAGCCACGCTCGGTGTCGTCACGGGTCTGGTCGGGCAGGACAGCCACCTCTTCCGACTCGAAATCGACCTCGCGTTCGGCGTCGTTGTCGCGCTCAGGCTCATCCAGGATGTCCACGGCTATGAGGGTAGGCCGCGCCGCTGCGGCCGTCTTCCCCCTTCGGCTGTACCGTCGGTGAACGTGAGCTCCCCCACCGGCGTCCCGGACGACGCGTACTGGCAGCGCCCCGACCCCGCGGCGGCCTCACCCGCACCGCCCCCGGCCGCAACACCCAAGCCCGCCCCCGGCCGCGACTACCAGGGCCCGCCGCGCCCGAGCCCGCCCCCGTCGAGCTGGCGCCCACCCACGATCGCCCAGCCCCCGGCCCCGCGCACGCTGCCGCCACAGGACATGGACGCCCTCGACGACGCCGAGGGCTCCGCACGCACGGTGACCTACGGCGTGGGCCTCGTAGCGGGCGCGATAGCCGTGATCCTCATGTGCCTGCTCTGCGCCCGCGCCATCTTCTGACCTCTGACGTTCCCGGCCGACCCGTGACGAGACCGACCGCCCATCCCGAAGCAGCCCGCCCTCGGTGAGCCGCGGGCAGCAAACAGCGCGCTGCCCCCGGCCAGCGCGCCGCCACCCATATCGCGCCGGCCCGCGGCGCGCGGCTTCTCTCTAGTACTGGCCCCAGACCGCGGTCGCGCCCGAGTCGCCGGTGCGGTAGACGTAGTAGCCGCTAATCACGGCCAGCACGACGGCGGCGGCGGCGAGCACCCACTGAACGATCTTCGGGGAGGCGTCCGGGCGGCGGGTCAGGACCACGAGCACGATGCTGACCAGGCCCAGTGCCAGCGTGAACCAGAAGGTCATCGTGCCGAAGTGCATGTGGTTGTCGAGGATCTCCTTGCCCTTGCCCTTCAGCCCCTGGCCGATCAGGCGGTCGTAGAGCTTCTCGCCGGACTCCTTGGCGACGAACGTGCAGATGGGCGCGATGATGCCCAGCAGCAGGACGGCCCAGCCGATCTTCGGCCGCCAGCGGCCGACCAGCGCGTAGACAATGGCGCCGAGGGCCAGGAGCGGGACGAAGACGACCGCCGCGTGCAGCACGAGGACGTGCACGGGCAGGCCGTTGATCTGGTCGAACAAGACGCCTCCTCGATCATGGAACGGGACCGTCAGCTTAGAGATATCTGACGGCGCAAGCACCCGCTGTGTGCGCATACGCCCGGACGGCCGTTCCGGTTCAACGCACCAGATCCCAAGGTCAGGTGTTGGGCATTCCGCCGAACCCGTGCTGTCATGGACCGATGTCCACCGGTGAAGATCTTCTGCGCGAGCACGGCCTGCGGGTCACGAGGCCGCGGCTCGCCGTGTTGGAGATCCTCACCGAGGGCGGCCACCTCGAGGTCGAGGACATCGCCCGCCGGGCCCGCACCCGGCTCGAGTCGGTCTCCACCCAGGCGGTCTACGACGTGCTCGGCGCGCTCTCCCGGGCCGGCCTGGCTCGCCGCATCGAGCCGGCCGGCAGCCCCGCCCGCTTCGAGGCCCGGGCCGGCGACAACCACCACCACATCGTCTGCCGGGGCTGCGGCGAGATCGCCGACATCGACTGCACCGTCGGCGAGCGCCCGTGCCTGGCTCCGGGCGACGCGCACGGCTTCGAGCTCGACGAGGCCGAGGTCACGTTCTGGGGTCTCTGCCCCGCCTGCCAGGCACGCCGCGACGCCGACTGAGCCCCGCAGGGTTCACGTTTCTGAACGGGTTCAACTTTTCCGGATTTCCGTGGCAACCTGGATCGCATGAGTGGGGACGTGGGGCTGTTCGGGCCGGACTCGGTCACGTGGCGACTGCATGCGGAGCCGATCCTCCTGCTGGGCGGTCTCCGCTCGCTCTATCTCCAGGCCCTGCACCCCCGGGCCGTGGCCGCCGTCTCGCAGAACTCCGGCTACCGGGCCGACCCGTGGGGCCGCCTGATCCGCACGTCGAACTACGTCGGCACGGTCGTCTACGGCACCACCGACGACGTGGCTGCCGCCGCCCTCCGGGTACGCCGCATGCACGCCCGGATGAGGGCCCGGGACCCGCGCACCGGCGAGATCTTCCGCATCGACGAGCCCGACCTGTTGCGGTGGGTGCACGTGGCCGAGGTCGAGTCGTTCCTGACCACGGCCGTACGCGCCGGTGTGCGCCTGACGCCCGAGCAGATCGACGGCTATTACACCGAGCAGCTCCAGGCGGCCGAGCTGATGGGCCTCGACCCGGCCACGGTCCCGGCGAGCGCCGCCGACGTGGCGGCCTACTACGAGGAGATGCTGCCCCAGCTGACCCTGACGAAGGAGAGCGTCGAGACCGCGCTGTTCCTCACCGTTCCGCCGGTCCCGCAGAACTGGGGTGGCCGCGCCCTCCGCCTCGGCCTCACGCTCGGCCCGACCCGTTGGGCTTACACCGGCATAGCCGCCACGGCCATAGCGATGCTGCCGCCGTGGGCGAGGCGCCTCTACGGCGGCACCGGCTGGACCGCCACCGACGTCACCGCCGACCTCTCCGCCCGCGGCCTGCGCCTGCTGCTCTCCACGGTCCTGGCGACGGTGCCCCGCAGCCTCCGCGTCGCCCCGATCCGCGAGGCCGCCCTGGCCCGAGCGGCCGCCGCCCGAGCCTGACCCGCCGCGCGCATAGGTAAGCAGAGCCGAGCCACCGGCGCGCGCATAGGTAAGCAGAGCCCAGCCGCCGGCGCGCGTATCGGTAAGCAGAGCCGAACGACCGGCGCGCGCGT
>NZ_JBVJIU010000012.1:134302-344665 GCF_055586105.1 Actinoplanes sp. NPDC051537
TATCGGTAAGCAGAGCCGAGCCACCGACGCGCGCGTATCGGTAAGCAGAGCCGAGCCACCGACGCGCGCGTATCGGTAAGCAGAGCCGAGCCACCGACGCGCGCGTATCGGTAAGCAGAGCCGAGCCACCGACGCGCGCGTATCGGTAAGCAGAGCAAAGCGCGCGCGGTCAGGTGCCTGCCTGCTCCACGGCCGCCCAGGGCTCCTTGGCCGGGATCTCCCTGCCGGCCGGGCAGACCTTGCGGAAGTCGCACCAGCCGCACAGCGAGCCGGGATTGGTCGGGAACGAAGCGTCGGCGTCGGCCCCGCCCGCCACCGCCCGCTCGGCGGCCATGATGTCCTGCGCCGTCTCCTCGGCCCGCCGCACCTGCCGGGCCAGCGACTCGTCGGTGTGCTCGTGGGTCGCGACCGTGCCCGTCGGCAGGTGGTGCAGCTCGACCTGGTGGCACGGGCGCCGGAACACCCGCTGCGCCGCCCACGCGTAGAGCGCCAAGGCCTGCGAGCCGCGCGCGTCGTCGGCGTCCAGGCCCGAGCGGCCGGTCTTGTAGTCGACGATCACTGCCTCGCCGTCGCGGCCGTCGATGCGGTCGGCTCGGCCGTTGAAGGCCAGCACCGCGGTCTTGGTGGCGACGACCCGCTCCACGCCCAGCGGCTCCTCGGCCGGGTCGAGCGTCGCCACGTACGTCTCGAGCCAGCCCAGCGCCCGGCGGTAGCTCGCTCGTTCCTGGTCGACGTCGCGGTAGCCCTCGCGCACCCAGGTCGGGCGCAGCAGGCTCGGCAGCGAACCCGGCGCCCGGCGGTCGGTGGGCAACGCGTACCAATTCTTGAGCGCCGTGTGGACGCTCGCGCCGAGCGAGTTGTGCGCCCAGGGTGGGCCCTTGGGCGGCGTGGGGCGGTCGACGTAGGAATAGCGGTAGCGCCGCGGACAGTCCACGAACGTCCCCAGCTTGCTCGGCGTGCAGACGAACAACCGCTCGGGCATGCCGTCGAAGCCGAGCTGCTCGGGGACAGACTTCCCCGAAGGTACGGAGCGGGTGAAGGCCACGCCCCAATCCTGCCAGCACCCCCCGACAAAAAATCAGGCCGTGTAGAGCTTCACGAACGAGTCCACGGCATCGGCGATCAGCTGCACGGCGATGGCCGCCAGGAGCAGGCCGGCGATGCGGGTGAGCACCTCGATGCCGGCCGGGCGCAGCAGCTTGACGATCACGCCGGAGAAGCGCAGCACCAGCCAGACCGTGAGCATGACCAGCAGGATGCCGATGGCGATCACGGTGTAGTCGCTGACGCCGTCGGCCCGCCGGACGAACAGCATGGTGGCGACGATCGCGCCCGGCCCGGCCAGCAGCGGCGTGCCGATCGGCACCAGGGCGACGTTGCTGGTGCCGCCCTGTTCCTCGGGCTCGTCCGCCTTGCCGGTGAGCAGCTGCAACGCGACCAGCACGAGCAGCAGGCCGCCGGCGCCCTGGAGGGCCGGCAGCTGGACGTGCAGGTAGTCGAGCAGCGTCTGCCCGGCGACGGCGAACCCGATGATCACGCCGAGGGCCAGCAGCACCGCCTGGGTGCCGGCCTTCATCCGGGCGCGGGACGACATCGTGCCGGTGAGCGCGAGGAACACCGGGACCATGCCGGGCGGGTCCACGATCACCAGCAGGGTCACGAAGACCTCGCCGAGGAACTTGAGATTCACCCGATCAAGGTAGGGTGCGCGCCCGCGTTCACGCAGGCCGGTGCGTCGAGGGTCACCCCAGGACCGGAACTCCGGAGGCGGCGGCGACGATTTTCTCGTACGACTCGAAGGCCGTGGTGAACGCGCCGAGCTGGACGGTCTTGTGCGTACCGTGGAAGTCGGAAGATCCGGTGACCACCAGGCCGAGCTCGTCCGCCAGGGCCCGCACGTGTTCGCGCTCGCCGGGTGAATGATCCTCGTGGTCGGCCTCGAGTCCGAAGAGGCCGGCGTCGGCGAGATCGGCGATGAGCCGGTCGGGCACCACCCGGCCACGCACGGTTGCCCGCGGATGCGCAAAAACCGGCACCCCACCAGCAGCACGTACGGCTCGGACCGCCTCGAAAACATCAAGATCGGTCTTGGGTACGAAGTAGCGGGCGCCGAGCCACTGCGAGGCGAACGCGTCATTGGTCGTCCGGACCAGGCCGGCCCGGATCAGCGCCTGCGCGATGTGCGGCCGGCCGACCGAGCCGCCCGCCGCGTAATCCCGTACCTCGTCCCAGGTGATCGGCACCCCGTCCGCCCGCAGCTTCCCGACGATCTTCTCGGCCCGCTGTTCCCGGTCGATCCGCAGGGTGGCCAGGTCGCCGGCCAGGCGCGGCTCGGCCGGGTCGAAGAGGTAGGCCAGCAGGTGCAGCGCGATCGGCCACTCGGCGCCGCCGAACCAGCGGCAGGACAGCTCGGCGCCACGCACCAGCTTGAGCCCGTCGGGCCGGGCCGCGGCCGCCTCGGCCCAGCCACCGGTCGTGTCGTGATCGGTGATCGCCATGATGTCGAGACCGGCGGCCGCCCCCGCGGTGACCAGTTGCGCGGGGGTGAGGGTGCCGTCGCTGGCGGTCGAATGGCAGTGCAGGTCGATTCTGGTCACTCGAAAACGCTACCGGCCGGCTACCAGCGCCGACCGCGAGGAGCCGAGATCTCTCCGTCACACGGCGAGATCAGGCGTCGTCGCCGTCGCCGTCCTTGCCCAGCCGCGCCTCGACCGCCTGCGGCTCGTACATCTCCTCGACCACGCGCAGGTAGAGCTCGTTGGGGTTGGGCAGGTGCTTGACCTCGCGCAGCGCCTGGTCCTGGCCGGCCGACTCGAGCACGAACGTGCCGTAGCTGAGCATGCGGCCGAGCGCGGACTGCTCGTACTTCATGTCGGTCACCCGCAGGAGGGGCATCATGGCCACCCGCCGGGTGACGATGCCGTTGACCACCATCACCCGCTTGTTGGTCAGGATGAACCGGTCGAAGTACCAGTCGAAGACCCGCCAGGCGACCCAGCCGATCACGCCGAGCCAGATCAGCACCGCCACCGTGACCAGGCCGTCGACGTGCTGGCGGGTCAGGAAGCCGGCGAGATAGCCGAGGGCGAGCGTCGCGCCCGCGCCGATCAGCAGCGGGGTGGAGAGGTGGATCCAGTGCCGTTTCCACTCGCCGCGGTAGCGCTCGGTCGGGAAGAGATAGCGCGCGACCAGAGTGGTCGGTTCGTCCTCGAGGGGCAGCACCCGCCGCGGACCACCGCCACCGCCCTCGGGGCCGAGGCCGGCGAGCTCCTCTTCGGTGAAGTCGGGCCGCTCGTACTCGCCCGGGTCGGTCGCGTAGCCCGCGTCTCCGCTGTAGCCGGCGTCGGGGTTGAAACCGGCGTCCGGCGAGAAGCCGGGACCGTCCGAATAGCCGCGGGCGTAGCCGGGACCGGGATCGTAGGCCGGATCGTCGAACCCGAAGCTGTCATCGTCGTCCCGAGGGCGCCCAGCACCCTCGCCTCGAGGCTCGTGCGGCTCAGCTGGACCACCCATGTGGTGATGCTAAGCGACGAGGTTCGTGAAGAACTGGCCGAAGCCCCGGGCAATATCGGCGATCGTTCCTCCTAGGGAGGAGAACACGTCGGCCGCCGAGTTCGGGTTGAAGGCGATGAAAAAGATCAAGAACGCGATACCAAGCCAGGTGAGAACCTTCTTGATCATGGCGGGCCTTCTCCTGTGGGTGCGGGTGACGGTCAGCGCCGGCAGTACTGACGGTATCAGCTTCGTCGCTCCGTGTGAACAATGTGACCGAAAAGCCGATACCGTAACCGCAGCTCAGGGCTCCGATGTCTCGTCCGACGACACGAAACGCTCAGGCCCTTCCATGCAGGTACGGCGATGGCGCTCCGTACACGAGCTCGGGCGGCACCCCCTCGGAGAGGTCGTGCAGTACGACGTGCTCCGCGAGGAAGTAGCCCGCGCTTGCCGGCCACGCTACCGCATAGAGCCACATTCCTTTGGCCTCACTCACGTACGCGCTTCTATCCTCCGGGGACTTGACGCACCACAGTGGAGTGGGGTGTCCGGCCGCTTTGATCTTGGCATGCGGACCCGGGTGTCCACTGGGGTCGGCGAGGGCCTCGGCGATCAGATATCCCGGATCTATGCCCGGAATCCCGGCGAAACGCGTGCCGAGACCGACGCCCGGCTGCTCGGCGATCAGCACCACGTCGGCCGGGCCGCCACCCAGCGGCTCGGGTCCGCTGCACGAGACGGCACTCGCGCGTACGCCCAATCGGTCGTCACCCGCCCAGCCGACACCGGTCACCATCCAGCCCGCCGGCAGCGGCCAGGGGCACCAGAACGGCACCTTCCCGGACTGCGGAGAGCGGTGCCGGAGCATGCTGTCCACGATCTCGCCGCTGATGTGCTCGGCCACGTGGAACGGGGGAACGTCCCCACAGTTGTCGCAGCGCCAGTCACTGTGCATCAGATCCGGCTTCCGGACCTGCGCTCCGCACCTGGGGCAACTCACCGTGACACCCACGCATCTACGGTGCGGGTCCGGGAAGCACCCGTCAAGCGGATCCGCAGAACCCGGACGTATTCGGAAGATTCACTCCGGCGGGGGTCCCGCGTGCGTGCGGACCCAGGCGTGCATCGCGATGCCGCTGGCGACCCCCGCGTTGATCGATCGGGTCGAGCCGTACTGCGCGATCGAGAACAACTGACTGCACGCGGCGCGGGCCTCGGCGGAGAGGCCGGGACCCTCCTGGCCGAAGAGCAGAACGCAGCGGCGGGGCAGCGTGGTCGTCTCCATCGGCCGCGAGCCGGGCAGGTTGTCGATCCCGATCACCGGGAGCCCGTTCCCGGCCGCCCACGTCACGAAATCACCGATTGTCGGATGATGCCGGACGTGCTGGTAACGATCGGTGACCATCGCCCCACGCCGGTTCCACTTCCGCAGCCCGACGATGTGCACCTCGGCGGCGAGGAACGCGTTGGCGTTGCGCACCACGGTGCCGATGTTGAAGTCGTGCTGCCAGTTCTCGATCGCGACGTGGAAGTCGTGCCGGCGCAGGTCGAGATCGGCGACGACGGCCTCGCGGCTCCAGTACCGGTAGCGGTCGACGACGTTGCGCCGGTCGCCGTGCGCGAGCAGCTCGGGGTCGTAGTGCGGGTCGGTGGGCGGTTCCCCGGCCCACGGGCCGACGCCGACTTCGGTGGACTGGTCCTCACCGGCAATCATGGGCGGTTACGCTACCGAGCGCGGTCGGAGGCGATCCGACGGGAGACGCAATGAGCGGCGGGGCCCTCCCCGGCACCCGCCGCCCACGCTCTGTTGAAGGCCAGTCTGCCTCACCGTGCGTATCGATGTGAAGGACTTTCAGATGTGAGCCAAATCACATTTAACTTTGTTTCCTATTACCGTCGGTTGGGATATTGAGGCAGGCGAGCAGCGGTGTGACCACCCGAGGGACTCCATGTCGCGGTATCTGACCGTAAAACGGACGTCACAACTTGCAGCAGAAGTGAGAGCGCTCTCCCTACTTATCGTTACGATGGGTGTCCTGAAGTCAACAAGGAGTTCCGAAATCGTGCCGCACGACACGTGTCGTCCGCCCACGAGCGGGAATGGCACAAGGGGACGATGGGTTTGAACACGCGCAAGCCAATTTTCCCGTGGACGGAGACATCATGGCGACGGTTGCCCTGACCGCTGAGAACTTCGACGAGGTCACCGGCAAGGACGGCATCGTCCTGGTCGACTTCTGGGCCAGCTGGTGCGGCCCCTGTGTCCGCTTCGCGCCGACCTACGAGCGGTCCTCCGAGAAGCACACGACCATCACCTTCGGCAAGGTCGACACCGAGGCCGAGCAGGCGCTCGCCGCGAAGTTCGACATTCGCTCGATCCCGACGATCATGGCCGTCCGCGACGGCGTCATCGTCTTCTCGCAGCCGGGCGCCCTCCCCGAGTCGGCGCTCGAGAACCTGATCGAGCAGGTCGAGAAGCTCGACATGGACGACGTGCGCAAGCAGCTCGCCGCGCACAGCCACTGACCTTTCGCGTCACCGACCCGCGGGCCCCTCGGTCCGCGGGTCTCTTTTTCGGCCGGCACGGGATGCGCGATTCGGCTGGACAAGCCGATCGAACATGTGTTCGAATCTTCGCCATGCGATGGTCCAACCTGTCGGCTCCCCACGACGGCGACCCGCTCCTCGACAGGGCGGCGCCGGCGGCTCCACCCCTGCCGCTGGCGCTGCCCGGAGCCACGGTCCGCACGTTCGACACCCCCGGCTTCGCCGGGATGACCTTCTACGAGATCCGGGCGAAAAGCCTGATCAACCGGGTGCCCGGTCAGTCGCGCGTGCCGTTCCAGTGGACCGTCAACCCCTACCGCGGCTGCTCGCACGCGTGCTCCTACTGCCTGGCCGGCGACACCCCGATCCTGATGGCCGACGGGTCCACCCGCCCGCTCGCCGAGCTGCGCCCCGGCGACGCCATCATGGGCACCATGGGCGCCGGTCCCTGCCGCCGCTACGTGCCGACCACGGTGCTCGACCACTGGAGCACGACGAAGCCCGCGTTCCGGGTCACCCTGGCCGACGGCACCCGGCTGGTGGCGAGCGGCGACCACCGCTTCCTCACCGACCGCGGCTGGCGGCACGTGAGCCCGGCCGAGCCGCACCAGCCCGCGCTCGCGGTCGGCGACCTGATGCTCGGCGTCGGCCACTTCGCCGAGCCGCCCAAGGAGACCCCCGACTACCAGGCCGGTTTCCTCTGCGGCCTGGTCCGCGGCGACGCCTCGATGGGGGGCCGCACGTCCCGCGAGGGCGACGCCTGGATCCGCGCCGACGGCTATCTCGAAGACATGCCCCTGCACGAGGCCCTGCGCTGGCCCGAGCAGCCCACCGCGGGGTGGTACCGCGGATTCCTGGCCGGCGCGTTCGGCGCCACCGGCCGGGCCGACCGGCTCGCCATCACGTTCACCTGCGGCGACCAGCTCTTCCTGAGCCGGGTCACCGACGCGCTCACCCAGCTCGGCCTGCCCAGCCGCGCCCCGGTGCGCACCCGGCCCGGCGCCGCGGGCACCGTCGAGATCGACCGCGACCTGTGGGCGGCGCTGCGGTTCCGGCACCTCACCGGCGTCGACGGCGCGCCGCTCGACGCCTCCGGGGTCGGCGTGCGCGGCAGCCGCGAGCTCGCGGTCGCCGACATCGAAGACCTCGGGCTCACCCTCCCGCTCTTCGACATCTCGACCGGCACGAGCGACTTCATCGCCGACGGCGTGGTGAGCCACAACTGCTTTGCCCGCCACACCCACACCTATCTCGACCTCGACTCCGGCCACGACTTCGACTCCAAGATCGTCGTCAAGGTCAACGCGGGCGAGCTGATCCGGCGCGAGCTGGCCGCGCCCCGGTGGTCCGGAGCGGCGATCGCGATGGGCACCAACGTCGACGTCTACCAGCGCGCCGAGGGGCGCTACCGGCTGATGCCCGAGATCCTGGCCGCGCTGCGCGACCACGCCAACCCGTTCTCGATCCTCACCAAGGGCACGCTGATCCTGCGCGACCTCGAGCTGCTGAAGCAGGCGGCCGAGGTGACCAAGGTCGGGCTCGCGGTCTCGGTCGGCTTCGTCGACGAGACGATCTGGCGCGAGGTCGAGTCCGGCACGCCCAGCCCCCGGCGCCGGCTCGACGTGGTCCGCCGGCTGACCGACGCGGGCTTCGAGGTGGCCGTGCTGATGGCGCCGATCCTGCCCGGGCTCACCGACACCGACGAGTCGATCGAGCAGACGGTCGCCGCCATCGCCGCGGCGGGCGCGGCCGGCGTCACCCCGTTGCCGCTGCACCTTCGCCGGGGCGCCAAACAGTGGTATGCGGCGTGGCTGACCCGCACCTATCCCGAGCTCGCGCCGCGCTATCGCGAGCTCTACGGCGACCGGTCCTACCTCCCCGAGGCCTACCAGCAGGAGATCGGCGCCCGGGTGCGGATGGCCGCCCGGCGGCACGGCCTGCATCGGCCCGACCCGGTCCAGGCGCGCGACGTCGGCGGGGCGGAGGAGGCTCCGGCAGCGCGGCAGCTCACACTCCTGTGACCGGGGAGCGTGACTACAGTCGATGACATGAGGAGCGCACAGCAGATCCTGGCGGAGGCCACCGTCATCGCCGTGGTCGGGGCCTCGCGAGACCCGTTCAAGCCGTCGCACACCGTCCCGCTGCAGATGCTCCGGCACGGCTGGCGGATCATCCCCGTCAACCCGTTCGTCGACGAGGTCTTCGGCGTCAAGACGGTGCCGACCCTGGCCGACATCGGCGAGCCGGTCGACCTGGTCGACATCTTCCGCCCGGCCCACGATGCGGTCGAGGTGGTCCGGCAGGCCATCGCGATCAAGGCGCCCGCGGTGTGGCTGCAGAGCGGCATCGTGTCGGCCGAGGCGCGGCGGCTGGCCGAGGAGGCGGGCATCGACTACGTGGAGGACCGCTGCCTCGCCGTCGAGCGTGCCGTCGGGCAGCTGACCAAGCTGTCTTGAGATCGGCGAAATTCAGTCCGATTCCGGTCGCTTACCGAGATCGGGTACGCCTAACGTGTTCTCCCCTCCACCGGGGCTAGTACGGTGCCGGGAAACAAGGAGGACCAATGACGTATCCGACGTCCGGCGGAACGCCGGATCCATATCAGCCCCAGCAGCCTTACGGGCAGCAGCCGTACGACCCGACCACGCCCTACCCGGCGCCGCCCGACCCGGCGCAGCCGTCGAGCGGGCAGCCGTACGGTCAGCCCTACGGCCAGCCGTCGAGCGGGCAGCCCTACGGCGCGCCGTCCAGCGGCCAGCCGGCCTACGGGCAGCAGCAGCCGGGGTTCGGCCAGCCCCCGCAGGCGTACGGGCAGCAGCCCTACGGCGGTTATCCGCAGCCCGGCTACGCGCCGGTCGCCACCACGAACACGATGGCGATCCTCGCGCTGGTGTTCGCGTTCATCTTCGCCCCGGCCGCGATCGTGCTCGGCCACCTGTCGAAGAAGCAGATCCGGCAGACCGGCGAGCAGGGCGAGGGCCTGGCCACGGCCGGCCTCTGGCTCGGCTACATCTTCACCGGCCTCGGCGTGCTGGTCTGCGCGTTCTACGTGATCGTGATCATCTGGGCCGCGAGCAGCGGCGGCTCCAGCTCGTACTGAGCAGGCACGGGCCGGCCGGTGTCCCCGGCCGGCCCGTCACTCAGCGAAACTCGGCCTCGCGCACGCTGTTGCCGCCGTCGACGACCAGCATCTGGCCGGTGATGTACGAGGCGGCCGGCGAGCAGAGGAAGGCGATCGCCGCCGCGACCTCGTCCGGCGTCCCGGGACGGCCGATCGGCGTACCCAATCCCTGCTTGATCTCGGTGACCGTGGACGCCGCGGTGTAGATCGTCCCCGGCGCCACGCAGTTCACGTTGACCCCGTCGGCGACCAGCTCCATCGCGAGCGCCCGGGTCAGGCCGACCACGCCCGCCTTCGCCGCCGCGTAGGCCGCCTCGGTCGGCAGCGCGTTGACCGGGCCGGCCGTCGCCGCCAGGTTCACGATCCGGCCCCAGCCGCCCTCGGCCATCGCGCCCTGGAACGCCCGGCTGCACAGGAACGCCGTGCTCAGGTTGCGGTCGATCTCGGACTTCCACTCGTCGTAGGTCAGCTGGGAGACCGGACGCAGCACCTCGGGCGAGGCCCGGCTCGCCAGGCCCGCGTTGTTGACCAGCACCTCGACGTCGCCGAGCTGATCGGTGATGGCGTCGGCGAGCGCGCCCACCTCGGCCTCGTCGGTCAGGTCGGCCACGAAACCGGTGACGCCCAGCTCGGCGGCCCGTTCGTGGATGCGGCGGGTGGTGGACACGATCGCCACCCGCGCGCCCAGGTCACGCAGGCGGCGGGCGGTCGCGTACCCGATGCCGTCCGGGCTTCCGGCGCCGGTGACCAGCGCCACCTTGCCGTCGAGACGGAGAGTCACAGGTGCCTCCTCGGGTTCCGACGCCTCCACCGGCGCATCGGTCAGTTCGGGAGTCTCGGGCGCGGTGGCGCGCGGCCGGCGACCTGCCGCGGGTCGGGTGGCGTCGCGCCGGGAACGGCTTCCGCTGGCTGAGCGGGCGTCGAAGACCATGCGGCGATCCTGCCGCGTCGCATGGTCCAGGGCAAACATCGCACCCACGTGGCGTACGTGACCTGGCTGTTTAGAGTGTCCTCGCAGAACATGCCATCGGAGGCGAGATGACCTACCCGTACCAGCCGCCCCCGCCGGACGATCAACAGCAGCCCGGCCCCTACTTCCCGCCGCAATATCAACAGCCGATGTACCAGCAGCCCGTCTACCCGTACGGCCTCGCGCCGCCCCGCCAGACCGACGGCCTGGCGATCGCGTCCCTGGTCGTCTCGTGCGCCGCGGTGCTCGGCCTGTGCGCCTACGGGTTGGGCGGCATCCTCGGCCTCGTCGGCGCCGGCCTGGGCCACGCGGCCCGCCGCCGCATCGCCCGAAGCGGCGCGGAGGGCGCCGGCATGGCCTTGGCCGGCGTCATCGTCGGCTGGATAGCGGCCGGCATCGCGACGCTGGCCGTCACGGGCATCGTCATCCTGATCGTGATGGATCCCGACTTCTCCTGAGCGCCCGTACGGCGAAAGACCGCGGCCGCCGCCGGACCAGCCCCCACCGCGGGCGCGCCCGCTCACCCCGGGTGAGCAGAGCGACGGCTCAGATGCCGGGCGGCGGGGCGACCCGGCTCGTCTGGGCCGGCAGCGGGCGCACCGGGTCGGCCGAGACGATGATCAGCGGGGCGCGAGCCCCGTAGCGGGCGACCAGCGGCGGGCGGGCCTTCTGCGCGTCGAGGACACCGATCTCGACGCCGCTGCCGTCGTGGCGGGCGCCCACGCTGACGATGCCGATTCCCTCGTGGCTCCAGTACGGCAGGTCGGCCAGCACCCGGTCGTGCCAGGCGGCCAGGTCGGCGGTCGAGTGGACGGCGTCGCGGACGTCGACGCACATGTCCTCGGCGGCCTTGCGGATGAAGTCGTCGAACGGGATGGAGGGCACGCGGTAGACGATCGCCCGCACGTGCTCCTGGTCGACCTCGAGGCCGGCGAAGCTCTGCCGGAACTCGGCCCGGCCGGCCTGGTCGATGCGGTTCATCACGGCGTCCAGCTTGGGCGGCGTGACCGGAACCCGGGCGCCGCCGACGGTGACGTGCTCGGGCACGCGGGGCACGGCACAACCGGCGGTGCTCCAGCCGCCGGCCACGGCGGGCGAGTCGACGTCCTGCGGGTCGACGGGGTCGACGCATCCACCGATCATGAGAACCACCACCCCGAGCCCGAGCGCGAGCGCCGGGCCGATCCGGAATCGATCGCGGTACATCGCATTCCCCCTCTCTACCCGCCACCCCCGGACGCCGCCAAACGCGACGCCCCCGTCGGCTCAACGAGCGACACCCGGCCAAGACAGGGCAAACCGGGCGGCTTGCCAGATCGGGCAGCGGATGGAGAAGGGGCGGCCGGAAGCGACGGGCCGAGGGCGGGCAATGGCGGGCGGAGCGACGGGCCGAGGGCACGCCAACGCGGGCGCGAAATGACGGGCCGAGGGCACGCCCGCGCGGGCCCGAAGCAACGGGCCGAGGGCGGGCCGAGGCGAGCGCGAAGCGGCGGCGAGCCGTCAGTCGGTGAGAGCCGGATCGACCACGGGCCGATCGGCCCGCGTCGCGCCCAGGATCACCACCGCCACGCCGGCCAGGAGCAGCAGCAAGCCAGGCAGGGCGGCCGTGCGCGGCTGCTGCCCCAGCCACACCCACGCGAGCAGGGCGGCGCCGGGGACCTCGAGGAGGATCAGGACGCTCACCGTCGTGGCCGAGGTGTGCTGGAGCGCGTAATTGAACATCGAATGCCCCAGCAGCTGGGCGCCGCAGACCAGGGCGAGGATCGCGGCCCACGTACGCGCGTCGTAGCCGGCCAGGTCGACGCGGCCGGCCAGGCAGACGAGCAGCAGGATCGCGGCGCAGGTGCCGTAGCAGACCCAGGTGTACGTCGTCGTGCTCAGCGTGGCGCGCGCCCGTTCGCCGAGTGCGGTGTAGACGGCGGCGGCCACGGCGCCCAGCAGGGCCAGCACGTCGGCCAGCACCGCCCGGCCGGAGACGCCGACGTCCACCCCGGTGGCCCAGGCCGCCCCGGCCACCGCCAGCGCGATGCCGCACCAGCCGGCGGTCGAGGGCCGCCGCCCCTGCGCGGCCGCGATCAAGCCCTGCCAGACCGGCTGGGTCGCGACGAGCGCCGTCGCCGTCGCCACCGAGCCCAGTTGGACGCTCGGCATCCAGGTGGCGAAGTGGGCGGCCAGCGCGACACCGGCCAGGACGCAGAAGATCAGGTTGCGGCGGCCGGCGCCGGTCAGCTCGGCCCGGCGCGGCCCGAGCGTCACCGGAGTGAGCGCCACGGCGGCCAGGCCGTTCCGCCAGAACGCGATGGCCAGGGCCGGAGCGGCCGCGAACGCGATCAGCGGGGCCGACGACGAGACGGCCAGCACGGCCACGGCGAGCGCGATGACCGTCGTGATTCCCGGCCGTTGGTGCGGTGAGCGCGTATTCATCCCCGGCCGTCGCTTCTTGCAGAGTTGTCCAGCACGTTTATTGATCACTATTGAACGGAAAGTGACGTCCCGACTACAGTCGTCGCGTCAACCCCGACCCTTTTGAACCACCCGATGCCCGGGAGGCTGGTTTACCGTGTCCGCGTACCGTGCGGTGGTATTTGACTTTTTCGGCACTTTGACCCGCGCGGTCCAACGGGGACCACAGCACGCCGAGATCGCCCGCGCGCTCGGCGCGGACCCCGAAGCCGTGCGCGGCGTGCTCGACCGCACCTTCCGGGCCCGCGCCCGGGGCCGGTACGGCTCCGCCGAGGCCACCCTACGGTGGGTCATCGAGCAGGCCGGTGGCCGCCCCCGGCCGTCCGACATACGTGCCCTGGTGCCGGCGCGGATCGACGCGCTCCGGGCCGACACCCGGCTGCGGCCGGACGCGGTCAGCGCGCTCACGGCGCTCCGGCGGCGCGGTCTCGCGACCGCGGTGATCAGCGACTGCACCCACGAACTGCCGGCCTTCCTGCCGCAACTTCCGGTCGCGCCGCTGCTGGATTCCAAGATCTATTCCGTACGCCTGGGCGTGTGCAAGCCGGACGCCCGGATCTACCTGGCGGCGTGCGATGAGCTCGGGGTCGCCCCGGCCGACTGCCTCTACGTCGGCGACGGCGGCAGCAACGAGCTGACCGGGGCCGGCGCCGTGGGAATGACCCCGGTCCGGCTGGCCGCCCCCGACCTCGCCCACCACCTGGTCTTCGACGCCGACACCAACTTTGCCGGCCGTACGGTGCGGTCGCTCTCCGAGGTGGTCGGCCTGATCGACCACGAGCAGATCACGCCGACCGCCGTGGCGTCCCGCTGACCGCGGGCCGTGCGAGGATGGCCCGGTGACGTCAGCGGTCTTGGATGAGGCGCTCAAGAAGGCGGCCGTGGCCTGGGTCTCCGTCGGGGACGGTGCGGCCCTCGGCATCTGGTGCATGCCGCTCGAGGGCTCGCTGATCGCGGTGAGCGGCCCCGGCGAGCAGTACGCGCCGGGCCTGGCCGAGGCGTCCACGGCCACGGTCCGCCTGCGCGGCGACAACGGCGGCCTGATCGTGGTCAGCGAGATGGCCGTGACCCGCCTGGCCCCCGGCTCCGAGGACTGGACGACGGTCGCCCCGCAGCTGGCCCAGAAGCGCCTGAACGCCTCGGGCACGGCCGACGACGTGGTGGCCCGCTGGGCCGAGACGGGTTGCGCCGTGGTCCGCCTGACCCCGTCCGACCAGCACACGACGGCTCCCGACCTGCCGTCGGAGTCGGGCGCCGCCGCCCCGCGGGATACCCCGGCCCGCGTCGAGACCCGCCGCCCGTACCGGCTGCATCGGGTTCGTAAGAACTGACGCGACGGCTCAGCCGATGAATGGCGGGACGGTGATCTCGCCCTTCGCGATCGGCTGGACGTGGCCGCTCACGGTGGCGGCCGTCGCCACCCCGCCGGTCGCCGTCACCGTGCAGTCGAGCAGGGACGGTCGCTTCATCTCGATGCCCTGGTGGACCCGATAGGACGACTCGCCGTCGGCGGGCAGCCACCCGGCCGACACCAGCCACACGCCCAGGCCGAGGGCGGCCGAGCCGGTGGCCGGGTCCTCGGGAACGGCGGCGCCGGGGCAGAAGACGCGGGCGTGCGCCTCCGACCCCGACCACGCGAAGATCGCCAGCTCGCCGACGCCCAGTTTCTCCGCGGACGGCAGATCGATCCGTACGGCGGCCAGCGCTTCCCGCCGTACGGGCAAGAACACCCAGCTCAAGCCGCACCCAGCCAGACGCGGCGCACCAAGAAGATCGGCGGCCGACAGGCCCGCCATCGCCAGCAGCGGCGCCGGATCGAGCGGATCGCCCAGCTCGGGAGTGCCGCCGGTCAGCTTCGCCGAACCGGACTCGTGCACGTCGATCGACAGCAGACCGGCGCCGCACTCCTGCACCACCGGGCCCGCGGGAAAGAGGCCGCGGCGCATCGAGGTCACCGCCGCGCCGACGCTGGGGTGACCGGCGAACGGCAGCTCACGCTCGGGGGTGAAGATGCGCGCCCGATACGTCGCCCCGGACGTCGGCGGAAGCACGAAGACCGTCTCGGCCAGATTGAACTCGCGGGCCAGGGTATGCATCTGATCGGCCGCCAGATCGTCGGCGCCGTACACGACCGCGAGCGGATTTCCGGCGAAAGGGCGATCGGTGAACACGTCGACGATCTCGTACGCCACTCCTGACATGTCCGGACCCTAACCTAGTGTGGAGCTGTGACCATGGGGACGAGGATTTATCTGGCCCGGCTCGCCGGGCTGGGCGTGTTCGACCCCAATGGGGACCGGGTCGGCCGCGTCCGCGACGCCGTCGTGCGGCTGAGAACCACGAACCGCCCACCGCAAATCGTCGGACTGGTCGCCGAGATGGCGCTGCGCCGGCGCATCTTCCTGCCGCTCGGGCGGATCACCTCGATGGACGCCGAGGCGGTCGTGCTCGCCACCGGCACGCTCAACCTGCGCCGGTTCGAGAAACGGCCGAACGAGCTGCTCGTGGTGGAAGACCTGCTCGACCGCCGGGTCACGGTGACCCCGGAGAGCGGCGACGGCCCCGGCACCCAGGGCACGGTCGTCGACATCGGCATGGCGCTGAACCGGAACAACGAATGGCTGGTCACCCGGGTCGCCGTGCGCGAGCACAGCGGACGGCTGGGCCGGCGGGGGCACGTCTACCAGGCCGAGTACGAGCGGATCCGCAACATGTTCGGCCCGACCGACACCCAGGGCACGGCGAACCTGCTGGCCCTGCTCGAGCAGATGCGCCCGGCCGACATGGCGAACGCGCTGCAGGACCTCCCCGACACCCGGCGTAACGAGGTCGCGGCCGCACTGAGCGACCGGACGCTGGCCGACGTGCTCGAGGAGCTGCCCGAGCACGACCAGGTCGAGATCCTGATCCGGCTCGACCGGGAACGGGCCGCCGACGTGCTCGAGCGGATGGAACCGGACGACGCCGCCGACCTGCTCGCCGAGCTGCCGAAGACCGAGCAGGCCGTGCTGCTCGACCTGATGGAGCCGGAGGAGGCGGCCCCGGTCCGCCAGCTGATGAACTACCAGCAGGGCACCGCGGGCTCGGTGATGACCTCGGAGCCGGTGATCCTCACCCCGGACGCGACGGTCGCCGAGGCGCTCGCCCGGATCCGCGAGCCGGAGCTCTCCCCGGTGGTCGCGGCGCAGGTCTTCGTGGCGCGCGCCCCCACGGCCACGCCGACCGGTAAGTATCTCGGCATGGTGCATTTCCAGCGGCTGCTGCGCGAGCCACCCGCGTCCATCCTGGGCGGCATCGTCGACAGCGACTTCGAGCCGCTGCGACCGGAGGTCACGCTCACCGACGTCACCAAGCAGATGGCGACGTACGACCTGGTGGCCATGCCCGTGGTCGACAACGCACACCGGCTGCTCGGCGCGGTCACGGTCGACGACGTGCTCGACCATTCGCTGCCGCGCGACTGGCGGGACCGGGACGCGCCGTCGTCGTCTTCCGATGACCGGCAGGTCGAGCAGTGACGACCGAGCCGCGGCGCGATCGACTGGACCAGCCGGTCGAGCCCGGCCGCGTGCGCCTGCCCCGCTTCGACCCCGAGGCGTTCGGCCGCTGGTCGGAGGCGATCGCGCGGTACATGGGAACGGCTCAGTTCATCGTCTGGATGACGATCGTGATCGGGGCATGGTTCGCCTGGAACACCTTGGCACCCGCGTCACTGCGCTTCGACCCGTACACCTTCACGTTCCTGACCTTGATCTTGTCCTTGCAGGCCTCGTACGCGGCGCCACTGATCCTGCTCGCGCAGAACCGGCAGACCGACCGCGACCGCGTGGCCATGGAGGAGGATCGCCGGCGGGCCGCGATGCAGAAGGCCGACACCGAGTACCTGGCTCGCGAGATCGCCTCGCTGCGGATCGCGCTCGGCGAGGTCGCCACCCGCGACTTCCTGCGCTCCGAGCTGGCCCGGCTCGCCGATGAGCTGGACGAGGCGGCCCACCGGCGGGAGAAGCGGGCCCGCTCGGAGTGGGACGAGGACCGGTCCTGACCGGCGGGTAATCTCGAACTCATGTCCGCTCCTGCCCCCACCCTCGAGGATGCGATCCAGGCCGCGCTGGCGACCGTGGACGACCCCGAGATCCGCCGCCCGATCACCGACCTCGGCATGGTCAAGGGCTTCACCGCCGCGAACGGTCAGGTCAAGGTCGAGCTGCTGCTCACCGTGGCCGGTTGCCCGCTGCGCGACAAGCTCACCGCGGACATCACCGCCGCCCTCACCAAGATCCCAGGGATCACCACGGTGAGCATCGACTTCGGCGTGATGTCCGAGGAGCAGCGCAAGGCGCTGCAGAGCACGCTGCGCGGTGGTTCCGCCGCTGCCGAGCCGGTCATCCCGTTCGCCCAACCGGGTTCCCGCACGAGGGTGTACGCGGTGGCCAGCGGCAAGGGTGGCGTCGGCAAATCGAGCGTGACCGTCAACCTGGCGGCCGCCCTGGCCAAGCGCGGGCTCTCGGTCGGCGTGGTCGACGCTGACATCTACGGTCACTCGGTGCCCCGGATGCTCGGCGTCGAGGGCCGCCCCACCCGCGTCGAAGACATGATCATGCCGCCGCAGTCGCACGGCGTGAAGGTGATCTCGATCGGCATGTTCACGGCCGGCAACGCCGCGGTCGTCTGGCGCGGCCCGATGCTGCACCGAGCGCTGCAGCAGTTCCTGGCCGACGTCTACTGGGGCGACCTCGACGTGCTGCTGCTCGACCTGCCGCCCGGCACCGGCGACGTGGCCATCTCGCTGGCCCAGCTCTTGCCGAACGCGGAAATCCTGGTCGTGACGACCCCGCAGGCGGCCGCGGCCGAGGTCGCCGAGCGCGCCGGGGCGATCGCGTTGCAGACCCACCAGCGGCTGATCGGCGTGGTCGAGAACATGTCGTGGCTCGAGCTGCCGGACGGCTCCCGCATGGAGGTCTTCGGGTCCGGCGGCGGCCAGACGGTGGCCGACTCCCTGACCAAGACGGTGGGCGCCTCGGTGCCGCTGCTCGGCCAGGTGCCGCTGGACACCCGAGTGCGAGAGGCCGGGGATGCGGGCACGCCGGTCGTGCTGGCCGAGCCCTCGTCGCCGGCGGCGAAGGCGTTGGACGAGGTGGCGGCGCGGCTGGCCGTGCGGAGGGATTCGCTGGTCGGAAAGCCGCTGGGGCTGATGGTCAACGCCAGGAAGTAGTCGCGGTTGTTGCGCGTTGAGCCCGGGTCGCCGATTTGGCGCCCGGGCTCGTTTGTCGGCGGTTTTGCGGGTTGTATGCCGCGGGCTGTGGACCACCGTGCGGGAAATGTCGTAGCCGGGCGCTAACGTCGCCCCACCCAGTTACGGGGTGGGCGGGACGCGCGGTTACGGGGTGGGGCGGGATGAGCTTCCACCCGGGATGTGGACACCGGGTTATGCCGCAATCGGCTGGTTGACGGTAGCCGCTTGAAGCTGTCGTTCGTAGTCGGCGGCCCGCGCCGTTCGGGCAGGCTCGGTGTACAGCCACCGGTAGTAGCCGGAGGCCGAAACCGTCAGGACCCGGCACAACCGCTTCACGCCGTACTCGGCTCGATGAGCGGAGATGAACCGGAAGCGGCTGGTCACCGATCCATCTCCTTGGCGAAATACGCGGCCGCTTTCCGCAGGATCAGGTTTCTCCTGCTGCAGCTCCGCGACCTGCGCCCGCAACCTGGCGATCTCCGCATCCTTGTCCGCCGGCGATGTCGGCACCTGCTCGTCGGACTCGGGCTGCCGACGGCGTTTGTTGACCCAGTTCCGCAACGTTTCGTTCCCGACGCCGAGCTCGCGGGCGACGTCATTGACCGCCCGACCGGACGACAACACCAAATCAACCGCATCACGCCTGAACTCGGGTGTGAACTTCGGTGGACGCCCCAACGAGACACCCTTTCCTCTGGACATCAACGCCCAGTCTCAAGGTGTCCACACCACCGGGGAAGCTCAGGACGCGCGGTTACGGGGTGGGGCGGGATGCGCGGTCGACGCGACGCTTCGCGGTGGCGGCGGGGAGCGGCCAGGCGATGGCGTGCGGCCAGGCGACGGGCGCAGCGCGGGCCGGGCGATGAGGCGCGGCGCCGCCGGCCGTGGCGTGCTCCCGGGGCGGTGCCCTGCGCTACGTAGCGTCCAGGTCGAAGCTCTGCGCCGCCGGGCGCTTCTCGACCGCGCTGCTCGGGGTGGAGGCCTTCTTGATGTCGGCCGCGGCCGCTACCTCCGACAAATCCGACTTGACGCCATTCAAATCGTTCTTCACGTCGTCGAACAGGCCCTGCAGCGGCTTGCGCAGCGCCTCCTCGTCCTCCTCGCTCAGGATGTGCTTCCGGATGAAGGCCTTCGGATGCAGATCTTGCAGCTGGAGGTCGGTGCCGAGCTCCTTGTTGAGGTCGGACGTCGCGTTCTGCGCCATGGCTCGCAGGCCGCGCAGCATGCGCATGCCGTCGCCGATCACCTTGGGCAGGCGCTCACCGAAGATCAGCAGCGCGAGCAGCAGCAGCGCCCCGATCTCCCACCAGTTCAGGTTTTCGAACACGCGCCAAGACTACGCACGGGACTGCCCGAACCGCACCCCTGCTCGGGCGATCAATTGGAGTCGGCGACGAGCGTCACGGACGCGGTCTGGGTCTTGCTGCCGCGCCGGTACTCGACCGGGACCACGGCGCCGGGGGCGTACTTGCGGACCAGGGCGATCAGGTCGGTGCCGTCCTCGAGGAGGTGGTTGTCGAGCTTGGTGATCACGTCGCCGGACTTGAGGCCCGCGGCCGCGGCGGGGCCGGACGGCTCGACCGAGCGCAACCGGGCGCCGGTGACCGTCGCGGTTCCGGTCGCCACCTCGGCGCCGATCACCGTACGGCGGGCCTTGCCGTGGTCGATGATGTCGGTCGCGATGCGCTTGGCCTGGTTGATCGGGATCGCGAAGGCGAGGCCGATGTTGCCCGCCTCGGTCTCCGTGCCGCTGACCGAGCGGATCACCGAGTTGACCCCGATGACCTGGCCGGCCGCGTTGACCAGCGGGCCGCCCGAGTTGCCCTGGTTGACCGCGGCGTCGGTCTGGATGGCCGCGTAGTAGCGCGTGGTGCCGCCCGGGTCGCCGGCCTGGATGGTGCGGTCGAGCGCGCTCACGATGCCCGCGGTCACGGTGTTGACCAGGGCGAGCGGCGAGCCGAACGCGAGCACCGGGTCGCCGACCGCGATCGTATCGGAGTTGCCGAGCGCGACCGGCGTGAGATTGGACTTGGCGACCTTGATCACAGCGATGTCGGACTCCGGGTCGCGGCCGACCAGGGTCGCCTTGGCCGTGGACCCGTCGCTGAACGAGACCGACATGGTGTCGCCGCCGCCCTCGACGACGTGGTCGTTGGTGACCACGTAACCGCCGGCGGAGACCACGAAACCGGAGCCGATCGCCCCGGTCACGCGCACGGTCACGACGCTCGGCAGCACCTTCTTGGCGACGCCGGCCAGCGAGTCGGGCGGCCGGTTGACGGGCGCCGACGGGTCGGACGCCGGGGGCGAGCCGAGCTGGGTCGAGCCGCCGGTGGCGAGGCCGCCGCGGACCGCGAAGACGAAGCCGAGCGTGCCGCCGAGCCCGCCCGCGAGCAGGGCCGTGACCAGGCAGATCAGCAGTACCGGGGTGAGCGAGCGGCGCGGCGCGTCGGGGTCGGCGACCGGCTCGGGCGCCGGTCCGCCGCCCGGCGGGGGCGGCGGCAGCAGCACGTGGCTCGGCGCGTAGGGATCACGCCACGGGTCGGTCAGCGCGTCCGACCACCAGGGTGACGTGCCCCCGCTGGAGGCGGGACCGCCCTGGTACGGCATGGGCTGACCGGTGGCGGGCGGCTGAGCGGAGTGCGCGTTCCAGCCGTCGGTCACGTCGGTGCCTCCCACTCGTGGTTCCTCAGGAGCCCGGCTCCCCCTCCAGAATGACACGGATCCCGGGCCACGCCCGGCCCCGGCCCGTATATCCCATCGACGGCCCACTGCATCCCGCGAGAGCATCGCTCTACTCTCATATCCGATGTACGCCAGTTCCGCACGTGCGTCCCCCCACCGGCCCGGAGGTCGTCATCGTCCCGCCAGCACGTCCGATCGGCCCGCAGACGGCCCAGTCCTTGCAGTTCGCCGAGGCGTACGCGAGCGAGGACGTCGTGCTGCAGACCGCGCGCGGACTCGCACACGAGCTCGGCCTGGACAGCGTCACCCCGGCGGCGGGGTCGGTGCTGCGCGTGCTGGCCGCCGCCGGCAACGCCAAGGCGGTGGTCGAGATCGGCACCGGCACGGGCGTGAGCGGCACCTGGCTGTTGCGCGGCATGCGGACGGACGGGGTGCTCACCACCATCGACGTGGAGAACGAGCACCAGCGGATCGCCCGGCGGATCTTCGTGGAGGCCGGGTTCGCCCCGTCGCGTACCCGGATCATCACCGGCCGCGCGCTCGACGTGCTGCCGCGGCTCGCCGACGGGGTTTACGACCTTGTCTTCGTGGACGCCGACGCGACCGAGTTCGGGGCCTGCGCGGAGGCGGCGCTGCGGCTGTTGCGGCGGGGCGGCGTGCTGGTGGTCAACGGCGCGATGGCCGGCGGCCGGATCAGCGACCCGGCGGCCCGCGACGTGGACACGCTGACGATCCGCGAGACGGTCCGGACCGTGCGGGAGTCGGAGGAGTGGATCCCGGCGGTGATCCCGTCCGGGGCGGGCTTGCTGACCGCGGTCAAGCGCTGAGCGATTCCAAATAACGGACCAGCGTGCGTACGCCCCAACCGGTCGCGCCCTTGGTGAGCTCGAGCTCGTCCTCCTCGGCCCAGGCCGGCCCGGCGATGTCGAGGTGCGCCCACGAGTCCGCCTTGTCGCCCAGGAACTCGCGCAGGTAGAGCGCGGCGATCACGGCCCCGCCACCCGGCGTCGGCGAGCTGTGCCGGTCGGCGATGTCGCTGCGCAGATGCTCGCGGTAATCGTCGGGCAGCGGCAGGCGCCACATCTTCTCGCCGGCTCGGCGGCCGGCCTCGGTGAGTGCGGCGGCGAGCGCGGCGTCGTCGGAGAAGAGGGCGGCCGTACGGGTGCCGAGCGCGACCGTCTGCGAGCCGGTGAGCGTGGCGATGTCGATGACCACGTCGGCGTCGAGCTCGGCCGCGCAATAGCCGAGGGCGTCGGCCAGCACCAGGCGGCCCTCGGCGTCGGAGTTGGTGGACTCGCTGGTGGAGCCGTCGTAATGGGTGATCACATCGCCCGGGCGGAACGCGGCGGCGCCGATTGCGTTCTCCGCCAGCGGCAGGACGGCGGTGACGCGTACGGGCAGATCGAGGTCGGCCGCCGCCAGCGTCGCCGCGGCCGCCGCGGCCGCACCGCCCATGTCGATCTTCATGTTCTTCATGCCCGGCCGCGTCTTGATCGAGATGCCGCCGGAGTCGAACGTGATGCCCTTGCCGACCAGCGCCACGTGCCGGCTCGCCGTCGGCGGCCGCCAGGTCAGCTCGACCAGGCAGGGCGGATAGACCGAGCCGCCGCCGACCGCACGCAGGCCGCCGAACCGCTCGAGCTCGGCGCCGGCGCGGATGCGGATCTCGACGCCGGCCCGTTTCGCGGAGGCGCCGACGAGCTCCTCGGCGAGCCAGTCCGGGCTCTTCAGCGACGAGGGCGCGTTGGTCAGATCCCGGGCCAGCCAGGTGGCGCGGGCCGTCGTCTCGGCGCGGGCGAGGCTTTCCGCGTACGGGCCAATGTCCGCAGTGAATAGATCGATCCCGGCCGACCGTGGCTCCTCGCGGGCATCGCGATAGCGATAGCCGCCCAGCCAGAGGCCCTCCGCCAGGTCGCGCACGGCATCGGCCGCGATGTCGCCCAGGGTGACCAGCAACGGCTCGTCACCGCCGGTCGCCCGGCTCACCGCGGCGCCGGCCGCCCGCCAGTCGTCGTCATCGTTGCCGACACCGACCAGCAGGACCTTCGTCGGCCGCCGCAACGGGCGCGGCAGCGTACGGACCTCGCCGGGTTTGATTCCTTCCGCCAGCGCGGCTGTTTCGGCCGCCAGTTCCCCCTCGGCATGCGACAGTGGGCCCGAGGTGGCGATCGGCGTGATCATGGTCCGTTGGTCGTCGAGATGGGCGGTCAGCCGGATCGGAAACACGAGAGCGTGACCTTTCTCGAAGACGTGGAAAGCCCGCCGGTACGGGCGGTACCGTACCGGCGGGCTCGCGCGAAACGTCAGCCGGCGATCGACTTCAACGCGTCGCCCAGCGCGTTGGCCTCGTCCGGAGTCATCTCAACGACGAGACGGCCACCACCTTCCAGCGGGACGCGCATGACGATGCCCCGCCCTTCCTTGGTGACCTCCAGCGGACCATCGCCCGTCCGCGGCTTCATCGCCGCCATTTCGTCTCCCCTCAGACCTACATCAGGGTGTCGGTGGGTTACCCCACAGCCACTTCCATACGTCGCGTGCTCAGCCCCACGCGGCGCGGTACCTCGAATCCGACCGGCGGCCGAGGGCCATTGCGCGTGTTCACGCGACCCAGCCCACCGTGCCGATCAAACATTTTCCCTGATGAACACCGGCGAACCCAAACCCAGCCCGGGCGGATGTGACAGCGTCTAGCATATCGTCTTTTGGGCTGTCACAATGTGCGGTCATGCAGGCGCGGTCGGCACTCTTCGACCTGTACGGCGACTACCTCCGCCCTCGCGGTGGTCGCGCGCCGGTCGCCGCCCTGGTCAGGCTGCTGGCGCCGCTCGGGATCGCGCCCCCCGCCGTGCGCACCGCCGTCTCCCGGATGGTGCGTCAGGGCTGGCTGCACCCCCTGCGATTGGTCTCCGGACCGGGCTATCTGCTCACCCCGAAGGCCGCGCGCCGACTCGACGAGGCCGCCGCCCGGATCTACCGAACCGGCCGCGCCGGGTGGGACGGCCGCTTCGATCTGATTCTGCTGCACGGCGCGCTCGCCAAGAAGGATGCCAACCGCCTGTCCTTCCTCGGATACGGCACGCTGGGTGATCACGCCTGGGTGGCGCCGCGGGCGGCCGAGGAGGTCGACGCCGTCCTGGCCGACGCCGACGTGCCGTACGAACGGTTCAGCGCCGCCCACGCGGCCGGCTCGCCGGGAGCGGCCGAGGTGGTCGGGAAGGCCTGGGACCTGCCCTCGCTGGCGTCGTCCTACGAGACCTTCGTGGCCGACCTGCGGCCGGTGGTGAGCTCGGTCAACGCGCGAAGCAGCGACGAGGAGGCGTACGCGGCCCGCTTCCGTCTCGTGCACGCCTGGCGCTCGTTCCTGTTCCGCGACCCGCAGCTGCCGCCCTCGCTGCTGCCCCCGCGCTGGCCCGGGCTGAGCGCGGCCGGCTTCTTCGACCGGCACTCGGCCCGGCTGCGACCGGCGGCGGACCGCTATGTCGAACGCTGCCTGCAATCGGCCTCGAGGGGCGGACGTGTGGGATTCTCGGACTCATGACGGATTCCCTGCTCGTCGACCGCACCGACGCGGTCGTCACGCTCACGCTCAACCGGCCCGAAGCCATGAACGCCCTCGACGTCGACCTCAAGGAGGCGCTGCGCGACACGCTCGCGTCGCTGGAGACCGACCGCAGCTGCCGGGCGATCGTGCTGGCCGGGGCCGGCCGCGGCTTCTGCGTGGGGCAGGACCTGCGCGAGCACGCCGAGCAGCTGGAATCGGGAAAGACGGACCTCGACACCGTACGGGCGCACTACAACCCGATCGCGCAGCGGCTCGCGAGCATGCCCAAGCCGGTGGTGGCGGCCGTGCGGGGCATGGCGGCCGGCGCGGGCGCGTCGTTCGCGCTGCTCGCCGACTTCCGGATCGGTGGCCCGTCGACCAAGTTCCTGATGGCGTTCGCGAACGTGGGCCTGGCCGGCGACAGCGGCGTCTCGTGGTCGCTCCCGCGCATCGTCGGGCACGCCCGGGCGCTCGAGCTGCTGCTGCTGGCCGAGCCGATCGCGGCCGAGGAGGCCCACCGGATCGGCATGCTCTCCCGCCTGGCCGACTCGGACGAGGAGGTGCTGCCGGCGGCCCAGGCGCTCGCGTCCCGCTTGGCGGCGGGACCGACGGTCGCGTACGGGGCGATCAAGCGCGAGCTGTCGATCGGTGACGCCGGGACGCTGTCCGACGCGCTCGCCGCCGAGGCCCAGGCCCAGGCGATCTGCGGCGGGACCGAGGACCACAAGGCGGCGGTGAGCTCGTTCCTGGCCAAGCAGAAGCCGGTCTTCTCGGGACGCTGACGTCGCCCTCGCCGGCGTTATGACCGTTTTGGGATCACCGCATCCATGAATGTCTATCTAGGCTCCTCCCATCGCTTTCCGAATTGGGAGGACCTAGATGGTCAGGTGGCGCATTCTCCTGAGTACGGCGGCCGCCGTGCTCGCCGTCGCTTCTGTCTCGTCGCCCGCGTCCGCGGCGCCGGCCGGGGGCGGGCCCTCCGCCAACGTCGTCGGCGGTTCGCGGGCCGCGCAGGGCGAGTTCCCGTTCATGGTGCGCCTGTCGATGGGCTGCGGCGGCGCGCTCTACAGCCCGACGATCGTGCTCACGGCCGCCCACTGCGTGGGCCGCACCGGCACGAACACATCGATCACGGCGACGCTCGGCGTGGTCGACCTCGACTCGAGCAGCAGAATCACCCGGAAGTCGAACTACGTCTACCGGGCGCCCGGCTACAACGGCAACGGCAAGGACTGGGCGCTGATCCGCCTGGCCAGCCCCGTGACCGGCCTGGCGACGCTGCCGATCGCGTCGAGCACCGCCTACGACTCCGGAACGTTCACGATCGCCGGCTGGGGTGCGGCGACCGAGGGCGGCGGCCAGCAGCGATACCTGCTGAAGGCCCAGGTGCCGTTCGTCAGCGACGCCACCTGCAACTCATCGTCGATGTACAACGGCGAGATCATCGCCACCGACGAGATCTGCGCCGGCTACACCTCCGGCGGCGTGGACACCTGCCAGGGCGACTCGGGCGGCCCCATGTTCCGAGCCGACGCGGCCGGCGCGTGGGTCCAGGTGGGCATCGTCAGCTGGGGTGACGGCTGCGCACGGCCCAACAAGCCCGGCGTGTACTCCCAGGTCAGCACATTCTCGTCAGCCATCAAGTCGGCCGCTGCGACCTTGGGCGGTTAGCGGCCCCCGACCGCGATGCCGGCCGCGCCTCGCCCTGTCGGCCGGCGTCGCCCTCCCACGGCCCCGTAGCCCTCGCTGGGGGGCCGTGGCATGCCCGCGGGCACCTGACGTGCACCGATAGCGCAGCGGCCGTCCACCGGCCTCGGAGCCGCCTCGCCGCGGGCCGCACCACCGCCGCCCGGCCCGCGGAGTCGCCTCAGCCCGCGCCACCACCGCCCGGCCCGCAGGACCGCCCCAGCCCGCGCCGCCACCACCCGTCCCGCTTAGCCGGCCAGCCCGCGCCGCCACCACCGCCCGGCTGCAGAGCTCGCTCGCCGCGCCCGGGGAATTCCCGAGCCTGACGCCGCGACGGCCGTCATCCAGCCAAAGACCGCCTCGCCCAGCGCACGCCACCGCGCGCCACCGCTCGGCCCGCGAACGGCCGCGCCCCGCGATGGCGGCCGCGACCCGGGCTCGGGCGGTCAGTCGTCCTCGTCTTCCTCCTCGGGGTCCTGGTTGGCCTCGGCCCCCAGCACGAAGGCCTGCATGGCCAACTCGTCCCCCGACGGCCAGACGTAGGTCGGGAGCTCGCGCGGCCCCAACTCGACCAGGTGCGTCCAGAACTGGCGCACCGCGTCGGCCGGAGTGTCGGCCTCGATCGGGAGGGCGACGCTCACCAGCCAGCTCGGCGTGCCGGGGCCGGGCTCGCCGCCGAGTGCGGCGGACAAGCGGCGGAAGACTTCGGGCTCGACCTCGACCGGGGCGTCGGCCAGCGGCAAGCCCGTGGCCGACACAGGGACGTCGAACGCGCGCCGCAAATAGGTCACGACCAGGTCGTCACCGCTGGTCTTCGCGGCCCGGGCCAGCGCCACCACGTGGTCGTCGGCGATCAGCAGCACCTCGTCGTCGGGCGCCACCGGGCCCGCCGCGCCCGGCACCGTCACGGTCTCGTTGTGGAAGAGCCGCTCGGTCGCCCACTGATCCGCCGGGATGATCACCGCCCACTGCGCCATGCGGTCCATCTCATCACGCACCGATCGGCGCGACCCAGCAGCCCGCCAGATGGTCGTCGACCATGCCCGTGGCCTGCATCAACGCGTACGCCGTGGTGGGCCCCACGAATTTGAAGCCCTGTTTCTTGAGCGCCTTGGCCATCGCGATCGACTCGGGCGTGGTGGCCGGCACCTCGGCGCGGGTGCGCGGGCGGGGCGGCCGCGGCGAGGGCGCGAACGACCACAGCAGCGCGGAGAGCCCGCCCTGGAGGTCGGCGGCCACGCGAGCGTTGTGCAGGGTGGCGTCGACCTTCATGCGGTTGCGGACGATGCCGGGGTCGGCCATCAGGCGCGTGGCGTCGGCGTCGGAGAAGGCCGCCACCTTGTCGATGTGGAAGCCGTCGAACGCGGCCCGGAAGGCCGGCCGTTTTCGCAGGATGGTGATCCAGGAGAGGCCGGACTGGAACGCCTCGAGGCTCATCCGCTCGAAGAGGGCGTCGTCGCCGCGGATCGGCTGACCCCACTCGGCGTCGTGATAGCCCACGTAGTCGGGCGTGCTGCCGCCCCAGAAGCAGCGGGCGCGGCCGTCGTCGCCGACCACGACGCCGGCCTCGAGCAACTCGGCCGGTGCCGTGCCGGCCTGCGGGGCGCCGAACGGCGAGGTGTCTGTCATGGCGACCACCGTAGAGGTGGGGTCCGACAAAAACGGGCCGGCGAGCAGCCGGCCCGAAAATCCGAAAACTCAAATACGCCCCTGCTCGACCAACCGGCCGAACCTCTTGAGCGCTCCCGTGAAACCCAGCTTCGACCCCGGCCACAGCACCGGCCACGCGACCTTCCCGGCCGCGCCGGCGGGCAGGTGGAACCACTCGTGGAGCACCACCTGGGTCCGGTCGCCGGACATCGCCGTACAGCGGAAAGCACCGGGACCGCGCAGAACCTTGCCGCAGTGCACCACCCGTACCTCATAAGGTGGGTTGACCTTGACGACTCGCAGCTCGTCGCGCAGGGACGCGGGGCCGATCGCGGTGATCGCCTCGACCAGGCTGCCCTCGCCGCCGTCGCCCTCGACCACCCGGACCTTGGTGAACGGGATCCACTGGGACTGGCTCTCCCAGTTCAGGAACGCCTCGAAGACCCGGGACGCCGGCGCCTTCACGATGACCGTCGCGGTCACCTCGCCGGTGCCGGGGCGGGACGCGTCGCCGAGGTCGTCGACCGGCTCGGCCGCGCTCACCGCGGCTCCGCCGCCGGCTCGGACTCCTTGGTGTCGGCGGCGGGAGCGGGTTGGGGCGGCGGCACCTCGTCGTCCGGCGGCGGGACGGCGTCGAGCTCGATCACCGGGCCGTCCGGCTTGGCGGGCGGGACCGCGCTCGGCGCGATCGCGGCCTCGCGGGCCTTGCGGAGGGCGTCGGCGTCCGCGGTGCGGCCCTCGCGCAGGGCGATGACCTCGGCCTCGAGCACGCTGATCAGCTCACCCTTGTAACCGATGTCGTACGCCGCCCGCTGCAGCGCCTGATCGACCTGGTTCATCCGGTAACCCCGCCAGGCCGTGTCGAACCGCGTCTCGGAGATGTCGTCCTCGCCCAGCGGCCGATCGCTCGGCAGCGGCACGGCTTGACCATCGGGTTCGACCGGCGTCAATCCCGAATCGCCTCCGCTCAGCATCACGGTCACGCCGAAGACGATCGCGGCGACCACCAAGGCGACCACGACGAAGAGGAGAAGCTGACCCATGCGCACGATGTTGGCATGCCCGCCTTTTCCTGGCGAGTCCGCCACCCCGGCCGGATGGTCACGGTCGGGTCAGGTCCAGGTCAGGATCTTCTTTCGCCAGGCGTAGAGGATGCCCAGCGCGAGCACCGCCACAAAGATCGCCATCTCGGTCACGGTGGCCGCGCCGAATCCCGGCAGGTCGAACACGACCGCCCACGGGAAGAGAAAAACGGCTTCCACGGCGAAAAGCACATAAAGGTACGCGTAGACGTAATAACGGATCTGGGCCTGTGCCCAGTCGCCGCCGACGGGATCGATGCCGCTCTCGTACGAGATGAACTTGCCGGGCGGACTCGCCGGGTTACCCGGCCTCAGCAGCCGGTTGGCCGAGAACGCGCCGACGAAAACCAGGACGCCGGCGCCGATCACCAGGCCGAGCGTGGCGTACGAACCGAGGTAGCCGTCCACGAACAGGCAGCTTAGTTGACCGAAGTGAGATGGATGACCCGCCGCATGGTGGACTCCCCTGGCTCGGGCAAGCATCGCCTAAGTACTGTGGTCAACGGCCTTCGGCCGGTGGTAAGGACCGCCGACGTAGGCTGGAAGTGACTATTGCGGGCCGGCCCATCGACGTGCGTAACCCGTTCGGCCGGCGCCCCTTGGAGGTTGAGATCGTGGCCGCTGGAGCAAAGCGAGTCGAGCAACTGGATCGGGTGGTCATCCGATTCGCGGGCGACTCGGGCGACGGCATGCAGCTGACCGGTGATCGGTTCACATCCGAGACCGCCCAGCTCGGTAACGACATCTCCACGCTGCCCAACTTCCCGGCGGAGATTCGTGCACCAGCAGGCACCCTGCCGGGCGTGTCGAGTTTCCAGGTGCACTTCGCCGACTACGACATCCTCACGCCCGGTGACGCGCCGAACGTGCTGGTCGCGATGAACCCGGCCGCCCTCAAGGCGAACATCTCCGACCTGCCGTCGGGCGCCGACATCATCGTGAACACCGACGAGTTCACCAAGCGAAACCTGGCGAAGGTCGGATATGCGACGAGCCCGCTCGACGACGGCTCGCTCGACGGCTACGCGGTGCACCCGGTCGCGCTGACCTCGATGACCGTCGGCGCGCTGAGCGAGCACGGCGTCTCGAAGAAGGACGCCGAGCGGGCCAAGAACATGTTCGCCCTCGGCCTGCTGAGCTGGATGTACTCGCGGCCGTTCGAGTCGACCATCCGGTTCCTCGAGCGCAAGTTCGCCAAGCGCCCCGACCTGGTCGCCGCCAACAAGGCCGCCTTCCAGGCCGGCTGGAACTTCGGCGAGACGACCGAGGACTTCGCCGTCCGCTACGAGGTCAAGCCGGCCAAGATGCGCCCGGGCACGTACCGGAACATCACCGGGAACCAGGCGCTCGCGCTCGGCCTCGTCGCCGCCGGGGTCCGGTCCAAGCTGCCGGTCTTCCTCGGCGCGTACCCGATCACGCCGGCGTCCGACATCCTGCACGAGCTTTCGAAGCACAAGAAGTTCGGCATCACGACGATGCAGGCCGAGGACGAGATCGCGGCCATCGGCGCGGCGCTCGGCGCCTCGTACGGCGGATCGCTCGGCGTCACGACGACGAGTGGTCCCGGCGTCGCGCTCAAGGGCGAGACCATCTCGCTGGCGATCGCGCTCGAGCTGCCGCTGGTCATCGTCGACGTGCAGCGCGCCGGCCCGTCGACCGGCATGCCGACCAAGACCGAGCAGGCCGACCTCAACATGGCCCTCTACGGCCGGCACGGCGAGGCGCCGCTCGCGGTGATCGCGCCGAAGTCGCCGTCGGACTGCTTCCACGCGGCGATCGAGGCGGCGCGGATCGCGCTGACCTACCGCACGCCGGTCATCCTGCTCTCCGACAACTACGTGGCGAACGGCTCCGAGCCGTGGCTGCTGCCCTCGCCGGACGAACTGCCCGATCTGTCGGTGGAGTTCGCCGGCGCGCCGAACGGCGAGGACGGCCGCTTCCTGCCCTACCTGCGCGATCCCGCGACGATGGCCCGGCCGTGGGCGATCCCGGGCACGGCGGGCCTCGAGCACCGGATCGGCGGCCTGGAGAAGGCGGACAAGACCGGCGACATCTCGTACGACCCGGCTAACCACGAATTCATGGTGCGGACCCGGGCGGCGCGTATCGAGGCGATCGAGGTGCCCGACGTCGAGGTCGAGGACGCCGACGAGAACGCCCGGGTGCTGGTGCTCGGGTGGGGCTCGACCTACGGTCCGATCGGCGCCGCCTGCCGGGCCCTGCGCCAGCGCGGCCTGCCGATCGCACAGGCGCACCTGCGCCACCTGTCACCGCTGCCGGCCAATCTCGGTGAGGTGCTCAAGGCGTACGACAAGGTGGTCATCCCGGAGATGAACCTGGGGCAGCTGGCCCACGTGATCCGGGCGAAGTACCTGGTCGACGCCGTTCCGTTCAACCAGATCAGCGGCCTGCCCTTCACCGCCGCGACGCTGGAAAGCATGCTCGAGGACGTAGTGAAAAATGGATAGCCCCACTGTGCTCGTCAAATCAGGCGAACTGAAGCTGACCGCCAAGGACTTCAAGTCCGACCAGGAGGTCCGCTGGTGTCCCGGCTGCGGTGACTACTCGATCCTCGCGGCCATGCAGCGGTTCATGCCCGAGCTGGGCATTCCGCGGGAGAAAATCGTCTTCATCTCCGGCATCGGATGTTCCTCGCGCTTCCCGTACTACATGAACACGTACGGGATGCACTCCATCCACGGCCGTGCGCCGGCGATCGCCACCGGCCTCTCGGCGTCCCGCCCCGACCTCTCGGTCTGGGTCGTGACCGGCGACGGCGACGCGCTCTCGATCGGCGGCAACCACCTGATCCACGCGCTGCGGCGCAACGTGAACCTGAAGATCCTGCTGTTCAACAACCGGATCTACGGCCTCACCAAGGGTCAGTACTCGCCGACCTCCGAGATCGGCAAGATCACGAAGTCGACCCCGGCCGGCTCCGCCGACTCGCCGTTCAACCCGCTGTCGCTGGCGCTCGGCGCCGAGGCGACCTTCGTGGCCCGCACGATCGACTCGGACGCCAAGCACCTGCAGTCGGTGCTGCGCGCGGCGGCCGAGCACGAGGGCAGCGCGTTCGTCGAGATCTACCAGAACTGCAACATCTTCAACGACGGCGCCTTCGAGCTGATCAAGGACGCGTCCACCCGCGACGACCACCTGATCCGCCTCGAGCAGGGCCGGCCGATCACGTTCGGTTCCACCGAGCAGTTCTCGGTCGTGCACCCCGCCGGCGGTTTCGGCCTGTCGGTTCGCGACTCGGACTCGCTGGGCGGCGAGTCGCCGGTCGTGCACGACGCCACGGTGGACGATCCGGCCTACGCGTTCGCCCTGTCCCGCCTCTCGGGCTCCGACCTGTCGACCACCCCGATCGGCGTGTTCCGCAACGTCCAGCGCCCCACGTACGACCAGTTGCTGCAGAAGCAGCTGGCGGACGCGAAGGCCCAGGCCGACGGCACCCCCGACCAGATGCTCGACTCGCTCCTGAACGCGGCCGACACCTGGACGATCATCTAGCGGCAGCCGACGCGGCGGCGGAGGGGCTCCGTCGCCCGGCGGGAACGCGCTAAGCTCGCTCCCTCTTTGACTTTCGGGGGTCGCCGCGATGACCGACGAACAAGACCTGCGCGCGCTGCTCGACACCGGCGTGCCGCACTCCGCTCGCCTGTGGAACTACCTTCTCGGCGGCAAGGACAACTTCGCCGCGGACCGGGACGCCGCTGAGTACGCGCTCAAGCTCATGCCCGAGCTCGTCCAGTCAGCCCGGGCCAACCGCGAGTTCCTCGGGCGCGCCGTGCGCTACCTGGCCGGCGACGCCGGCATCCGGCAGTTCCTCGACGTCGGCACCGGCCTGCCCACGGCCGGCAACACGCACGAGATCGCGCAGGGCGTCGCCCGCGAGAGCCGCATCGTCTACGTCGACAACGATCCGATGGTGCTCGTGCACGCCCGCGCCCTGCTCGTGAGCACGCCCGAGGGCGCCACCGACTACATCGACGCCGACATCCGGGACACCACCGCGATCCTCGACGGCGCCGGCAGCACGCTCGACTTCGGGCAGCCCGTCGCGATCATCCTGTCCGGCATCCTCAACTTCATCGTCGACGACGCCGCGGCCCACGAGATCGTCGCCCGCCTGGTGGAAGCGATGGCGCCCGGCAGCCACCTGGTCATCTCGCATCCGACCGAAGAGGTCAACGGCCCGGCCGTACGCGAATCGATGCGCCAGTGGAACGAGAGCGGCGCCGCCCCGATCAAGGCACGCACCCGCGACGAGATCGCCGCCTTCTTCAGCGGCCTGGAGATCCTCGAGCCGGGCGTCGTGACGTGCACGGCCTGGCGCCCCGATGCCGACAAGTCGGGGATCTCGGAGAAAGTCTCGGAGTTCGCGGCGGTCGGGCTCAAACGGTAACGCCGACGCTGCTCTCCTCGACCCGGATGTAGACCAGCATGTCCCCGGTCTCGATGGTCACGGTCTGCTCCCCGCCCAGCGCCAGCACCTTCCCGCGCCGGATCAACGCGACCACCAGCGTCGACAGCCCCCGTGGATTCTGACCGACCTCGCTGCGCTCCGCGCTCCGCATGGCCAGCGCCATCCCCTGCCCGGGCGTCAGCAGGTCTTCCACCACGTCGATCAGCGGCGGCGCCGTCGTGGTCAGGCCGAGCAGCCGCCCGGCGGTCGCCGACGAGACGATCACGTGGTGGGCGCCGCTCTGCTTCAGGAGCGCGGCGTTCTCCTGCTCCCGGACGGCGGCGATGATGCGCACCTGGCCGGCGGTCAGTTGACGTACGGTCAAAGTGATCAGAACCGACGCCTCATCACTGTCCGTCGCGATGATGACGGCCTTGCAGTTCTTGACGTCCGCCTCGTTGAGCACCGACGAGCGGGTCGCGTTGCCCTCGATCGCCGTCAGCCCGTTCGCGGTGGCCTGACGAATTCCGGCCTCCCGGTTCTCGACGACGACGATGCGTGACTTCTCGTAGCCGTTCTCCAACAGCGCGGCGACCGCGGCCCGGCCCTTGGTTCCGTAGCCGCAGACGATGACGTGGTCCTTCAACTTTCGCCTCCACCGGCCGACCCGCAGGCTGTTGCGGTACTGGTCGGTGAGCACCTCGAGGGTGGTGCCGACCAAGATGATCAGGAAGAGCACCCGCGCCGGGGTGATCACCAGGACGTTCACCAGCCGGGCCTCGGGGGTCACCGGGGTGATGTCGCCGTAGCCGGTCGTGGAGAGCGACACGACCGCGTAGTAGAAGCAGTCGAGCAGGGTGAGGCCGTCCTCGTTGACGTCCCGGTAGCCGTCCCGATCGAGATAGATGACCGTGACCGTGAGCAGGACCAGCAGCACTGCCAGTGCCACGCGAACGGCAAGCGCACGCAACGGTCCCTGACGGACCAGCGGCAGATGGATCATTTCTCGTCCCGCACACGCACACCATAGCGGCCGTGCGCAGGCCCGCCCTCCAGGACATCACATAAACGATCGTTAAGGAATACCCGGCGGTAACTTCAGCGGGGAGCAGCAAAGCAAATCGACAGAGCTTTATGCGTACGGCCGGGGAAGCCGAAACTGCCTCATGACCCGACGCATCCTCCTCGTCGTAGTCCTCACCCTGGCCGTGCTCGTCCCCGCGAGCGCGGCCGCCGCGGCCACCACCGACAAGGCAACTGTCCTCGCCGGCTGGACCCAGCCCACCGCGGCCAGCACCAGCGCCTGGAACGCGGCCCGCCTCGACCGCGCGCCCTGGCAGTCCTACAACTTCGACTGGTCCACCGACTACTGCTCGGCCAGCCCGGACAATCCCCTCGGCTTCAAGTTCGACCTGTCCTGCTGGCACCACGACTTCGGCTACCGCAACTACAAGGCCATCGGTCAGTTCCCGGCCAACAAGGACCGGGTCGACAACATGTTCTACGCCGACCTCAAGCGGGTCTGCGCCACGTACAGCTCGATCGTCCGTCCGGCCTGCTACAGCCTGGCCTGGACGTACTACGAGGCGGTGCACACCTTCGGCTCGCTCGCCGCGGTCAAGCAGGCCGACATCAATCGAGCGTCAGCCCTGATGCCGAAGTAGCGAACCGGGCCGCGCCGTCCTCGAGGTCCGGGTGCTCGACGGCGAGGGCCATCGCGACGATCCGATCAAAACCGAGACCCACCCCCTCGGCGTACGCGGCATCGAACGTCGCGTCGCCGAGGGAGGTGCGGAGAGAAATCTGCCGCGCCGACCAGAAGCGCCCGAACATCTCGGTACGACGGGCGCCGCGGGCCGCCTCCGCACCGCCGAAGAGCACGGCCGCCATCGTGGTGTCCCCGCCGAGCGCGCACCGCACCGCGATGGCCGCCACCGCGTCGGCCGCCTCGCCGCCGAACCCGTGCCGCAGCCGCGATCGCAGCGCCACCACCAGGTGATCGTGGGCGGCGACCAGGTCACCGCGGCGCAGCGCCACCATCCCGAGCAGCCAGTCCACGGTCCGCCGGCCGCGGTCCTCGGGACGGCCGGCCTCGAGCTGACGGGCGCCGCCCAGCAGTTCGGCCGCCTCGTCGATCGCGTCGCGCCGCCACAGCAGCTCGGCCAGCGTCACCACGGCCGGCAGCGACGCGCCGGCCACCCGGGAGCGCTCGGCCAGCACGATCACCTCGCGGCAGAACTGCTCGGCCTCGTCGTAGTGCCGGCTGTCCAGCAGCGTGTGCCGGTGCCCGCTCAGCGCCCGGATCAGCAGATCCTGGTCGTCGGTGACGCGGGCGATGCGCTCGGCGCGGTCGAGGAAGCGGATCCGCTCGTCGGTGTCGTCGGCCAGTTCGGCGTGCGCGAGGTAGGCGCGGGCCAGGTCGGCCGGGGCGATCTCGGCCTCGTCGAGCCGCCGGTAGAGCCGGAAGAGCAGATCACGGGCCTCCCGGGCGCCGCCGTGCTCACGCCACCAGGGGCCGAGCGCGCCGGCCAGCCGCAGGCCCGCGCCGACCGCGCCCTCGGAGGCGGCCCAGCGCAGCGCGGCCCGCCACTCGCCGACGAACGGCGCGAGCTCGGTGAGCGAGACGGTACGCGGCTGGCCGTCGGTGTCCACGGTGACCGCTTCGAGCGTGTGCATCGACCAGGCGACGTGCCGGTCCCGCGCCGAGCGCTCGTCGCCCGCGGCGGTGAGCTGGCGGACCGCGTACGACCGGACCTGCTCCGACATCCGATAACGCGGGCCGGGAACGACGTCGATCAGGGACTTCTCGGTGAGCTCGGAGAGCGACCCGAGCGCGTCCGGGCCGCACCACTCGATCGTGGACAGCTCGACGGCGCCGGCGAAGACCGACAGCCGGCGCAACAGGCCGGCGGCACGCACGGTGAGCGTCCGATAGGACCAGTCGAGGCAGGCGGTGATGCTGTCGTGCCGCTCGCCCGGCTCGGCGTCGACCGGCTCGGCGTCGACCGGGTCGAGCGCCGCGATCGGATCGTCGAGCCGTGCCGCGAGCTGTCCCGCCGTGAAGAGGCGCATCCGGGCGGCGGCGAGCTCGATCGCGAGCGGGGAGCCCTCCAGCCGCTCGGCCACCCGAACCAGGTCGCCACCCTCTCCGTCCGGGCCGGGCCGTCCGCCGCGGGCGGCCTCCGCACGCTCGCCGAGCAGCGCGAACGCGTCGGCCGGCAGCAACGGCGGTATCCGCCAGACGGCCTCGCCGTGCAGGCCGAGCGGTTCGCGCCCGGTGACGAGCACGTCCACGCCCGGGCACGCGGCCAGCAGCCGTCGCACCAGGCCGGCGCAGGCGGCGGGGGCGACGTCGCAGGTCTGCAGAATCACCAGCATCCGCCGGTCGGCGCAATGCTCGAGCAGGGTGTCGAGCACCGGCCGGCCGGGCTCGGCGCGCAGGCCCAGGGCCGCGGCGAGGGCGGGGGCCAGGCCGGTTGCCGCGCTCACGGCATCGACGTTCCAGATTCCTTGCGGGTACGCGGTGAGCGCCTGCTCCCCCACCGCGAGGGCGAGCCGGGTCTTCCCCGCCCCGCCCGGCCCGGCGATCGTGACGATCCGGTGCCGGGTCAACAGGTGGGCGACCTCGGCCATCTCGGCTCGGCGGCCGACGAAGGAGGTGAGCGGGGCGGGCAGGTTGTGCTGGGCGGCGCCCGGTGTGCGCGGGCGCGGGAACTCACGGTCGAGGCCGGCGGCGACCACCTGGAAGAGCCGCTCGTCGTCGTCGAAGCCGCGCAGCCGGTGCGCGCCGAGATCGAGCAGGTCCACGCCGGCCAACAAGGAGGAGATCGGGTCGTCGGACGGTCGCTCCACCGTGATCGTGGCGCTCGCCTGGGCCTTCGCGCGTCCCGGCACCGCGAGGGGCGCTACCGGGAGCGGACCGAAAGGGACGGAGACTCCCGAGGTGAGTACGGAGAAGACGGTCGCCCCCGAGCAGAGGATCTGACCACCGTGTGCCGCCGCCGCCACTCGCGCCGCCCGGTGCACCTCGACGCTCGCGTACTCGTCGCCGATCGGCTTCGCCGGTCCGGTGTGCATGCCCATTCGAACCCGGGGCATCGCCTCCGGACTGGGCCACTCGTGTGCGGACAGTCGCCGTTGGGCATCCACACAGGCCGCCATGGCCGCGCCGGCTTCCTGAAAGGCAACGAAGAAAGAATCACCCTCAGTAAAAAGCTCAACACCGCCAAAGTCACTCAGCGTGTCACGCAGTAACGCTCGGTGAGCACCTAGGACGTGGCCGTAATCGTCACCCAACATCCGAGCCAAACGAGTCGAGCCTTCGATGTCGGTGAACATAAAGGTCACCAGCCCACTCGGCAGCTCGGTCCGTCCCGACACGGTGAACCTCCGCCTCCTTCTAGGAAGTCGTGTCTCATGCTGCCGTATCACAGCGTAACTGTGCATCGTAGAAACGGACGGTAACGATCTACCCGCCCCGACCGACCCCGGACGGAGGACACGGCTCCCGAAGTCATCAACGTTCTCTATGCACTACGCGTGACGTAACGAAATGGATCGAGCCGAGACACGCCGCAGTCGGCCAGTTCCGGCCGCCCGTTCGGCCGTACCCGCAAGAGTCACCCTCGCGACGTCTCTCCACGTCGCACACGCACAACCCTGCGTAGTCACCGCAGCCCACCCCGATCCGGCCGCCGCGCACCATATTGAACGCGCCCCCGCGAGGACCACCCCTACTGGACAGGAACCTACGACCGGCAACACCCCCGCCGCCCGGCCCGCCCCGTCCACACCCGCGTAGCCCACGCACCCGAGCTAGCCCGCCAGACCCCGCGCAGCTCTGTGGCGCCCGCCCTCGGAACCCCGCGCAACTCTGTCGCGCCCCGCACCGCCCGCGCAGCTCGTCACGGCCGCCGCGCCACCCAGCCCGGTCGGCACCCTCGAAGCTCACCGCTCTCGAGAAGCCCGCAGGACCCCGCGCAGCCCTGTCGCGCCCCGCACCGCCCCGCACAGCTCGTCACGGCCGCCGCGCCCCGCACAGCCCGCCGCGCCCCGCACAGCCAGCCGCGCCCCGCACAGCCCGCCGCGCCGCCGCAGGGGCCCAGCGCGCCCCGCACAGCCCGCCGCGCCGCCGCAGGGCCCAGCGCGCCCCTGCACTGCCCGACGCGCCCGCTGTGCCCGCGTGGCCGGCCACAGCCCGCGCCGCACCCACGCAACCCGTCAGGCGCAGCGGTGCCGCCACGGCAGCGCCCACACCCTGCCGATCCGGCCGCATGCCGCCGCACTCCGCGCGACCCGCACGGCGCCCCGACCGAGCACGCCCTCGGCCGTCTCCCAGCCGGCCCGGCCAGCCTTCCCTGACCGGGAGCGTCTCCCGGCACTCCCGGCAATGCGCCCGACGACGCCGGCGTCGGGCTTGGTCAGCAGCCGCAAGCGCCGCCGCAGCAGCCGCCGCCGGATGGGGCCGGGGCGGCCGAGCCTGCGCCGCCGCCGCGGCCGGTCACGGCGACCGTGGAGAGCAGCTTGACCGTGTCGTCGTGGCCCTGGGGGCACGGGGCGGGCGCGGAGGCCTCCCGCATCGGTCGGCTGACCTCGAACGTGTCGCCGCAGGCGCGGCACCGGAACTCGTAACGCGGCATGGGCAAAGAGTAGGCCCCCGGCACGACAGAAATGCACCCGCCGCCGGGAGTCATTTGCGGGCGTCTACGCGGCCTCTTGCGACGGGCTTCGTGCGGGTATGGTCGGGGCCGTGGCGAACGGGCGGGAGACACCGGTGGGGCAACCTGAGCTGCGCGCGGCCGCGCCGCACCAGGGCGGACCGCTCGGGAGTTCCGGTGCTGCGCCCGAGCCGGCGGCCGTCGTTCGGACAGCCGTGCCCGGCGCCGAGACGGTCGAGCCCGCTCAAACCGCGCCCGAGGGCGAAGGCGAATCGCCGTCGGATTTGCCGGTTACCGGCGACAATTCCGACATGGCCGGAAAGCACCGGGTCGCGGATAGGGGCGCGGCGGAGAGTAAGGCCGCACCTGCCACCCACGAGAGCCAGGCCGAGGCGACGACCAAGTCCGGCGAGACGGCCAAATTTGGCGAGTCGGCCGAGACGACCCAGACGCCGGCCGAAGCTCCGGGCACCGCCGGGACGGACAAGCCGGGCGAGAAGCCGAGCGAGGTACTGAGCAGCGCCGGGACTGACAAGCCGGGCGAGAACGCCGGGAAGCCGGGCCTCGCATCGGGCGCGACGGGGACGGACGAGGCGGCCGGAGCCACCAAGCCGGGCGAGGCGGCAGGCAACAAAGCGGGCGAAAAAGCGGCGGCGGCGACGCCGGGGCTTCGGCGGGCCAATCCGGTTCGGGTGGTTCGGCAGGCGGGGCGTAACACCTCGGACTGGGCCAAGCGACCCAGCGGACGGCTCGTGCTGCCGGGCATCATCGCTCTCCTGCTGCTTGGGGCCGCGGTCACGGCGGGGGCTTACCTCGTACCGCAAGCCCTCGAAGCCGCACCGACGCCCAGCGCGACGCCTCTCTTCCCGGGGGGCGCGGCGGCCGAGTCCGCGCCGGCGGCGAGTCTCCCGGCCGGTCTGCCCACCGACTCCGCGCCGGTCGGCGCCAACGGCCTGCCCAACCCGGCGACCACCGCGCCGATTCAGCCCGCGCAGAACGGCGCCCGCCCGGCCGACGCGCTCGCCGGATGGGCCGAGCAGGTCGGCACCAAGGTGGGCATCCCGGTTGTCGCGGTGCAGGCCTACGGCTACGCCGAGCTGGTCGTCGCCAAGACCATGCCGTCCTGTCACCTGAGCTGGACCACGATCGCGGCGATCGCCAAGGTCGAGTCGTCGCACGGCAGCGCCAACCACGCGGTGCTCGGGGCGGACGGGTCGGTGCAGCCGCCGATCTACGGGCTGCCGCTCGACGGCAAGGGTGGCCGGCAACTGATCCGGGACACCGACCAGGGCATGATCGACGGCGACCCCACCTACGACCGGGCGGTCGGACCGCTGCAGTTCATCCCGTCCACGTGGCAGAGCTACAAGGTGGACGCCGACAACAACGGCGTGGCCGACCCCAACGACATCGACGATGCGTCACTGACCGCGGCCACCTACCTGTGCCAGGGCGGGCGCGACATGTCCAAGGCGGAGTCCTGGTGGGACGCGATCCTCTCCTATAACGCTGTCCAGCCGTACGCCCAGAAGGTTTTCGAAGCGGCGAACGACTACGGACAACGCAGTCGCTGACTGTGACGGCACCCGCACATTTACGTGGGGGGACCTTCCCTGAAGGTCCGCTTACCGGCAAGCTGTACGGGTGAGGGTGCGTGAGTGGGATCCCCGGTCAGCGTCGGCAGGGGAGATCCGATCGCTCGTGGAGACGTTGAACGCGGTGCTGGCCACCGATCTCCCGGACGATCCACCATGGCAGGACGTCCAGGTCAGGGAGTATCTGGCCGAGACCGTCCCCGGAGAGCGCCGGATCAGCTGGGTGGCCGAGGACGACCGTCTCCCCGAGGGGGAGAGCGAGATCTTCGCCCACGTCAGCGTCCTGCTGCTCGGCGACATCGGCGTGCTCGAGGTGCTGGTCAAGCCCTCGCTGCGCCGTCGCGGACTGGGCCGGGAGCTGGTGGCCGTGGCCGCCCGGCGGGCCTACCTCGAGGGTTTCTCGTCGATCGGCGTGGAGGCGATCGGCGGCACCCCGGCGATGCCGTTCTACGAGTCGCTGGGCTTCGAGCGGGAGTACGTCGAAACTCGCAGCGTGCTGAACCTCAACGCGGTGGACTGGCCCGCCCTGACCGAGATGGCCGACGGCATCGCGGCCGGCTATCGCGTCGAGTTCCACCCCGGCGGGCCGCCCGAAGACCTTCTGGAGGCGTACGCGCAGGCGAAGCTCGAGGCTCAGGACGACGACGATGACCTCGACCTCGCGCCGCGCTCGTCCGATCCGCAGCGCCTGCGTGACTCCCTCGGCACCCTGCACAAACGCGGCCTGAAGCCGTACATCGTGCTCGCGATCCACCAGTCCACCGGCGTCGTGGCCGGCCTCACCGAGGTCGTCGTCCCTGCCCAGCACCCCGAGCGGGCCGATCAGTACGACACGATCGTCGTGCGGGCCCACCGCGGCTACGGCATCGACCGGGCCATCAAGTCCCGCATGCTCTTCGAGCTGCGCGCGGCCGAGCCCGGCACCCGCGAGGTGCAGACCTGGAACGCGCACAACAACGAGTCGATGCTGAAGGTCAACGCCGAGCTCGGCTACCTGCCCGACCGAGACTGGTACGAGTACGGCGCCGACGTGGCCCAGCTGGTGCAGCTGCTCGAGCCGGTCGAGTAGCTCTTCAGTAGCAGCCCCGCACCGGCGGCGGCGGTGGCTCGCGCCGGTGCTTGGCCACCCGAACCTCCCACTGACTGCGCCGCCGCTGCATCTCGCGCAGCCTTCGATCCCGATAGAAGGTCTCCGGTGGCCGGGCCAGCCCGTATTGGTCGCCCCACCACTCGCCCGGCTCCGGATCGACGATCGTGTCGAGATGACTCGGATACCGCCGATCGGCGCCGTCGAGGATGTCCGCGTGGTCGAGCATCGGTTGGATCACCCGACCCTCGTGGTTGATGAGCACCAGCCCCAACCCGACCACGTCGAATATCCGTTCCAGCACCTCCAGGCTCGGCGCCAGTGCCCCCTTCTCGATGCGACCGATCGTCGCGCGCGAGACCTTCGCGGCATGTCCGAGCTCACGCTGGCTGAGATCCCCGATTCGCCGTACGCGACGCACCAGACCGGCAACCGGAAGGTGACAGAAGATCGTGTCGGCAGGCGGGTCCGGATTCGGCATCCCGGGACTATCGCACCGTTCTCCGCTCGCTGGGGGCCGCCTGTGGACAGGCGCTCGCGCCTGTGGACGGCGCACCTCGCGGCCTTCGACGGCGGGCCTCCGACCTGCCTCTTCCCGGCACTTTGCTCTGCTTACCTATACGCGCATCCGCGCCCACCACAGCTCGCAGCGCATAGCTCACGTTGGTGAGCAAAGCGTTCCCCCGCCCGCGCGTATTGGTGAGCAGAGCGACCCCGGCCCGCGCGTATAGGTGAGCAGAGCGACCCCGGCCCGCGCGTATAGGTGAGCAGAGCTTGGGGTTTGCGGGGGTTGGCCTCGATGCGCGTATAGGTGAGCAGAGCAAAGGGCCGGGAAGAGGTGGCGCTGGGGGTGGACTCGAGGCTGGAGCGTGGCTCAGCGGAGGCGCTGGGCTGCCTCGGTGGCCCAATAGGTCAGGATGATCTGGGCGCCCGCTCGCTTGATCGACGTCAAGGACTCCATGATGGCTCGGTCGCGGTCGATCCAGCCGTTGGCGGCCGCGGCCTCGACCATCGCGTACTCGCCGGAGACCTGGTAGGCGGCCACCGGAATGTCGACGCGGTCGCGGACGGCGGCGATCACGTCCAGGTAGGGCAGGGCCGGCTTGACCATGACGATGTCGGCGCCCTCGGCCACGTCCAGGTCGACCTCGCGCAGGGCCTCGCGCAGGTTGGGCGGGTCCTGCTGGTACTGCCGGCGGTCGCCCTGCAGCGAGGACTCGACGGCGGCTCGGAACGGGCCGTAGAAGGCGCCGGCGTACTTGGCCGCGTAGGCCAGGAGCGACGTGTCCTGGTAGCCGGCCTGGTCCAGAGCCTTGCGGGCGACGCCGATCTGGCCGTCCATCATGCCGGAGGCGCCGAGCATGTGCGCTCCGGCGGACGCCTGCGCGACCGCCATTTCCGCATAGATGGCCAGCGTCGCGTCGTTGTCGACCGAGCCGTCGGCGGCCAGCACGCCGCAGTGGCCGTGCGAGGTGAACTCGTCCAGGCACAGGTCGCTCATGATGACCGTCGCGTCGCCCACCTCGGCGACCAGGTCACGGATGCCGACGTTCAGGATTCCGGACGGGTCGAGTCCGTACGAACCCGTCTCGTCCTTGTGGTCGTCCGTCGGCACGCCGTACAGCATCAGGCCGCCGACGCCCGCCGCGACCGCCTCGTGCGCGGCCTTGCGCAGCGACTCTCGCGAGTGCTGCACGACACCGGGCATCGAGGAGATCGCTCGCGGCTCGGTCAGCCCCTCCTTGAGGAAGAGGGGCAGCACGAGCTCGGCGGGCGCGAGGCGGGTCTCCTCCACCATGCGGCGGAGGGCCGCGGTACGGCGCAGGCGGCGTGGGCGGACATCCGGGAACGACATGGAGATCCTTAGCGGAAGCGGAGGGCCGTGGGTCCCTGAACCTTGGAGCCGCGGCGCTGCTTGGCCGGCATCGCGGCCAGCTTCTCGCGCAGCTCGATCGCGTACGACGCGAGCGCCTCGACCAGGTCCGGCACGGACGCGTGCTGGGGCTGGACGTCGACGCGCAGGCCGAACTCGGTCGCGGTCTCGGCGGTCTTCGGGCCGATCACCGCGACGACCGTGCGGGCGTGCGGCTTGCCGGCGATGCCGACCAGGTTGCGGACGGTCGAGGACGAGGTGAACAGCACCGCGTCGAAGCCACCCGACTTGATGGCGTCGCGGATCTCGGCCGGCGGCGGGGCCGCGCGGACCGTCCGGTACGCCGTCACGTCGTCGACCTCCCAGCCGCGCTCGATGAGCCCGGCCGCCAGGGTCTCGGTGGCGATGTCGGCGCGGGGCAGCAGCACCCGGCCGACCGGGTCGAGGATCTCGTCGTGCGGGGAGAACTCGGCGAGCAGCCCCTCGCTCGACTGGTCGTCGGCCGGGATCAGCTCGGGCTGGATGCCGAACGCCCGGACCGCCTCGGCCGTGGCCTGGCCGATGCAGGCGATCTTGACGCCGCCGAAGTGCCGGGCGTCGAGGCCGTGCTCGTCGAACTTCTCCCAGACCGCGCGGACGGCGTTGACCGAGGTGAAGACGACCCACGCGTACCGGCCGTCGACCAGGCCCTTGACCGCCCGTTCCATCTGGGCGGGGGTGCGCGGGGGCTCGACCGCGATGGTCGGCACCTCGCACGGGATCGCGCCGTAGGCACGCAGCCGCGCGCTCATCGCCCCGGCCTGCTCCTTGGTCCGCGGCACGAGCACCTTCCAGCCGTACAGCGGGCGGTTCTCCCACCAGCTCAGGCTGTCGCGCTCGGCCACGTCGGAGCCGACCGTCAGCACAACCCGGCCGGTGAAGCCGAGCGCCGCGGCGACGAAGCTGTCGACGGTGGAGGTGGTCGTGTACTGCGTCTCGCCGGTGCCGTCGCCGGTCACCGCAACCGGGGTGCCGGGCTCCACGCCGGACGCGAGCAGCCCGTCCCGCACGGCGGCCAGGTCACCGGCGTCGACCGCCACGGCGAACGAGCCCTTGCGGGCGGAGGCGGCGAGCGCGTCGAAGTCGAGCGCGGTCACGTCGCCGACGTCGGCCGTGGTGCGCACGGCGGGCAGCGGCACGCCGGCGTACGTCGCGACGCCCTCGGCCTGGCCGATGCCGGGCACGACCTCGAAGTGCACGGCGGTGCGGGCGACGGCCTGCACCTCCTTGACCACGGCGTCGTGACCGAAGGGGTCGCCGGCCACCAGGTGCACGGCGGACAGACCGGACTTGGCCGCGGAGAGCAGCACCTTGGCGACGTCGCCGGGCGCTCCCTCGGCCGGGCTGAACTGCGCGTCCGCCTTGGCCTCGGCCTTGATCGCGGACAGCAGGGAGTCGGGGACTCCCCGGTCGTACACCACCTGGTCGGCGTCGGTGAGCGCGGCGTGCGCGCGACGGGTCAGCAGCTCGGGGTCGCCGGGTCCGGCCCCGACGAAGGCGATGCGGCCTGCTGGCTTGCGGGCGGTGCGGGTGGTCATTCTGTGCTCCCCATCAGGGTATCGGCGCCGTTCTCGAGGAGATCGGCGGCGAGTGCCTTGCCGATCTCCGCCGCGTCGGCGGGCGTTCCGGTGCGCGACAGGCGGATGGCTCGTGACCCATCCGGGCTGATCACCGCACCGCGCAGGTAGATCTCGTCGCCGGTCTCGCCCTCGGCGAGCTCGGCATGTGCCGCGACCGGGGCGGAGCACCCGGCCTCGAGCGTGGCCAGCATCGCCCGCTCCGCCACGACGGCGGCGCGGGACGGTGCATGGTCGAGCACGGCCAGCAGCTCGACCAGGTCGGAGTCGGCCCGGCACTCCACCGCCAGCGCGCCCTGAGCCGGGGCGGGCAGCATGAGCATCGGGTCGAGCGTTTCGGTGATCTCGGCGGCACGACCGAGACGCGCCACGCCGGCCCGGGCGAGGACGACGGCGTCCAGATCGGCCTCGGGCCCGTGGACCCGGGCGATCCGGCTGTCGACGTTCCCGCGGATCGGCGTGACCTGCAACTCTAGGCCCAAAGCGTGCAGTTGCGCGATTCGGCGCACCGCGCCGGTGCCGATCACGGAGCCGGGCGGCAGCTCGGCCAGCGTCCGGTCACGCGAAGAAATCAGCACATCGCGCGGGTCCTCGCGGGGCGGGATGGCGGCGATGTGCAGGCCCGGGAAGACCGCCGTGGGCAGGTCTTTGTACGAGTGGACGGCGAAGTCGATCTCGCCCGCCAGCAGCGCGTCACGCAGCGCCGAGACGAAGACGCCCACGCCGAGCTGGGCGACCGGGGCGCTGGAGCGGTCGCCGGAGGTGACGATCCGGACCAGCTCGACCGGGCGGCCGGTGGCGGCGGTCAGCGCGTCGGCGGTCAGCTGTGACTGGGCGAGAGCCAGCGCGCTGCCGCGAGTGCCGAGACGCAGTGGAGCACTCACGCTTTTCCTCCGATCTCCGGTACGGCGTCGGCCTGGGTGGCGTGGGGAACGTCGAGGTCGAACAGCTCACGCAGCAGCGCCGCGTACTGATCGCCGCCCGGTTCGGCGGCGAGCTGGCGCACCCGGACGGTCGGCGAGTGCAGCAACTGCTGAACGACCCGATGCAGCGTACGGGAAACATCCGCTCGCTGCTCCTCGGTGAATTCCGAGCGCTTCCCATAGAGCTTGCGCAGCTCCGCCGCCACCACGTCCTCGGCGCGGGTGCGCAGCGCGGCCACGGTCGGCGCGATGTCGGCGCCGCGCAGCCAGGCGAGGAAGTGCTCGACCTCGGCGGCGACGATCTGCTCGACGGCGGCGGTCTCGGCCGCGGCCGGCAGCGCGCGCCGGGAGGCGGCCAGGCTCTCGATGTCGATCACGGTGATGCCGGGCAGGCCCGCCGCGTCGGGGGCGACGTCGCGGGGAACGGCCAGGTCGAGCACGACCAGCCGGCCGGCCGCCGCGAGACGGGCCCGGGTGAGGACCGGCTCGGTCGCCGCGGTCGCGGAGATCACCAGGGCGGCGTCGCGCAGGGCGGCGTCCAGCTCCTCGAACGGGACGGCTTCCGCGCCGTACGCCTCGGCCAGCCGGTCGGCCCGCGCCGCGCTCCGGTTGGTGATGCGCACCGGGCCGATGCCGGCCCGGGTCAGGGTGGCCACCGTCAGCGCGCCCATCGCGCCCGCGCCGATCACCAGCGCCGACTTGCCGTCGAGGTCGCCCAGCTCGGCCGACGCGACCTCGAGGGCGGCCGTGACCACGCTCTGCCCGGCCTTGTCGATGCCGGTCTCGGCGTGCGCCCGCTTGCCGACCCGCAACGCCTGCTGCATGAGCTCGTGGAGCAGGCGTCCGGCGGTGTCGGCCTCGGTGGCCGCGTGGTACGCGTCGCGCAGCTGTCCGAGGATCTGGGCCTCGCCGACCACCATCGAGTCGAGCCCGGACGACACCCGGAACGAGTGCAGCACCGCCGCCTCGTCGTAGTGCACGTAGAGGTGCCCGGCCAGCTCGGTGGCCGGGATGCCGGAGACGCCGGCGAGCACGTTGCAGACGTCGCCGAGGCCGCCGTGGAACCCGGTGACGGCCGCGTAGATCTCCACCCGGTTGCAGGTGGACAGCACCACGACCTCGCCGATGTACGGCTGGCTGACGAGTTTCTGGAGAAGCGCGGGAACGGCCTCTTCCGCGATGGTGAGCCGTTCCAGCGTGCTGACGTCGGCGGTGCGATAGGACGCACCGACGCTGAGCAGGTTCACGACCCGACCGCCTCCTGGTTTCCCGCCCCCGTGGCGGAACGGCCGCCGGGCAACGCGGTCAGCGACGCCTTGCGGTGCTCGTGGAATGAGAGGATCTGCAGCTCGATAGCGAGGTCGACCTTGCGCACGTCGACGTTGGCCGGCACCGAGAGCACGCACGGTGCGAAGTTCAGAATGCTGGTCACGCCCGCGGCGACGAGCTCGTCGGCGACGGCCTGGGCGGCGCCGGCCGGGGTGGCGATGACCCCGATCGCGATGGTCTCCTCGACCGCGACCTCGCCCAGCTCGTCGATGTGCCGCACGGTCAGACCGTGTATCACCTCGCCGACCTTCGCCTCGTCGGCGTCGAACAGCGCGACGATCTTGAAGCCGCGGCTCGCGAAGCCGTCGTAGCCGGCCAGCGCGTGACCGAGATTACCGACGCCGACGAGGCAGACGGCCCGGCGCTGGTCGAGGCCGAGCACGAACTCGATCTGCTCGATCAGCAGGGCGACGTCGTAGCCGACGCCGCGCGTGCCGTACGACCCGAGGTGCGAGAGGTCCTTGCGGAGCTTGGCCGAGTTGACCCCGGCCGCCGCCGCCAGACCCTCGCTGGAGATCGTGTCGGACCCGCCCTCGCCCAGGTTGTGCAGTGCGCGAAGGTATTCGGGCAGCCGGGCGATCGTCGCCTCCGGGAGGTCCGGGAAGGCCGGGACGTTGCCCGAACCATTGCCGGGCGTGCTTCCGTGACGCTGCTGACTCATCTGACTCCGTGCCGACGAGGTGTCGAACCATTGCGGTACGAGCCCTCTGACGCCCGGCTCGACCGGCTGTGATATCGGGGCTCTGAAGTCACAGAATAGGCGCTTGTGAAGGCGTGCACAAATCGCGATCTTGGGCCCGGGAATGGACAAAGATCCACGAGACGTGCTAGTAGCAGTATGCCCGCCGACCGGGCCGACCGGCCACCCCGCTACAGCGAGCGGGCGGTCGCAACGGCGTCCACCAGGGTGTCGGCCACCGGACGACCCGACGCGCGCAACCGGTCGGGATGGGTGAACCCGCCGGTGTAGAGCACGATCGCGGCGCCCACCGACTCGGCCGCCTCGGCGTCGTCGAGCGAGTCGCCGATGAGCACCGCCTGGACGCCCTCGATGCCCAGCCCGGCCAGGTGCCGGGCCAGATGCCCGGCCTTGAGGTGCCCGCCGACCTCGGTGCGCAGCCCGTCGACGCGGGTGAAGACCCCGTTCAGCCCGTACGTCTCGACGGCCGGCACCAGCTCGCTGTGGAACCACATGGAGAGCAGCGACTGCGAGCCCGGCCACGTCTTGATCGCGGTCATCGCGTCGTGCGCCAGCGTCATGTCGGTCAGGCCCAGCCGGTACGCGTCGTGGAAGATCCGGTCGAGCTCGCCGAACTCCTCCTCGTCGACCGCGCGCCCGAGGATCTCCGCGTAGAAGTCGGCAACCGGCCGGCGGAAGCGGGCGCGGTGCTCGTCGGAGTCGACCGCGCGGCCCCCCACCGCGGCGAAGGCTTCGTTGGTCGAGGAGACGACCAGGCTGAGGTCGTCGAGCAGGGTGCCGTTCCAGTCCCAGACAAGATGAGTGCGTGTCACGGCAGACAACCTATATGCGGGGCTCCCCCGGCTGTCGCGCCAAATCCCGCAACAGCCGGGCCTCCTCGACCCGCCAGTAGCCGTGCTCGGCGCCGTCCAGCAGCACCACCGGCACCCGGTCGCCGTAGTCGCGCTCGAGCTCGACGTCGGAGTCGACGTCGACCCTGGTCCAGGCGCCGGGCACGATGCGGTCGAGCACCGCCTCGGCGTCCTCGCAGAGGTGACAGCCGGCCCGGCTGATCAGGACGACCCGGTTCATGGCGCGATCTCCCTCTTGCGGACCTTGCCGATCGCCGAGTGCGGAAGCTCACGCACCAGCTCGATGCTCGGCAGCTTGAAGCGGGCGAGCTGCCCGGCGCAGAAGACCTGGAGCTCGGCCGGCGTAGGAGCAGGATCAAGGGCGCTCACCACGTACGCGTGCGGGCGCTGACCGGTGTCGTCATCGGCCACGCCCACGACCGCCGACTCGGCCACTCCCGGGTGGGTGGCGAGCACCCGTTCGATCTCGGCCGGGTAGACGTTGAAGCCGTTCACCAGGATCAGCTCGCCGATCCGGTCGACCAGGTGCAGGTCGCCGTCGCCGTCGGCGTAGGCCACGTCACCGGTGCCCCACCAGCCGTCGGCGTCCGGCCCGCCCTCGCCGTCCGGCCAGTAGCCGAGGAACAGGTTGGCCCCGCGCACCACGATCTCGCCGGGGTCGGTGCCGGCGGAGTCGGCGACCGCGAGGTCGAGCTCGGCGAGGTCTTCGTCGGGCGACGCGGTGCCGTCTTCCCACAGAACATCACCCGCGGCCGTACGAAGCCGGAGCGCGACGCCGGGCAACGGCCGCCCGATCGAGCCCGTCTTGGTGCGGTCGCTCACGGCCGTGGTGGTCAGCACGGGTGCGGTCTCGGTCAGCCCGTACCCGATGATGATCGTCTTCCCGGTGGCGGCGGTGAAGCGAGCGGCATCGTCCGGCGAGAGGGGCGCCGCGCCGCAGACGGCCGTGCGGACGCTGCCGAGGGCCGCCTTCGCCGACGGCTGCTGCGACCACGCCGCGTACATCTGCGGGACCCCGACCGTCACCGTGACGGCACGTTCGGCAATCACCGTGAGTGATGCCGCCGCGTCGAAGCGGTCGATCAGGACGCCGGTCGAGCCGTGGTGCAGGACCGTGCCGAGGCCGGTGTTCAGCCCGTACGCGTGGAAAAGAGGCATCGCGAGCAGCACCACGTCGTCCGGGCCGACCACCGGCGGGTCGATGGCGTCCAGCTGCTCGTGGTTGGCGGTGAGGGCGGCGTGGGTCAGCATCGCGCCCTTCGGGCGCCCGCTCGTGCCCGAGGTGTAGAGCAGCACGGCGAGATCTTCGGGGGCGACTTCCGGCAGGTCACCGGCCGGTCCGGCGAGATCCGGGGGTACGCACGGAGGCGTCGGCGACCGGAGCTTGGCCGCCGTGGCCCGCTCGCCCACCACCAGCGCGGCCCGGGAGTCGGCGATCACGTACTCGAGCTCGTCGGCGGTGTAGCCGGGGTTGAGCGGCACCGCGACCCGCCCGGCCCGTAACACTCCCAGGTACGTCACCACGAAGTCGACGGAGTTGCCCAGCACGATCGCGACCCGCTCGCGCGGCCGGGCCAGCATCACCAGCCGGCGGGCCGCGGCGTCGACGCGCTCGTCGAGCTCGGCCCAGGTCAGCGTGGTGGCGGCGGTGATCAATGCCGGGTGGCCGGGGCGCGTTCGGGCGGCAGCAACGACCTTCGAATCCACGCTGGCGAGTTTGGCACAAAGATGCCGGGAGGGGGACGGCGGACAGTCTGTCCGTCGCCTGATCCTAGGTGTCCACCATCGTGGCAGACGTTCCTTGTGTCTTGTCTGCGCCACTTCGTACTATTTTCGCGCAGCGCACACGGTGTGCGACTCCGTGTGTTCGGTGTCCGTGATACTTCGCGTCTGAGTAACGGACTCCACAGCCCTGGGTGAGGCCGGTCCGGCGGTTCGCGGGCCGCCCCACCCGTTTTGCTATGAGTGATCACCCCTCATCCCGAGGAGGCCGCTGTGCCGCAAAAAGCACGGAATTACTGCTGTTCCACGTCTGGCGGGACGGAACAGCAGTCGTACCAGGCCCGCCGGGTTGAGGAGGCGCAGTGAGTCATGTTTACGCCGGGGACCCGAACCACCTGGCCTTCAACGGCCTGAGCGCCCTGCGGCAGTCGGTCGACTCACTGGTTGCCCACACGATCCGGGGCGAGGGCGCCAAGCGGACCAGCAACCGCCGGCATGTCAACGAGTCACCCGGGGTCCGGATCCCACCGACCAGCAACGCCAAGCCGCTGCCCAACGGGGGCCTGGGCGGCGGCCGGGTCGCGGTGCCGGGCCGGCCGCCGATGCCCGCCCAACCGACCGCCGGTCAGCGCAGCAACCTGCCGGAGAGCCCGGCCAACGACCTCACCGTGGTCGTCCCGGCCCAGAGCACCTCGGGGCCGCCGACCGAGAGCGAGCCGCCGAAGTACCCGGCCCGCCCCGACCCCGGCGATGCCGCCGCCGAGGTGTGGGCGCTGGTCGAGCGGGCCCAGGCGGGCGAGGCCGAGGCCTTCGGCCTGATCTACGACCGGTACGTGGACACCGTCTTCCGGTTCGTCTACTTCCGGGTCGGCAACCGCCAGCTGGCCGAGGACCTGACCTCGGACACGTTCCTGCGCGCCCTCAAGCGGATCGGCAGCTTCACCTGGCAGGGCCGCGACCTGGGCGCCTGGCTCGTCACGATCGCCCGCAACCTGGTCGCCGACCACTTCAAGTCCGGCCGGTACCGCCTCGAGGTGACCACCGGGGACGTCCTGGACGCCGACCGCGAGGACCGCGGTCCCGAGGGCAGCCCGGAGTCGGCCGTCGTCGACCACATCACCAACGTGGCGCTGCTCACCGCGGTCAAGCAGCTCAACCCGGAGCAGCAGGAGTGCATCGTGCTCCGCTTCCTCCAGGGCTTCTCGGTGGCCGAGACCGCGCAGACCATGGGAAAGAACGAGGGCGCCATCAAGGCCCTCCAGTACCGGGCGGTACGGGCACTCGCCCGGCTGTTGCCCGAAGGGTTCCAGTGGTGACCCGGGCGCGGCACATGTCGATCTCCGTAGCACATCACCGGCCGTTCGGCCCCGTAACCGGGGGCGAGTGTCACGCGTTTGTCCGGGTGCGACCCTGGGCGGCTCTGCCGGCCCCCGGAATTGTCGCGACCGTCGGCGACGCTGCCGACGAGACAGTCACGAGCGAGGGGAGGTGCCCGCGGTGAACTTCGATTTCCTGGACCGGCGGAGCGCCGAGCGCTTCGCGGAGCTTCTCGACGAGCAGCCCACCGGCGGACGGCGGCACCACAGCCACGTCCCGGCCGACGAGCAGCTCGCCGAACTGGTCGCCATCGGTTCCAGCCTCAAAGCGGCCAGGCCCGGGATCCAGGTCGATCCCGAGTTCCGCGTCGGGCTGCGGGCCATGCTGGTCGCCACCGCCGAGCGGGACGGCATCGGCCGTACCGCCGCGGCCGTCGCGGCGGAACCCGTGTCCGATCCGGCCCCCGCGGGCCGACCCGGCCTGCGCGGCCTGGTCAGCGGCCGTGGTGGCCGCCGGATCCGGGCGCGGGGAGCGATCGTGATCGGGGTCGCCGCCGGCGCCATGGCGGTGTCCGGCATCTCCGCCGCAAGCGAGAACGCGTCGCCGGGCGACGCACTGTACGGGGTCAAGCGCTCGACCGAGCGGGCCCAGCTGGCCATGGCCGGCTCCGACGTCAGCCGGGGTCAGCTGTCGCTGGACTTCGCCAAGACCCGCCTCAACGAGGCGGCCGCCATGGCCGGGGACGCACCGGGCTTCGGCGGCGTGCTCGAGGACATGGACGCGGACACCCGCAAGGGCGTACGCCTGCTGGACACCTCGGCCGTCGCCCACCGCGACGCGAAACCGCTCGCCACGGTCGACGCCTTCGTCGCGAAGCAGCGTCAGACGCTGGCGCCGGTGCTCGGCCGGCTCAGCCCGGCCAACCTCGAGCGGGCGCAGTCGTCGCTGTCGCTGCTCGACTCGGTCAACCGGCGCACGGACGACCTGCGGGCCGGGCTGAACTGCTCGTCGGTGCTGTCGGCCGGGTCGGATGCGCTCGGGCCCAAGCTGCGCGACTGCACCACGACCGCGAGCGGCAGCGGCGCCGCGCGGTCGACCGGACGCAGCGGCAAGGTGTCGACCACCCATGACCCGCGGGAGTCGAAGGTCAAGCCGGAGCGGACGAACCCGACCGCCACGCCGGCCGCCACCTCGGACGTCGCCGACGAGCCGGACACTCCGGGAACCTCGGCCGTGCCGGGGCTGGCCCCGCTCGGCGGGACCCCGCTCACCTCGGAGTCGCCGGGGACCGACGATCAGGACGACACCGGCACGAGCAGTGGTGGCGGGCTGGGTGGCCTGCTCGGCGAGCTCTTCGGGGTCAACAGCAACTAGTCGGGCATTTATCGCAGGGCATGGCGAGGGGCGGTTGCCGGGAATTACCGGACCGCCCCTCAGCCGTCATTTTAGCCGGATCACTCGCGGCCCTCCAGCAACGTCAGATGCCGAACGGGTCCGGGCGTTTCTCCAGCAGCTCCAGCAGCGTGGCCTGGATCGTCTCGCGCACCTGGTCGGCGAGGTTGTAGACGACCATCGGGTCGTCGGCGTGCTCGGTGAGGTGCGCGGTCGGGATCGGCGGGCAGAACTGGATCATCCACTTGCTCGGCAGCGGAATCAGCCCGAGCGGCCCCAGCAGGGGAAAGGTCGGCGTGACCGGGAAGTACGGCACGCCGAGCAGGCGGGCCAGCGGCTTCACGTCGGCCAGGATCGGGTAGATCTCCTCGGCGCCGACGATCGCCACCGGGACGATCGGGGTGCCGGTGCGCAGGGCGGCCGAGACGAAGCCGCCGCGGCCGAAGCGCTGCAGCTTGTAGCGGTCGGCGAAGCGCTTGCCGATGCCCTTGAAACCCTCGGGGAAGACGCCGACCAGGTCGCCCTGGCTCATCAGCCGCTCGGCGTCGGGGTTGCAGGCCACGGTCGCGCCCGACTTGCGGGCCAGCTCGCTCACGAACGGCATCCGGAAGACCAGGTCGGCGCCGAGCAGCCGCAGGTGCCGTCCCTCGGGCGTCTGGTCGCGGATCGCCACCGACAGCATCAGCGCGTCGAGCGCCAGCGTGCCGGAGTGGTTGCCGACCACCAGGCCGCCGCCGTCGGCCGGCACGTTCTCGATGCCGAACACCTCGGTGCGGAACCAGTCGTGGTACAGCACGCGGAGCAGCGGATGGAAGACGGCGTCGGTGAGCTCACGATCAAAACCGAAGTCGTCGACCTCGTACGCCCCGGCCAGCCGCCGGCGCAGGAAGGCGAGACCGGCGGCGACCCGCTGGTCCCAGACGTCGATCGCGTCGACCCGCTCTTCGACGACGCCGTCGTCGGGCCGGCTCGACTCCTCCGGCCCGGGCTCCGCATGACCGTTCATCTGCGGCACCTCCGGGATCGGCCGCCGGCCGTTGACCCGGACCGGTTCGGCCGGCTTGGGCAGGGTGAAGTCGGCGTGGCCGGGCAGCATGTCACGGTACTCGTGCTGGCTCACGACGCGTCGCCTCCGGCGGACGATTTCTCGGCGCTGACCGCCACCTTCTCGTCCCCGGTCTCCGCATCCCCGGCCTCACGTCCGCCTTTCTCCGTCACGGCCGCCCGCTCGGCGCGAGCGGTCGCGCTCTCGGCCATCGCCGTCCGGATGCGACGGACGCCGTCGAGGATCGCCCGCTCGGCCGCGGCGAGCCGGTCGGAAGTCAGCGACGAGCCGTTGGCGTGCGCCTCGATGAAGTCGTCGAACGCGGTCGCGGTGTCGCGCGGGGTGAACCCGAACTCGCGGACCAGGCGGCTGGTGTCGACCACGCGGCCGTGCACGAACAGGTCGATCTGGTCGAGGCCGATCTCGCCGATCCCGACGTTGCGGGCCAGGGCGAGCACGGTGGAGAGGGTGCCCTCGGGCAGCGGCAGCGAGAGCCGGCCGGCCCGGCGCACGGCCTGGGACAGCGCGAGCACCCCGGCGCCGGCCACGTTGAACGTGCCGGGATGGTCCTCGATCACCGATCGGTGGAGGATCTCGAGGGCGTCGTCGACGTGCACGAACTGGAGGCGGGCGTCGCGGCCGAAGACCGTCGGCACCAGCGGCTGGGCGAACAGCCGGGTCAGCGTGGTGTGCGCCTCGGAGCCGATGAAGGGCGCGAACCGCAGCACGGTCGCCGAGACCTCGGGACGGCGGCGGCGGAAACCCCGTACGTAACCCTCGATGTCGAGAATGTCGCGCGCGAAGGAGCCACGCGGGACCGCCCGGGGCTCGGTGTCCTCGGTGAAGACCGCCGGGTCGCGGAACGACGCGCCGTAGGCGGCCGTCGACGAGCGCACGACGAGCTTGCGCAGGCCGGGAGCGGCCTGGGCGGCGGCGAGCAGCTGCATCGAGCCGATGACGTTCTGCTCTTTCATCGCCTGACGGCCACCGTGCTGCGCGTCGGGCGAGCTGCTGACCGCCATGTGAACGACGGCCTCGGCCCCGAGGTCGACGAAGGCGCCGGACGCCGCACGGGCGTCGGCCCGGATCAGCTCGACGTCCGCCAGCACGGCACGCAGGGCCGGGGGCGGTTCATGCGGATCCAGGCCGACGACGCGCTCAATGCGCGGATCGGCGGCGAGGCGGGCTGCCACCCGTGCGCCGAGAGGCCGGCTTACGCCGGTCACCACGACGACACGGGGAGGTGAGGTCACCACAGGCGCACCTCTCGAGCGGCGATGTGCGGCAAGTGCGGAACGGCCGGGATCTTACGCCCGGCCGGTCATCACTTGCCGAGACGGCGACGCTGGACGCGGGTCTTGCGCAGCAGCTTGCGGTGCTTCTTCTTCGCCATACGCTTGCGGCGCTTCTTGACCACGGAGCCCATACGAATTTGCCTCTCGAAACCATGTGGCTCGGACCCGGAGTGCCCACCGGCACGCACCGCATCCGATCTGGACGGCGTCCCGGTCTTATCGCCGTCTTATCGCCGCGCGAAGCAGCGGCGGATGGCAGACCGGGAACCAACCGCACCAGCGTACCGGCCCGGCCGCGGTGGAGCCAAAACGGCTCCCCTCCCTACGCGGTTTGCGAGAAAGCGCCCCGCAGGTAGTCGTGCACCGCGTGCTCGGGCACGCGGAACGAACGGCCGACCCGAACGGCGGTGAGATCACCGCCGTGCACCAGCCGGTATACGGTCATCTTGGAGACCCGCATCAGAGCGGCCACCTCGGCCACGGTCAGGAACCGCACCTCCGAGAGGCGTTCCTCGGTCTGGGCTGGACCCGTCATCCCTCGCACCGATCCTTTCGCAGGCACGCTCCGCGCGACCGGATTGGCTTCGCGACGCGGCGGCTTACGTGCGTGTCATCAGAACGTTATCGATACGGCTGTGACCGACGCGATGCGTTCCGTGAAATGGCCATAAAAAGTCAAGGCCGACACGCCGGATCTGTGCGGTTTTCGCCCGAAAGGGGGGCTTTTCGCGGCCTACCTGCGGGTGAGAGCCCGGCCGAACTGGGTCACGGTCGAGGGACGCTCGGCGAGCCGGCGCATCAGGTAGCCGTACCACTGCGGGCCGTAGGGCAGGTAGACGCGCACGATGTTGCCGCCCGCCGCGAGCCGGGCCTGCTCCTCGGTGCGCATCCCGTAGAGCATCTGGAACTCGAACTCCTCGGCCGACCGGTCGAACCAGCGGGCGCGGTCCTCGGCGATCGCGATCAGCCGCGGATCGTGGGTCGCGACCATCGGGTAGCCGTCCCCGGACATCAGGATGTTCAGGCAGCGGACGAACGATTTGTCGATGTCGAGGGCGTCCTGGAAGGCCACCGACTCGGGTTCCGCGTACGCGCCCTTGCACAGCCGCACCCGGGACCCGGCCGACGCGAGCTCCCGGCAGTCGCCCTCGGTGCGACGCAGGTACGCCTGGAGCACCGCGCCCGTCGACGGATAGTCCTTCCGGAGCGCCGTGAGGATCTCCAGCGTCGAGTCGGTGGTCGTGTGGTCCTCGGCGTCCAGGGTCACCGAGGTGCCCGCCTCGGCCGCCGCGGCGCAGACCGCTTCCGCGTGCTCGGCGGCCAGTTTCTCGTCGATGCGCTGGCCGAGTGCCGACAGCTTGACGCTCACCTCGGCGGCCGGGGTCAGGCCGGCCGTCGTCAGCCGTCCGAGGAGGGCGACGTACTCATCGCGGGTGGCTTTCGCGTCCTCCGCCGTGAGCGTCTCGGGCGCCAGATGATCCACCGTGATCGAGAGACCGTCGTCGGCCAGCTCGCGGGCCGCGGCCAGCGCGCCGTCGACGTCGTCACCGGGCACGAAACGACGCGCCACGTTCTTGCTGAGAGACGTCGAGGAGACCAGCCGCCCCAGGCGGGACGAGCCCGCGGCGGCCAGGAAGACGGTACGGAGCATGGGCCGAGGGTATCGCCAGAAACCGCGCCGGTCGCGGCAACCGTGTCCGTCGGCGCGCGGTGCGGCTACCGTTGTCGCGTGAACTTCGATGCGTACGCACGCACCGCGGTCGACCTCGTCAACGCGGACCTTGGCGACGTGGCCGGGATGCGCGCCCTCTTCGCCGACGACCAGACGTGGATGGGTGAACACGTCACCGAGAAGGAGCTCGGCGTGTTCCGCCGTGCCCAACGCCGGTTGCGTGAGGTCTTCGAGCTCGGCACGACGGGCCGCGATGCCGACGCGGTCAACGAGTTGAACTCGCTGCTCGAGACGTTCCCGGTGCAACCGCGCATCTCCGGGCACGACGCCAGCGACTGGCACATGCACGTGACGAGCCGGGGCGCCACGGTCAGCGCCGAGTTCCTGGCCGGCGCGGTGTGGGGCCTGTCCGTCTGGCTCTGCGAGTACGGCAGCGCCCGCTTCGGCATCTGCGCCGACGAACGCTGCGGCAACGTCTACCTCGACACGTCGTCCAACAACTGCCGGCGCTTCTGCTCGGAGCGGTGCGCGACACGCTCGCACGTGGCCGCCCACCGGGCCCGCAAGCGCGCCGCCAACCTCACCCCGGCCTGATCGGTTATCCACAATCGCGGGTTATCCACAGCTCGCGCGGTGCTCCCGCGCGCCTCGACCGATTTTTCGCGATAATGGTCGACGGGGGCGCCCCCAGGGAAGGGCGGGCTTTGTTGATCGGCAACGTGACGATCGACGGGACTCGCGTCAGGCGCGCGTGACCGCCGGCGCCTGCGACGACGCAGGTGCCAGGTGGCGCCGCGCGAACTCGAGGGACTCGCGCAGGTCGGCCTCCCGCGCCGCGCGGCTCGCCGCCCGGCGGGTGGAGACCTCGAGCGCCACCGAGCCGGTGAAGCCGCGGGCGACCAGCGACCGCAGCACGTCGGCGCACGGCTGGTTGCCGCGGCCGGGCACCAGGTGCTCGTCGCGGCCCTCGCCGGTGCCGTCGCCGAGGTGCACGTGCTTGAGGCCGGCGCCCATCTTGTGCGCCATCTCCAGCGCGTCGATCCGGGACGCCGCGCAGTGCGACAGATCGAGCGTGTACGCGTCGAAGCCGGTCTCGGTCGGATCCCAGCCCGGCGTGTACGGCACGAACCAGCGGCCGGCCATCTTCACCGGGAACATGTTCTCGATCGCGAAGTTCAGGCCGGGATGACGCTCCTGCACCTTGGCCAGACCGGATGCGAAGTTGCGCGCGTAGTCCCGCTGCCAGGTGAACGGCGGGTGCACCACGACCGTGGGCGCGCCCAGCGTCTCGGCCAGTTCGGCGGCGCGGGTCAGCCGCTCCCAGGGGTCCGAGCTCCACACCCGCTGCGTCACCAGCAGGCAGGGCGCGTGCACCGAGAGGACCGGAACGTCGTAGTGCTCGGCGAGACCTTTGAGGGCGCCGGCGTCCTGGCTGACACGGTCCGTCCAGACCATGACTTCGAGGCCGTCGTAGCCCACGGTGGCGGCCATCTCGAAGGCGGCCGCGGTCGGTTCGGGGAAGACCGAGGAACTGGACAGAAGCACGGGGACGCGGGACTTCACGAGGTAAAGGGTAGACCCGTTTGTCGCACGCACCCTCTACACGGCCGGGTATATGCGGTCATACCGGGCGGCGACGCGGCATTAGTCACCTGCACGCGTACGCTGACGCAAGTGACCCGCCGTGACCAAATCCCCGCCGAGGTAGGCCTCGATTTCCCTCGCGAGTGGATCGAGTTTCTCGACCCGGACGACGAGCAGCACCTCATCCGCGCCGACCTCACCTGGCTGCTGTCCCGCTGGACGTGCGTCTTCGGGTCGGCCTGCCACGGCATCGTGGCCGGCCGGGCGCACGAGGGTTGCTGCACGCACGGCGCGTTCTTCACCGACGCCGACGACGAGAACCGGGTCAAGGCCGCGGCGGCCAAGCTCACCCCCGAGACGTGGCAGCACTACCGCAAGGGCTTCAAGAACTACACCGAGATGGACACGGTCGACGGCTCGAACCCCGCTCGCCGCACCGCGATCCGCACCGAGGACGGCCCCTGCGTCTTCCTGAACGACGCGGGGTTCGGCGGCGGTGGCGGTTGCGCCCTGCACGCCCAGGCGCTGCGCGACGGCGTACACCCGCTGGTTTACAAGCCCGACGTGTGCTGGCAGCTCCCGGTCCGCCGCGAGCAGGATTGGATCAAGCGCCCCGACGGCACCAAGGTCCTGCAGTCCACCCTGACCGAGTTCGACCGCCGAGGCTGGGGTGCGGGCGGCGCCGACCTCGACTGGTGGTGCACGTCCTCGCCCGAGGCCCACGTCGGCAGCGACCCGATGTACATCAGTTACGGCCCGGAGCTGGCGGCGCTGGTCGGCAAGGCCGCCTACGAGAAGCTGGCCGAGCTGTGCGCCGCCCGCGAGAAGTCCGGCCTGATCGCGATCCACCCGGCCACCGTGGCGGCCGGCCGGCCGAAGACCCGGGGCGGCCGCGAGCCGGCCACCCCGAGGGACGCCTGACGGCCTACGGCTCGAACTTGTAGCCGAGACCGCGCACCGTGACGATGTAGCGCGGGGCGGACGGCTCGGGCTCCACCTTGGAGCGCAGGCGCTTCACGTGGACGTCGAGGGTCTTCGTGTCGCCGACGTAGTCGGCGCCCCAGACGCGGTCGATCAGCTGGCCGCGGGTCAGCACCCGGCCGGCGTTGCGCAGCAGCAGCTCGAGCAGCTCGAACTCCTTGAGCGGCAGCTGCACCCCGGCGCCGTCGACGGTCACGACGTGGCGCTCGACGTCCATCCGGACCGGGCCGGCGGCGAGCGTCGGGGTCGAGACCTCGGCCGCCTCGGTGCCCTGACGGCGCAGCACGGCGCGGATGCGGGCGACCAGCTCGCGGGGCGAGTACGGCTTGGTGACGTAGTCGTCGGCGCCGATCTCCAGGCCGACGACCTTGTCGATCTCGCTGTCCCGGGCGGTGACCATGATGATCGGGACGGCCGACCGCTGACGCAGCTGACGGCAGACCTCGGTGCCGGACATCTCCGGAAGCATGAGGTCGAGCAGGACGATGTCGGCGCCGGTCCGGTCGAACTGCGTGAGTGCCGAGGTCCCGGTCGGTGCGACCGACACCTCGAAGCCCTCCTTGCGCAGCATGTACGACAGGGCGTCGGAGAACGACTCCTCATCCTCGACCACGAGCACGCGGGCCAAAGTGGTTCCTTCCATCTTCCGTACTCCGGGAGCTAGCGCCCGGCCGCACCGGACTCGATCTCAATTGCCGCCGGTAACGGCAAAGGGGCTTCGGGGGGTCGCGCCGGTAGGCGCAGGGTGAACGTCGAGCCGTCGCCGAGCGTGCTGGTCACGTCGACCCGCCCGCCGTGGTTGGTGGCGATGTGCTTGACGATGGCCAGGCCGAGACCGGTGCCGCCGGTCGAGCGGGATCGGGCCTGATCAGCCCGGTAGAACCGCTCGAAGATCCGGTCGACGTCGTGCGGGGCGATGCCGATGCCCTGGTCCTCGACGTCGATCTCGACCCAGTCCTCGTCCTGACGCAGAGTGAGCATCACCTTGGTGTCCTCACCCGAGTACGCGATCGCGTTCTCGACGAGGTTGGTCACCGCGGTCGCCACCTGACTGTCGCTGCCGTACACCATCGCGCCCTTGGGGCCGGTGTAGGTGACCTCGATGCTCTTCGCCGACGCCGTCGTGCGGGTGCGGTCGACGACCTCGGCGATCACCCAGTCGACCGCGACCGGCTCGGGCGTGGGCAGCGGCTCGGCGCCCTGAAGGCGGGTCAGCTCGAGCAGCTCGTTGACCAGCCGGCCCATCCGGGCCGACTCGTGGTGGATCCGCTCGGCGAAGCGGCGCGCGGCGACGAGGTCCTCGGACTGCTCGTCGTCGGGCCGGACGGCGCTCGCGGAGATCTCGGTGGCGTCCAGCAGCGCCTCGGCCAGCAGCTGGAGCGCGCCGATCGGGGTCTTCAGCTCGTGGCTCACGTTCGCCACGAAGTCGCGGCGGACCCGGGCCAGCCGGTGCGCCTCGGTGACGTCGGCCGCCTCGATCGCCACATGCGTCGCATTGAGCGCGACCGCGCGAAGGTGCAGGCCGAGCGGGGCGTGGGCGCCCCCGGCGCGACCTCGCGGCAGGTCGAGCTCCACCTCGCGGCGAACGCCGGTGCGTCGGACCTGACCGGCGAGCGTACGGAGTATGGGGTGCGCCGCGATGGTGCCGGGCGCGCCACCCGAGCGCAGCAGACCCATGGCGCGGGCGGCCGGGTTGACCAGCACCGGGTGATCGTCGACGTCGAGAACCACCACGCCGACGCGCAGCGAGTCGAGGCTCTTACGGCCGAGCCCCTTCATGCCGTGCTTGCCGGCTTGCGGCTCGTCGTCCGTTTCGATGGTGGGTCCCCCCTCGTCCGACCGGGGGCCGGTGATGCCGGCCTGCTCCGGCGACCTGCGGGCGCGGGAGTACAGCGAGCCCCCGACCGCGCCGGCCACGAGCGCGACGAGGGCGAGGAGGATGCTGTACACCAAGTCCACGCAGCGATCGTAGGGTCATTGTTTACCTGGCTCCTACGTTGAACCGGACATACCGGGCGCGCGTCGAATAATGTTCACCACTGCGCCCGGCGTCGTTCATCGGTGTTCACGTTGACGAAGTCGGGCCGACCTAGGTTAGGCATCAACAAAGGTCGCGACCTGGCAAACGGCGCGACCCCGACACCCCCGGGACGAGGACATGCGCGAGGAGTTCCAGGCAGATCTCAACGAGGTCAGCCGCCTGCTGGTAACCATGGCGGAGGCCGTCCGCGCCGCCATGCGCAAGGCGACCACGGCGCTGCTCACCGCCGACCTCAAGGCCGCCGAGTCGGTCATCGAGCGGGACGTCGAGGTCGACACGATCTACGGGCAGGTCGAGGCGAAGGTGGCCGACACCATCGCGCGGCAGGCGCCGGTCGCCGGCGACCTGCGGATGGTGATCACCGCCCTGCACATCTCGGCCGACCTCGAGCGGATGGGCGACCTGGCCGAGCACGTGGCCAAGACGGCGAAGCGGCGGCACCCGTCGCCGGCCGTCCCGGCCGAGCTGCGCGAGGTTTTCAAGGGCATGGCCGAGGTGGCCGACCAGATGGCGGAGCAGATCGCGACCCTGCTCGGCAAGCCCGACGCCGAGCAGGCGGCCCGGCTCGAGTCCGCGGACGACGAGATGGACAACCTCGAGCGGCGGCTGTTCCAGGTGCTGCTCGACGACGACTGGCCGTACGGCGCGGAGACCGCGATCGACGGCGCGCTGCTGGGCCGCTTCTACGAGCGGTACGCCGACCACGCCGTGAACGTGGGCGAGCAGCTGGTCTACCTGATCACCGGTGAGCCGGTGAGCGACCCGAGCTGAGCCTCGCGCTCGCCGGGTCACGACGAAGGCCGGGACGCCACGGGGGCGTCCCGGCCTTCGCTTGTCTCCGGCGAGTTACCGGCCCTGGTTGGCGACCGCGGCGGCCGCCTCCTTGGCCGCCTCGGGGTCGAGGTAGGTGCCGCCCGGGTTGGTGGGGCGGTAGGCCTCGTCGAGGTCGTAGCGCAGCGGGAAGCCGGTCGGGATGTTCAGCTTCGCGATCGACTCGTCGGAGACGCCGTCGAGGTGCTTCACGATCGCGCGCAGCGAGTTGCCGTGGGCCGCGACCAGCACCGTCTTTCCGGCGGCGAGGTCGGGCACGATCGCGTCGTACCAGTACGGCAGCGCGCGCTCGAGCACGTCCTTGAGGCACTCCGCCTTGGGCATGATCTCGGGCGGGAGGGTCGCGTAGCGCGGGTCACCGAACTGCGCGAACTCGGAGTCGGCCTCGATCGGCGGCGGCGGCACGTCGTAGGACCGTCGCCAGAGCATGAACTGCTCCTCGCCGTACGCCTCCAGGGTCTGCTTCTTGTCCTTGCCCTGCAGAGCGCCGTAGTGACGCTCGTTGAGCCGCCACGACCGCTTCACCGGAATCCAGTGCCGGTCGGCGATGTGCAGCGCGATCTCGCTGGTCCGGATCGCGCGGCGCAGGACGCTGGTGTGCACGACGTCCGGCAGGACACCGTGCTCCTTCAGCAGCTCGCCGCCGCGCCGGGCCTCGTCCTCGCCCTTGGCGTCGAGGTCGACGTCGACCCAGCCGGTGAAGAGGTTCTTGGCGTTCCACTCGCTGTTGCCGTGTCGCAGCAGCACCAAAGTCCCTGTCATGGCCTCCATCCTGCCGCAGGCGTGATCCGCGCGGGCGCAGAGGTCCAGTGGCGACCACCACGTGGAAACTCGCTTGCCCCGGCACCTAGGTTGTAAGTGCGACATGCATGAACAGCACTTACTCCGGAGGCGACGTGCACGGTTGGTTTCAGCAGGCCACGGGTGGTTTGCCCAGGCAGTTCTGGTTCCTCTGGGTCGGCACGCTGATCAACCGTCTCGGCTCGTTCGTAGTGATCTTCATGGCCATCTACCTGACCGGTGAGAGGCACTTCACGCAGAGCCAGGCCGGCCTCGTGATCGGCCTCTACGGCGTCGGCGGGGCGATCGGCACGACGGTCGGCGGGGTGCTGGCCGACCGATGGGGCCGGCGGCCGACGATGCTCACGGCGCAATTCGGTGCGGCTGCGTTGATGCTCACGCTCGGTTTCTCGTACGCCTATTGGCAGATCCTGAGCGTGACCTTTTTCCTGGGTGTGGTCACCGAGGCGGTGCGGCCGGCCTTCTCGGCCATGATGGTGGACGTGGTGCCGGACCGTGATCGGGTCCGGGCCTACTCGCTCAACTACTGGGCCATCAACCTCGGGTTCGCGCTGTCCGCGGTCGGCGCCGGGCTCGCCGCCAAGGCCGATTACCTGCTGCTGTTCGTCGTCGACGCGGGCACCACCCTGGTCACCGCCGTGATCAGCCTGATCTTCCTGGCGGAGACGCGCCCGGCGGCCACTCATTCTCATTCCGGACATTCGCATGTTGCGTCGGGTGGCCTGCTTACGGCATTGCGCGATCGGACGTACGTGATCTATCTCGTCATCAGCCTCGGCTCGGTGATGGTGATGATGCAGCACCTCTCCACGCTGCCGATCGCGATGACGGCCGACGGGTTGTCGGCCGCGACGTACGGCTGGGTGATCGCCGTCAACGGGGTGCTGATCGTGCTCGGGCAGCTGTTCGTGCCGCGGCTGATCGAGGGGTTCGACCGCTCGCGCGTGCTGGCCCTGGCGGCGCTGGTCATCGGGGTGGGGTTCGGGCTGGTCGCGTTAGCCGATGCGGCCTGGTTCTTCGCGCTGACCGTGGTGATCTGGACGCTCGGCGAGATGCTCCAGTCGCCGTCGAACGCGGCTACGGTCGCGGCGCTGTCGCCGCCCACGTTGCGGGGGCGCTACCAGGGGCTGAACTCGCTGAACTGGTCGGCCGGGACGGCGTTGGCCCCGATTTTGGGCGGTTTCACCCAGGAGCACCTCGGCGATGCCGCGCTGTGGATGGGGTGTTTCGGGGTTTGCGCGCTGGTTGCGGTCGGTCATCTGGTTACCGGACCGCGGCGGGAGCGCCGGATCACGCAGCTGTTGGCCACGCCGGCGGTGCTCACCCCGGCCGCGGCCGGCGCGCCCACCTCTCTGTCCGCCGCGCCCACCACTCTTTCCGCCGCGCCCACCTCTCTTTCCGCCGCGCCCGGCTCTGCCGTCGCCCGCGCCGCTCCCGACTCCCGTGTCGCCGGGCCTGCTGAGGCGCCGATCGCGCTGCCGCCGATGGTGGCCGAGCCGGTGGCCGACGACCCCGCGCGGCTTTCCTGACTTCGGGTAGCCTCCACGGTGAATCGTTAAGAAGCTTTCTTAATCGGGGGTACGGTGCGCGGCTGGCTCCGGGACACGGCCGGCGGACTGCCCGCGACGTACTGGTACCTCTGGGGCGGCCTGCTGATCAACCGGGTCGGTGGTTTCGCCGTCCTGTTCCTGTCGCTCTACCTGACGGCACAGCGTGGGGCGAGCCCCGCCCTCGCCGGGTTGGTCGTCGGGACGTACGGCATAGGCGGGGTGATCGGCACCCTGGCCGGCGGCGTGCTGACCGACCGATGGGGTCGCCGGCGCACGCTGGTCTGGTCCCACCTGGCCTGCGCCGTGGTGCTCGGATCGCTCGCGCTGGCCACCGACCTCCGCGCGATCGCCGCGCTGTGCGCGCTGCTGGGCCTGGCGCAGTCGATGCCCGGCCCGGCGTTCGTCGCCGCGATCACCGACATGGTCCCCGCCGCGCGCCGTTCCCGCGCCTTCAACCTGGAGTTCTGGGCCTTCAACATCGGCACCGCCGGCGCGTCGCTGGTCGCCGGCTTGCTGGCCGAGTGGAGCTACGTCGGGCTGTTCCTCCTCGACGGCGTGTCCTCGCTGATCGCCGGCCTGGTGTTCGCGTTGAAGCTGCCGGAGACGCTCCCGGCGAGGGCCCACGTGGCGGATGCGCCCGTACGCGGCCTGCGAACCGTCCTGACCGACCGGATCTTCCTCGTCTTCGCCGGCCTCACCCTGCTGCAGGCGCTGCTCTACACGCAGACGAGCACGATCGTCCCGCTGGCGATGCGCGAGGACGGCCTGAGCCCTTCGGCGTACGGCACGGTGACGGCCTTGGGCGGCGCCCTGATCGTGATCGGCCAGCTCTTCGTGCCCCGGCTGATCGACCGCCACCGCAAGGCCCGCGTCCTGGCCGTGGCCCAGGCGGCAATGGCGGCCGGCTTCGCCGTGCTGATCGTCGCCGACCGCCTACCGGCCTATTTGGCCGCCGCCGCGATCTGGACCGTGGGCAGCATGCTCGCCGCTCCCCCCAACGCCGAGATCAACTCAGAGCTGGCACCACCCGCCCTGCGGGGCCGCTACCAGGCGGTGTTCTATCTGACCTACCCAGCCGCGTCGTTCCTGGCGCCGGCTGTGGGCGGGGCGGGCTTGCAGTATCTCGGCAGCGCCCATTGGGCAATCGTGGCCGGCGTAGGCCTCGCGGCGGCGGCGTTGCACCTCGTGGCGGGCCCAAGCCGCGAACGGCACGTGACATCGATCCGCGCGGAGACGGCTGCTACGGCGTTGCCTGATGCGGCGAGCCGTTGAGGCCTTGACTCTCCCCCTGGGGGAGACACCAAGCTAGCCGCATCGGGAGCGTGGGGTTCCGGAGTCGGATTTGGGGACCTGAATGCGGGGGCGCGGGTTCGGGCGCAGGGCTGTTGGCAAGAGCTGGTCGCCTGGGTGAGGGGGTCGCGCGGCTGGCGGGTGTGCGGCGCGGGCGCTAGGGGCAGGCGCGCTGCGGGCCGCGAGGAGGCCGCCGTGGGCGACGTGTGGCAGGCGCGAGGCCGCAGGCGCGCGACGCGGCGGGCGCGCGACGCGGCGGGCGCGCGACGCGGCAGGCGCGCAACGCGACAGGCGCGCAACGCGACAGGCGCGCAACGCGACAGGTATCGGGCCGCAGGTGCGGTGAGCCCGGGGGTCGACATGGGCGACGCGGCAAGCACGTCGCCGCGGGCGCGGCGGGCGCGAGACGGCGGCGCGAGGGCGGCGGCGCGAGGGCGGCAAGCGCCGAGCCGCAGGCGCGCAGCGAGCCCGAGGTCGACGTGGGCGACGAGGCAAGCACGCAGCCGCAGCCGGCGCGAGGAAGGCGGCGCGAGGAAGGCGGCGCGAGGAAGCCGGCGCGAGGACCCAGGCATGGGCGAAGCGGCAGATGCGGGGCGACCGCCCGGTAATCGACGCGGAAGGCACGTGCGCGACGTGGCGCTGGGCGAGAGAGTCAGCCGGTGCGGGATGCGCTGGGCGCACGAGGCGGGCGGCGCGAGAGGCGCGGCGGCGCAGGAAGCAGGGGCTAAAACGGCCCGGAAACAATGCACCGGCGGCGGCGGACGACGCCCATCCCCATAGGCGTCGCCCGCACTAACCGCCGGTCTCGGGTCGCGCCGTCCCCCAACGGCATATGCCACCCGTCCCCAAACGCCGACCGCGGTGATCATTGCTGATCACCCGTTCCCCGAACTAACGGTTCGGCGTCCATTGATTACGCTAGTTGGGCCGGTCAAGGCTTACAAGCCAGTTGGCTGTCTGCCATCTGTCTGGACCGTCACAGTCACCGACAAATGGCCGATCGGCGGAGTGACCCATAGCACCTCTGGGCCCTCATCCCCTCGGCGAGAGGTGTAATGCGGGGCGGAGTACACCCGGCGTTCATCAGAGATTTTCGGAATCACGCAACCGCATGATTATGCGTGTGACTCTATCAATCTCTTGATCTCGGGTCGATGGGGCAATCTACCGGGGCAATCCGGGCAATAAGCGGGAATCGGCCTTGGGAGATTCGCCGGGCCGAGTGCATGGCAAACCCGCGAGCGACCCGGCCGGGCTGGATGCACGGGAGGCCAGGAGACCCGCCCGGGCCAGTTGCATGGAAGGCCAGGAGACGCGGCCGGGCCGGATGCGTGAAAGGCCGGGATGCACGGGAGGCTGAAGACCCGGCGAAGCCTACGAACTCGGCGGAGCCAGATGCTTGAAAGCCTGCAGATTGGCGACCGACTCGCCGCGCTTCACTCGCCACTCCCACTCTCGGCGGATCGACGAGCCGAAGCCGATTTCCAGCATCGTGTCGAAGGACTCGTCGGCGTAGGTGAGCACGGCGCCCAGCAGGCGGTCCAGCTCGTCCTCGTCGAGGGCGTTCAGGGACACGCGGCCGGTCAAGTAGATGTCGCCGGCGGCGTCGATCGAGAACGAGACGCCGTACATCCGGGCATTTCGCCGCAGTAGCCAGGCCCACAGCTGCTCGCGGTTTTCGTCCGGCTGGCGCATCACGAACGCCTCGATGCGCAACGCGTGCGAACCCACGATCAAATTGCACGCGGTCTTGAGCTTGTGACTGCCCGGAAGAGTCACCACATAGGATGAATCGCCGGTTTTGTCCCACTCGAGGTCACGCTCGGTCAGCACCCGCTCCAGAAGAACGTTTACCACGCGTACGCCTCCAACCGCGCCGCGATCATTGCCCGGTGCTGGATCACGGCCTCACGGTAGACCCGTAACAAACCCTCGGCCGTACGGTCCCAGGAGAAGCTTGCCGCGTGCGCGACCGCCCCCTCGGACAGCGCGGCCCGCAGCCGCGGCGCCGCGAGCAGCGAGTCCAGCGCGTGCGCCCAGTCCCGCGGATCATGACCGTCCACCAGCAAGCCGCTGACCCCGTCCCGCACCGCCGTGACCAGCCCGCCGACCGCCGCCGCCACCACCGGCGTCCCGCACGCCTGCGCCTCCAGCGCGACCAGCCCGAACGACTCGTTGTACGACGGCACCGCCACCAGGTCGGCGCACCGATACAGCGCCGCCAGGTCGTCCCCGGTCTGCGGCGGCAGGAACATGACCCGGTCGGTGACGCCGAGCGAGGCCGCCAGCTCGATCAGCGCCGACGGCCGGTCGAGACCGCTCCCGCTCGGCCCGCCGCAGATCACCAGCGTCGTGTCGGGATCGCGCAGGAACGGCAGCGCCGCGATCAGCACGTCCGGCGCCTTGAGCGGCTGGATGCGGCCGACGAAGGCGACAATTCGCCCGGAAGACGGCAGCCCAAGACGGCCGCGATCAAAGCCGCGGTCAACCGACCCGGGGCGGAAGCGATCGAGATCCACGCCCGGCTGCACGACCTCGGTCCGCGACGGCGGCGCGTCGTAGGAGGCCACCAGGTCCTGCGCCTCGAAGCGGGTGTTCGCCACCAGGCGGTCCGACTCGGCGATCACCTGTTCCTCGCCGATCACCCGGGCCTTGGGCTCGGGACGGTCGCCGGCCGCGATCAGCCTGTTCTTGACCTTGGCGAGCGTGTGCGCGGTGTGCACGTGCGGCACGCCCCAGCGTTCGCGCGCCAGCCAGCCCACCTGCCCGGAGAGCCAGTAGTGCGAGTGGATCAGGTCGTATCGGCCCGGCGGGTGCGCGGCCTCGGCACGCAGGACGCCGCTGGCGAACGCGCACAACTGTGAGGGCAACTCCTCCTTGGCGAGGCCTTCGAACGGGCCGGCGCTGACGTGCCGGACGGTCACGCCGGGCGCCATCTCGACGACCGGGGGCAGCTCGCTGCGGGTGGCCCGGGTGAAGATCTCCACCTCGACGCCGAGGCGGGCCAGCCGCTTCGACACCTCGACGATGTAGACGTTCATGCCGCCGGCGTCGCCGGTACCGGGCTGTTCCAGGGGGGATGTATGCACCGAAAGGGTGGCGATGCGCCGCGGGGTCGGCCAGTCAACCACGATATTTCCTCCCGAAGCGGTCAAACGTAACGTCCACTTGTTACGTCCTTGTCAATCTTCCCCGTACTTGCGCGTGCAACCACCATGCAGGCACCCCCGGGTGACTCAAGTCATCACCCCGGGAAGGATGGGGGCATGCAGAACATCGCAGTGGTGACGGGCGCCTCCAGCGGCATCGGCGCGGCCACGGCCCGCCGCCTGGCCCGGGAGGGTTTCCACGTCGTCGCGGCCGCCCGTCGCGCCGACCGGCTGGCCGAGCTGGTCAAGGAGATCGGGCCGGAGAACGCCACGGCGGTCGAGTGCGACGTGACCGACGACGCGTCGGTCGCGAGCCTGGCCCGCACGGTCGAGGCTCTCGAGAAGAACGTCACGCTGCTGGTCAACAACGCGGGCGGCGCCCAGGGGCTCGACCCGGTGGCGGCCGGCGACGTCGACGGCTGGCAGTGGATGTACGACGTGAACGTGCTCGGCACGCTCCGGATGACCAAGGCGCTGCTGCCGGCCCTCGAGGCCAGTGGCGCCGGGACGATCGTGACGGTGGGCTCGACCGCGGCGTTCGTGGTCTACGAGGGCGGCGGCGGATACGCGGCGGCCAAGCACGCCCAGAAGGCGCTGGTCGGGACGTTGCGGCTGGAGCTGTCGGGCAAGCCGGTGCGGGTCATCGAGATCGACCCGGGCATGGTGCGCACCGACGAGTTCTCGCTCAAGCGCTTCGGCGGCGACCAGGCCAAGGCCGACGCGATCTACGAGGGCGTCAAGGAGCCGCTGACCGCCGACGACATCGCGGACTGCATCGCCTGGGTCGCCACCCGCCCCCAGCACGTCAACATCGACCAGCTGGTGGTGCGCCCGATCGCCCAGGCCGCCCAGCACAAGGTGCACCGGGAGAAGTAGTTGACCAAGCCCATCGGCGCGATCACCCGGGGAACCACGAACCCGAACCGGTTGCGTCGCGTGGACAACTTCATCGCGTACCGCTGCGGTCGCCTTTTGCGGGAAGCCGACCGGCCGCTGGTGATCGATCTCGGCTACGGGGCGACGCCGGTCACGGCCGTCGAACTGCACAACCGCCTGGTGGGAGCGGTGCGAGCGGATGTCGCGGTGGTGGGTCTGGAAATTGATCCCGTACGCGTCGAAGCAGCCCAGCCGTACGCAGCTGCCCCCCTTCTCGGCTTTCGCCGCGGCGGCTTCGAGCTGGCCGGCCTGCGCCCGGTCGTGGTGCGCGCGTTCAACGTGCTGCGGCAGTACGCGGAGGACGAGGTGGCCCCGGCCTGGCGGCAGATGACCGCGACCGGCGCGCTGCTGGTCGAGGGCACGTGCGACGAGCTGGGCCGGATCGCCACTTGGGCGGTGGTCGAAAACGGCGAACCGGAGACGCTGACCTTCTCGGCCCGGCTGTCCGATCTGGACCATCCGGCGGTCTTCGCCGAGCGGCTGCCCAAGGCGCTGATCCATCGCAACGTCGAGGGCGAGCCGATCCACGAGCTGTTGCAGGCGCTGGGCCGGGCCTGGGAGACCGAGGCCACCCCGTTCGGGCCGCGGCAGCGCTGGATCGCGACCTGCCGGCGGCTGCGCGACGAGGGCCGGCCGGTGCTCGGCGGGCCGTCGCGGTGGCGGCTGGGCGAGCTGACTCTCCCCTGGCCCGGACGCGGATAAAGGTCGGGCCGGTCCTCCGCAGCGGACCGGCCCGACCCCAGGGGGTGAGTAAAGCTCTTCAGTTCTTCGGCGCGACTTAGTTCTTCAGCGCGACGTTGAAGATCGGCGACACCGCGACCTGGCGGAACGCGGTGAGGCTGTCGGCGGTTGAGTTCACGGCGATGTTGCGGTCGCCGGAGTTGTCGGACGCGGTGTCGAAGTAGACGACGGCCTTGACCTTCGGGTGCTTCTCGAGCTGGGCGACGACGGTGCCGAAGGCGGCCGCCTTGCTGGTCGGGTACGCGAGGCGGTGGTACATGCCCCACTCGGCCACCATGATCGGCTTGTTCGGGTGGTTGGTGACCGACCAGTCGTAGAAGCCGAGGCCGCCGCCGGTCGGCTGCCGGTCGAGCAGGCTGCCGAAGTCGCCGTAGTGGTAGTAGTTCTTCTCGACGCTGACGTACGAGTCGAGGCCGACCCAGTCGACGACGTCGTCACCCGGGTAGATGTCCTTCCACCAGGACTGCGCCATCCACTTCTCGTTGCCCATGTAGGCGAGCACGTTGATCGCGTTGGTCACGCCGTCGGCGCGCAGGCGCAGGATCACGTGCCGGTACATGGCCGCGTAGTCCTTGCCGGTCATGCCCGAGCCGGCGGTGGCGTTGACGTCGTTCTCCGGCTCGTGGTGCAGGGCCAGGAAGAACTTCTGGGTGTAGTTGGCCTTCACGTAGGCGGCCCAGGCGTCGATGCGCGCGTCCTGCTGACCGGCCGCGACCTTGGCCCAGGTCGTGTTGTAGGCGACCTTCCAGTTGAGCAGCAGGACCCGCGGGTGCGCCTTGTCCTGCGTCATCGCGATCTCGGCCTTGGTCGGGAACTTCTCGTCGCCCTTGTGGTACGTGTGGTAGATCGTCGACGTGCGGCCGGTGAGGGTCTCCCAGTCCTTGAGCGCGGTGTCCCGCGGCGTGTCGGTGAAGCCGCCGGCGGCCGCGCCCCAGAGCACGCCGCAGTTCGGCACCAGCAGGGCGCCGGTCTCACAGGACGCGGGCTTCGTCGTCGGCGCGGTCGTGGGAGCGGTCGTCGTCGGCGCCTTGGTCGGCGCCGTCGTCGGACTGGCCGTCGTGGGACTGGTCGTAGGAGCGGCCGCCGTGTAGTTCACGACCAGACGCGGGCCACCCTGCGTGCTCGACTCGGCCGACTGGAACCGCGTCACCGCGCTGGTCGACGCCGAGCGCAGCGCGAACGCGTACGTCCCGGCCTGGGTGACCACCGTGGACAGATCGATCGTCACGGTCTGGTCGGCCGCCTTCGGCACCGCCGAGCCGACCGCCGTGGCGCCGATCGCCGGCTGCTTCGCGCCGGTGATCGTGCCCTCGCTCCAGTCCCCGGTGACCGGGAAGACGCTCACCCGCGACTCGACCGGCGTTCCGTCGTAGGGCAGGATCAGCCGGGCGTTGGAGAGGGTCGACCCGGCCGGGAACGAGCCGGTCGTGAACTTCACAAAGGACGTGCTGGTCTCGCCGCCGGCGGCGCCGACCACGAGCTGGTTCGCCGCACCGAAGTTCGTCGTGGTGCGCGTGCTCGAGACGTACGCGTCATCCCCGGCGAAGACAGTGCGGATGGACGGCGCGGTCGCCGCGTCCGCCGATCCCGAGATCACGAAGCCGGCGCTCACCGCCGCCCCGATCGCCGCCGCCCCGATCGCTGTCCTTCTGGCCCCCACTTGTTTACCCCCGCACATGTTGTTCCGGTGTTGTGCCTCCAAGGTCGGCCGGGGCAGGTGCCGCCTTGGTATATGCACGGGAGCAGATGGGGTGCGGACGATGTGGACGGTCGCCGGGCACAAAAAAGCGCCGCCGTCAGGTGACGGCGGCGCTCTTCGGTGTGCGAACTACGGCGCGGCGCGCTCGGCGAGAACCGAGCGCAGCGCGTCGATCAGCAACTCGGTGCTGAACGGCTTCTTGACCAGCAGCGAGTCCTGCTCGATCAGGCCGTCGGCGACGGCCATCTCCTTGGGCAGGCCGGAGATGTAGACGACTCGCATGCCGGGCCGGAGCTCGGTCGCGGCCTGCGAGAGCTCCCCGCCGGAGACCCCGGGCAGGCCGAGGTCGGTGACCAGAATGTCGATCTCACCGGGGTGGTCCCGGCAGACCGCGATGGCCTGTTGGGAGTCGCCGGCGATCAGGGTCGTGAAACCGCGCCGTTCCAGCATGCGTCGCATGATGTCGCGCAGGTCCTCCTCGTCGTCGACGACGAGGACGGTGGGCCGGTTCTCCGCGTCGGGCGTCTGCGACATGGGGTCCTCCTGGGTGCGCGTCGAGGTTCCCGATTCACGCTATCGGCGCACGGTTGCACCAACCGGCCTTCGCGAAATCCCGTTGTCCCAGCTCAGTGGGCGTTGGTAGCGCTGACGCCGGTGAGGTAGCCGGTGTAGAGCAGCTTGTTCGGCGAACCGCCGCCGGGGCTGCGCACCAGGCCCGCGCCGGCGTGGCCGACCAGGTCGTCGCGGACCTGGACCGGGGTCCAGGCCGGGTGGGTCGCGAGGACCAGCGCCGCGGCGCCGGCCACGTGCGGGCTCGCCATCGAGGTGCCGCTCATCGTCTGCGTGGCCGTGTTCGACGAAGCGCCGGCCGAGACGATCCCGACACCGGGCGCGAAGAGGTCGAGGCAGGACCCGTAGTTCGAGAACGACCCGCGGGCGTCCTTGTTGTCGGTCGCGCCGACGGTGATCGCCTCATCGATGTGGGCCGGGGTCTGCTTGCACGCGTCCCGGTTGTCGTTGCCGGCCGCCACCACGTAGGTCACGCCGGCCGCGATCGACCGCTTGACCGCCTCGTCGAGGGCCTTGCTGTTGCTCGTGCTACCGCCGAGGCTCATGTTGGCGACGGCCGGCTTCGCGGCGTGCTTGGTCACCCAGTCGACGCCCGCCATGATCGACGAGTACGAGCCGCTGCCCTTGCAGTCGAGCACCCGCACCGAGACCAGCTTGACGTTCTTGGCCACGCCGTAGGTGGCGCCGCCGATCGTGCCGGCGACGTGCGTGCCGTGTCCCTTGCAGTCGTCGGCGTTCGCGTCGTCGTCCACGAAGTCCCAGCCGCTCGAGGCCCGGCCGCCGAACTCCTTGTGCGTGATCCGGATCCCGCTGTCGATGACGTACGCGGTGACGCCCGCGGCCGAGGGAGCGGTGTACGACTTCGACAGCGGCAGCGCGCGCTGGTCGATCCGGTCCAGGCCCCAGGTCGGCGTGCCGGCGGTGGCGGCGGCGGCGACGGTGGCGTCCTGCTCGACGTAGCGGACCGTGGGGTCGGCGGCGAGACGGGCGGCCTGCGGCGCGGTCATCGTGGCGTGGAAACCACGGACGGCCGCGTACGTGGTGGCGACCTTCCCGCCGTACCGCCGAAGCAGTTGATCCGACGCCGGGCCGACGCCCTCCGCGCCCGGCTCGAGCACCACGATGTAGCTGTTGGCGATCGCGTCGGCGGAGCCGGCGTCGAGGATGACGCCGGTCGGCGCCACGGGCTGAGCGGCCATGGCGGCGCCCGCGAAACCACAGAGCGTGGCCGCGGCGGCGCCGGTGAGCAGCGTGAGGCGAGTGGCGAGACGGCCGGTGTCGATGCGCAAGCTGGTGTTTCCTCTCGGTTCGCTTCGGCCTTCTCACCGGGGTGATCAGGCATGCCGAAGGCGGCTGAGGGAAATGGTGGGGTGGCCGAACTGCCGGACCGGGATCCATGACGGTGTAGCCCGGGTGCAAGGTTTCCGCCCTGCGCGGACGGCCCGGAACGCCGGGAGGAAAGAGCTAAGGCTGTGCATCGGAGGGCCGATCTACCCGCTGTACCGCTGCACACCGCCACCGAGCAAGGAGAGCGATATGACCAGCCTGCTGTCGCCCGAGATCACCACTGCTGCGTCGCTGACCGACCGCTGCGACCGATGCAGCGCGGCCGCGAAGCTGGTCGTCACCCTGACCAGTGGGGGCGAGCTGGCTTTCTGTGGCCACCACGCCAACCGTCACCGCGACGACATCGTCCGGGTCGCCGAGAGCGTCGTGCTCGAGGACGGCTTCGAGTGGGCGGGCAAGTAGCCGCTTTTACATAAAAGGCCGCGTTATGCTCATTTCCTCTTATCAGAGGGGAAATATGTGCGTATCGCGGCGCATGATGTGGGTAGGCTCTCCCGGCTGATCGCCGGGGGCGCCGGAGTCGCGGTCGCCGTCGTCGGCACCGCGACTTTGCCTCATTCGGCTTCAGGCGCGCCGCCGGCTCTCGAGCCGGCGGCCGCGCTCGTTCCGGCCGGACTCGCGCTGCTGCTGCAGGTGCTTCCGGCGGCGCCGATCGCCGGCCGGATCGTCCGCGTCCTCGCCCTGCTGCTCGCCCTGACCGCCGCCGCCGTCGGCGCCGCCGCGCTCGGCCGCCACCCGGCCGACGGCGCCGCCACGCTGCTCGCCGGGCTCGGCCTGGCCTGCCTCGATGTCCGGGTCGCCCGCACCCGCCTCCGGGTCGCCGACCCGCTGGTCGCCGGCGCCGCCATCATCGCGCTGGTGGCGCTGGTCCCCCGGATGTTCGATCCGACCTTTCCGGCCGGGCGCGGTCCCGGTGGCGTGATGGCCCCGGTCGCGGCCGGCGCGCTGCTGGCCCTCGCGCTCGGCGCCATCCTGGCCCGGCCCGAGACCGGCCCGCTGCGCACGGCCGAGACCACCGCCCGCCCGGGCACGACGGTGCGCCGGATGCTTCCCGTGCTGATCGCCGTGCCCGCCGTCGCCGCCCTGGTCAGCGCGTTCGCGGCGCGCACCGGGCTGGGCCGGCCGGCCGCCGCGATCAGCACCGGCGCGGTGCTCGCCGCGCTCACCCTGCTCGGGCTGGCCGGCTATCTCGTACGCACGCTGGACGGCGCCGACGACGCGCAGCGCCGGCTCGTCGACGAGCTGAACGACCGCCAGGAGTTCGCGGCCACCCTGCTCCAGTCGATGAACGAGGCCGTCATGGTGCTCGACGCCAACCACCGGGTGATCGACGTGAACCGGCGCTGGCGGGAGCTCACCGGGCACGGGCCGGACGAGCCGATCCGCCTCGACCCGCCACCGCTGCCGCCGGCCGGTGGGGGCGACTGGCTCATGCCGCGGGTCGACGGGACGTCGGTGCCGGTGCTCGCGACCATGGCGACCATCCCGGACGCGGAGGGCGACCCGCGGGCCTACGTGGCGACGTACGTCGACATCGCCGACCGGAAGCGGGCCGAGGACTCGCTCGGCGAGCAGAACACGTCGCTGCGCGAGGCGAACGCGCGGCTCGAGGCCGCGCTCGCCTTCAAGAACGACCTGACCTCGATGCTCACCCACGACGTGGCCCAGCCGATCAGCTCGATCGCCAGCCTCGCCGAGCTGCTCCGGGCCGACTGGGACGACCTGCCCGACGACATACGGCTCGAGCTCGCCACGAAGATCGACAAGAACACGCAGCGGCTGATCAAGATGATGAACGACCTCCAGCTGCTGTTCCGGCTGGACATGGGGTCGGTCACCGCACGGCGGGCGCCGGTGCCACTGATCGAGGTGGTGCCCCTCGACGAGGAGCTCGAGGTCGACGTCGACGACTTCGCCGTGCTGGTCGATCGCGGGCATCTGTCGGTGGTGGTGCAGAACCTGCTGAGCAACGCGTTCGCGTACGGGGACCCGCCGGTGCGGATCAGTGCCCGGCGGGTGGCCGATCAGGTCGAGCTGGTCGTGCAGGACAGCGGGCCGGGCATTCCGGAGGAGCTGGTGCCCGGCCTGTTCGGGCGATTCATGCGCGGCGCCGGCCTCGGCCTGTTCATCGTGCGGCACCTGGTCGAAGCGAACGGCGGCTCGGTCCGCTACGAGCGGGCCGAGCCGCGTGGCGCGCGCCTCATCGTGACGCTGGAGGCATCCTTCTAACGGTCGTGGGACCCGCGATCCTCTTCGTTGATCATGCCGTCGCCCCAGGTGTCCTTCGGGCTGGTGCGACCGCCCATCGGCGCGCTGCCGGCCGCGCCGCCGCTGATCGGGCCGATCTTCGCGATCCGGCGTCCCGGCGCCAGCACCTCGTCCAGGTCGTGCTCGCTGGTGATGCCGGGCGCGGTGGTGATGTCCACATTGGTGCCCATGGTCGACGCCGCGAGATCGTGCCGGGGCAGGCTCACCGTGCTGGCGTTGCTCTGCTCGGCCGCGCTCGTGCCCCAGCCCGCGCCCGGATGCGGGTTGCGGTTGCGGATGCGGGCGGCGACCGCGGCCGGGCTCGCGGCGGGGTTGTTGGCGAGGGCGGCGAGGCGCTTCGAGCTCGCGCCGGCGGTCGGGCGCTTCGGCGACGGCCGGCTGGCGACCGGCTTGGGATGACCGCCCAGCACGCCGCTCTCGACCAGGCCCTTGAACGTGGTCAGGTCTTCCTTGAGCCGCCTGGTCAGCGAGGCCTGCCCGTGCCGGTCGCTCGGCATCAGGAAGGCGATGTCCGCCTCGAGCTGCGCGACGACCTGGGTCTTGGTCTCGCCCAGCGGCCGCAGCGTGAGCGTCTCGGCGAGCAGCGGTCCCTCCATCGTGGACCACGAGACCCGCTCGTCGAGGGAGCGCTCGGTGATCTGCGCGTCGAACTCGCGGCGCTTACCGTCGACATCCATGATCCAGTGCGTCTGATCGGCGCCGATCGGGGTGACCTCGCGGACTCCGTTCATGAACCGTGGGTAGTTCTCGAACGCGGCGAGCTGCTCGTACACCGTGTGCAGCGGTGCACTCACCTCGATGGCCTGCTGAACCATACTCATCGCTTGTCTCCCATGCTCGGAAGGTAAACCCGGCATGATCGAGCGTACGGAGACGACTACTGCTCGTGTTCAGTTTCGGTCAGACGCGGCGCAGGTACTGCCAGCGGCCGACCTCGGCCGCGTACCGGGCGTCACTCGCGGGCACCAGCGTCACCTGCGCCGCGCGCAGCATCGCCGCGATCCGGGGCGACGGGCAGCGCCAGGCCTCGCTGATCTCGACGACCGTGCCGTTTTCCCGGCAGGCGGCGGCGAGCGCCTCGAGGAGGTCCGGGGTGATCGCGGCGTCGTCGAGGCCGACCTGGGCGAGCAGGCTGAGCGGGCGGGCGAGCTGGGTGGGCGCGTAGCGGGAGGCGCGCTCGAGGCCACGCACGGTGGCGGTGATCAGGCCCTCGGCGACCCGCTCGGCGGTGAGCTCACCGGTGCCGAGCATGGCGCGGAGGTCGCGGGCGTCGTAAAGCTCGCCGGCCAGCGGCAGCCGGGAGACGGCAACCGAGATGTTCTCGAGGTGGCCGAGGTCGGCGGGCAGGGCCAGCCAGCCGTCCGGCTGCACGACCTCGACCTCGGCGGCGACGCGCAGGGTCATCTCGGTGCGGCGGCGGGCGCGGCGGACGGCGTCGGCGTACGCGGACAGCCACGACGTCTCGGGCCCGACCTGGTCGGCGAAGGTGACCGCGGTGAGGCCGGCCTGGTCGGCGGCCGACACGATCACGCCGACGCTGTCCCGCCCGGCCGCGAAGCCCGTGTGCACGTGCGCGTCGATCGTCAGGTCCAGCGCGCCGCCGATCACCGATTCCAGCCCTGCGCCCACTATTGCTCCCCGGCGTCCAGTCGACGAGCTCATCCCGTCCTGACACAGAGTGCGGGTGCGGTGTTGACGACTCGGTCCGTAGGCGGTGCAGTCCGGGTGCCGCTCGCCGCCTTCAGAGACGGAACGCGCCGACGAGTCCGCGCAGGTCATCGGCCGTGCGGGCGACCTCGTCCGAGGCCTGCCGGGTCTGCTCGACGCCCTGCACCGCGGTGGCGCTCGCGGCCGCCACGTCGGAGATGTTCCCGGCGATCCGGGCCGAGCCGTTCGCCACCTCGGCGATGCTGCGGCTCATCTCGCCGGTGGTGGCCGTCTGCTGCTCGACGGCCGAGGCGATCGTGGTCTGGAAGTCGTTGATCTGCGCGATCACGTCGGAGATGCGGGAGATGACCTCGACCGCGCCGCCGGTGTCCTGCTGGATCGCGGTGACCCGGGTCCCGATGTCCTCGGTCGCCTTCGCCGTCTCCTGGGCCAGGTCCTTGACCTCGGAGGCGACCACGGCGAAGCCCTTGCCCATCTCGCCGGCGCGGGCCGCCTCGATGGTCGCGTTCAGCGCGAGCAGGTTGGTCTGCTCGGCGATCGAGGTGATCAGCTTGATCACGTTGCCGATCTCCTCGGACGAGGCGCCGAGCTGCCGGATCGTCTCGGTGGCCCGGGCCGCCTCGGCGACCGCCACGGCGGCGATCTGCGCGGCCTCGCTGGTGTTCCGGGAGATCTCCCGGATCGACAGGCCCATCTGCTCGGAGCCGGCCGCCACCGACTGCACGTTGCGGGAGATCTCCTCGGCCTCGGCCGAGGCCGACGCGGTCTGCCGGTCGGTGTCGCCGGCCGCCGCGGCGATCTGCGCCGCGACCGCGGACATCTCGCCGGCCGCGCTGGCCAGCTCGTCCGCGTCCTTGCCGATGGTCCGCAACGACTGATGGATCGACTCGAGCGCGGAGTCCAGCCCGGTGGCCATCCGGCCGACCTCGTCGCGGCTGACGATGCCGCTGCGCGCGGTGAGATCACCGGCGGCCAGCTGCTCGATCACGCGGCCGAGCCGGCGCACCGGCACGAGGATCGAACGGGCCATCGGCACCGCCAGGGCGACCAGCAGGATCAGACCGGCCGCGGCCACGCCGAGCACCGTCCAGCGGGTGGAGCGCACGGTGGCGCGCATGTCGGTCCGCTCGGTGGCGACGGCCGCGGTCACCTCGTCGACCAGGCCGCCGAGCTCGTCGTCGGTCGCGTGGTTCCGGTCGGCGATCTCGCCGAGCCGGGGCCGCACCGAGGACGCGCTCTTCTTGGCGTCGGCCGCGAACGAGGTGATGAAGTCGCTGAACGACACGAAGTCCGGGCGGTAGCCGGCGAACTTCGCGGCCAGCGCGGCGGGCAGACCGGCGGCGACCACGGCGTCGGCGGCGTCGGCGGCGTCGGTCGACGACTGCACGTCATCGGCGACGTCCTGCGTGACGTCCTGGCCGAGGGCGGCGCGGTAGGCGTCGACCTTGAGCTCGCTCTGCCGGGTGTCCAGGTGGTTGAGCGCGGCCAGGCCGGCCTCGAGGCCCGCCACGGTGGCGCTCTGCTTGCTGAGTTGTTTCTGGCTGGCCACCGTGATGAGGGCCAGGGCGGCGAGCGCGACGGCGCCGGTCACCACGATGAGCGTCAGGCGTTTGGCGATGCCGAGCTCCGCCAGTCGCGACATGTGTCCCCCTGCAACCGTTCTGCGCCACGACGGAACCCGTTCCGGTCGGCCGGGCGCGGTAGTTTTTTGCCGGTGGCCACCACGCCGGAGGGGAGGAACGGGTCCTCACTCCTCCGGCGTCTGCAGCATCTCGGACACCGCCCGGACCGCATCTTCGGTGGGCGAGGCCGCCTCGCGGTTGGCCGCCTGCAATTCCCGGAACACTTCCTCACGATGGACCTGCACGTCGCGCGGGGCCTGGATGCCCAGTCGGATGACATCGCCGCGAGCCTCGAGCACGGTGATGATCACGTCATTGCCGATCATCACGCTCTCGCCGGCCCGCCGGGTCAGCACAAGCATCCGGTGCCCTCCTCCATCCGTGGACGGACAGCATCGCGAGGGGCGCGGTCGTAACCATCCCGGCCGCGCCGGCGACGAGACGTCAGTAGGTCCGGTGCATGATCGCGCGGACCGGGTACCCGGAGCCGCTGAGCACGACCTGCATGGCCCGCATGGTGTCCCGGTCGAGAACGATCGGCGCCATCAGGTTGGCCGTGGTCTCGTCGACGCCGGCGGTGATGACCGTCATGAGCAGCAGACGGTCGGGGTCCGACGTGTTCAGCGCCGCGAAGACCTCGTCCTCGATCTCCGGGGCGTAGTCCGGGAAGAACGGCTCCGGCGGGGCCACCAGGAACCGGAGCTCCGGGTCCTGGATGGACGTGAAGGCGTAGAGCAGTCCGTCTTCGTTGAGCCGCACCAGGACGAACTCCCGATGTGCCGGGAACCCCGGCATCGGTACCGCCATCGAGATGGTCGGCAGACCCAGCGACGGGTCGATCATGGTGGCCTCAATCGGTCGGGACGCGGTGCGAGTACTCATGGTCACCTCAGGAAATCGATGAGCGAGGGCTGGATCACCTTGGCCGTGGCGGCCAGGGCGGCCTGGTACGAGGTCTGCTGGATCTGCAGTTCCATGATCGCCTTGGGCAGGTCGACATCCTCGATGTCCGACAACTGCGACGACACGGATAACAGATGGTCGTCCGCGGACTGCTTCATCTGTTCAACTCGATTATATCGGGCGCCTACGTCCGAAAGGGCGGATTTTAGTAAATCGTGGGCGCTATCGAGATTTTGTAGGCTTGTGTTCAGGCCCGTGTCGTCCCCGTCCCGAATGTTCTTCGAGAGGGTGGAAAGCACGTTGAACAGCTCGGTGTCGCTGCCCTTCGCGCCGAACGCCTCGGGCCCGGTGGTCTCGATCCGCACCTTGGCGTTGGGGCCGACCGTCCTGGTCGTCGGGTCGTCGTTGCCGACGTACGCGCCGGTGTCGTCATAGGCGACGCCGCCGGGAGTGGTTCCGCCGAACACCGGCCGGTTCATGTACTTGGAATTGGCCTCGCCGATCAGCGACGAGCGGATGTTGTCGATCTCGACCGCCAGCGCCTCCCGGGACGCCTGGTCGTTGTCGCCCGTGCTGAGCGCCTGCACGGTCAGATCGCGTACGCGAATGACCTGGCTGGACGCGTCCCCGAGCTTGTCCTGAATGGTCCCGAGCCAGCCCAGGCCGTCGTCGGCGTTCCGTCCGTACTGCTGCGTGGCCCGCACCTCGCCGCGCAGCTGGAGCGAGGTGACCGTGCCGGTCGGCGAGTCCGACGGCCGGCTCAGAAGCTTGCCGCTGGAGATCTGCGACTGGATCTTCTGACCGCGCGCCATCGAGCGTTGCAGATCGCCCAGCGCCTTGGTGTGCATGCTGGTCTCGGTGACCCTGCTGGGAATCGTCATGTGTCAGTCCCCCCGTTACCGGCCGACCATGCCCGTGCGGTTGATCAGCTGATCGAGCATCGAGTCGATCGTGGTGAGCACGCGCGAGGCCGCCTCGTAGCCGCGCTGGTAGGTCAGCAGGTGGGTCATCTCCTCGTCGAGGTTGACGCCCGACTCGGCGTCGCGAGAGGTGTCCACCTGATCCCGTACCGCGTCCTGGATCTCGCTGCGCCGCGACACCGCCTGAGCGGCGACGCCGAGCTGGCCGATCATGTTCTGGTAGGTGGCGTCCGGCCCGCCGGCCGAGGAGCCGATGTCGACGAGCTCGTCCGCGACACCGTGGTCCAGCCTCGGCGTGGTCGGGTCGAGCGGGTTGCCCTTGGAGAAAGCCACCTGGCTCGGGTCGGTCAGCTTCACCGCGATGGTCCCGGCGGTGGTGCCGGTGAAGAAGTCGCCGCCCGGCGTGCCGTCCTGCGTGAAGCCGCCGGCCTGCGCCTTGTTGACCGTGTCGGCGATGCTCTTGGCGACCGTGTCGAGGCCCGCGGCGATACCCGGGATGACGTTGTTCATCGTGTCGAGCATCGCGCCCATGGTGCCGCCGGCGGACGCGTTGAGCCCGGTGTCCGTCCACTGGAGAGCGACCTTGTCGGTCGCGCTGATGCCGTCGAGCGTCGGCGGGCCGGCGAGCTTGAGCGAGCGCGCGTTGAAGCCCTCGACCAGGGCGGCGCTTCCGACGTACACGTTGACCGCGCCGTTCTTGGTGGTCTGCGCGGTCGCGCCGACCAGCTCGGACAGCTGCATGACCTTGGTGTCGCGCTGGTCCTGGAGCTCGTTGGCGGGCAGGCCGGCCTGCTGCGCGATGACGATCTGGTTGTTCATGTCGGCGATCGAGCTCGCCATCGTGTTGACCTGGTCGACGAAGCCGGACATCTGGCCGTTCTGGGCCTGGAACTGGTTGGCCAGCGCGGTGTGGGTGTCGTTCAGCGAGATCGCGACCGTCTTGCTGCGCTCGATCAGCGTCGACCGGGTGGACGAGTCCTGCCAGTTGTTGGCGACGTCGTTCCACGAGTCCCACATGTCGTGCAGCCGGGCCTGGATCGCGGTGTCGCTCGGCTCGGCGAGGACGCTCTCGATCTGGTCGTACGAGCCCTTCTGGCTGGCCAGGAAGGCCGAGTTCGCGTGCTCGGTCCGGCCGCGCTCGTCGAGGTACACGTTGCGTCCGCGCTCGACCTCGGCGACCGAGACGCCGGTGCCGATCTGCTCGGTCGTGGAGTAGACGCCGGGGTTGAGACTGCCGCTCTGCGCCTGCATCCGGACCCGCTGCCGGGTGTAGCCCTCGGTGTTCGCGTTCGCGATGTTCTGCCCGGTGACGTCCAGGCCCCGACGCTGCGCGTAGAGCGAGGTGAGCGCGGTGTTGATACCGCCGAATGTGCTAGCCATCAGATCGCCTCATCAACCAGGTTCGAGCGGCGGACGGCGCCGGAAACGGTCTGGCCCTGCGGTCCGTACGTTTCCACAGTTTCGGCGAACGCGAGCATGGTTTCGCGTGCTGCGCGCTGGCCGGCCGTGAGCAGGTCGCGGTTCACGTCGGCGAGCGCGCCGATCTCGGAGGTCAGCGTCAGGAACGCCTTGCGGTGCTGGTGGAGGAGGTCCGCCCAGGGCGGAGGCGCCGCGTCGGCCAGCTCGCCGAGGGAAGCCTCCGGGTTGAGCCCGAGCTCGACGGCGACGTCCTGCGAGTAGGCGGCGCGGATGACCTCGGTCTGCCGGATCTGGTCCAGCACCACCTCGACCTCACGGGTGGCGTGGCTGAGCCAGCGTGAGCGATTGGACGCGAGGAGCAGCTGCTCCTCCTCAAGCTTGAACAGCAGCATCTCCAGCAGCTCACGTGATCGCCACAGGACGCTGGCCAGGTCGGTCAGGCTCACCCTGGTCCTCCGTCTCGGGTGCCGGGCGTGCCCCCACGACATGCCCGCTCATTCGGACAGGTCGGCACGCCCGCCGCTTCACTGAGGAATTTTCGCTGATATGGCTATCCCGGGCTTTCTTCCGGTTTGCCGGAAAAGGGCGAAGAAATTTCGGAGACTGCTCATGACCGTCGGCGCCACGCCGATCGGACCCGGCGTATCGCCACGGCTCACGGATGGGCCGGATAGACCCCACTCAAGGAGGAAAACCCCATGGGTCTCCGCATCAACCAGAACATCGCCGCGCAGAACGCCTACCGGAATCTGTCGGTCACCGACAGCCAGATGTCGAAGTCCCTGGAGAAGCTGTCCAGCGGTTTCCGCATCAACCGGGCGGCCGACGACGCGGCCGGCCTCTCGATCTCCGAGGGCCTGCGTTCGCAGATCGGCGGTCTCAAGGTCGCCGTGCGCAACACCCAGGACGGCGTCAGCGTCGCGCAGACCGCTGAGGGTTCGCTCAACGAGGTCACCTCGATCCTCCAGCGCATGCGTGACCTGTCGGTGCAGGCCTCGAACTCGGGTGCGACCGACTCCGACGCGGCCGCCGCCGCGAACAAGGAGATGACGCAGCTCAACGCCGAGCTCGACCGGATCGGCAGCACCACCGCGTTCGGCAAGCAGAAGCTGCTCGACGGCAGCTTCGGCGCCACCAAGCAGACCGTCGTCGGCGCCGGCAACAAGATCGCGGCGACCACGGCCGGCGCCGCGGCCAGCGCGTCGAGCCTCGCGACCGGTGCGAGCGGCACCTACACCTTCACCCTGGAGAAGGTCGGCGGCAGCGCCACGGCGCCCGACGGCACCAACATCGCGTCCGGCGGCTCGCCGATCACGGTTACGGTCACCAAGCCACCCGCGACCGCCTCGCCGCAGGACATCGCCAAGTCGATCAACGACGGCCTGCAGACCGCGCTGAAGGCGAAGGGCTACCAGGGCAACGAGATCTCGGTGTCCGCGAAGGTCGACGCCAGCAACGTCACCACGTTCCAGATGAAGGGCGCGGGCGACTTCACGGTCACCAACGACACCGTCCTCGGTGCCGCGGCCGTCGTCGACCTCACGACCGGCGCCAACACCGGCGGCCTGGGCATGGACCTGACCACGGCCCTCACCTCCACCAACGGCAACAAGGGCGCGTTCCAGGTCGGCTCGAACGCCAACCAGAAGATCAACATCGCGATCGGCGCCGTCGACTCGCAGAGCCTGGGCACCGCGGCGCTGAACCTGAGCACGGACCCGGACAGCGCCATCACCACGATCGACAAGGCGCTCCAGTCGGTCTCCGACTCGCGTGCCGCGCTCGGTGCGTACCAGAACCGCTTCGAGCACACCATCAACAACCTCAACGTGGCGGTGGAGAACCTGTCCGCGTCGGAGTCGCGTATCCGTGACACCGACATGGCGCAGGAGATGGTGTCCTACACCCGGGCGCAGATCCTGACCCAGGCCGGCACCTCGATGCTGTCGCAGGCGAACCAGTCGGCGCAGAACGTTCTGTCGCTGCTTCGCTAACCGAACTGCCACCGGCTAAAACTGAATACGTACCGCTCACGACCGAATAGGTGGGGGTAGCTGGCAGACGGCGCCGGCTATCCCCACTTTCGCGTTTTCGCGTACCGAAAGGCAGGCCACGTGACCAGCTCAGTTGACGGCCTCGTCAGCGGCCTCAGCACCTCCAGCGTGATCAGCCAGCTGATGACGGTCGAGGCGGCCCCGCAGGACCGGCTGAAGACCAAGGTGTCGACGGCGCAGACCGCCGTGGCCTCGTACCGGTCCGTGAACTCGAAGATCCAGACATTCAAGGGCGCCGGCGACACGCTGAGCCAGCTACCCACCTGGCGCGCCATCAAGGCGACCTCGAGCTCGGCCAACGTCACGGCGAGCACGTCGAGCAACATCAACGCCGCCACCGGCAGCCTCACCTTCAACGTGACCTCGCTGGCGAGCAAGCAGTTCACGACCATGAAGGTGACCACCACGGCGGACACCGACGCCGACGGCGCCGTCGACGACCCGGCGCCGCTGAGCGTGCCGGACGCGCTCTCGGTCGACCTCGGCACGTACGACGCGGACGGCAACTTCACGCTCACCAAGACCGTCCCGGTCGACATCCACGCCGACAAGTCGGCGGCCGGCATCGCGAAGGCGCTCAACTTGGCGGGCGTCGGCATCTCGGCGTACGTGACGAAGACCGGTGACACCGAGGGCGTGCTGCAGATGAGCAGCACCAAGACCGGCGGCGCGGCCGGGTTCGTGATCCACGGCCTCGACGGCGCGGGCGTCGGCGGCGACTCGCCGGCCACCACGTACCCCAAGGACGCCGTGCTCGCCGTCCAGGGTGGCAACAACACCTCGTACAGCGTCAGCAGCAGCACCAACACCTTCACCGGCCTGATGGCCGGCGTGACCCTCACGGTCGCGAAGAAGGAGGACAACGTCCAGATCGACGTCTCCAACAACGTGGACTCGATCGCCGACCAGTTCCAGGCGATGGTGGACGCGGCCAACGCGTCGCTCGACGAGATCAGCAAGCAGACCGCGTACGACGCATCGACCAAGAAGGGCTCGCCGCTCACCGGCGACTTCGCGGTCCGCGACATGTCGCAGAGGATCCTGAGCTCGATCAGCCTCGGCGTCGACTGGTCGGTCGAGAAGAAGGCCGGCACCGACGTAACCGGGAAGATCCAGACGCTCAAGGAACTCGGCATCCAGCTCGACGACACCGGCCGGCTGACCTTCAACCGGAGCGACTTCCTCGACTCGTACAGCAAGGACCCGGCCCGCACCCAGGAAGCCGGCATCAAGTTCGGCGACACCATGGAGGCGCTCGGCACCTCCATGGCGAAGAACGTCACCTCGATCGTCCTCAACCGCAACAACGAGATCGACAGCCTCAACGACCAGATCAGCAACTGGGATGTCCGGCTCGCGGCGAAGCGGGAGGCGCTCCAGAAGCAGTACTCCGACCTCGAGGTCGCGCTCGGCAAGCTCAAGGACCAGTCGAGCTGGCTCTCCGGTCAGCTCGCCGGCCTCTCCTGACCCGTCCGTCCCTTCCGTCCCTGACGCCCCAGGGCCTTGACCGAGGAGCACGATGACCTCTCCGCGTGACCGATACCTTCAGGACTCGATCAACACCGCGTCGCCGGCCAAACTGCTGATCATGCTGTACGACCGCCTCGTCCTCGATCTCATGAAGGCCGAGGAGGCGCTCGCCGCCAACCAGCGCGAGGAGTCGCACGAGCGGCTGACCCACGCCCAGGAGATCGTGCTCGAGCTGCGCACCAGCCTGGACGTCGACGCCTGGTCCGGCGCCCCGGCGCTGGCGAACCTGTACGGCTGGATGCTCACCGAGCTGATCGGGGCGAACATCGCCCGGGACACCGACCGGGTGGCCGCCGTCCGGGGTCTGGTCGAGCCGCTGCGGGACACGTGGCGAGAGGCGGCCGCCGCGGCGGTCGCCGGTTGATCCTCATGACCGAACAGTGGCGGGGCGCCTGGATGGCCGCACTGGACGAGCTCGAGCTGGACGTCGTCCGGATCGAGACGATGCTGGCCGACGAGCGCCGGAACGCGGAGACGCCGCCGGCCGACCTGTGGAAGCCGCCGACCGAGCTCGGCGCGCTGCCGCTAGAGCTCAAGCCGCGGGCCGACGAGATCCTGACCCGGCAGCTCAAGGCGGCCCAGGAGATCGCCCGGCGACTCACCTCGAACCGCCGCCAGCAGGTCATCACGGCCCGGATCGAGACCGGCGAGGCGGTCAAACGCCCCGTCTACGTCGATCGCGCCATGTAGTCGCCCCGCCGAACGTCCCGGAGCCCCCACGCGGGGTTCCGGGACGTTTTTGCGTGCAACCTCGCGGCAACCGTTACCGGCTCAGCGGATCGGCGGTCAGGCCGAACTGCATGGTACGAGCACGGATTGCTCAGAGGAAAAGCCAAGGATCGGCGCCCCTGGACGACACCATCCAAGGAGCAGCTGTGTTTGACGATCTCTCCACCTCCTCCCTCCGCGTCGCCGCCTCGGGTCTCGCCGCCCGGCAGAGCGCCATCGCCAACAACATCGCGAACATCGAAACCCCCGGCTACCGGGCCCGTAAGGTGGAATTCGAGCAGGCGCTGCAGGGCGCCATCGCCCACGGCGACTCGCCGGCTTCGGTCAGCCCGAGCATGCAGACCTCGCTGGAGCCCACCCGGCTCAACGGCAGCAACGTCAACCTCGACGAGGAGACGCTGTCGCACATCGACACCACGATGCGCTACCAGCTGACGATGCGCGCTCTGGACAGCAAGTACGGCATGCTGCGCGACGCCATCAAGGGGGCCTGATAAATGAGCACGTTCAACGCGATCGGGGTCGCCGGCACCGGCGTCACGGTCTACCGCAAGTGGCTCGACGCGGTGTCCGACAACATCGCGAACATCGACAACGTCAGCCGTACGTCCGAGAAGGCCTTCCAGGCGCGCTACGTCGTGGCCCAGGAGGCGTCGGACGGCAACGGCGCCCAGGTCGGCGGGGTCGCCTTGGGCAGCGCCCAGGGCATCGTGACCTACGACCCGGACAACCCGCTGGCCGACAGCAAGGGCTACATCCGCCGGCCGGACATCGACCTCGGCGGCCAGATGGCCCAGATGATGATGGCTCAGCGCGCCTACCAGGCCAACCTGTCGGTCGTCGACCGCGCCAAGGAGTCCTACACCGCGGCGATCAACCTCGGAAAGTGAGGCGTTCGTAGATGACTTCCCCGATCAGCGCCCTCAGCGGAATCTCCTCGATCGGCGGGGTGGACGCGCTCAAGGGCGTCAACGGCCTCAGCGGCCTCGACAACCTCGCCGCCACCGGCACGGACGCCGCGCAGGGCCCGAACGCGGACTTCACGAGCATGCTCTCCAAGGGACTGGAAAGCGTGCAGGCCTCGCAGAGCAAGGCCGACGATCTCGCCGTCAAGGCCGCCGACGGGACGCTCCAGGACCCGGCGCAGTACACGATGGCCGCCAACGAGGCCTCCCTCGGCCTCCAGCTCACCCTCGCCATTCGCAACAAGGCCGTCGAAGCCTTCCAGGAAATCATGAGGATGCAGGCCTGACATGACGGACCGCCTTCCCGCTCCGGTTCGCCGCATCACGGACACCTTCCGGTCCTTCTCGCCGGGCCAGAAGGCCGTCACGATCGCGGCGGTGATCGCTCTCGTCGTCGGTGGCTACTTCTTCGCCACCTGGGCTTCGAAGCCGACGTACGCGATCCTGTTCAACAACCTGTCGACCAAGGACGCCAGCGCGATCGTGCAGTCCTTGCAGAAGTCCGGCACGAGTTACGAACTGGCCAACGACGGGCAGACCGTCCTGGTCCCCCAGGACCAGGTGAACGACCTGCGGCTGTCGTTGAGCGGTCAGGGCCTGCCCGGCGACGCCGGCACCGGCTATGCGCTGCTCGACCAGCAGGGCATCACGACCAGCGACTTCATGCAGCACACGAACTACCAGAGGGCTCTGGAAGGCGAGCTCTCCAACACCATCAAATCCATCGACGGCGTCGAGGCGGCCACCGTGCACCTCGTCATCCCGCAGAAGGACGTCTTCTCCGACGACCAGGACCAGCCGACGGCATCGGTGCTCGTGGCGTCGAAGCAGACCCAGCCGCTCAGCAGCAACCAGGTGCAGGCGATCGTGCACCTCGTCGCGTCCAGCGTCGAGGGCCTCGATCCGACCGAGGTCACCGTGGCCGGCGCGGACGGCAAGATACTTTCCACCGGTGGCGGCGCGGCCGTCGGCACCGGTGGGGACAGCGGCAACGAGTCACAGACGGTCGCGTTCCAGAATCGGATGAACACCTCGCTGCAGAACATGCTGGACAGCGTGGTCGGTCCCGGGCACGCGGTCGTCACGACCACCGCCGAGCTGGACTTCGACCAGACGCAGACGACCAGCAAGTCGTACAACGCCGACCCCTCGCTGCCCGCCCTCTCGGAGAGCAACAGCCGTGAGGCGTACAACGGCGCCGGCAACTGCGCCGGCGGCGTCCTCGGCCCGGACAACGTCTCCGGCCCCGGTTGCACCACCGGCACCACGGGCACCGGCCAGTACGAGAACAGCAACTCGGTCAAGAACAACGCCATCAACGAGACCAACGAGGTCCGCAAGAGCGCGCCGGGCAGCATCAAGAAGCTCAACGTCGCGGTCCTGCTGGACAGCACCACGGCCGGCACCGTCGACCCGGCGCAGGTGCAGCAGCTGGTCAGCGCGGCGGCCGGCATCGACTCGACCCGCGGCGACACCATCGCGGTCAGCGCCATGCCGTTCGACACCAGCGCCGCTCAGGCGGCACAGAGCGCCCTGAAAGCCGCGACCGTGGCCGACCAGTCGGCCAAGCAGATGTCGCTGATCAAGACCGGCGCGCTCGGCTTCGTCGTCCTCGCGCTGATCTTCCTGGCCTGGCGGGCCAGCCGCCGGTCGAAGAAGCGCAAGTCGCTGAGCCCCGAGGAGCGCAAGCACCTCGAGGACATGCAGGCCGCGCTCGAGCAGCAGCGCCTCCAGGAGCTGAACCAGGCGATCCCGGCGCAGATGCTCGAGGCCGCCCCGGAGTCCTTCGCCGACAACGAGGCGCGCGAGGAGCGCGTCCGCGAGATCGAGCAGATGGTCAAGGACCAGCCCGACGAGATGGCCGTGCTGTTGCGCGGCTGGCTCGCCGCCGACTCGACGCACTGAGGCCAGACGGGCGACCGGCTTTTTGCCGGCCGCCCGTTTTGCTGCGCTTCGCGTTTTATGATGGGTTAGGGACGGGCTGAGGGAGTTTGCGTTGACCACACCGGCGCTCACCACGCTGTCTATGACGGGCGTGCGCAAGGCAGCGATCATGCTCGTGCAGTTCGGCAAGGAGCAGTCCGCGCAGGTCCTGGGCAACATGTCGGAGAAAGAGGTCGAGATGATCTCGGCCGAGATCGCCCGGCTGGGCAAGCTCGACCCGATCGTCGTCGACGACGTGCTGGACGAGTTCTACGCCATGGCGACCACGCGGTACGCCGGCTCCGGCGGCATGGACTACGCCCGCGAACTGCTCGAGGCCTCGCTGGGCAAGGAGCGCGCGGCGCTCATCCTCGACCGGCTCGAAGCCTCGATGAACGACATCCCGTTCAACTTCCTGAGCCACGCCGACCCCCGGCAGCTGCTCTCCTACGTGCAGTACGAGCACCCGCAGACGATCGCGCTGATCCTCGCGCACATCCCGGCGGCACTCGCCTCGTCGATCCTCGCCGGGCTCTCGCTCGAGGTGCAGACCGAGGTGGCGCACCGGATCGCGGTGATGGACCGCACCTCGCCGGAGATCATCCGCCAGGTCGAGGCCGCCCTCCAGCGCAAGCTCTCCACCGTGCTGCAGCCGGACGAGCTCTCCTCGATCGGCGGCCTGCAACCGCTGGTGGAGATCATCAACCGCGCCGACCGCACCACCGAGCGGCTCATCCTGGAAGCCCTGGACGCCCGCAGCCCCGAGCTGGCCGAGGAGATCCGGCGCCGGATGTTCATGTTCGAGGACATCATCAACCTCGAGGACCGTGCCGTGCAGCTGGTGCTGCGGCAGGTCGAGCCGGCCGACCTGGCCACCGCGCTCAAGGGCGTGCCGGACACCGTACGCGACAAGGTCACCCGCAACCTGTCCGAGCGCGGGCGGGAGAACCTCATCGAGGAGATCGACCTGCTCGGCCCGGTCAAGGTCAAGATGGTCGAAGAGGCCCAGGCGAAGATCGTCTCGGTCATCCGCTCGCTCGAGGACTCCGGCCAGATCGAGGTTCAGCGCGGCGGCGAGGCCGATGAGCTCATCGCCTGAGCCGCCCCGCAACCCGGTGATCCGAGGCACGGTGGCCGAGTCCGCCACCGCCGCCCAGTTCGGCGTCGACCTGCGGCGCGGCAGCCCGGAGTCGAGCGGCGCGTCCCTCGAGCGGGCCCGCGAGGAGGCCCGCACGGCCGGGTACGCCGCGGGCTGGGCCCAGGGACAGCGCGAGGCGGCGCAGGCGGCCGAGGGCGCCGTCGAACGGGCCCGAGCCGCCGAGGCCGCGCACGACCAGCGCCGGGCGGCGGCCCTGGCCCAGGCGATCAACGCGCTCGGCCGGGCCGTCACCGAGCTCGAGACCCAGCTCATGCCGACCTTCACCGAGCTGCAGGAGGTGCTGCTCGCGCACGCCTTCGAGCTGGCCGAGGCGATCGTCGGCCGGTCGCTGGACGACCCGCAGCGACGGACCGCCGACGCGCTGCGCCGGGCGATGGCCGCGTCGCCCGAGGCCGGCGCGCTGGTCGTCCACCTCTGCCCCGAGGACTACCGGACGCTGATCGGCCCGGACGGGCCGAGCGACTTCGACCACGAGGGCCGGCACGTGAGCCTGCGCCCGGACGCCTCGCTGCGCCCGGGCGACGCCGTCGCGGAGACCGGCATGACGACCATCGACGCCACGGTCGCGGCCGCGGTGGCCCGCGCCCGGGAGGCGTTGCGTCTCTGATGACCGATCTGTTCCGGCACCGGATGAACGCGGCCCTGGCCGCGGCCCGCCCGCTCGCCCGCGGCAAGGTGACCGGCGCGGTGGGTCTGCGGGTGACCGTGAGCGGCCTCGAGGCCCGGGTCGGCGACCTGGTGCGGATGGGCGACGGCCCGGACGCCGTCTTCGCCGAGGTGGCCGCGATCGACGGCGACAAGCTGTCCTGCCTGCCCCTCGGCCCGCTCGCCGGCATCGGCGCCGGAACGCCGGTGACCAGCACCGGCGGCCCGCTGCGGGTGCCGGTCGGGCCCGACCTGCGGGGCCGGATCCTGGACGGTCTCGGCCGGCCGATGGACGGCGGGCCGCCCCTGCTCGGGGAACTGGTCAGCATCGAGGCCGCCCCGCCCTCGGCGATGGAGCGGCAACTGGTCGACGTGCCGATGCCCCTGGGCGTACGCGTGCTGGACACCCTCGTGCCCTGCGGCCGCGGCCAGCGGATCGGCATCTTCGCCGGCTCCGGCGTCGGCAAGTCCAGCCTGATGAGCATGATCACCCGTGGCACCTCGGCCGAGCTCAACGTCGTCGCCCTGGTCGGCGAGCGGGGCCGGGAGGTACGCGAGTTCATCGAGCACGACCTGGGACCGGAGGGGCTGGCGCGGTCCGTGGTGGTGATCGCGACCTCGGACGCGGCCCCGCTCGTGCGGCTGCGGGCCGGCGCGGTCGCCACCCGGATCGCCGAGTACTACCGGGACGAGGGCGCCGACGTGCTGCTGCTGATGGACAGCGTGACCCGTGCGGCCATGGCACAGCGCGAGGTCGGCCTGTCGGTCGGCGAGCCGCCGGCCACCCGGGGCTACCCGCCGTCGGTCTTCGCGATGCTCGCCTCGCTGCTCGAGCGGGCCGGGCCGGGCGCGCGCGGCAGCATCACCGGCCTCTACACCGTGCTGGTCGAGGGCGACGACCACAACGAGCCGATCGCCGACGCCGCCCGCTCGATCCTCGACGGGCACATCGTGCTCGACCGGAAGCTGGCCACCGCCGGCCACTTCCCCGCCGTCCAGGCGCTCGACTCGATCTCCCGGGTGGCCAACAAGATCACCACGGCCGAGCAGCGGGCCGACGCCACCGAGCTGCGCCGGCTCATGGCGGCCCACCGCGAGGTGCGGGAGCTGGTCGAGATCGGCGCGTACGTGCCCGGCACCAACCCCGAGGCGGACCGGGCCAACGCCATCTGGCCGCACATCACCGCGTTCCTGCGCCAGGACCTGGATGAGCGCGTCTCGCCGGAACAGGCCTGGGCCACGCTGCACGCGATCGTACGGTCGGCTTGACGATTTGATCTGTTGCTAGTCGGGTGCAGCACTCAGCGAATCTCCGGGCGGGCCGAAGCGGAGATGTGAGGGACGCTCGCCCGCGCTAGGAGGCCGAAACCTTGAACCGCCTGTTCCGACTCGGACCCGTGCTCCGCGCCCGCAAGGCGCAGGAGGACGCCGCCCGGGGCGCCGTCAACCAGTCGCGCGCCGAGATCCGCGAAGCCCAGGCTCTGGTCAAGCGCCGTCACCTGGATCTGGTCGGCGCCGAGGCGCCGTCCGAGGGCACCGCCCGGGCCATGGTCGCCTCGCTGGTGGCCCGCCAGTCGCTGGCCGGCGCCCTGATCGGCGCGCAGCGCATGGTGACCGGCGCCGAGGAGGTCGAGCGGGAGCGCCTGGCGGTCCTCGCCGACGCGGCCAAGCGCCGGCGCGCCGTCGAGTTGATGGCCGAGCGGCACGCCGAGCAGCTGCGCGCCCACGACCTGCGGGTCGACCAGGCCAACATCGACGAGCTGGCGGTGACCTCCAAGGCCCGCAACATGGCCCGCGGCCTCGCCGAGGGGAGCCCGGCGTGACGATGATGGGCGTCGGCGGGGTCCTGTCCCGCATCCAGGAGCTCCAGGGCCAGCTCGGCCTCAACCCGCTCAACCCGGACGGCACGACCGTCGCCGGCTCGGCCACCACCACCAAGGGCGCCACCGGCACCGACTCGACGTTCGCCTCGATGCTCGCGGACGCCACCGGGGGCGGTTCGTCGTCCGGCGCCGGCGGCGTCTCCGGCGACGAGGTGATCGCCTCGGCCAAGAAATACCTGGGCACGCCGTACGTCTTCGGCAGCACCGACCCGGGCAAGGGCCTGGACTGCTCGGCGCTCGTCCAGCGCACGTACGCCGACCTCGGCATCCAGCTGCCCCGCAACTCGTGGGAGCAGGCCAAGGCCGGTCAGCCGGTGGCGACCCTGGCCGACGCGAAGCCGGGCGACATCCTGGCCTTCGACGCGCCGGTCGACCACGTCGGCATCTACCTCGGCAACAACCAGATGATCGCGGCGCCCAAGCCCGGCGATCACGTCAAGATCCAGAAGGTGTACGAGACGCCGACCCACATCCGGCGCGTGATCTCCGACGTGGATCAGGTCGCCGCGCAGAACCTGGCGGCGGTCCGGCCGGCCGCGCTGCAGGGCTCGGGCGCGCTCGACGGCGTCCCGTACGGCGACCTGTTCGTCAAGGCCGGCGCCAAGTACGGCGTCTCGCCCAAGTTGCTCGCCGCCGTCGCCAAGGTCGAGTCGGGCTACAACCCGCAGGCCGTCAGCAAGGTCGGCGCCCGCGGCCTGATGCAGCTCATGCCGTCGACCGCCCACGGCCTCGGCGTGAACGACGCGTTCGACCCCGAGCAGGCGATCTTCGGCGGGGCCAAGCTGCTCGCGCACAACCTCCGCGAGTTCAAGTCGCTCCCGCTGGCCATCGCCGCCTACAACGCGGGCGGCGGCGCCGTGAAGAAGTACGGCGGCATCCCGCCGTTCGCCGAGACCCAGGCGTACGTGCCCAAGGTCCAGAAGGCCCTGGCCGCACTCGGCGGCTGAGCACGCCGACCCCCATGAGGAGAGCCGCATGAAGCTGCCGAGTTCCGTGACGGGACCGGACCGCGCCGGCACGCCCGACACCACGCGCCGGGCCCACCGGCGCGGGGAGGGTGGCGACGAGTTCGGGTCGGCGCTCTCGGCCGAGCTCGACCGGTCGGACCGCGACGAGGACGGCGCCGCCGCGACCGAGCGGTCCGCCTCGCACGCCGACCGGGACGCCGCCGACCGGGCCGCCGCCCAGCGATCCGACCGGGCGGCCGCCGATCGCGCGGCCGCGGAGCGGGCCGCGGCCAACCGGGCGGCCGACCGCAACGCCGCCCTGCGCCGCGACGCCGGCAACCGGGCCGACGCGGCCAGTAGGGCCGACGCCGCCAGGGCCGACGCCGGCCGAGCCGACGCCAACCGAGCCGACGCCAACCGAGCCGACGCCAACCGAGCCGACGCCAACCGGGCCGAAGCGTCCGACCGGGCGGATGCCGCCAACCGGGCCGACGCCGGCCGGGACGCCGCACGGGCCGGCGCCGACCGGGATGCCGCTCGGGACGCCGCACGGGCCGGCGCACGGGCCGACGCCAACCGCGCCGCCGGCGATCGGGCCGACGCCGCGAAGCGTGCCGCCGACGACCGGGCGGACACCGCCGCCAAGCAGGCCTCCGACGCAGACCGGCCGGACGCCGGGCGCGCCGGCGACCCCACCGCGGTGAAGGATCCCGCGGCCAAGGACGAGTCCGCCACCAAGACCGCGGCCAAGGGCGACGCGAAGACCGACGCGAAGGCCGGCGACACCAAGGCCGACGGAACCGCCCAGACCGACGCGGCCGCCGCGACCGACCCCGCCGCCGGACAGCCCGTGCCGCCCGCCCCGCCGGCCGCCGCCGCGGTCGCGCAGGCCGCCGCCGTCACCGCGCAGGCCGTTCCGACCTCGACCACCACGCCCGCCACCACCCCGACGGCCAAGCCCGGCACCAAGGGCGCCGCTCCGACCTCCGGTGTCGCGGCGACCGGCGGACCCACCGCGACCGGCGGACCCACCGCGACCGGCCCGGCCAGCCCGATCGGCCCGACCACGGCGACCGGTGCGACCGGTGCGACCGCCACGGCCGGCCCGGCCGGCGCGACCGCGGCTCTGGGCACGCCGGGGACAGCCCAGCCCGGCGCCCAGTCCGCGAACGTCGCGCCGACGACCACCGCCGCGCTCGCCACCGGCCCCCGGGCCGATGCCGCGGGCAAGCTGTCGGCCGCCGCACCGACCGACGCCAAGCCGGCGACCGCCGACCCGAAGGCCGCCCCGACCCCTGACGTCGCCCCCGCCCCGCAGGCGCAGGCAACCACGCCGGCCACAACCGGCCCCCAGAACCCCGTCGACCCCGCGACCACCGCGCCCGTCGCCGGCATTCAGGTACAGGGTCAGGGACAACAGGGCAGCACACCCGGCCAGGACCAGGGTCAGCGTCAGAGCCAGGGGCAGAACCCACCGGCCGCGACCCCGACCGGCCCCGACGCCGGGCTCCAGCCCGCACCGTCCCCGGTTCCGGCCACCGTCGACCGGCCCGTTCCGGACCCCGCGGCCCCCCAGGCGACCGGTCTCCCGCCGGCCCCGGCCACGACCCCGGGAATCGCCGCCGACGGGACCGCCACCCCGGGCGTGCTCGGCCAGGCCGGGCTCGCCGGCGTCACCGGACCGCAGGCGGCCGCCCCGGCCGCCCCGGCGGCTCCCGCCGCTGCGCCCGCGCCGACGATGCCCGCGCCGCCGCCCGCCGCCCAGATGGCGATGCGGATCGCGCCGCTGCGCCTCGAGGCCGACGGCGTGCACCGGCTGACCGTGCATCTGCACCCGGTCGACCTCGGTCCGGTCCAGGTGGTGGCGGAGATCCGCAACGGCGACATCAATCTGCAGCTGACCGGCACCACCGACGCCGGCACCGACGCCCTGCGCGACGCGCTCGGCGACCTGCGCCGGGAGCTCGAGGACTCGGGCTTCGGCAACTGCACGCTCGACCTGCGCCAGGGTGGCGCCCAGCAGGAGCAGGCCCGGCAGCAGTTCGCCTCGGCCGGCTACGCCTCGGGCCGGCGGGACAACGGCCCGGCCGGGCCCAGTGCGCCGGCGCCGGCCGAGACCGGACCGACGACGCGCCGCACGCCGGGCAGCGGACGCCTCGACGTGCAGGCCTGACGAACGAGGAAGGCCGGTGGACCTTGGGGTCCACCGGCCTTCGTCATGCGCGTTACTACACCTCGTGCACGTCCACCGGCGTGGGCGTTACGGCGACGGCTTCCCCACCCTCGTCGTTCCGCCCGTACCCCGCCGTGACGAACCGAAGCGCGGCCAGGAGCAGCGCCGCGATCGGCACCGCGATGATGAACCTGATCAACACGTCGGTGAGGTCCAGCTGGTCGAGCACGTACCGGTACAACGCCGGCGCGCTTATCACGAGCGCGAACAGCAGGACCGACGGACGGATCACTGCCGCACCGTGCGGGACGCCCGGCGAGGCGGCGCCGCCACCGGCATCACGTCGGTCGCGATCCGGGCGCAGAGCATGGCCGCCCAGGCGTGCGGGGTGGCCGGCTTGCCGTCCAGCGAGAAGATCGGCAGGTCCAGCCCGAGCACCGAGGCCGGGTCGGCGGTGAGCTCCACGCTGTGCACCACGAGCGCCTCGACCTCGCCGAGCGTCCGCATGTGACGCGCCGTGTCGGCGGTCTTGCGGGTGGCGTCGACGATCGCCCAGACCGCGGTGGCCCCGATCGCGTCGCACATCTCGTTGACCCACAGCGGGTCGGTGCCACCGACCGCCGCCTCCATCACGACGACCCAGGCCTGCTCGGCGTTGTGCAGCTTCTCGACCCGCGACTCGGCCGCCTCGCGGCTGGAGATCAGCCGGGAGGAGTGCAGGCCGGTGCCGGCCGTGCTCTGCGCGGCCAGGAGAAGGTGGTTCTCCGGCACGCCGATCTGCTCGAGCAGGTGCCGGGCGATCGGCACGCCGAGGTTGATGTCCCCGGCGAGCACCAGGATCTCCCCCGGGCCGTCCGGGATGGCGGGCGCCGACGGACGCGCGGCGAGCACGCTGAGCACTCCGGCGTATGTGTCGGCGCCGGTGATCTGCCGGGCCATCGGCTCGGGCATGCCCACCGACATGAGGTTGCGGATCACCGGATCGCTGTCCGGCGCGGCGTGCGCCGGGGTCACGACCGGCGGCAGCGGCTTGACCGCCTGGACGGGAGCGGCCACGGGCGGCGCCACCTCCTCCTCGGGCGCCGGGATCGGCGCATCCTCCTCGATCTCGATCTCCGCGGCCAGCCCGCCGATGCGCTCGGCGAGGCTCGGCATGGCCGGCTTGTGCGGCACGTTGACCGGGATCTCGTTGGTCTCGGCCGGCCGGAACGGACGCACCGTCGGCACGTCCTCGCCTCGCAGCGGCACGGCCGGCTTGGGCCGGACCGTGTTCCGCTCGATGCCGGGCTCGGCGGTCGTGTCGAGGCCCGCCATCAGCTCGGCGAAGGCCGCACTGGTGTCGCTGACCCCGGCACCGCGGCTGAGCTCGGTGTCCGGCGCCACGGGCTCGGCCGGGCGCGGTGGCTCGGCCAGCCGGGGCGGCTCGGCCATTCGCGGTGGCTCGGCCGGGCGCGGTGCGGCCGGCCGGGCGTGCGCGGCCGGGCGCGAGAACGTCGTCTCGCCGGGCCGGGCCTGGCCGAACGTCGCCGGCGTGACGGTGCGAGCCGGCGCCGAGTGCGCGGCCGGCCGTACCTGCTCGTCGATCCGATCCTGCGACTCGGCCCGTTCCAGGAGTCGCTCCAGCGTGTGGCCGTTGTCTTGGGTCATCGTCCGTTTAGCCATGTCATTCCTGTCCTCGTTCAGGTCCGGCACCTCCACGGAAAGCTCGTAATGCTGCTTCGCGAAGAAGCCTCCGACGCCGCCACTGCGGACCTTGTCGGCGGAGATGATCCGGACACCGGAGCCGTACTCATCGCGTACCTGAGCCAGCAAAGGCTCGATGGCCGGTCCCTCAAGCAGCACCCGCGTAGGCACCGTTCACCACCCCTATCGTCTCGATCTGTGCTGTGGAACCAGAGATTTCGCCGTACGACAACACCTGCACCCGGCGGGAGCCGGCCCGCAGGAGTCGCATCAATGGCAGCCGCAGCTGTGGCGAGCAGGCGAGCACGGGCTGGAGGCCCTGTTGCTCGGCGGTCTCGGCCAGGCGGGCGGCTTCGGTGACGATCGCCTCGGCACGCAAGCCGTCGATCGCCATGAAGGCTCCCGTCTCGCTCGGCCGCAACGATTCGAGCAGTTGTTGCTCGAGCATGGGTTCGAGAGTGATCACCGTGAGCCGGCCGTCCCGCACGTAGTTGGCGGCGATGGCCGGGCCGAGCGCGGCGCGTGCCGCCTCGACCAGGCCGTCCGAGTCGACGGAGACCTTCGCCCTCAGGGAGAGCGACTCGAAGATCCGGACCAGGTCGCGCACCGGCACGCCCTCGTCCAGCATGGCCTGCAGCACCTTCTGGATCTGACCGAGGCTGAGCAGCGACGGGGTCAGCTCCTCCACGACGACCGGATGCGTGCGCTTGACCATCTCGGTCAGCGCCCGGACGTCCTCGCGGCCGAGCAGCCGGCTCGCGTTGCTGCGGACCACTTCGGCCAGGTGCGTGATGATCACGCTGGCCCGGTCCACGACCGTGGCTCCGGAGAGCTCGGCCTGGTAGTGCAGCTCGGCCGGCACCCACTTGCCGGGCAGGCCGAAGACGGGTTCGACGCCGGCGCGGCCGGGCAGGCCCTGCAGGCCCTCGCCGATCGCCAGCACCGTTCCGGGCGGGGCCTCGCCGGTGCCGGCGTCGACCCCGGAGATCCGGATCGCGTACGAGGAGAGCGGCAGGTCGAGGTCGTCCCGGGTGCGCACGGGCGGCATGATCACGCCCAGCTCCATGGCCATCTTGCGGCGCAGGGCGCGTACCCGGTCGAGAAGATCCCCGCTGCTGGCGTCGACCAGGTCGACCAGGTCCGGCGAGAGCGCCAGCTCGAGCGGGTCGACCCGCATCTCGCCGAGCAGCTGCTCCGGGGAGTCCGGCGCCGGCATCTCGACCGCCTCGGTGACCGCGGCCTCGGCCTCGGGCTCCGGGTCCTTGATCCGCTGCGCCAGCACCAGCACCGTGGTGCCGACCAGCAGGAACGGGATCTTGGGCAGGCCCGGGATGACGCAGAGGGCGAGCGCGGCGCCGCCGCCGATGCGCAGCGCGAGCTTGTTCTGGCCGAGCTGGGCGGTGACGGTCGTGCCCATGTCGCCGGAGGTGGCCGAGCGGGTCACGATCAGACCGGTGGCCACCGACAGCAGCAGGGCGGGCACCTGGGAGACCAGGCCGTCGCCGACGCTCAGCAGGCTGTACTGGTTCATCGCGTCGGAGGCCGACAGGCCCTGCTGGAGCAGGCCGACCGCGAAGCCGCCGACCAGGTTGATCAGCGTGATGATGATGGCCGCGATCGCGTCGCCCTTGACGAACTTCGAGCCGCCGTCCATCGCGCCGTAGAAGTCGGCCTCGGCGGACACCTCGGCCCGGCGCTTCTTGGCCTCGGCCTCGTCGATCAGGCCGGCGTTGAGGTCGGCGTCGATCGCCATCTGCTTGCCGGGCATCGCGTCGAGGGTGAAGCGGGCGCCGACCTCGGCGACCCGCTCGGCGCCCTTGGTGACCACGACCATCTGGACGATCACCAGGATCAGGAAGATGACCAGGCCGATGACCAGGTTGCCCCCGACCACGAAGCTGCCGAACGCGTGGATCACCTTGCCGGCGTCGCCGTCGCGCAGCACCAGCCGGGTGGCGCTGATGTTCAGCGCGAGCCGGAACAGGGTGGCGACCAGGAGCAGTGCCGGAAAGACCGAGAAATCCAGCGGCTTCTGTACGAACATACTGGTCAGCAGGATGAGCAGGGCGGCCGTGATGTTGAGCGCGATCAGCGTGTCCAGCAGGAAGGTCGGCAGCGGCACGACCATCATGATGATGATGCCGATGACCCCCACGGGGACGGCAAGACGGCTGATGTTGCGGTTCTTCACGGCACCTTCCCGAGCACATGGTGTAGCTCACCCATCACGGTGAGTCTCCCTCGTTCGAGGGACGCATGTGAGGAAATCTCCTAAATTTTCGGTTATGCGGCTGCTGAGGCTGAGGATGGGTTGCGGTGCAGACCAGCAGCAGAGCCGCGAGCCTTCAGACTCATGACGAACGCCAGCACCTTTGCCACCGCGCCGTAGAAGTCCGCGGGGATCTCGGCGCCCACTTCGACGGCGCCGTGCAGAGCCCGGGCCAGAGGCACGTCCTGCACCATCGGCACCCGGTGTTCGGTGGCCAGTTCGCGGATCTTGGTGGCGATCGGGCCCTGCCCCTTGGCCACCACCCGCGGCGCCCCCTTGGTCGGCTCGTAGCGCAGGGCGACGGCCACGTGCGTCGGGTTGACCAGCACCACGTCGGCGGTCGGGATGTCGGCCATCTGCCGGTTGCGGGCCATGGCCATCTGCCGGGAACGGATCTGAGCCTTGACCAGCGGGTCGCCCTCGGTGTTCTTGTTCTCCTGCTTGACCTCTTCCTTGGTCATCCGTAGCTGCTTGTTGGTGCGGCGGCGCACCACGAAGTAGTCGCCGGCGGCCATCACGATGCCGGCCACGGCGGCGGCCCGGACCAGTCCGAGGGTCGCGTCCTTGACCACCGACAGCAGCGCGGCGAACGGCAGGTGGCCGGCGGTCATCAGCTGCGGGATGACGCCCTTGGTCGTGGTGTAGAGCACGGCGGCCAGCACCGACGTCTTGACCAGGGCCTTGGTCGCCTCCCACAGCGCCTGCGGGCCGAACATCTTCTTGATCCCGGGCAGCGGGTTGAGCCGGCTGAACTTCGGGATGAACAGCTTGGTGGCGACCCGGATGCCACCCTGGGCCCCGGCCGAGGCGATGCCGACCGCCATCAGCGTGGCCGACAGCGGCAGCACCGACCAGGCCACGCCGAGACCGGCGTCCTTGAGCATGTGCATGGCGACGGCCGGCTCGGGGTTGCGGATCACCTCGGGCACTTTGACCATCAGGTCACGGGCGTGGTCGAGCGCCGCGCCGAGCGTCTTGGGCAGCATGATGCTGGCCGCCAGCATGCCGAACCAGGCGCCGACGTCCTGGCTACGGCCGATTTGGCCCTCACGCTTGGCCTTTTTGAGCTTTTGCGGTGTCGGTTGTTCGGTCTTCTCGCCCGCCATCGCTCACCTCCTCCCCCCGTTTTCCCTTCTGTTTTCCGCCGCGGGCAGGCAGAGCGTCAGCCGCCGGTGAGCTTCAGCACCGCGGTCACCGAGCGGTCGACGAGCGACTCGATCACCGACGGCAGCGTGGTGATCGCGATCCCGGAGAGCGTGAGCAGCAGGAAGATCTTGGCGGGGAAGCCGAGCTGGAACGCGTTGAGCGCCGGCGCGACGCGGTTGAGCAGGCCGAACGCGACGTCGGTGAGGAACAGCACCACCACCAGCGGCCCGGCGATCTGGAGCGCGGCCAGGAACATCTCGCCGAGGCCCTTGAGCAGCAGCTGACTGAACGTGGCCAGGTCGAACGAGAGGTTCAGCGGCATCGTCCGGAACGACTGGAGGAAGCCGCGCAGGATCACCTGGTGCCCGTCGCCGGCGAACAGGATCGTGACCGCCACCAGGTTGTAGAAGCGGCCGAAGACCGAGCTCTGGTTCATCGACAGCGGGTCGTAGGCCTGGGCCAGCGTGAAGCCGCCGAAGAGGTCGAGCATGTCGCCCGCGGCCTGGAGGGCCGCGAAGAGCAGGAGGGTGACGAAGCCGAGGGCGGCGCCGACGAAGACCTGGAGAATGGCGCTGTAGATGATGTCCGACGTCTGCAACGAGGGCACGGTGCCCCGGAGGTACGGCGCGAGCGGCAGCGTCAGCCCGATCGAGAGCAGCGCCTTGACCGTTCCCGGGATGAACCGCGAGTTGAACGGCGGGCTGATCATCAGCCAGGCGCCGGTGCGGGCCGCCCCGAGCAGGATCGCGAGCATGTCCGCGATCGGGATGTTCCAGTTCATCGGTACGACGCCACCAGCGCCGTGAGGATCAACCCCCAACCGTTGACCAGCACGAACAGCAACAGCTTGAACGGCAGGGACACGGTCACCGGGGGCAGCATCATCATGCCCAGCGACATCAGGGACGCGGACACGACCATGTCGATGAGCAGGAACGGGATGAAGATGACGAAGCCGATGATGAAGGCCGCCCGCAGCTCGGACAGGACGAACGCCGGGATCAGCGTGGTGAGCTCGACGTCGTCCTTGTTCTTCGGCTTGTCCGTGCCGGACAGCTTGATCATGAGGGCGACCTCGTCCTCGCGGGTCGTCTTCCACATGAACTCGCGCAGCGGCTTGACGCCGTCGTGGAACGCCTGCGTCTGGGTCTTGTCGCCCTTGAGGTAGGGCTGCACGCCCTGCTGGTTCATCGACGAGACGGTCGGACCCATGATGAACAGGGTCAGGAACAGCGCGAGCCCGGCGATCACCTGGTTCGGCGGCATGCTGGTCAGGCCGAGCGCGTTGCGGGTGATCCCGAGGACCATGAAGACCTTGGTGAACGACGTGCAGAGCAGCAGCAGGGCGGGCGCCACCGAGAGCACGGTGAGGCCCATCATGATCACCAACGAGGTGGCCGGGCGGCTGCCGTCCGGATTGGTCCCGTTGATGTTCAGGTTGATGCTGGGCTTGGTCGGCGCGACCGGCGCGGTCGGACCGGGAGCCTCCGGTACGCGATCGGGCAGCGCCACCGTCACCACGGCGGGCGTGGGTCTTGGTTCCGCCGAGGCCGCGCCCGGTAGCAGGACGAGCGCCAGTCCCACGCTCGCGAACAGTAGCCAGATCGCGCGTTTCATCAATGCCTCGATGTCCGGTCGCGGAGAAAGTCGATCGTCGAGGTCCACGTCTTGGGCGAGAGCAACGACTTGTCGAGCCGCCCCGCGGCCGCCGACGACGGGTGCGCGCCGGGCAGTTCGACGTTCTCCAGGTGGTCCCGGTGCTCGTCGTGGTGCTCGAAGTCGGCGATGTCGGCCTCGCCCAGGGCGTTCACCTGCGCCTCGGTGACGCCCAGGATCATCGCCCGGTCGGCCACCTTGACCACGATGACCTCGGCGTTGCGGGTGAGCTGCTGGCGGTTGAGCACCGCCAGCTCGCCGTGCGGCCGCCGCGCGCCCAGCGGCCGGCGTACCACCCGCGCCAGGGCCCACATCAGGCCGAGGACGACGAACAGCGAGAAGCCGATCCGCAGGACGAGCTCGAACAAGGCCGTTACCCCTCGGCGCCCGGAGCGACGATCTCGGTGATCCGGATGCCGAAGTTCTCGTCGACCACGACCACCTCGCCGCGGGCGATCAGCCGGCCGTTGACCAGCAGATCGGCCGGGCTTCCGGCGGCCCGGTCGAGCTCGACGATCGCGCCCGGGTTGAGCGAGAGCAGCTCGCGCACGCTCATCCGGGTGCGGCCCAGCTCGGCCGACACCTCCATCTCGACGTCGTGCAGCATGTCGAGCCCGCCGCGGGCGAACGCCGACGCCGCGGTCGTCGCCTGCGGGCGGGCGATGTCGATCTGGCCGGGCTCCTCGTTGGGCCAGGGGTTCAGGGCGAGCGCGAGCACCGCGCGTACGTCCTCCCCCTCGACCAGCGGGACCACGACGGCGTCCTCCTTGGCCGCCAGCGCGCTCAGCGCGACGCCGGGCTCCATCACCACCCCGGGGTCGAGGACCACCGGCCCGAAGACCCGGGCCGCCGCCTCGAGAGCGGGCCGCACCGCGGCGGTCAGGTCGAGCTCGCCGAGCGGGCTCTCCTTGAGCGCGTCCGCGAGGTCCTGACCGACCACCACGACGACCTCGCCGTTGGCCGCGCCGCTGAACTTGGCCGTGACCGCCTGGCCGTCGGGCAGGGCGTCGGCGGTCGCGGAGACCGGGGCGGCAGCGGCGAGCGCGCGGCTGGTGGGCAGGACGGCGAGTGCGGCCTCGGCGGCGTTCCGGGCGAGCGCCAGCTGGGGCGCGGTGATGGTGGGCGCGGTCATGAGCGGCCAGACTCCTTGGAGGGCTCCTTGGGCGACGGCACCACGAGACACGCGAGCCGGGCGCCCTGATTACCGGGAACTGCGTGCGCGAAGACGGTCTCGTTGACGGTCACCTCGAGCGGCCGGCTGGTCGGATGAGCCAGCGGCACAACGTCACCGGGACGCAGATCCACGATGTCATCGGTACGCATGCGAATGGGCTGAAATCGCACCGCAACGTCGATCGGAGCCGAGAAAAGGCCGGCCGTCAGGTTGCGCAGCGCCAGGTCACGGCTGGCCCGCTCGCTGTCGCTGAGCACGACGGCCTCGGTGCGCGACAGCACCGGAAGGATCATGTTGAACGGGATGCAGATGCTGGCCAGGCACTCCTCGGCCCCGATCTTGAGGTCGAAGGTGGCCACCACGCAGGCGTCGCCGGGCGCGTGCGCACGCAGGAACTGGGCGTTGTACTCGATCTCTTTGAGCTTCGGCGAGATGTGGACCAGCTGCTCGAAGCCGTACCGCAGCTCGCCCAGCATCCGCTCGAGCAGGCCGCGCAGCAGCGGCATCTCGACCTCGGTGAGGGGGCGCTCCGGCTGGGGCCCGCCGGGGCCGCCGAGCATGTGGTCGATCGCCGTCATGGCGGCCGAGGAGGACATCTCCATCAAGGCCGTGCCGGGCAGCGGATCGAGATTCACCACGGCGATCACCGTGGGATTGGAGAGCGAGGCGACGTACTCCTCGTAGTTCAGCTGCTCGATCGAGGCGAGCGTGACGTTGCTGACCACGCGCAGGCGGGTGGTCAGCAGGGTGCCGCAGCTGCGCGCGTACGTCTCGAAGGCGATCTGCAGCGTGCGTACGTGTTCCCGGGAGAGCTTGATCGGGCGACGGAAGTCGTACGGCGCCGGCCCTCCGCCCTGGCCGCGACGCGACATCTTGCCCGGGGAGCGTGTTGCGGAGGTCACGTCGTCCCCATCGGCTCATTTCCTGATCCGCTGAGCCGGAGACGCGTTTTTATCCGGAAATCGGCGGATGGGCGGGTTCACCGGAGTGAGCCCGCCCGTCCTGGTTGTCCGAGTTACTTGGTCACTGGGTCACGAACTGGGTGAAGTAGATGTCCATGACCTCCTGCTTGCCGTCGACCGTGTAGGCCTTGACCAGCTTCGCGACCAGGTCCTTCTTGACCTCCTCGCGGCCCTTCTCGGTGGAGAGCTCGGCCACCGTCTTGCCGGTGTACTCGTCGATCGCGATGTTGATGGCCTCGCTGGTGTCGACGTCCTCGGCGGCGTCGGTGGTCTGCTGGAGCGAGAACTGGACCTTCAGGTAGTGGCTGTCGGCCAGGTTGACCGTCAGCGCGTCCTCGATCTTCACGATCGTGCCCTTCTTGGGCGCGGCCTCGGCCTTCGAGCCGCTCTTCATCATGAAGAACGCGCCGCCACCGCCACCGAGCAGCACGACCGCCGCCACGATGATGATGAGCATCTTCTTGCTGGACTTCTTCGGCGCCTCGGCGGCGCCTTCCTTCTCGTCAGCCATCGGAATCGGTCTCCCCTCAGTCGTTCGCGGTGGTGGTAGTGGTCGCGGTGGTCGCGGATGAGTCGGTCGTGGTCGTGGTGGTGGTGTTGCCGGCCGCGGCGGCGGCCTTCTCGATCGCCGCGGCCTGGGCCGTGGTCTGACCGGTGTGCAGGTTCGCGTCGTCGCCGGCCGCGGCCGGGAGCAGCGCGGCCTGGTCGGCCGAGAGCGTGGTGAGGACGACGACGTCCACCCGGCGGTTCATGGTGATCGAGCGCGGGTCGCTCGGGTCGATCAGCGGGTGGGTGTCGGAGAACCCGACCGCGCTCATCCGGCTCTTGGCCATGCCGTGCCCGACCAGGTAGCGAACGGTGGTCGAGGCGCGAGCCGCGGAGAGCTCCCAGCCGCTGGGGTAGTACGTGGTCGCGGCCTTGAGCTGGTTCGTGTTGCCGTCGACCTCGATGTTGTTCTTCAGCTTGGCCAGCGTCGGCGCCAGCGCGTCGAGGATCTTCTTGCCGCCGGCCTGAAGGTCGGCGCGGTTGCCGTCGAACACGACCTCGTTGGTGACGATGGTGACCACCAGGCCGCGCCGGTCGATCGTGAACTGCACCGCGTTGAGCAGCTTCGCCTTCGCCAGCGCGTCGGACAGCTTGTTCTCGACCTTCTTCAGATTCTCGGCTTCCTTGGCCGCTGCCTGAGCGTTCTTGGAGGCCGTCGACCGGCTTTCCGCCTTGACCGCGGCCTCAACCGCGGCCTTCTCGGACTCGGTCATGTTCGAGGTGCCGGTCTTGCCGTCGCCCGGGTTGGCACCCGGGTCGATCTTCACGATCTCGGACGACTGGCCGGCGCCGTCGAGCGTCGACATCTGGCCCGTGAACGCCGCGCTCTGCGCGCCGAAACCCGAGGACAGGCCGGAGGCCAGCTGGGCGAACTTCTTCATGTTGACGTCGGACATCGAGTAGAGAACCACGAAGAGTACGAACAGCAGGGTCAGCATGTCCGCGTACGACACGAGCCAGCGCTCGTGGTTGACGTGCTCCTCGTGCTCCTCGTGGCCACGCTTCTTGCGCTTGGCGCCCCCACCGCCTGAGCTCATCGGTTATGCCGCCTTCTTCGTGGTCGCGGCCGCCTCGGCCTTCTTGGCCTCGTCCGGCGGGAGGAGGCTGCGGAGCTTCTGGGCCACCAGGCGCGGGTTCGAGCCGGCCTGGATGGCGAGGACGCCGTCGACCACCAGCTCCATCTCCTCCGCCTCGACCGCGCTGAGGCGGGTCAGGCGGGCGGCGACCGGAAGCCAGATCACGTTGGCGCTGAGCACGCCCCAGAGGGTCGCGACGAACGCCGCCGAGATCGACTCACCGAGCGTCTCCGGCTTGTTCAGGTTCGCCAGCACGTGGACCAGGCCCATGACCGTGCCGATGATGCCGATCGTCGGGGCGTAACCGCCCATGTTCTCGAAGAGCTTCGAGCCGGCCTTGTCGGCCTTCTTCTTGGCCGCGATCTCGGCGTGCAGGATGTCGTGCAGCTCCTCGGGGTCGGTGCCGTCGATGGCGAGCTGCAGACCGCGCTTCAGGAAGGGGTGCTCGACGGTCTTGACCGCGTCCTCGAGGGCCAGCAGCCCCTCGCGGCGGGCCCGCTCGGCCAGCTTCACGACGTTGTCGACGAGCTGGGTCGGCGGCGTGACCTTGGCGAGGAACGCCTTCTGGAGCTGCTTGCCGACGCCGGTCGCGTCCTTCAGCACGCCGCCGGCCATACCGGCCATGAACGCGCCGCCGAACACCAGCAGCATCGACGGGATCAGGATGATGGAGGACGGCGAACCACCCTCGAGGATCTGAACGGTGAAGATGATCGCGAGGCCGGCGACTACACCGACGATGGTGGAGATATCCATCAGCGTTCCTTCCGGTGCAGCGGGAGCACCTTGGCGTCGTGGTCGTCCTCATCCGAGGACAGATCCGAGGTCAGGGCGGTGGCCGTGGGCTCGGCCTCCAGGCGGCTCGCCTGGGCGATCAGCGAGGCGCGGTAGTGGCGCACCGAGTCGATGAACTCGGGCACGGACTCGGCGATGACGTACTTGGTGCCGTCCACCAGCGTGATGACCGTGTCGGGCGTGCAGTCGGCACGCTCGACCAGATCCGGATTCAGGGCGAACACGGCACCGTTGATGCGAGTTACGAGGATCACGTACATCCGTCCTTGGGTGGTGGTGTGGTCCTGGGCTGGTAGGCCGTCCGTGGCCCGCTTTCACATGTCATTTCGGCGACTTGACGGTTGCGCATGAGATCCGTCCGGTCGCATTGCGGGTGCAGCCGATCGGCTACGAAGTGACGGCCGGGACAGGCACGTGAATGCCTGTCCCGGCCGCCGGCCGAGCTGGTGGTGCTACGAGATCTAGCGCTTCATGCTGACGAGCTCCTGGAGCAGTTCGTCGGAGGTGGTGATGACGCGGGAGTTGGCCTGGAAGCCACGCTGGGCGATGACCAGGTTGGTGAACTCCTGGGCGAGGTCGACGTTCGACATCTCCAGCGCGCCACTGATGACCTGACCCATGCCGGCGCTGCCGGGTTCGCCGACCTGGGCGTAGCCGGAGTTGACCGTGGAGCGGTAGCCGGAGTCACCGACCTTCTCGAGGCCGTTGACGTTCTTGAAGGTCGCCATGGCCACCTGGCCCAGGACCTCCTTGAGGCCGTTGCTGTAGACACCGATGATCTGGCCGGTGTCGGAGACCGTGTACGACAACGACGTCAGCGCGCCCGACGCCTGGCCGTCGGTGTCGAACACCCGCGCGTCGGAGAGACCCGAGTACGACGTGATGTCGGTGGTGTCGATGGTGTAGTCGTTGGGCGCGGTGCCGATGGCCAGCGAGTTCTTCGCGGTGCCGGAGCCGTCGGTCGGCTTGCCGCCCTCGAAGTTCAGCGTGTCCGTGCCGATGCTGTTCCCGGCCTCGTCGAACATCTCCACGCCCCAGGTGGACGTGTCCGCGACGTTGTCGTTCGCGGTCCGGCTGAACTTCGCGGTGACCGTGTGCGGCGCGCCCTGGGAGTCGTACGCCTTGATCGGGATCGTCGTGGTGTAGGTGAGGCCCTTGTTCGTGGGGTCCGTCGCGTTCGGGATGTCATCGCTGCTCAGGTTGCCCTTGAGGGTGGCCTTCGTGGTCCGCGCCGGCTCGATCGTGCTGCCCAGCGGCATCTTGATGTCGCCGGGCTTGCCGGCCGTGTTGACCTTGCCGTCGGTGGCCGTCCAGCCCTGTACCGGTTGACCGGTCGCGTTGACCAGCAGGCCGTTGGCGTCGAACGTGAACGAGCCGGCCCGGGTGTAGAGGTCCTCGTTGCCGCTGCGCGTGATGAAGAAGCCGTCACCCTGGATCATCATGTCGCCGGAGCGTCCGGTGGTCTCCTGGGAGCCCTGCGCCCAGTTCGACAGGATGCCGGCGTTCTTCACGCCGAGACCGACCTGCGCCGGGTTGGTGCCGCCCTGCCCGTTCTGGGGAGCGCCGGCCGCGCCGAGCATCTGGCTGAGCGTGTCCTGGAACTGGACGGTGTTGGCCTTGAAGCCGACGGTGTTGACGTTGGCGATGTTGTTGCCGGTGACGTCCATCATCTGCTGGTGCGCGTGCAGGCCGCTGATGCCGGAGTAGAGAGAACGCAGCATGGATCGGTTTCCTTTACGGAGAGAGGCGGGGTCAGGCGGTCGCGGGACCGGTTGCCGGGTCGACCTTGTTCGCGTCGACCGGCTGCGGGGCCGTCTGACCGGTGGAACCGGTCGTCGCACCCGTGGAGAGGACTTCCATGACCTTGGACAGCTGCACGTCCGTGTTCCCGATCCGAAGCATCGGTTCGCTGTCTCCGTTGAGCTTTGCGGCCGATATGACACCCGACTGGCGGGCGCCGTTCTCGTCCATGTAGGTGACGCTGTGGCCGACCAGGCCGCTGGCGCCGACCAGGCGCTGCGACTTGAGCACATCGGCGATGTCGCCGAGCTTCTCGACCTGGGTGAACTGCGCGGTCTGCGCGAGGAACTGGGTCGAGTCGGCCGGGTTGCTGGGGTCCTGGTACTTCAGCTGTGCCACGAGCAGTTTGAGGAAGGTGTCCTTGTCCCCGAGCTCTTTGCTCTTGTCCGCGATGCTCTTGCCGGGCGTCGCGCCAGTGGTCCCCGAAGTGCCGGAGATTCCCGAGGTCGGCGAGGTCATGACTTCTCCTGTCCGTTTGCTTGCTCGACCTAAGGTTCGTCAGACCGCGGATTTTGCTTAGCCGCAAAAAATCGCGGGCCCCACCGTGTGGGACCCGCGATCAGTCGTGTTCTCGATGCGCTCGGTCAGGGCGCGAGGGACAGGCTGAACTTCCCCTTGCCGTACCGGTTGACCTCGACCGTGAGGTCGACCCGGCGGCCCAGCGCCATCAGGTGGGCCCGGGCGTCCGCGGGCAGCGGGTCGCCGGGGTAGATCACCTGGTAGAGCTTGATGTGCGGGCCACCCTCGCGGTTGAGCAGGCTCGTCAGGACGTTGCACAGCTCGAAGACGTTCTCGGCGAGGTTCGGGAACAGTTGCTTCTCGTCGATGCTGTCCTCGGCCGCGCCGGCCGGCAGCAGGCCCAGGGCGGCGCCCGCGTTGGCCGCCAGCGGCAGGTCCATGCCGAGCACGCCGTAGATGTTCTGCGAGGTGTCGGTGAAAATCGCGACCGTGGCCGTGGCGATCGCATCCGCGGAGAGCGGGTCGCCGGGGCTGACGGTCACTTCGCGGCCGAGCAGGTCCTCGAAGAGGTTGCGGACGGCCAGAGTGCCAGGAAGTACCGAGACATCGGACATGTCGTAATCATCCCAAAATAGGAGCGAAGACCTCATCGAATCGCTCAGCTGAGAACGGCTTCACGATGAAAAAGAGCGCGCCGGCGGCTTCCGCCTGATCTTTCATCTCGGGCGTGCTCTCCGAGGTCACGAAACCGAACTTGATGTCGTTGCCGGCCGCGCGCAGCTGCCGGAGCACTTCGATACCGGTCATCTCCGGCATGTTCCAGTCCGAGAGAACCAGATCCGGGTTCTCCGACTTGGTCATCTCGAACGCCTCGCGGCCGTTCGAGGCCTCGATCAGATCGTGGTCACCGAACCCGGCCTGGCGGAGCGTGCGGACCACGATCTGCCGCATGACCCGGCTGTCGTCGGCGATGAGAATTTTCATGCGCCTGCCTCCTCATTGTTGTCCGCGCGGCTCTGCCACATGGAAATCGACACCGGTTCGCCTTCCCAGATGCCGTACACGCCGCCGATCCGCTCGGTGTTGGGGAACCGCGCGGTCGACTCCGGCGCCAGCACGACCTGGGGCAGGGAGAGAAGGGCGCCGGGCGGCAGCATGGCCTTGACGTTGCCGCCGACGATGTTGGCGAGCTCGCCGAGCACGTCGGACATGTCCTCCTGGCTCACCTCGTCCATCTCCATGGCGAGGAAAGCGGCGGCCGCGCGAAGGGCCGCATCGGTGGAGGACGCGTACACGATGTACCCGGTCCAGGAGCCGGTGATGGAGACCGAGGAATGCACCTCGGAGGGCTGGTTCTCGTCGTACGTCGGAATCAGCGGGCTGATGCCCTCCGGATCCAGGTACGACTCCCACACCTGCTCCACCATCTCGGCGAGGTCGCTCTCGTTGACCTCGACTTCCACGCTCATTAGTTCGCTCCGGACGGGACGAGGCCCAGCAGGGCCAGTTTTTCGATCATGGCGCCCTCGGTGAAGGGCTTGATCACGTACTCGTGCGCGCCCGCGGCGAGCGCTCGTACGATCTGGCTCTGTTCGCTCTCGGTGGTGACCATGACCAGCGTCATCTCACGCAGACGCGGGTCGGCCCGGACGTTCGTGACGAACTCGAGCCCGTTCATGTTGGGCATGTTCCAGTCGATGAGGGCCAGTTCCGGCACCTCGGTCATCTCGGCGAGCAGGTCGAGCGCTTCCTTGCCGTCGCCCGCCTCCACCGCCTCGAAGTTGAGTTTCGTGACAATGCGCTTGAGGATCATGCGCATTGCGCGGGAGTCGTCGATAACCATCGCGCGCATCGCGGCGTCATCCCCTTCTCGGAGCGCCCGCGGGCACCCCGCTTCGGACTCGGTATGCGGAGGTACGGCCGGCGGCCACCCGCTCGTAGTTGTCGTCGATCCCGATGGTCGTCTCGGCGGCGCCGAGGAAGAGCCACCCGTCCGGGCGCAGCAGCTTGGCGGCGTTCTGCAGCACGGTTCGCTTCGTCGCGACGTCGAAATAGATCAGGACGTTGCGCAGGAAGATGACGTCGAACGGCTGCATGGCCGGAATCGGCGCGGTCAGGTTCATCAGCCGGAACGAGACGTTCTTGCGCAGCTGCGAGGTGATCCGCCAGTGGGCGCCGGCCCGCTCGAAGTACTGCACCAGCTGGCTGGCCGGCAGGCCACGGTTGACCTCGACCTGGCTGTACTCGGCGGTCTCGGCCCGCTTCACCATCTCGGTCGAGATGTCGGTGCCCATGATGTCGTACGACCAACCCGGCGGGAGATTCTCCTGCAGGGTGATGGCCAGGCTGTACGCCTCCTGACCGCTGGAGCTCGCGGCCGACCAGACGCGGACCTTGCGGGTCGCCGCGCGCGACTTGACCAGCTCGGGCAGGACCACGTCGGTGAGCGCGGCGAACGGCTCCCGGTCGCGGAACCACGACGTCTCGTTGGTGGTCAGCGCGTCGATGATCCGGCGCTGGTTCGCCGGGTTCGGCCGGCGCTGGAGGTCGGCCAGGAACTCGTTGACGTTGGCCGCGCCGACCGCCCGGGCGACCGGGATGAGCCGGGCCTCGACCAGGTACTCCTTGCCCGGCGCGAGAACGATGGACGCCTCCTTGCGGACGAGCGTCGAGACGAAGGTGAACTCGGCCTGGGAGAGGGTCATCGGGCCACCGCCGCCGACCGCCCGGACTTCACCCGGTTGACCAGGAACGCCGCGATCCGGTCCAGCGGCAGGATCTCGTCCGCCAGCCCCGCGGTGACCACCGCCCCGGGCATGCCCCACACGACCGAGGTGGCCTCGTCCTGGGCCAGCACCTCGGCTCCCGCGTCTCTCAGCACCTTCGCACCACCTCGTCCGTCTTGTCCCATTCCGGTCAGTACCGTGGCATATGCCGATGCCCCGTAGAGGGCGGCGACCGACCGGAACATCACGTCCACGGCCGGGCGGCAGGAGTTCTCCGGTGGTGCGCCGCTGAGCTGCGTCAGCGTCGCCGTTCCCCGGCGGTGCAGCACCAGGTGGTGATCGCCGGGAGCGATGTAGGCGCAGCCCGGCGTCAGCTCCATCCCGTCGCCGGCCTCGACCACGCGCAGCGGGGTGCTGCGGTCGAGCCGTTCGGCGAACATCCGGGTGAAGACGGGCGGCATGTGCTGGGTGATCACGATCGGCACCGGCAGGTCGGACGGCAGCCCGGTCAGCACCTTGGTGAGCGCGTCCGGCCCCCCGGTGGACGAGCCGATGGCGAGGATGTCGATCTTTCCGCCGGGCGCACGCCGGGCCGTGGGGCGCGCGCCGGCGGCCGGCGGCCCGGGCGGCGCGGCGCCGGGACGGCCGGGACCGGACGGCGGCAGGCCGGTCCGGGGCGGCGCGGCGCCGGGCCGCGTGGGCCGGGCCGGTGCGGTGGCGCCGGGCCGGCCGGGTGGCGCTCCGGGTGGCGCCGCGCCGACTCGGCGACGGCCGCCGAGTGCGTGGATCTTGGGAACCAGCTCGTCCCGGACCGCCGCGATGGACTCCGCTACCGAGCCGACGTTGCTGGGCTTGGTGACGTAGTCGGTCGCCCCGGCCGCCAGCGCCTCCAGCGTGGCGCTGGCGCCGGCCGCGGAGAGCGTGCTGAACATGATCACGGGGATCTGCTTGTGCCGCTTGCGCAGTTCCTTGACGGCCGCGATGCCGTCCATCTGCGGCATCTCGATGTCCATCGTGATCACATCGGGCTTGAGCTGGTCGATCTTCGCCTGCGCCAGCAGGCCGTTCGAGGCCGTGCCCACGACCTCGATGTTCTCGGCGCCGCCGAGGGCGTCGACGATGAGCCGACGGACCACGACGGAATCGTCGACGACGAGGACCGAAATCATCCGACCACCCCCTTCACCCGAGCCACGCCGGGCCCAGTGCGGCGACCACCGGTGCGAGCAGGCGGTGCGCGGTGGAGGTGTCCAGGAGGTCACGTACCACCAGCGCCTGCACGGCACCGCTGAGCATGTTCCAGACGCCGCCGGCCCGATCGGCCAGCGGGATGTCGGCCGTGTCCACGGCCTGTACCAACAGCATCTGCGCCGCGGCGGCGGTGCGGACCCGATCCGAGAGATACGCGGCCCAGGAGGCCGAGTGGACGGCCGGTGACCAGCCGCCCGCGTTCCGCCGCGCGTCCTCCGCCGAGGTCGCGAGCCGGGCGAGGTCCGTCGACCGCAGCGAGCGCAGCCGGTCCAGCAGGGCCGAGACCACGTAGTGGTGCGGACCCAGGTCGATCGGCGCGCCGACGGGCAGCCGGCGCATCGCCGACACCCACCCGGCGCCGAGCATCCGGCGGGTGTCGGTGTCCAGCACCTCGCGCAGATAGCTGGCGACCGCCGCGTCGCAGAGCAGCGCGGTGGCGGACGCCGCCGTCTCGCTCTGCTGGGCGTCGCGCCCGGTGCCGCTCCAGGTCCAGGCCATCACGTCGTAGCGCATGCAGGTGAGCAGCGCGTCGACCGAGCCGATCGGCGCCCGCTCGACCAGCGCGAGGCTGCCGGCCGGATCTTCCTTGGACATGCCCTTCAGCGACGGCATCCGGCGGGCCGCGCTCTCGACCTCGACCCAGAGCGGGCCGCGGACGCCCTCGTCCGGCAGCCGCTCGGCGAGCACCGGCAGGTCGGCGCTCTGCAGCCGGAGGCCGCGCAGCACCACCTCGGCCGTGGCCGACCCGCCGGCGAGGCGGGTCAGGTCGAACCCGAGGACCGGGGCGCTGACGAGGCTGTACATCAGGTCGTGGCGCGGTACGTGTCGACGGCCGCGTTGACGTCGAGCGCCAGCATCAGTCGTCCGTCCAACTTGAACGTGCCGACGACGAGCTCGCGGGTCGGGCCGCTGAGCGTGTCCGGTGGCGGCTCGAATCGCTCGTCGTCGAGGTCGACGACCTCACCGATCTTGTCGACCAGCAGGCTCACCGGCTCGCCGTCGCCGCGCAGGATCACGTTCATGACCGGGCCCTGGAGCGCCTTGCGCGCCATGCCGAGCTGGACCCGCAGGTCGACCGCGGCGATCACCTGGCCGCGGAGGTTGAACAGCCCGCCCACGGCCGGCGGCGCGAGCGGCACCGGGGTGTACTCGTTGTACGAGAGCACCTCCTGCACCGTGTGCACCTCGACGCCGAAGAGCTGACCGGCCACCTCGAACGTGGCGAACTGTCGGCTCGCCATCTCAGGCCTCCACCAGCATCTCGTCGTTCTCCAGGTCGGTGTAGAAGTTCGGGTCGGCGGCGAGGATCGCCCGGCGCACGTCGAGCAGCTCGGTCACCCGTTGCTGGATGACCGCGGTGCCGACCAGGCCGTCCTCCTCGGCGTCCCGGCGGGCGGTCGTCGAGTTCTCGGCGATGTCCACGATCCGGTCCACGACCAGTGCCACGCTCCGTCCGCCCTCGCTGTAGACGACCACCGACACGGTGTCGCCCTCCGGCTCCTCGCCGTACGCCCCGAGCAGGTGCGACAGGCGCACCAGGGGCAGGATCTGGCCGCGGTACTGGACCACCTCGCGGGAGCCGGCGTGCTCGATCCGGTCGCGCGGGAACTCCTCGAGCCGGGTGACCGTGTCGAGCGGGATCGCGACCCGGCGCTCGCCGACGGCGGTGACCAACAGGCGTTCGCCGGTGCCGCTGCTCGCGGACGCCCGGGACGAGGCCTCGAGGTTCTGCCGTTCGGCGTCGGCGGTGAGGTGACTGCGCCGGGCCAGCGACGAGACGTCCAGGATCAGGCCCACCTTGCCGTCGCCGAGGATGGTCGCTCCCGCGTACAGGCCGATGTCCTTGAATCTGCTGTTGAGGGCCTTGACCACGACTTCCTCGGTGTTCAGCACGCGGTCCACGATGAGACCGAACCGCCGCCCGTCGGCCTGCAGCACCATGATGTAGACGCCCTGATCGCCGCCGGGCTCGAGGCCGAGCGCCTTGTCCAGCCGGACCAGGGGCAGCAGCTTGCCGCGCAGGCGATAGACGGGCGCGCCCGACGCGTACTCGATCTTGGTGGAATTGCCGTCGATGAAGACCAGCTCGAGCACTGCGACCTGGGGAACCACGTAGCGCTGCTCGCCGCAGTCGACCGTCAGCGCCTGGATGATCGCGAGCGTCAGCGGAATCGTGAGCCGCCAGACCGTGCCCTCGCCGGGCGTCGAGTCGACGCTGACCGCGCCGCCGATGTTCTCGATGTTGGTCTTCACGACGTCCATGCCCACGCCACGGCCGGACACGTTGGTGACCTTGGCGGCGGTGGAGAAGCCCGGCTGGAAGACCATCGCCATGATGTCGCGCCGGTCCATGTTCGACACCTGCTCGGGACGGAGCAGGCCCTTCTCGATCGCCTTCTGCGCGATCCGGTCCACGTCCAGACCGGCGCCGTCGTCGGCGACCTCGACCGCCACATGACCACCCTCGTGGTACGCCCGCAGCGTCAGCGTGCCCTCGGGGCCCTTGCCGGACGCCGTGCGCCGGTCGGGCTCCTCGATGCCGTGGTCGACCGCGTTGCGCACGAGGTGGGTCAGCGGGTCCTTGACCGCCTCGAGCAGGCTGCGGTCGAGCTCGGTCTCCTTGCCCTCCATCACCAGCTGGACCTGTTTGCCGAGCGAGTTGCTCAGGTCCCGGACGACTCGGGGCAGCTTCGACCAGATGTGCTCGATGGGCTGCATCCGGGTCTTCATGATGCCCTCTTGCAGCTCACTGGTGATCATGCCGAGCCGCTGGGCGCTGCGGACGAGGCCGGAGTCGCCGATCTCCATCACGCCGCGGACCAGCTGGTTCCGGGCGAGGACAAGCTCGCCGACCATGTTCAGCAGGGTGTCGAGCAGGTCGACGTCGACCCGGATCGCGCTGTCCGCGATGCTCCGCTTGGGCGTCTGCGCCTGGAGGGCCTCGCTGACCGCGGCCGGCTTGGCCTTGCCCTCGTCGAGCAGGATCGTGCCGAGCTTGCGCTCGTCGCCCTCGATCTGCTGGGCGAGCGCCGAGCCGACGTCGGCGGGCTGGGCGGCGCCCTGTTCGACCAGGATCTCGCCGAGCGGCTTGCGCTGGTTCTCGACCGGGTCGGGCGCCGGGCGGGCCGGCCTCTCCTCGAGCGGCTCGGGCGTCTCGGCCGGCGTCTGCTCGGCTGCCGGCGCCGCCGGCGGGGCCTCCTCGGCGGCCTGCTCGCCCGCCTTCATCTGGGCGTTGACCTGCGCGATGATGCTGTCGATGTCGACGTTGCCCTCGGCCTGCGTCTCCTCGATCGAGGAGAGGATGGACCGGACGCCGTCGATCGTCGCCAGAAGCGTGGTGATCGTGGACGGGGTCACCGGCATGACGCCGTCGCGCAGCTTGGAGAGCAGCGACTCGCCGGCGTGGGCGAGCTTCTCGAGGCGGCTGAACGCCAGGAAACCGCTGGTGCCCTTGATCGTGTGGATCGCCCGGAAGATGCGCGAGATCAGGTCGCGCGAGTTCGGCTCCTGCTCGAGGGCGACCAGGTCACGGTCGATCTGGTCGAGGTTCTCGTGGCTTTCCAAGAGGAATTCGCCGACGATTTCACCAAGGTCTTCCACCTACGTACCTCCAACTCGGCTTCCACAGCTCTCATCGACGGGCTCTGTCATCACCTGAGAACGACTGTGATTCAGGACTCCCCGCCGGGGCGGCGGTAGCGGTAGCCGAATCCGCGAACGGACTCGATCGGTGACTCGTCGGGATCGGACCAGCCGAGCTTGCGGCGCAACCGCAGGACGGCGAACTTCACCCGTTCCTGACCGATGCCGGTCGGGTCGTCCCACGCCTGGGTCAGCAGCTGGTTGGGGCTCAGCACCGCGCCGGCGTGCCGCACCAGCGCGTTGAGCAGGCGGAACTCGGTGGGCGTGAGACGTTTCTCGTCGCCCTTGACGTAGACCCGGCGCTTGGTCGGATCGAGGTGCACCAGCCCGTCGTCGTAGACCTGGCTGGCCCAGCTGTTCTGCCCGCTGGAGGAGCGCCGGAGCAGCGCCTCGACCCGGGCCAGCAGCTCGTTGTTGGCGAACGGCTTGGTGAGGTAGTCGTCGGCGCCGCCGCGCAGACCCCGCACCTTCTCCGCCTCCTGGCCATGCGCGGTGAGCACGAGCACCGGCACGTCGGAGACGTCGCGCAGTCGCTCGAGCACCTGCCAGCCGTCCATCTCGGGCAGGCCGACGTCGAGCACGACCAGATCGGGATGCTCGGCGTATGCCTCCTTGAGGCCGGTCCGGCCGTCCCCGGCGTGCGCGACCTCGTAGCCCGCTCGGCTGAACAGCAGCCGGAGGGCGAGCGCGATGTCCGGGTCGTCCTCGACGACGAGAAGGCGACTCATCGTGTGCTCACCCTGCCCCACCCCTCGCTCGCGTCCGCGGCCGTCGGCGGACATGCCGAAGGCGGCTCAACTTTTCGCCAGAGCATCGTTCGCGCGACCGCGAGCGACGGATTACCGCGCAAACGCCACGATAGCGTGATGTCACGGCCTATTTACAGACAGTGACAGTTTAGCGGGCTATCCGCCGGGCTGGATGGTCTTCGGGCGGTCTTCGCGTTTGGGCGCGGAGGTGCCGATGAGGCCGGTGCGCACGGCCATCCCCTCAGCCTGACACTTTTGCGTAGGCCAATACCGGTTTCCGCCAAATAAGGGACGTACAGCCCGGAAAAGGGTGCGATATCCCTGGTGGGCGATCAGGCCCACTCCCGGACTCGGAGGATCAGGTGCATCGACTGCTCGCCCTGTTGGTGACGCCCACGCTGCTGTTCGCCGGCTCGCCGGCGCAGGCCAGGGTGCCGGCGCCACCACTGCCGCCGAACGCGCCGGAGTCGGCCGTCGCCCCGGCCGAGCTGATGTCCGAGGTGGTCACCATGACCAACCAGCGACGGTCGGCGAAGGGGTGTGGCCCACTCGCGGTCGACCGCGAGCTGACCCTCGCCTCCATCCGGCAGAGCCTCTACATGGCGCACACCGGCCTGTTCACCCACGTCTGGCGGGACGGAACGACCTTCGTGGCGCGCTCGCACGCGGCCGGGTACGCCCAGCCGTCCGGCGAGAACATCGCCTGGGGCTATCGCACGGCGGCCGAGGTGATGGCCGCGTGGATGGCCAGCCCCAGCCACCGGGAGAACATCCTGAACTGCGGCGCGCACTCGATCGGGACCGGCGTCGCGTACGGGATGAACGGCCTGCCGTATTACACGCAGGTCTTCGGTTGGGATTGACAGATCTCACTGCGACCTTCTATTAGTTAGGTTTACTAACACCTAACTTCCCCCGAAGAAGGTCCCCAATGCGCAGATCGCGTATCGCCACCCTGGCGGCGACCCTCACGGCCGCCGTCGGCGTCGCCGGTTTCGTCGCCGCCACCTCCCCCACCGCCCAGGCCGCCACCACGTCGCGCATCCCCGCCCACGTCTTCGCGCCGTATTTCGAGGCCTACAACGGCGACAGCCTCTCCGGCCTGTCCAGCCAGTCCGGCGACAAGTTCCTCACGCTGGCCTTCGTGCAGACCCCGTCGCCCGGCTCGTGCACGGTCTACTTCAACGGCGACACCTCGATGCCGATCGCGTCCGGCACGTTCGGCTCGGACATCGCCGCGATCCGCGCCGCCGGCGGCGACGTCATCCCGTCCTTCGGCGGGTACGCGGCCGACAACGGCGGCACCGAGATCGCCGACAGCTGCACGAACGTCGACTCGATCGCCGCCCAGCTGGAGAAGGTGGTCACCACCTACGACGTCACCCGGATCGACCTCGACATCGAGGACAACTCGCTGACCAACACGGCCGGCATCGACCGGCGGAACAAGGCGATCAAGAAGGTCGAGGACTGGGCGGCCGCGAACGGGCGGCTGGTCGAGTTCAGCTACACGCTGCCGACCACCACGGCCGGTCTCGCCGATTCGGGCCTGGCCGTGCTGCGCAACGCGGTCAGCAACGGCGCCCGCATCGACATCGTCAACATGATGACGTTCGACTACTACGACAACGCGTCGCACAACATGGCCACCGACACCCAGACCTCGGCCAACGGCCTGGTCAACCAGCTGCGGTCGCTCTACCCGTCGAAGACCACGGCACAGCTGTGGCAGATGGTCGGCATCACCGAGATGATCGGCATCGACGACTTCGGTGCGGCCGAGACGTTCACGCTGGCCAACGCCCAGACCGTCACCAACTGGGCCAAGACGCAGGGAATCCGGTCGCTCTCGTTCTGGGCGCTGCAGCGCGACAACGGGGGCTGCCCGGGCGGCGGGGCGTCGGACACCTGCTCGGGGGTGGCCCAGAGCACCTGGCAGTTCAGCCACATCATGCAGTCGTTCACGTCCGGGGGCACCACGACCACGCCGCCGACCACCACTCCCACGACACCCACAACTCCGCCGACAACGAAGCCGACGACGCCGCCCACGACGCCGCCGACCACCTCGCCGGGCTCGACCACGTGGGCGCCGTACACCGCGTACACGGTGGGGCAGGTCGTCACCTACAACGGGAAGCGTTACCAGTGCCGGCAGTCGCACACGTCGCTGCCGGGCTGGGAGCCGCCGAACGTGCTGGCGCTCTGGTTGCCGCTGTAAGCCCGATCAGAGGGTGCAGTTGATCAGGACCGGTTCGGGGTGCAGCTCGACCCCGAATCGGTCCCGCACGCCATCCCGGATGACCCGCGCGAGCGCGACCAGAGCCTCCGCCGTGCCGCCGCCGCGGTTCGTCAGCGCCAGCGTGTGCTTGGTCGAGATCGCGACACCGTCGCCCGCGTACCCCCTGGGGAATCCCGCGTTCTCGATCAGCCAGGCCGCCGGGATCTTGACCGAGCCGTCGTCGCCCGGCCAGTGCGGCGCCTCCAGGCCCAGCGACGCCCACCGGGCGGCCGACACCACGGGATTGGTGAAGAACGAGCCCACCGACCAGGTGTCCTTGTCGTCCGGGTCGAGCACCATGCCCTTCCCGGCCCGCAGCTTCAGCACCGTGTCGCGGGCCTGCCCCAGCGGCACCCGGTCGCCGGCCTCGACGCCCAGGTTGCGGGCGAGCTCGGCGTACCGGATCGGCGCCGACGCGTCGGTGACCGCCAGGCGGAAGTCCACGTGCAGCACCAGGAAGCGGTCGTTGTGCTTGAAGACGCTGGACCGGTACGCGAACGCGCACTCGATCGGCGACATGGCCCGGACGGTGTCGTGCTCGCGGTCGTAGGCGTGCACCGCCACGATCGTGTGGGCAACCTCTTGCCCGTACGCCCCGACATTCTGGATGGGCGTGGCCCCGGCCGAGCCCGGGATGCCGGAGAGGCACTCGATGCCCGAGTAACCGTTCGTCACCGCGTACGCCACGAAATCGTCCCAGACCTCGCCCGCCGCAACCCGCAGCACCACGCTCTCGGCCCGCGTCTCCACCACCCGCACGCCCCGCGTGCGCAGCAGCAGCACCTCGCCGTCGAAGCCGTCGTCGCCGATCACCACGTTGCTGCCACCGGCCAGGACGAGCACCGGGCGCCCGGCCGCCGCCGCGTTACGCACGGTAGTGACCGCTTGGTCCGATTCGGTGGCCACCGTCAGGGTGCCGGCCGGGCCGCCGAGGCGTAGCGTCGTGTACGCCGCGAGACGACTCGCGGATGTGTCGGTTTGGCGGTCGGCGCTAAGGTCAGGCACGGCGTTCACCCTAGGCTCAGGGAGCCGGGCGCACCTCATCGGCACCTCCGACTGGAGAGAAGCGGGATGAACAGGCTGCACGCGACGAAGGACTTCTGGCTCGCGGCCCTGCGGGCCGACAGCCCCGCGCTGCAGGACGCGGTGGCGCAGGCCGGGCCGACGGCCGAGGTACCGCCCTGCCCCGGCTGGACCGGCGCCGACCTGGTCGAGCACGTCACCACCCTGCTGCACTGGGTGCGCGAGACGGTGCCGCGGGGCACGACCGCGGGCCCGACCACCCGCCCGGAGCGGGACGGCGACCGGCCCGAGTGGGATCAGGCCCTCGACGAGCTGCGGCGCGAGCTGACCGGCACGATCGAGACCCTCGACGCGGTCGAGGCCGACTTCCCGGCCTGGAACTGGGCGCCGCAGGCCAAGCAGGCCGGGTTCTGGCACCGCCGGATGGCGCACGAGATCTCCATCCACCGGTGGGACGCCGAGGCCGCGGCCGGCCGGGCCACGCCGATCGAGACCAAGCTCGCGGCCGACGGGGTCGGCGAGGTGCTCGACACCTGGCTGCCCGCCGGCAAGCGGAAGGGCCCGACCGACCTGCACGGCGTCGTGCACCTGGTGGCCGGCGACTCGGGTCACGAGTGGTTCGTGCGGCTGCGCGGCCCCGGGGTGGCGCTGCTCGACACGGGCACGATCCTCGACACCGACGACCACCACGCGCGCGCCCAGGCGACCGGCACGGCGAGTGACCTGCTGCTCGCGCTGATGGGCCGTCAGCGGATGGATCGCCTGGTCGTGACCGGTGATCCTCGCCTGATCAGCGCCCTGCGTACGGGCTGACCCGTTTAAATTCGTCTTACCGGCACGTCGCGGGCCGGTTTCGGCCCCTATGATTAACCGGTTAAGTTGACACACCAGGAAGCGGGGAACGCATGACGGCAACCGTCACGTCCACGTCGGCGCAGCCGGCCCTCGCCGGGATCACCTTCCCCGACGGCTTCATCTGGGGCGCGGCCACCGCGTCGTACCAGATCGAGGGCGCGGCGCGGGAGGATGGTCGCGGCCCGTCCATCTGGGACACCTTCTGCCGTACGCCGGGAAGGGTCTTCGCCGGTCAGACCGGCGACGTGGCCTGCGACCACTACCACCGCTACGTCGACGACGTGGCGCTGATGGCGGATCTCGGTCTCGCGTCGTACCGGTTCTCGGTCGCCTGGCCGCGGATCCAGCCGGACGGCACGGGCCCGGTGAACGTGAAGGGGCTGGACTTCTACGACCGGCTCACCGACGAGCTGCTCGGCAAGGGCATCGACCCGGTGGTCACGCTCTACCACTGGGACCTGCCGCAGACGCTCGAGGACCTGGGCGGCTGGACCAACCGTCTCACGGCCGAAGCGTTCGCCGAGTACGCGCGGATCGTCCACGCCCGGCTCGGCGACCGGGTCGGCACCTGGACCACGCTGAACGAGCCGTGGTGCTCGGCCTACCTGGGGTACGCCAGCGGCCGGCACGCGCCCGGCAAGCAGGACCCGGCGGCGGCCTTCGCGGCCGTGCACCACCTGCTGCTCGGCCACGGCCTGGCGGCACGCGCCCTGCGCGACGCCGGCGCCCGCAGCGTCAGCATCACGCTCAACCCGTCGGTCGCCTTCCCGGTCGACCCGGACAGCGCCGCCGACCGCGAGGCGGTGCGGATCATCGACGGCCTGTCCAACCGGATGTTCCTCGACCCGCTGCTCAAGGGTCAGTACCCGGCGGACATGCTCGCGCACATGGCCCGGTTCACCGACCTGTCCTACATCCAGGACGGCGACCTGGCGACCATCAAGGCCCCGATCGACGTGCTGGGGATCAACTTCTATCAGCCGGCGTACGTGTCGGCGAAGCCCGGAACGCCGGCGGCGCCCGACCAGCCCGGCAGCGAGGGCATCGCCTACCGTGACCCGGACGGTCCGGTGACCGACATGAACTGGCTGATCGAGCCGTCCGGACTGACCAGCATCCTCAAGCGGATCCACGACGACTACGACGGCATCCCGATGCTGATCACCGAGAACGGCGCGGCGTACCCGGAGGGACCGGCCGAGGACGGCGACGTTCACGACACCCGTCGCATCGAGTATCTCGACGGCCACCTGCGAGCCTGCCATGATGCCTTGGCGGCCGGCGTCGATCTGCGCGGGTACTTCGTGTGGTCGCTGATGGACAACTTCGAGTGGGCCGAGGGGTACGCGAAGCGCTTCGGGATCGTGCACGTCGACTACGCGACGCAGAAGCGCGTTCTCAAGGACAGCGCGAAGTGGTACCGGGAGGTGATCCGCCGCAACGGCATCGCCGACCCGGGAGAGAGCGAGGGGTGACCTGGTGGTGACGCGGGAGCGGCCGACCCTGGAGGCGGTGGCGCGACGCGCCGGAGTATCCAGGGCGACCGTCTCCCGCGTCGTCAACGGCTCGACATCGGTGGCCGCCTCGATCCGCGAGGCGGTCAACCGGGCCGTCGAGGAACTGGGCTACGTGCCCAACCAAGCGGCCCGGAGCCTGGTCACCCAGCGCACCGAGTCGATCGCGCTGATCCTGCCGGAGACCGCTAACCGCGTCTTCTCCGACGACCTCTTCTTCCCGGCGATCATCCGCGGCGTGGGCGGCGAGCTCGAGGCCGCCGACAAGCAGCTGGTGCTGATGATGGCGGGCTCGGCCAAGAGCCACGACCGCGTCGAGAGGTACGCGGTGGCCGGCCACGTGGACGGCGTCATGTTCGCCTCGATGCACGGCGCCGACCCGCTGCCCGGGACGCTCGTGCGGCTCGGCATCCCGGTCGTCTGCAGCGGTCGCCCGATCGGCGCGGCCGCCGTGCCGTACGTCGATGTGGATCATTTCGGGGGTGTCTGCTCGGCCGTACGCCATCTGGTCACCGCCGGCCGCCGCCGGATCGCCACCATCGCCGGCCCGCAGGACATGGTGGCCGGCATCGACCGCCTGGCCGGCTACCGCACCACCCTCGAGGAGGCCGGCCTCGCCCAGCACGTGGCGGTCGGCGACTTCACCCGCGAGTCCGGGATCGTCGCGATGCGCTCCCTGCTCGCCGACGACCCGGCCCTGGACGCGGTCTTCGTGGCCTCCGACATGATGGCCCACGGCGCGCTGCTGGCCCTGAAGGACGCCGGCCGCCGGGTGCCGTCCGACGTCGCGGTGATCGGCTTCGACGACTTCGAGATAAGCCGCTACAGCGAGCCGCCGCTCACCACCGTGCGCCAGCCGATCGTCGAGATGGGCCGCACGATGGCCCGGCAGCTGCTGGGCCTGATAAACGGCGAGCCCCACCTGGCCGACGCCGTGGTCCTGCCGACCGAGCTGGTAATCCGCGAATCGGCCTGACCGGGCCGTCTCTTCGCGCCCGCCGCTTCGGCCGCCGTTTCGCCTGCCGCTTCGCCCGCCGTTTCGGCCGCCGCTTCGGCCGCCGCTTCGCCCGCCGAAAGCGAACATCCCGCGTATCCGACCGAAGGCCGCCCGACCCGGATCGCCATCAACCACAACGGCTTCGAGGCCAAGCACGTCGGGCGCACCGCCGACGGTGGCCAGTTCTTTCTGACCAGGCCGTTCGACCCGGAGACCGCGCGAAACTTCGTCGCGCTGTACCTCTTCGACTCCGACGGCCGCTTTCGTACCGCCAAGATCGACGCCTTCTCGGAGAACGACGCGGCCGCGTCGAAGGTCTACCGGGCGAGGCTCCGAGAGCTCGGCACGGTGAAGTTCGACCGCATCGAGGTCGAGCCGTTCACGGTGGAGCGCTTCGGCCTGAGCTTCGGACTGATCGTCGAGCCGCCCGCGGACAGCGACGCCATCTGGTGGGTCACCGCCGAGCCGGGCGACTACATGGCCTTCGCCCCGCCTTGGGATCTCGGCGACTACGACACCTGACACCCGGCCGACGACCCACCCCCACCCGTTCTGGGTGGGGGTGGAGTAAAGCAGCAGCCTCTGACACTTTTCCGCCGCCATCCACAGGCGGGCGAGCATTCCGACGCTTACTGACGCGCCAGGCTCGGCGACGGGCGCTCCTCGATCGGCTGGCCCAGCACCGACCGAGCGAGCAGCGTCGCCCCCGCCACCGCCGCCGGCATCAGCAGGACGGCGCCCAACGGGATCAGGAAGCAGCAGAACACCGCGACGCCGAAGCCGAGCGTCTGCGGACGGTTGGTCTTGAGCGCCGCGCGGCGGCCGGCCAGGCGGTGGCCGCGGCGCTGGAACGGCACGCCGGTGAGCTCGACCGCGAGCAGCCAACCGCCGACCAGGGCGCCCAGCACCGGGATCACGGTCTGCCCGACGAACGGCAGGAAGCCCAGCAGGAACAGCGGGATGCCGACCAAGATGGACAGTCCGATCAGGCGGACCGAGTCGACCAGGCCGCGCCGCAGCGACTGCCAGAACGTCACCTCGACCTCGCCCGGCACGCCGCCGAAGCGGGCCTCGACCAGCTCCGAGATCTTCTCGTAGAACGGGTCGCCGATCAGCAGCGTCACCGCCGTGAAGGTCAGGATGCCGAGCAGCGCGAACGTGCCGAGCAGCCCGACGCCGCCGAGGATCTGCATGACGTCGCGCCAGCCCTGCGGCCAGTCGTCGGCGAACCAGGTGACGCCCCGGGACAGCCGCGGCAGGAAGTCGATCAGCGCGGCGAGGGCGCTCGCGTAGAGCACACCGGCGATCACGGCGGGCAGCAGGCCGAGGCCGAGCAGCTTGGGGCTGCGCAGAACCAGGACCAGGCCGCGGCCGAGCAGGGTCACGCCGAGCAGGAACTGGCGAACTGCGGTCACGACCAGGCAGCTTAGGGCCTACGCGCCAGCGAAGCGCGGCCGAAGCGCGGCCGAAGCGCCACCGAAGCGCCACCGAAGCGCCACCGAAGCGCCAGCGAAGCGCGGCCGAAGCGCCACCGAACCGCCTACGAGGACGCGTTCCCCGAGGGATCGGCGCTCGACGAAGGATCGGCCGACGCGCTGGGCGTGACGCTGATCTCGGTGGGCGTCGGCACCGGCGGCTCGTCCAGCGGCGGCAGCGACGACTCCGTGATCGTCACCACCGGCGGGACGGTCGTCGGCGTCGGCGCCGACGAGGGCGCCGTCGCCACCGGCGGCGCCGCGGCTGAGGTCAGCATCGGCCGGGGCGAGTACTGCACCTCGGTCAGCGGCTGCGACCCGCCGCCCGAGCCGCCGCGGCGCGGGGCCGTGCCGATCGCGCCGTTGCCGCCGCCGGCGCCCAGGGCACCGGTTCCGGCGGTCGCGCCGACCTCGGCCGGGCGCCGGGGCGGGGCCGCCAGGGTCCAGCCGACAGCCACCGAGATCGGCAAACCGAACGCCACGAGTCCGAAAAAGATGGATTTAGGGGATAACCGCACGTTAGAACACCGGTCGGCGAGGCGAAAAGGTTACGGCCAACCCGCTTGATCAATATGCGACCGGCCGTTAATGTCCTGTCGCCATCGATGGGCTGATGCACGGGGGAACGAATGAAGCTGCCCTTACTCGCGCTCGCGCTCACGGCCGGGATTGTCGCGATCGGCACCCCGGCCCGGGCCGATGACCCGCCGGTCGGGACGCCACCGACCGCCACCTACACACTGGACAGCACCGCGATCTGGGCCGGACAGCGGGTCACTCTCACCGAGAGCGGCCTGGCCCCGGCGACGACCACGCGCACGGTGGACTGGGGCGACGGCACGGTCGAGACCATGCCGACGACCACGCACTCGTACGCCGCTCCCGGCGCCTACGACATCAAGGTGACCCTGAACGACGGCACCGGGCAGGGCGCCGGCGTCTTCCCGGCCGGCTCGACGGTCACCGTCACCACCTCCCCCGGCCTGTTCGCCTGGCAGCGCCCCACGATCTACACCTATCCCGGCTACATGGAGCAGGGCCGGATGCTCGCCACCGGCCTGCCGACCGCGAGCCAGGTGTGGACCGGCTGGGGCGACGGCGAGACGAGCCTGCTCGCCGACGCGACCAGCACGACCGTCGCGCACTGGTACGGCGCCGGCCTGTGGACGCCCTCGGTCACCGCGCAGAACGCCCAGGGCAAGGCCACCCCGCGCCCGGCCGCCTCGCTGAACGTGCTGCCCGACGTCACGGCGCCCTCGGTGTCGCTGACCGTGCCGGCCACCCCGCACACCGCGTCGTCGTGGAGCACGGTCAAGGGCCGGGCCACCGACACCGAGTCGGGCGCCGACGTAGTGGGTGTCCAGGCGTACAAATGGAACGCCTCGACCACGTACTACTACAACTTCTCGAGCCGGACCTGGGTGAAGTACACCGGCCAGAACCTGCCGGACGCGGCCCAGGCGCTGCGCCCGGTCGACGGCGCCGGCAACTGGTCGACCCCGGTCGACGGGCTCGGCAAGGGATACACGCTGCAGGTCTGGTACTACGCCTGGGACAAGGTCGGCAACGACACCGACTCGTACAACGCGACGTACAGCCTGACGAGCTAGCCGTTCAGGAACGACGAGATACGCGTACGCAACTCCGCCCGGTCCGTCCACAGGACGGCCGGGCGGTCGTATATGTACAGCTCGGCGCCCGGCAGCGAGGCGGCCAGCTTCTCGGCCCAGGCCACCGGGTGCACGTCGTCGCCGAGGCAGCCGAGCACCAGCGCCCGGCCCCGGAAGGCGTGCAGCGCCGACAGGTCGGGCACGGCCGGCTGATGCCAGAGCGTGGTGAGCTCGGCCGCCAGCCCGTCCCGCTGCAACTGCTCGACCCGCTGGCGCAGATAGCTCCACCCGGTCGGCGTGTTGCGCACGGACGGCGGCAGCTCGAACTCGGCGGCGGCCGCGATCGACGCCGCCTCGCCCGACTCGACCGCCGCCAGCAGCCGCTCGACCCGGACCTCGGCCGCGGCCGGGCGGGTGCCGTCGAGCGGCGCGGGCAAGTAGAAGACGGCCCGCTCGAAGCGATCGGGCGTCTCGCTGAGCAGACGGCAGAGTGCGCCGGCGCCCATGCTCACGCCGAGCGCCCGGGTGGCGCCGGCCCGGTCGGCCACCGCGCGCAGGTCGTCGGCGAGGTCGCCGAACGTCCACGGCCCGACCGGGGCGTCGGAGCGGCCGTGGCCACGGAAGTGGAAGAAGACCCGGCGGCCGGTCACCGCGCTGCCCAGCGGCCGGGTGCCGGCGATGTCGCCGCCGAGGCCATGGGCGAAGACGGTGACCGGGTCACCCACGCCGGTGGTCAGCTGCTCGAGGCGTACGCCCGATGGGGTGGAGATCAGCTCGGTGGGCGCGCCGGGAAGGGTGGGCCGGCCCGAGCGCGGGCCGGTGGGATCGGGCCGGTGCAGGCGGGGCCCGCCGTCCGGCGGTGGCGGACCGAACCGCCTCACCAGAACCCTTTACCGTCCGACAGGTCTTTCAGCCCGGGGCGGACGTCGAGCAGGTAGACCATCGCGGCGCCGATGCCGATCAGGCTGAAGATGCCGACGGCGCCGCTGACCAGCAACGTCAGCACGATGCAGACGGCCAGGATCGCGGCCCAGGCGCCCTTCGGCAGGGTGCCGATGGCCTGGAAACCGTCGCCTCGCTGGGTGAGGCAGTGAATGAGCGCCACGGCCTGCACGACGAGCGAGAGGATCATGATGAGGATCTCGATGTAATACCGAACGTCGTCGTAGAAGATCGGCGCGGAAGAGGCCATGAGGGAAATTCTATGCCGCAGGCCCCGGCGTCTGCCGGGGCCTGCTGATCATGTATCTGACCGGGCCGGTTTTACTCGGCGGCCGGCTTGGTGACGCGCTTGCGCGGCTTCGGGGTGGAGGCCGGCTTGGCCGCCTCGACGGCCTTCGGGGCCTCGGTGGTCTCGAGGTCGGCGTTCACCACGTCGGCGGCGTCGACGACGCCGGAGCCGACCACGCGCTCGCCGCGGGCGACCAGCGCGGTGTACGCCGCGACGGTGCGCTCCTGGGCCAGCTGGGCCAGCGAGGTCGCCACGCTGGCGGCGTTGCCGCGCAGGGCGTCGAAGTCGGTGGTCTGTGCCTTCTCGCGAAGCTGGGTGGCCTTGACGTTCGCCTGCTCGTTGTAGGTGCGCAGCGAGGCGGCGGCCTTCTCGCTCAGCTCGTTGACCACGGCCGGCAGCTTGCGCAGCTGCTGGTAGGCCAGCTCACCGGCGCCGGCGGCGGCGTAGAGCGGGGCGGGGAATCGGGTCTTGGTCTGGTCGGTCATTTCGTCTCCTCGGGTTCGTGCGTGGTCTCGGGCGCGGGCGATGCCGAAGGCGCGTTCCGGGCGCTCTCGTTCCGGAACGTCTCGTAGATCTGCGACAGCGACTGTTTCTGGGCAATCGTGAGATCGGGGTCGACCGCGATCGCGGCCAGAACCCCCTGCTGGCCCTCACCGTCCAGCAAACCCGCACGCAGGTACATCGCGGGGGTCGAAACCCGCAGCGCGCTGGCGATCTGCTGCAACACCTCGGCACTCGGCTTGCGCAGGCCACGCTCGATCTGGCTGAGATACGGGTTGCTCACGCCCGCCTTGTCGGCGAGCTGGCGCAGCGAGATCTTCGCGGTCTGCCGCAGGTCACGGATGAAGCTTCCGATGTCCTGAGGCAGATCCTTGGGCGTGGCCATGCATCCGAAGGTAGCTCGGGGTGCTAGCTGTTGCAAGCAAAACGCTAACTTCAGCTAGCGTGAGACGGGTCACCGAACCGGACGAACCTCCCCGACGGGCTCCCCACCACCCAAAATCAATTCCTCGAGCACCGGTACGCGTACGCCGAGCCGGCGCAGCTCATCGAGGAGCACGGGCGTGCGCGCCCGCATCCCCCCGTCCTCGATCTTGATGGCCACGGCGCCCACCCCCGGCACCGCGACCGCCACGACGCCCTCGGCGCCGCCCTTGGCCAGCAGGCCCGGCACCGCCCCCATCAGCACGGTGTCGTCGGCGTCGGTGCCCGCGACCAGCGCCGGGTGCGCCCGCATGGCGTCGGCCACCCGTCGCTCGTGACTGCCGGGCGCGGCCTCGACCAGGCGGGCGAACGCCCGGGCCAGGGCGGTCAGCGAGAAGGCCAGCACCGGCGCGCCGCAGCCGTCCACGCCGGCCGCCGCGATCGGCTCGCCGGCCAGATCGGTCACCGCGTCGGTGATCGCGAGCTGGAGCGGGTGCTTGGGGTCGAGGTACGAGTCGAGCGGCCACCCGTTGGCCACGCAGGTCGCGAGCATGCCGGCGTGCTTGCCCGAGCAGTTCATCAGGATCCGCTCCGGGCCGCCCTGGTTGCGCAGCCAGTCGTCGCGGGACCGCTCGGAGAGGGGCAGCGACGCCGGGCAGCGCAGGGCGCCCGGCTCGAGGCCGGCCGCCTCGAGGATGTCCCGCACCCGGCGCACGTGCAGCGGCTCGCCGAAGTGGCTGCCGCTGATCAGGGCGAGGTCGGACTCGTCGCGCGGCGCCAGCCCGGCCCGCAGCATGCCGACGGTCTGCAGCGGCTTGTTCGACGACCGGGGAAAGATCGGGCTGGTGACGTCGCCCCGCGAGGCATCGGGAACTGAGCCGCCGAGCACCGCCACCGAGCCGTGGTGGACGCTCTCCACGAAGCCGGAGCGCACCACCTCCGCGATGATCACTTTTCCAGGCCCAGGAGCGCCCGGGTGTCGGACGGCGTGAGCGGCGGGCGCTGGGCGAGCTGGGCGAACCCGGCGGCCCGGGCCACGAGCTGCATGTTCGACTCGACCGGCTGGCCCTTCGCGTACGTGATCGTGTCCTCCATGCCGACCCGCAGGTGACCGCCCGCCGAAAGCGACGCCAGCATGACCGGAATGGTGCTGCGCCCGATGCCGGTGGCCGAGAAGGTGGTGCCCGCGGGCAGGTCGCGGATGGCCTGCTCGCACGCGGCCAGCGCGCCGGTCGTGCCCGGCATCCCGCCCGGCACGCCCATCACCAGGTCGACGTGCACGTGGCCGCCGGCCGGCAGGCCGTACTTGCCGAGCAGCCGCTGAAGCGTCGTGAGCTGGCCCAGGTCGAAGATCTCGTACTCCGGCACGATGCCCCGCTCCTGCATGCGGGCGTGCAGGTCGACGATGAACTCCCAGCGGTTCAGGAACACGCCGTCGCCGAAGTTGACCGTGCCCATCGTGCAGGACGCCATGTCGGGGGCGGCGTCGAGCACGGCCAGCCGGTCGGACTCGGGGTCGGTCACCGCCCCGCCCGAGGAGAGCTGCACGATCAGGTCGGTCGACGCGCGCAGCGCCGCCACGGTGGCGCGCAGGCGGCCCTGGTCGAGCGTCGGCTCGGCGCGGTCGTCGCGGATGTGCACGTGGATGATCGAGGCGCCCAGCGCCTCGCACTCCTTGGCGGTCTGCACCAGCTCGTCGAGCGTGACGGGCAGCGCCGCCACCTCCGCCTTGCTGACTTCGGCGCCGGTCGGAGCAACGGTGATCACGGTCCCGGTCATGACGTGAACGTTAGTTCAGCTCGCGTCGACGGACGCGACCGACTCTCCCACTCGCAGCTCGGCGTCGTCGGCGACGCTGCGCTTGAGCACGGCCAGCGCGACCAGGCCGAGCTCGTGGTGGCGCACGGCGGTGCCGATGAAGCCGATCTCACGACCGGCTTGGTCGCCGAGCTGCACCGGGGTGCCCTGCGCGGGCGGCTGGTCGGTGGCGATGCCGTCGAGATGAAGCAGCACGAGGCGGCGAGGAGGACGACCCAGATGGTGTACGCGGGCCACCGTCTCCTGGCCGCGGTAGCAGCCCTTGTCCAGGTGCACGGCGCTCGCGATCAGGCCGGCCTCGGCCGGGATCGTCCGGTGGTCGGTCTCCCACCCCAGACGCGGGATGCGATTTTCCACCCGGATCGCCTCGTACGCCCAGAGCCCGGCCAGTGGCACACCAAGCTTCTCGATCACCGACGCCTTCGAGGCGCGCGGGACGAGCAGGTCGACGCCCAGGGGCACCCGCCGGGCCAGGCCGCCCTCGAATTCGCGTACGGCATAGGTGCTCGTGGCGTGCGGAGGCACGGACCCGGCGGCGAACTTCGGACCCGGCACCGCGCCGATCCGGGGTTCCCCCAACCCGGGGAAGAGATCGGCCGCGCCCGGACCGACCAGCGACAGCACCGCGATCTCGGAGGTGGCGTCACGCGGCTCGACGCGGGTGAAGAAGCGCATCATCTCCAGATACTTCAGGAGGCCCGCGCCCGCACCCGGCTCGGTGTCCAGCCACGCCGTCGTGCCGTCCTCGGTCACGTAGGCGTGCTGCTCGACGTGCCCGTTCGGCGAGAGGACGAGCAGCTCGCTGCCGTTCATGGGCGACAGATCCGACAAGTGCTGAGTGGTCAGAGTGTGCAGCCAGGAGGCCCGCTCGTCGCCGGGTACCGCGATCACGTCCCGGTTCGAGCGATCGACCAGGCCGACGGCCGTGGCCAGGGTGCGCTGCTCCCGCATCGGGTCGCCGTAGTGCGCGGCCACCCCCGCGTCGGCGGACGAGGGATCGAGGTCCTCGACCATGACGACGGTCATTTACGACTCCTTGCGCTGTGTTCCCTTACATTGGCCGCAGACACCGAAAAGCGAGACGTGGCCGACGTCGACCCGGAAGGCACGCTCGGCCAGCAGCCGGTCGGTCACCGGTTGCATCACACTTGGGTCTACCTCAGAAATCGACCCGCATCCACGGCAGACCAGGTGAACGTGCTGATCCTCACCCGCGGCGTGATAGGTCGGCGAGCCGTGCGACAGGTGCGTGTGGTTGACCAGCCCGAGCTCTTCCAGCAGCTCGAGGGTGCGGTAGACGGTGGTGATGTTGACCCCGGCGACGCGCTCACGCACCGCGGTGTGCACCTGCTCGGGCGTGGCGTGACCGAGCTCGTGCACCGCTTCCAGGATCAGCTGGCGCTGCGGCGTGAGGCGCAGCCCGCGCTCCCGGAGCATCTCGGCTAGCGATGTGGCGGACACGCTACGAGCATAGTTCGATCCGCGGTTACGCTCCGGCGGTGACGCTCTCGATCGAGCCGGACGAGTTGTTCGGCGACGGGGTCTTCGAGACGGTTCATCTGCGCCCGTCCGGCCCGTGGCTCCTCGCCGCCCATCTCGACCGGCTGGCCCGGTCGGCGGCGCTGCTCGACCTTCCGCCGTTCGTCCCCGACGACGATCTCGCCGGGCTGACCGGTCACGAGCAGGCCCTGCGCCTCATCCGCACCCGCCGGTCGCAGCACGTCACGGTCTCGCCGATCGCGCCCGACTCGCTGCGCGAGCGCCGGGAAGGCATCCGGGTGATCAGCGCCGTCGCCGGCTCCCGGCCGCCGTGGTCTCTTTCCCAGGCCAAGACGCTTTCGTACGCCGAGAGCTTCGCGGCCCGGCGCTGGGCCCGGTCCCGCGGCGCCGACGACATGCTGTGGCTCACCGATTCCCGCCATGCCCTCGAGGCCCCGACCGCCTCGCTCGTCTGGCTGGCCGGGAACACGCTGTGCACCGTGCCGTCCTCCGAGGCCCCGATCCTGCCCGGCACCACCGCCGCCGAGCTGCTCGCCCGCGCACCCGAGGTGGGCCTCCGCGGCGAGGAGCGGATGATCACGATCGACCAGCTGCGCGGGGCGGACGCGATCTGGTTCGCCTCGGCCCTGCGCGGTCTCGCGTTCGTCTTTTCCTTGGACGGCACCCCGCGGCCTCGGTCTCGCTGGACGCCGGTGTTGTCGGAGCTGCTGGGCTACTAGCCCCCGATGCGGAGCAGGCGCGCCGACATGTGCGGGCGCAGGCCGCTGTCGTCGATGGCGATCTCATGGGCGTAGAGCAGCGCGCCCTCGACGACGCCGAACAGCCGCTGCGCCCCGGTCACGTGCTGACCGGTCGGCGTGTAGGCGACCGCGTCGGCCTCCATCTCGAGCCGGGTCGTGCCGATCGTCTTGCCCAGGTACAGCTCGGCGGTGCCCTCGGGCGTGATGATCGTGGCTTCCATCTCGTCGCCCGGCCGCCCGTCGACCAGCACCGGCCGCCAGAAGCCCGACTCGAGGATCCACTCGCCGGCCGGTTTCGACTCCTCGTCGAGCAGCCACGACCGGGACTCGAAGCGCAGGAACGGCCGGCCGTCGTGGCTGACCCGGATCTCCTGGGCGAAGTTGTAGTCGTCGTCGGCCGGGAACCCGCCCTGCCCACGCCCGCGCCACAGCCCGACGAACGGCAGCAGCCCGAGCAACGACGGGTGCAGGTCGGCGCCCTGACGCAGATCGTGCGTGTCCTCGTACGGGTAAGCGTCGACCGGCGGAGCGTTCAGCCACGGGGGTGGGCCCAGCGGATTCTCCGACTCTGCCTCGCCGCTCACCAACGCCCCCTCGAAATCCGAATGGCCAGATAGCCGAAGCCGCCCGCCAGCGCGCCCAAACCGGCGACCAGCAGGCTCACGAACCCGATCTCGGTAACCATGACCGGACCATCTTATGCTGACCGCATGGCACGTTTGCTGGTCGTCAAGGCAACCGCCGGCGCGGACGCTCCGGAGCGCTGCTCGCAGGCCTTCACGGTGGCCTCGACCGCCGCCGCGTCCGGCGTGGACGTCTCGTTCTGGCTGACCGGCGAGTCCACCTGGTTCGCGCTGCCCGGCCGTGCCGCCGACTTCGAGCTGCCGCACGCCGCTCCCCTGCCCGACCTGCTCGACCTGCTGCTCGCCAACGGCCGGGTCACCGCCTGCACCCAGTGCGCCGCCCGCCGCGACATCACCCCCGACGACGTCCTCCCCGGCATCCGCATCGCCGGCGCCGCGGTCTTCGTCGAGGAGGTCACCACCGAGGGCGCGCAGGCCCTGGTCTACTAGCAGCCGGTGCTGACGGTCACTCGCAGCTTCTGGTCGTCGGGCACGACAACAACGGATTCATTGCCTTTCCGGTACGCCCACGCGGCCGCGTCCGACCGCACGACGACCGACCCCGCGGTCAGCCGCCGCATCCGCGCATCCAGATCACCGGGTGTCGCAATCCGGTCCACGGTGTAGCCGGCCGCAACCCCACCATCCGGGCAGGCCACCGCCCGCACCGCCGGCGCCCCGGTCCCGCCGCCCCCGTCGCCGCCTTGACCGTCGCCGACGCCCAGCCCGCTCAGCACCGCTCCCAGCTCGGCCGGCGCCGTCCCCGCCGCCGGATCGCTCGTGTCGGCATCGCTCGCGTCACCCGGCCGGCACCCGCTGGTGAGCCGCAGCGTGAGCACCTTGGCCGCGGCGTCGGCGGAGGTGTCGACCCCGACGAAGTTCCCGGCGTCCGCGTGGAACGACAGCCGGGTGGCCCCCCGCGTGACCGCCACCCCGGCCTGATAGCTCGCGGGCAGCCCCTCGGCGATCGCGTCGAGCCCCGCCTCGGCTTCCCCTTGAGTCACGTAGACGGTGACGTCCCGAGCCGCCATGATCCCGTGCCGAACCGGCGTGATCCGGCACCCCGAGATCAGCTCGAGCTGCCCGAGCACCGCGACCCGCCGATCCCCACCGGCCGCCGCGAAGACCGTCCCCGCGGCCCGCTGCAGCTCCGGCACCGCCTGAGCGATGTCCCGCTGCTCGGGCACGGTGGCCGGGCTGTGCCGCACCGACCAGACCCCGAGCCCCGCCACCACCGCGATCCACCCGACGACGATCCCGCCGACCCACCACCGCCGGCGTCGACCGGGCGGCGTACTGAGCTGCGGTCCCGTCACGGCAGCCATGGTGACACGTCCGCACACCCGACCCGAAGGACCGCCCCGGGCCTGGCGATGCCGGAAAGGGACAAGGATGAGTGAGCTCACGAACCGGGGAGACTTAGCCAGGCTCGGATCAGCCGGATCGAGCGCGGGGAGACGGTCGGCCTCGACGTGTTGCGTACCTACGCCATCGGCCTCGGCGGACGGGTCGGGGTCGTCGTGCGGATCGGCGACATCGCGCTCAACGTGGCCTAGCTTGGCGACTAGTTGTCGCGTATAAAGGAGGGATGATGCTCACCTCCGTGAATGGCGCGCGGTTGGCCGAGATTCGCAAGGACCTCGGCATGACCCAGGTGCGGTTCCAGGCGGCAACCGGCCTGAGCCGCGAGAACATCAGCCGGCTCGAGTGCGGGCAGCCGGTCAGTCTCACCGTGCTGCGCGCCTACGTGGCCGGCCTCGGTGGCGAGGTCGACATCGTCGCCCGCGTCGGCAAGGTCTGGCTCACCGTGGCCTGAGGCGGGCAAGCCCGAGGTCGGGCAAGCCCGAGGTCGGGCAAGCCCGAGGTCGGGCAAGCCTGCGGGCGGGCGAGCCCCGGCCGGATCAGCGCCCGGGAACCAGCGACGCGTACTCGGGCGAGCGCAGAAACTCGGCGATCACCTCGGCCGAGCCCGGCGTGAAGGGGCGATCCAGCACCTCGCGCGCCGGGATGAAGAGCATGGCGGCGCCTTCGCCGAGGATCACGTCGGTCTGGGTGGCCGTCGTCGGGCCGAAGAAGTAGCTCTTCACGCGGTCCTCGGCCGGGAGCTCCTGGCGCAGGAACAGGCGCAGCGCGGCCTGGGGGCGCAGGCCCGACTCCTCCCACAGCTCGCGCGTGGCCGCCTGCTGCGGGGTCTCGCCGGGCTCGACCGCGCCGCCGGGGAGGCCCCACACGCTCGGGTAGTAGGGGGCCTTGTCGTCGCGCAGCTGGAGGAGCACGGCGCCGGTCTCGGCGACCAGGAACGTGCAGGCGATCTCGAGCATCATTCCGCCTTCGCCAAGCGCTGCAGGGCGCCCATCGCCACCTCGGCGCGGGTTGTATACCAAAAAGGCGGCAGCGACCGGCGCAGGAACGCGCCGTAGCCGCGGGCCGTCTCGAGGCGGGAGTCGAGGACCGCCACCACGCCCTTGTCGCCGGTCGAGCGGATCAGGCGGCCGACGCCCTGGGCCAGGCGGATCGCGGCGATCGGCACGCTGACCGCGGCGAAGCCGGAGCCGCCGGCCGCGTCGACGGCGGCCGAGCGGGCCGCGGCCAGGGGCTCGTCGGGGCGGGGGAACGGCAGGCGGTCGATCACCACCAGCTGGCACGCGTCGCCGGGGACGTCGACGCCCTGCCAGAGGGACATCACGCCGAAGAGGCAGCTCTGGCGGTCTTCCCGGAACTTGCGGACCAGCAGCGGCAGCGCCTCCTCGCCCTGCAACAGGATCGGCAAGTCGGTGCGGGCGCGCAACAGCTCGGCCGCCTGGGTGGCGGCCCGCCGGGACGAGAACAACCCGAGCGTACGGCCACCGAGCGCCTCGACCAGCTTGACCAGCTCCTCGCCGGCGCCGGCGGGCAGGCCGGACGCGGCGGGCCGGGGCAGGTGCGCCGCCACGTACAGAATCCCCTGTTTGGGGTAGTCGAAGGGGGAGCCGACGTCGAGCGACGTCCAGCCGTCGCCGGACGCGGGCGGGGCCTCGGCGGCCAGTGAACCGGGGGCCAGGGCGCCGGGGGCCGCGGTCTCGGCGACGGCGCGGGCCGACGGCACGGTGGGGGCGGCGACCGGCAGGCCGAGCGAGCGGGCCACGGTGTCGAAGCGGCCGCCCAGCGTCAGCGTGGCCGAGGTGGCGACCACCGTCCGGTCGGAGTAGAGGCCCTGGGAGAGCGTGCCGGCGACCGACAGCGGCGCCACCACCAGCGCCCGGCGGCCGCTGCCCATGTCGGACTTCTCGACCCAGGCCACGTCGAAATCCGACTCCTCGAGCAGCCGCTGGGCCGTCCCGAACAGGTCATCCAGCGCCGCCTTGGCCTGCTGTTTGCGTACGGGATCGGGATCGTCGCTCTTGATCTCGCCGATCGCGCTCAGCGCCGAGCGCGCCGCCATCTCCAGCAGCGTCACCGCCTGCTGGAGCGGCTCGAGCAGCCCGGACGTCAACCGGCCGGCCGGCGCGTCGGCCAGGCCCACCGTGAGCGCGTCGGCCGCCTCGGCCAGCGCGTCCGTCGCCGCCTGCGGGATCAGCTTGCCGGCGCGCCGGGCCGAGCGCTCGATCGCGTCGGGGGTCAGCTCGGCCTGGGCCGCCGAGGAGACCCGGTCGGCCAGCTCGTGCGCCTCGTCGATGATCAGCAGCTTGTGCGGGGGGACGATGTGCCGGTCGGCGAGCATGTCGACGGCGAGCAGACTGTGGTTGGTGACCACGATGTCGGCCTCGCGGGCGCGGGCCCGGCTGGCCTCGGCGAAACACTCCGCGCCGTACGGGCATTTGGACGCGCCCACGCAGTCGCGGGCCGGCATCGACACCTGCCGCCAGGCCGTGTCGTCGACGCCCGGGTCGAGCTCGTCGCGGTCGCCGGTGGTCGTCTTCTCCGACCAGGCGTGCAGCCGCTGGATCTGCTTGCCGAGCTTGCCCGCCTCGCCCAGCCACTGGGTGGCCTTGGGCGGCGCGTCGTCGAACAGCGTGTCGGTCGGCTCGTCCTCGTCGGCGTGCTCCATCTTGGCCAGGCACAGGTAGTGGTGCCGGCCCTTGAGCACGGCGAACGTGGGCCGCCGGCCGAGAACCGGCTCGACCGCGTCGGCCAGCCGCGGAAGGTCGTGCTCGACCAGCTGGTTCTGCAGCGCCAGGGTGGCGGTCGAGACCACCACCGGGCCGTCGACCAGCAACGCCGGGGTCAGGTAGGCCAGGCTTTTCCCGGTGCCCGTGCCGGCCTGCACGAGCAGGTGCTCACGATCGCGCACGGCCTTGTCGATGGCGCTCGCCATGGCCTGCTGACCGGGGCGCGCGGCGCCACCGGGGACCGCTCCGACCGCCGCGGTCAGGAGCTCGTCGGCGGATGCTTTCTTCCGGGTAGCGCTGGGCACGCAGAGACGGTACCCGCCACCACCGACAGAAGCCGACCACCGTTAGGGTTCTCGCATGCCGCACGAGATGGTCCGGGTCGTCTACACGAAGTACGACGGTTCGGCCCACCGGGACTATCCGGCCCGCCGCTTCGACTCCGACGACCTGGGTGTGTGGGTCGGCGTCAATCGCGGGACGCCCTCGGTCTACCACGGGCGCCCGTCGGTGGAGCAGATCCCGTTCGTGCTGCTCATCCCCCACCACGCGTGGTGGACCGGCATGTTCAACCCGGCGCCGCGCACCAGCGAGGTCTACTGCGACATCACCACGCCGGCCCGGTGGGAGGGCGACACGGTGCACATCATCGACCTCGACCTCGACGTGGTACGCCGCCGCGAGTCCGGCCTGGTCGAGCTGCGCGACGAGGACGAGTTCGACGAGCACCGGGTGCAGTTCGGCTACCCCGACGACCTGGTCGCCGAGGCCCGGGCCGCGGCCGGCAAGCTGATGGTGGCGCTCGGCGACGGCACCGAGCCGTTCGCCGCGCAGTACCACAAATACCTACAAGAGGTCGCTTAGCACCAGCTTGTCGGGGTTCAGCTGGTTGAAGATCCCGGTGATCCGGCCGTCGGCCACCGTGATCGCGAGCGCCGACAGCACCGGCCGGCCGTTGAGCTGCGTCCCGCGGGCCAGCAGGCCGACCTCCCCGTTGATCAGCACCGTGTCGACGGTCATCTCGTCGATCCCGCCGAGAATGCCGAGGAAGAAGCGGGCCACCTTGTCGGCGCCGGTCACCGGCCGGGTGCCGACGCCGGGCAGGCCACCGCCGTCGCCGATCGCCACCACGTCGGGGGCGAGCACGGCGGCCAGCGCCTCGAGGTCCCCGTTGCCGGCCGCCTCGAGGAACGCCGCGAGGACCTTGCGCCGCTCGGCCGGTCCGGCGCTGTGCCGGACACCGCCCTGCGCCACCGCCCGCCGGCCGCGGGAGGCGTGCTGCCGGGCGGCGCTCTCGGTCGTGCCGAGCACGGTGGCCACGTCCTCGAAGGGCATGCCGAACGCGTCGTGCAGCACCACCGAGACGCGCTGCTCGGGGGTCAGCTTCTCGAGCACCACGAGCAGGGCCAGGCCGACCTGGTCGCTGATCTCGGCCCGGGCGGCGGGACCGGCCTCGGGTTCGACCACGAAGGACGGCAACCACTGGCCCGGGTACGCCGCCCGGCTCACCCGGGCGGATTTCAGCACGTCGAGGCAGATCCGCCCGGTGACGGTGGTGAGCCACCCGCGCAGGTCGTGGATCTCGCCGCCGTCGCGCGCCTTCGCGTAGCGCAGCCAGGCCTCCTGCACCGCGTCCTCGGCCTCGGCCCGGCTGCCCAGCATCCGGTAGGCGACGGCGAGCAGGTGCGGCCGCTCGGCCTCGAACTCGTCCGGCATGGGGAAATTCTGCGCGACATTGCCCGGACGCGGGTATCGGATGTGACACAGTAATAAACACGCATTTCGTACGAAACGGGTGGTGGCGCGCGGTGAACGGCACAACGATCGCCGGTGGTCTCGCCGGCCTGGCCGGGGTGGCCGGCGCGGCATCGGCCGCGACCGTCCTGATGCGCCGCCCGGAGCCGTACCTGCCGGCCGGGCACGCGCTCGCGGCGCCGCGGAGCGTCGACCCGCTCCCGAGCGTGCTCAAGCTCGGCCTCGGCGGCCTGACCGTGCCGGTCACACCCGGGCCGCACGGCGAGCTGTTCCTCGGGCCGGGCGGGCCGCAACCGGGCCGCACGCTGCGCCGGCTCGTGCTGACCCCGCTGTTCGCCCGGGCCCGGACCCGCGGCGGCCGGCTCGCCCGCGATCAGCAGGTGCCGTTCCGGCTGGTGGTCGAGTTCGCCGGGGCCAATCGCGAGGCGGAGACGCTGCTTCGCGCGTACCGGATGCTCGACCAGCAGTTGCGCGACCACGCCGCCCTGCTCAGCCACTTCGACGGCGAGACCCTCGTGCCGGGCGCGGTGACCGTCTCGGTGACCGGCATCGTCGACGTGCGCGAGCTGCTGGCCGAGCAGAGCGAGAGGTACGCGTTCGCCGACGGCACCTTCGACGACATCGGCTCCCGATCGGCGCCGCCCACCCTGGTCCCGATGATCAGCGAGCCGTGGGGCCGCCGCTTCGGCTGGGACGGGTGCGAGCCGATCTCGGCCGAGGAACGGCACCTGCTGCACGCCCTGGTGCGCCAGGCCCACGACGACGGCCGTACGGTGCGGATCGCCGGCCTCCCCGACGGCTCGCGCCGCGCCCGCCGCGCCGTCTGGACCGAGCTCGGCGCCGCCGGGGTCGACGTGATCGCCGACGCCGACCAGCGCGGACTGGTCCGTCACCTCCGCCGCCATCCGGTCGCCCGCTGGGTTCCGCGCGCCCCGCTGCCCACCCGCGCGGTCCGCCGATCGTCCCCGCGACCGAACGCGCCCCGCCCCGATCGGAGTTACGAACCGGTGTAGAAACCGGCATCCCGGGGCAACCAGGCGGGCGAACAGCAGGTTAAGAAGCGAGGACCGCTAGCATTCCTGGAGATCCATCCCCTGCCCGTCGATCGAGGTCCGCGCCGTGAAGTTCTCCTTCCGCCCCGTCGAGGGCGCCTTCTACGATCTCTTCACGTCCGCCGCGCAGAATCTGGTCAAGGGCACCGAGCTTCTCAACGAGCTGGCGCTGCCCGGCGTGGACGTGCAGTCGGTGAGCGACCGGCTGACCGATGTGGAGCACGACAGCGACCAGATCACGCACGATCTCTACAAGAAGATCAACTCGACCTTCATCACGCCGTTCGACCGGGCCGACATCTACTCGCTCGGCTCCCAGCTCGACGACGTGATGGACCATCTCGAGGCGGTCGGCAACCTCCTTTACCTGTACGGGTTGACGGAACTGCCGTCGCTCCCGCGCGAGATGCACGAGCTGATCACCGTGCTCGACCAGCAGTCCAAGGTGACCGCCGAGGCGATGCCCCGGCTGCGCTCGATGAAGGACCTCGACGAGTACTGGATCGAGATCAACCGTCTCGAGAACGATGGCGATCGCGCGTACCGGATGCTGCTGGTCCGTCTTTTCTCGGGCGAGTACGACGCGCTCACCGTGCTGAAGATGAAGGAGGTCGCCGACGAGCTCGAGGCCGCCTGCGACGCCTTCGAGCACGTGGCGAACACGGTCGAGACCATCGCGGTCAAGGAGTCATAGGCCTTGTCCGCCGAGCTCATCGCCGTCCTCGCGGTGATCGTGGTGGCGATGGTGTTCGACTACACCAACGGCTTCCACGACGCCGCGAACGCGATCGCCACCAGCGTCAGCACGCGCGCCCTCACCCCGCGGGTGGCGCTGCTGATGGCCGCCGCCGGCAACTTCATCGGCACCCACTTCGGCGAGAACGTGGCCAAGACGGTCAGCGGGATCATCTCGGTGCCGCCGTCGGTGGCCGGCCTCGGCGTGGTCTTCGCGGCCGTGCTCGGCGCGATCGCCTGGAACCTGATCACCTGGTACTTCGGCCTGCCGTCCTCCTCGTCGCACGCGCTGATCGGCGGCCTGGTCGGCGCGGCGCTGATCGCCGGCTACTCGGTGCAGTGGCACGCGATCCTCGACAAGGTGGTCATCCCGATGGTCGCCTCGCCGCTGATCGGTTTCGTGGCCGGCTTCCTCTTCATGCTCGCGCTGATGTGGATCTTCCGGACCGGCCGGCCGTCGAAGCTCAACCGCGGTTTCCGGTACGCGCAGACGGTCTCGGCCGCGGCGATGTCGATCGGGCACGGGCTCCAGGACGCCGCCAAGACGATCGGCGTGATCGTGCTGGCCCTGTACGTGGGCGGCTACCAGAGCTCGACCGACCACATCCCGCCGTGGGCCTACTGGACGTCCGCGACCGTGCTGGCGCTCGGCACCTACGCCGGCGGCTGGCGGATCATCCGCACCCTGGGCCGGAAGATCATCGACCTCGGCCCGCCCGAGGGATTCGCCGCCGAGACGGTCGCGAGCAGCCTGCTCTTCGTCTTCGGCATCGGCCTCGGCGCCCCGATCAGCACCACCCACACGATCACCTCGGCCATCATGGGCGTCGGCGCCACGAAGAAGCTCTCCGCCGTCCGCTGGGGCGTGGCCGGCAACATCGTCGGCGCCTGGCTCCTGACCTTTCCGGGAGCCGGCGCCATCGCCGCGGTCCTCTACTTCGTCACCCGCCCGATGTTCTCCTGAGCCGTCCGGCGGCTAGATCGACCACCAGACGGCGGTGTCCGGCGGGATCACCGCGACACCGTCCTCGACGGTGATCGGGCCGCTGGCGATCAGCACGTCGCCCGGCGGGTCGAGGCGCACCGGGGCGCCGCCCATGTTGACCGCGCAGCGGAACTCGCCGCCGCGGTCGAAGGTGAGCACGCCGGGCGGCGCGTCGACCCAGGTCAAGTCGTCGCCCGCGAACAGCTTGCGGCGCAGGCCGAGCGCGTCGCGGTACATGGTCAGCGTCGAGCCGGGGACGCCGTCCTGCGCCGCCACGCTCAACCCGGCCCACGAGTCGGGCTGCGGCAACCACGAAGGACCACCCACCGGACCGAAGCCGTACGGCGCTTCCGTGCCCGACCACGGGATCGGCACCCGGCAGCCGTCGCGGTAGCCGTCCTGGCCGGTGGCGCGGTGGAACGCCGGGTCCTGGCGCACCTCGGGCGGCAGGTCGACGACCTCCGGCAGGCCCAGCTCCTCGCCCTGGTAGAGGTACGCCGAGCCGGGCAGCGCGAGCAGCAGCAGCGAGGCGGCCCGGGCCCGGCGCAGGCCGGCGACCTCGTCGACCGCGGTCGGGCGCTTGCCCGCCACCTCGCCGTCGTGCGCCCCCATCAGCCGGTTGGTGTGCCGGACGACGTCGTGGTTGGAGAGCGTCCAGGTGGTCGGCGCGCCGACCGCGCCCATGGCGGCGAGCGAGGCGTCGATCATCTCGCGCTGCGCGCCGGCCTCCCAGGCGGTGCCCAGGTAGCTGAAGTTGAACGCCTGGTGCAGCTCGTCGGGGCGGACGTAGGCGGCGACCCGGGACAGCGTGGGCGCCCAGGCCTCGGCCACCGCGATGCGCTCACCCGGGTACTCGTCGAGGATCGCGCGCCAGCTGCGGTAGATCTCGTGCACGCCGTCCCGGTCGAAGCACGGGCTCTCGCCGACGTCCAGCAGGTGCCACGTCGTGTCCCGGCCGATGTCCGGCAGGCCCTGCTCCTTGACCAGGCCGTGGGCCACGTCGATCCGGAAGCCGTCGACGCCGAGGTCGAGCCAGAAGCGGAGGATCGTGCGGAACTCGTCGGCGACCGCCGGGTGCTCCCAGTTGAAGTCGGGCTGCTCCGGCGCGAACAGGTGCAGGTACCACTGGCCGTCCGCGACCCGGGTCCAGGCCGGACCGCCGAAGATCGACGGCCAGTCGTTGGGCGGGAGCTCGCCGCGCTCGCCGCGGCCGTCGCGGAAGTGGTAGCGGGCGCGCAGCGGCGAGCCCGGACCCTCGGCCAGCGCCTGCCGGAACCACTCGTGCTGGTCGGACGAGTGGTTCGGGACCAGGTCGACGATCACCCGGACGTCGTGGGCGTGCGCGTCGGCGACCAGGCCGCGGGCGTCCTCGACCGAGCCGAAGATCGGGTCGACCGTGCGGTAGTCGGCCACGTCGTAGCCGGCGTCGGCCTGCGGGGACAGGTAGAAGGGGGACAGCCAGACCGCGTCGACGCCCAGGTCGCGCAGGTAGGCCAGGCGGCTGCGGATGCCGGGCAGGTCACCGATGCCGTCGCCGTTCGCGTCGGCGAAGCTGCGCGGGTAGATCTGGTAGATCACCGCGTCGCGCCACCAAGCCGGGAGAAGATCGCTCATCGGGCGACGGTAGCAGGTTACTAACTCGTGTTACATCAGCGATTTGATTGCCGAGTCGCGGACGATGAGGGTGGTGCCGAGCAGCTGATGCGGGTGCTGGTCCTCGCCCCGGATGGCGGAGATGAGGAACGCGGCGGCGCTGCGGCCCTTGGTGACGATGGGCTGGCGGACCGTGGTCAGGCGCGGCCGGAACCAGGCCGACTCGGCGAGGTCGTCGAAACCGGTCACCGACACCTGGTCGGGGACGGAGAGCCCGAGCTCCTGCAGGGCGTCGACGGCGCCGTACGCGAGCACGTCGGATAGCGCCATGATCGCCGTCGGCCGGGGGTCGCGGGCCATCAGCTCCCTGGTCGCGCGGTAGCCGTCGACCCGGGTCACCGGCACCTCGGCCAGCGCCACGTCGGCCATCGTCAGGTCCGAGCCGGCGAGCGCCTCGGCGATGCCGGTCATCCGCCGGCCGAGCGGGCCGCGGTAACCGCGGGTCTCGACGTCGGGGCCGGGGTCGATGGAGAGCACGCCGAGCCGCCGGTGGCCCAGCTCGAGCAGGTAGCGGGTCACCTCGCGGGCGCCGCCGACGTCGTCGACCTCGACGCTGGGCGCGTTCTCGTAACGGTCCGAGTCGATCAGCACGAACGGGATGCCGCGCCGCTCCAGCTCGATCACCTCGGCGCCCTCGGTCTCGAGCCCGCAGACGATGAAACCGTCGACCGCCGCGTACGGGATCGCCTTCAGCACCGAGTCCTGCAACGGTGGCGTGAGCAGCAGCGTGTAGCCCTCCTGGTCGCAAATCTGCCCGACGCCCATCAGGAACCGGGCGTAATAGGGGTTCTCCAGGATCTGCGCGAGGCGCTGCGGCAGCAGGACGCCGATCGAGTTGGTGGTGCCGGCCTGAAGCATGCGGGCCAGCGTGTTCGGCGCGTAACCGAGCTCGGCGGCCACCGCGAGGATCCGTTCGCGGGTGGCCGCCGAGATGCGCTGCGGGTTGTTGAACGCGAACGAGACGGCGGACCGGGAGACACCCGCGGCCGCGGCCACATCGCTCGACGTCGGCTTGCCGCCGACCTTTCTCGACGGCATCAGGCCACTCTAGTCAGTACGTGACGCCGATCTGGTCACGGATGGTGTCGAGGAGACCCATGATCTCCAATGTGGTGGCGTGCGGCATGAGCGGGCTCTCCAGCTCACCGGCCAGGATGCAGCGCTGCACCTCGGCCGCCTCGAACTGGTAGCCGTTGCCCTCGAACGGGAGCTCGAAGGTCTCCGCGGCCTTGCCCGCCCGGTGCAGCGTGAACTCGCGCGGCACGAAGAACCCCGGCGGCAGGTCGATCCGGCCGTCGGTGCCGGTGATCGACGCGGCGTTCCGGCTCTCGCCGTTGATGCTGCAGGTCAGGGCCGCGACCGCGCCGGGCTGCCAGCCGAGCAGCACGCCGGTGTTCTCGTCGACGCCCTCCGGGGTCAGGTGCGCCCAGGCCTGCACCGAGCTGGGCGCGCCCATGATCAGGTGGGCCAGGTTGATCGGGTAGACGCCGAGGTCGAGCAGCGCGCCGCCGCCCAGCCTCGGGTTGCGCAACCGGTGCCCGGCGTCGAACGGGCCCTGCAGGCCGAAGTCGGCGTGGATCGCGCTGACCCAGCCGATCGCGCCCTCCTCGACCAGCTCGGCGATCCGCAGCACGGCCGGGTTGAGGCGCATCCACATCGCCTCCATGAGGAAGACGTTGTTGGCGTGCGCGGCCTGCACGAGCCGGGCGGCCGAGGTCAGGTCGAGCGTGATCGGTTTCTCGACCAGCACCGCCTTGCCGGCCTCCAGGCAGGTCAGGGCGGCCTCGAGGTGCTGCGCGTGCGGGGTGGCGACATAGACGACATCGACCTCGGGGTCGGCCGCGAGGTCGGCGTACGAGCCGTGGGCCCGCGCGAAGCCGTAGCGCTCGGCGAAGGCCCCGGCCTTCTCGGCGGACCGCGACCCCACGGCGGCGAGCTCGGCGCCGGGCACGAGGGGCAGGTCGTTGGCGAACTGGGCGGCGATCCCGCCGGGGCCGAGAATGCCCCAGCGGACCTTACGTTCGGACATGATCGCTACGTTATCGTCCCGGCCGCGGCGGGTGGCAGGATCAGTGGGTGACCGACTCACCGCTTGTCTTTCCGATTCCCGAGATGATGGTGCGGCGGGCGCGCGAGTTCCGCGGCGAACCGGCGCCCACCCGGCCCGCGGCCACCGTCGTCCTCCTGCGCCCCGAGGGCGGCACATTCCAGCTGTACGTGTTGAAGCGCGCGGCCACGATGGTGTTCGGTGGCCTCCACGCGTTCCCGGGCGGTGGCGTGGACCCGTCGGACCACCCGGAGACGATCCGCACCGACTGGGCCGAGCGCCTGGGCCTGCCCGACGAGAGGGCGCGGGCCGTCGTCGGCGCCGCCGCCCGCGAGCTGTTCGAGGAGGCCGGCGTCCTGCTCGCGGGCCCGGTGAACCAGGTCGACCAGACCATCGGCGACGTCAGCACCGACGACTGGGAGGCCGACCGGGCCGCGCTCGCCGCCCGCACGCTGACCATGACCGAGCTGCTGGCGAAGCGGGGCCTGGGTCTGCGCGACGACCTGCTGCTTCCGTGGGCCCGCTGGATCACGCCGGAGTTCGAGCCCAAGCGCTTCGACACCTGGTTCTTCGTGGCTCTCCTGCCGGAGGGTCAGCACGCACGGGACGTCTCCGGCGAGAGCGACGGCGCGCGCTGGGTGCGGCCGGAGGAGACCGACGAACTGGCCATGCTGCCGCCCACCCGCACGACCGTGCGCTCACTCTTGCCGTACGGGGAGATCGGTGAAGTGATCGCGGCCGCGAGCCGCCGCGATGCCTCGACCCCGGTCATGCCGCGCGTGGAGCTACAGGAAGACGGGAGCGCCGTCCTGCACGTAGCGCTCCCGTCCTCCGGACAAGACTGAGACTCAGCCGAAACGGCCGGTGATGTAGTCCTCGGTCTTCTTCTCGGTCGGGTTGCTGAAGATCTTCTGGGTGTCGTCGTACTCGATCAGGCGGCCGGGGTCGCCCGTCTTGTCGATCGAGAAGAAGCCGGTCTTGTCGCTGACCCGGGCGGCCTGCTGCATGTTGTGCGTGACGATGATGATCGTGAAGCGGTCCTTCAGCTTGAACATCAGGTCCTCGATCGCCAGCGTCGAGATCGGGTCGAGCGCCGAGCAGGGCTCGTCCATGAGCACGACCTGCGGCTCGACCGCGATGGTGCGGGCGATGCAGAGACGCTGCTGCTGACCGCCGGAGAGGCCGGCGCCGGGCCGGTTGAGCCGGTCCTTGACCTCGTTCCAGAGGTTCGCCGACTTCAGCGACTGCTCGGCGGCGTCGTCCAGCAGGGACTTCTTCTTGACGCCGTTGAGCTTGAGGCCCGCCACCACGTTCTCGTAGATCGACATCGTGGGGAACGGGTTCGGCCGCTGGAAGACCATGCCGATCAGCCGGCGGACCGCGGTGACGTCGACGTCCGCGTCGTAGATGTTCTGGTCGTCGATGGTCAGCCGGCCCTCGATGCGGGCGTTCGGCAGCACCTCGTGCATCCGGTTGATCGACCGGAGGAACGTGGACTTGCCGCAGCCCGACGGGCCGATCAGGGCCGTGATCGTCTTGGGCTCCACGGTCATCGAGATGCTGTCGATGGCCTTGAAGGTGCCGTAGTAGGAGGAGACGTTGCTCGCCTCGATGCGCTTGGCCATGGGGTTACCTCTTAACGGGTCAAACTGTTGCGACGGGCGAGCATCTTGGCGGCGATCGTCAGGACCAAAACGAGGGTGACCAGGGTCAGCGCGGCCGTCCAGGCCCGCGCCGGGGCGTACTTGGAAGCGTCGCCCGCCTGCTGGTAGACGAAGAGCGCCAGCGAGGACTGGTTGCCGTTGAACGGGTCGAAGTTGATCGCCGCGGCGCCACCCGCGACCAGCAGCACCGGTGCCGTCTCGCCGGCCGCGCGGGCGATGGCGAGCATGACGCCGGTGACGATGCCGGGCAGGGCGGTCGGCAGGACGATCTTGAGGATCGTCTTCCACTGCGGAACGCCGAGGGCGTAGGCGCCCTCCCGCAGCGGGCCGGGCACCAGGCGCAACATTTCCTCGGTGGACCGCACGATGGTCGGCAGCATCAGCACGGACAGTGCCAGCGCCGCGGCGAAGCCCGAGTAGCGCGGCTGCCCGTTGTTGAACCAGGGGCTCACGATCAGCACCCAGAACGACAGGATGAACAGACCGGCCACGATCGACGGGATGCCCGTCATGACGTCGACGAAGAAGCGAACCGTGTTGGCGAACCGGCCACGGCCGTACTCGACCAGGTAGATCGCGCCGAGCACGCCCAGCGGCACCGCGATCAGGGCGGCGATGCCGACCTGCTCGAGCGTGCCGATGATCGCGTGGTACGCGCCGCCGTTCGCGTCGCGGGCGCCGATGTTGTTCATCGACGTCCCGAAGAAGTCCCCGTCGAGGCGCGAGGCGCCCTTGGAGACCAGCGTCCACACCACCGAGGCGAGCGGCAGGATGGCCAGGATGCAGGCCGAGTAGATCAGCGACTTCCAGGCCCGGTTGCGGGCGGCGCGCCGGCCCTCGATCCGGCCCGCCGTGACCAGCAGGCCGACCAGGTAGAGGATCCAGCCGAGCACGACGACCAGAACCCAGTTGCCGATGCCGGCGCCGAGCACGACCGCGGCCGAGAGCGCGAACGCGACGACCGCGATGCCGAAGTTGAGGGCGAGCGGCAGCGTCTTGGTGCGGATGTTGTCCGGCGTCATGGCGACGCCGGAACCGCGGCCGCTGCCGATGAGGTAACTCTGCGTCATGCTCATGCGGCACTGTCCCGGAACTCGCGGCGGCGGTAGATGATCGCCCGGGCCGCCATGTTGACCACCAGGGTGATGGCGAACAGCACCAGGCCGGAGGCGATCAGGGCGCCGCGGCCGGTGGCGTTGGCCTCGCCGAAGGTGTTGGCGATGTTCGCGGCGATCGAGTTGCCGCCGGTCTCGATCAGGTTGAACGAGATGCTGAAGACCGTGCCGAGGGTCAGCGCCAGGGCGATGGTCTCGCCGAGCGCGCGGCCGAGGCCGAGCATCACGGCGGCGATCACGCCGGGCTTGCCGTATGGCAGCACGGCCGTGCGGATCATCTCCCACTTGGTGGCGCCGAGGGCCAGGGCGGCCTCCTCGTTCATGGCCGGGGTCTGCTGGAAGACCTCGCGGGAGAGCGAGGTGACGATCGGCAGCACCATGATCGCCAGCACCAGGGAGCCGAGCATGATCGAGCGGCCGAACGGGCCGTCGCCGCCGAAGATCGGGATCCAGCCGAAGTACTTGTTGAGCCAGACCGAGAAGTCCTGCACCGGCTGGGCGAAGACGTCGCGGCCCCAGAGTCCGAAGACCACACTGGGCACGGCGGCGAGCAGGTCGATGACGAAGCCCAGCGGGTTGGCCAGCCGCTTGGGCGCGTAGTGCGAGAGGAACAGCGCGATGCCCAGGGCGATGGGCACGGCGACGAGCAGGGCGATCACCGAGCTCAGCACCGTCCCGAAGGCCAGCGCCGCGATGCCGAACTTGGGCTGGGCGTCGTTCGGGAACCACTGCTTGTAGCTCAGGAAGTTCACCGTGTTGGCCTGCAGCGCCGGGACGGCCTTGGAGATCAGGAAGATCGCGATGGCCACGATGATCACGAGGACCATCGCGCCGGCGCCGACGGAGAGGCCACGGAAGCCGGACTCCATCGAGAGCCGGCTCTTCTTGGGCAGGGCGCCACCGCCGCCGATCGGGGGTTCTTCGTAACTACTCGGCGAAACGCCGGTACCGGCGGACCGGGCGTGACGTCCTGTCACACCCGGGCCGCCGGTGGCGTCCGTCGAGCGGGAGGGGTAGTCACCCATCTGCTCGCTCGCTGTCGTCTCGGAGGGATTTGTTCCGCTGGGCGGAGCAGCGTCAGCTGATGGCGGCGACGGAGGTCGCGACCTTCGACTGAACCGAAGCGGGGAGCGGCGCGTAGCCCAGGTCGCTGAGCGCCGACTGGCCGGCCGTGCTCGACGTGAAGTTCAGGAAGGCCTTGATGTCGGCGGCCTTCGCGGAACCCTTCTCGCACGCGATCTCGTAGGTGACCAGCACGATCGGGTACGCGCCCGGGGTCGTGGTGGCGTAGTCGATCGACATCTTGAGGTCGTTGCCGGTGCCGGTGACCTTGGCGCCCTCGATGGTCTTGCCGGCGCTCTCGCCGGTCAGCTCGGTGAACTCACCCGCGCCGTTCTTGACCTTCGCCATCTTCAGGTCGCTGTTCTCGGCGAACGAGAGCTCGACGTACGCGATGGTGCCCGGGGTGCTCTTGACCAGGCTGGCCACGCCGTCCGACTTGGCCGCGCCGGTGCCGCCCGGAGCCTTCCACGCCTTCGCGTTGCCGAAGGTCCAGTCGGCCTCGGCGGACTTGCTCAGGTACTTGGTGAAGTTGTCGGTGGTGCCCGACTCGTCCGAGCGGTGCACGGCCTGGATCGCGGTCGCCGGGAGCTTCGCGCTGGAGTTCAGCGCGGCGATCGCCGGGTCGTTCCACTTGGTGATCTTGCCAGCGAAGATCTTGGCAAGGGTCGAGGCGTCGAGCTGGAGACCGTCCACGCCGTCCACGTTGTAGACGACGGCGATCGGGCCGATGACCATCGGGATGTTGAGCGCGGTGCCGCTGCCGCACTTGGCGTCGGCCTGCTTCTGCTCGTCGTCCTTCAGGGCCGAGTCGGAACCGGCGAAGTCGGCCGTGCCGGAGATGAAGGCCTGGATGCCGGCGCCGGAGCCGGTGCCCTGGTAGTCAATCTTGGCGGTGGAGCACTGAGCGTTGTACTTCTTGATCCACTCGTCCATGGCGTTCTTCTGGGCCGTCGAGCCCTGCGCCGTAAGGCTGCCGGTGCCACAGCTGCCAGCCGCGGCGGAGCTGCCGCCGGCCGGAGTGTCGGAGGTGTTGTCCGACCCGCAAGCGGCGAGCGCAAGCGTCGCAGTCGCAGTCAAAGCAATACCGGCGAGGTAACCGGACCGCTGGAGCTTCACGATTTTCCCTTCGGGGGGTGAGGTGCACAGGCCGATCTCTCATCGGCACACCCGAAAAGTAAAAGGGCCAGGTAGCCGGTTACCCGGCCACAAATGAACGCGCGGTGAACACGTATGCCACCCAAGTTTGCTTTCTCCTGAGCCCGAGTTGTCCGTTCCGTGAACCGGGTTAAAGAAGTCCGACATGTCGCGAATGCGAGGCGGGTGTTTACCGCCCCGAGATCCTGGCTTGTCCGTCCCGTGACGCATGAGACTCGCCGTCGAGACCAGATAGCTGCATAATGCAGTTATGAGCGCACGAGCCGAACCCACCTCGAACCCGTTCCGTCAGCCGCGCGCCGTCTGGGCCGTCGCCTTCGCCTGTGTCATCTCGTTCATGGGCATCGGCCTGGTCGACCCGATCCTTCCCGCGCTCGCGAAAGATCTGCACGCCACGCCCAGCCAGGTGTCCCTGCTGTTCACCAGCTACCTGGTGGTCACCGCGATCGCGATGCTGGTGGTCGGCTGGGTCTCGAGCCGGATCGGCGCCAAGCGCACGCTGATCGCCGGCCTCGCCCTGATCGTGGTCTTCGCGGCGCTGGCCGGCACGTCGGGCACGGTCGGCGGCATCGTCGGCTTCCGGGCCGGGTGGGGCCTGGGCAACGCCCTGTTCATCGCGACCAGCCTCGCCGTCATCGTCGCCTCGGCGAGCGGCGGCTTCGCGGGGGCGATCATCCTGTACGAGACGGCGCTCGGTCTCGGCATCGCGGTCGGCCCGCTGCTCGGCGGCGAGCTCGGCAGCATCAGCTGGCGCGGCCCGTTCTACGGGGTGGCCGTCCTGATGGCGATCGCGCTGGTGGCGACCGTCTTCTTCGTGCCGTCGCTGCCCAAGCCGGCGCAGAAGACGCCGCTCTCCGCCCCGCTCAAGGCGCTGCGCCACCGCGGCCTGCTGACCATGGGCATCATGGCCCTGCTCTACAACTGGGGCTTCTTCACCATGCTCGGCTACGCGCCGTACCCGATGGAGCTCGGCGCCGAGCAGCTCGGCCTGGTCTTCACCGGCTGGGGGCTGCTGGTGGCGGCGTTCAGCGTCTGGTTCGCGCCGCGGCTGCAGGCCCGCTTCGGCACGGTCAAGGTCCTCTACGTCAACATGCTCGCGCTCGGCATCGTCATGGCGGTGATCGGCTTCGGCGTGAACACCCCGGCCACGGTCATCGTCGCGGTGATCGTCAGCGGCGCCTTCATCGGCATCAACAACACCCTGACCACGCAGGCGGTCATGCTGGTCACCCCCGTCGAGCGGTCGGTGGCCTCGTCCGCGTACGGCTTCGTCCGCTTCATCGGCGGCGGGCTCGCCCCGTTCGTGGCCGGGAAGATCGCCGAAGCCACCGATCTGAGCGTGCCGTTCTATGTCGGCGGTGTCGCCTTCGTCCTCGCGATCTTCGTGCTGGCCAGCGGTCGCCGGCTCGTCGACGCCGCCGAGACCCAGCTGTCCGCCCCCGCCTCGCACCTCGAATCGCTCGGCGAACCGGTCCCGGCCGATTCCCGCCCCGTCGTCGTGGCGGTCGGCGCCTCGGCCGGCGCGCGCGAGATCGTCGACGCGGCCGCGGTCATCGCCCGGGACGCCGGCGCGACCCTCGAGGTCGTACGGGTCCGGGAGACCGTGGTGATCGAGGAGCTGGCCATCGACCCCGAGGACGAGCAGGAGGCCCGGCGCGGGCTGACCGCCCTGCTCGAGCATCTCGCCGCGCACGGCGTCGCCGCCACCGGCCAGCTGCTGCACAGCGTCGGCGACCACGCCGCGGCCGGCCGGGTGCTGGCCCGGCACGCCGACGAGGTGGCCGCCCGGGCCGTCGCGGTCGGCCGCTCGCCGCGCGGACCGGCGTCCCAGTTCGCCGAGGGCAGCTTCACCTCGGCCCTGACCCACGCCACCTCGCGCACGGTCGTCCTGGTCGCGCCCGACCAGTCCCCGCACCAACTGAACGCCGACGTGCTCGCCACCCTGCGCGGGGCTTAGGGTTCGCCATGGGCTCCTTCGAGCTGGGCACCGACGGTCCCGGCGCGATCGTGGTCGGGGTCGACGGATCCCCCACCTCGATGCGGGCGGCGGCGTACGCGGCCGGCCTGGCCCGGCGCCAGCGCACGAGGCTGTACGCCGTTCACGCCCGCTCCGCCCCCAGCACGCTCATCACCCTGGCCGACCACAGCGGCATGGCGATGAACGCGGTGCTGGAGGCGCAGGAGGACCTCGAGACGCATCTGCGCCGGGAGATCGGCGGCTGGGGCGCCGAGATCGAGCTGATCGTGCGGCAGGGCGACCCGCTCACCGTCCTCGCCGAGGTGGCGAAGGAGACCCGCGCCGACGCGGTCGTGGTCGGCTCGTCGGCCAGCGTCGGCCACCGCATCGCCGGCTCGCTGGCCATCCGCCTGGTCCGCTGCGGCCGCTGGCCGGTCACCGTGGTCCCGTAGTTGCCATGTTTACCATATCCATGTTTACTATCGGGTGTGGAGACGGTCGGGGCGTTGTTGTGGCGGGTCACCAACCGGTGGCGGGCCGCCGTCGATCGGGCGCTGGCGCCGGTCGGGCTCACCCACGCGCAATATTCGCTGCTCGCCACGCTCTACGGGATGGGGCACGAGGGCCTCACCCCGAGCCAGCGCGAGCTGGGTGAGCGGGCGGGCTTCGAGCCGATGTACGTCTCCAAGGTGGCGCGCGGGCTCGAGCAGGCCGGCCTGCTCGACCGGGCCCGTCACCCGAACGATCCGCGGGCCTTCGGGCTCGCTCTCACCGAGCGCGGCGTCGAGGTCGTCACCCGGGCCATCCCGATCGTCCGGGACCTGCAGGCCGAGCTGACCGCGCCGATCGGCGGCCCCGCGAGCGAGCGCTCCCGCGAGCTGGCCGAAGTCCTTCGCACACTGCTGAGGTTGACGTAAGGAGAGGGCTCATGCCTGCCTTGACCGGACAGACCATCGCCGAAGCGCAGGGCGCCGTGCGCGCGCTGCTCGACCGCACGCTCGTGGACAGCGGGCTGGACAGCAACGAGTTCGTGGCCCTGCGCGTGGCCGACGCGCGCCGGGCCGGCGGCGACCTGGCGGGATTCCTCGCCGGGCAGCCGCAGCTGGGTCTCGACCCGGCCCAGGCGGCCGCCCTGCTGGACGGCCTGCGGATGCGCGGGCTGCTCTGCGACGACGCGATCACGCCGAGGGGCGCCGAAGCGCTCGGGCAGGCGCAGCGAAAGGTGGCGGCGGTGACCGCGGAGCTCTACGGGCCGATGGACGCGGACGACCTGGCCACCGCGCAGCGAGTGCTCACCGACGTGATCGCCCGGGCCGGGGAGCTCAGCCCCGCCGGTAGTTGACGTCCGTCTTGTAGATCTCGAAGCCGAGCCGGCGATAGAGGGCCACCGCCGCCGTGTTCGACTCGTCGACGTAGAGCATGGCCTGGGTGAGGCCGGAGTCCGCGAGGTGGCGGAGGCCGGCCACGCTCAGCTGCCGGCCGAGCCCGCGCCGGTGGCCGCCCGGGTCGACGCCGAGCACGTAGATCTCGCCGAGCGCCGGATCGTCGCCCGCGGCCGGGTGGACCTTGGTCCAGTGGAAGCCGAGCAGCGTGTCCTCGATGTCGACCGCGAGCAGGAAGCCGGCCGGGTCGAACCACGGCTCGGCCTCGCGCAGGCGCAGGTCGTCGAGGGTCCAGCGGCCCTGCTCGGGGTGGTGGGCGAAGGCCCGGGCGTTGACGCCGAGCCAGGCCTGCTCGTCGTGGCCGGGCCGGAAGTGCCGCAGGGTCACGCCCTCGGGCAGCACCGACTCCTCGTCGAAGCCGACCAGCGAGCGGCGCATCTGCCACAGCACCCGTACCCGGGCAAACCCGCTTTTTTCGGCGAAAAGCCGGGCGGCGGACGCGTCGCCGTGCGCCCAGAATGCCAGCGGGCCACCCCCGGCCGCCGCGAGCAGGGCCGAGCCGAAGCCGTGCCGCCGATGCGCCGGGTGAACGACCAGCTCGCCCGACTCGCCCGACTCCTCGGCAAAGGCGTAGCCCGCGACCAGGCCGTCATCGGTGGTGGCGAGCAGGTGGGTGCCGCCCCCGTTGCGGACGCGCAGAACGACGTCCTCGGAGAGCGGATAGACCCCGTCGGCTTGCTCCGCCGCGGTGGCCAACGCGAGAACGTCGGCCACCTCGGCGGCGCTCAACCGGTCAAGCGACCGGACTTTGCTCATGAGGAGAACTTAGACCGGCAGCGCGACCGGCTCGTTGTCGTGCAGCTGGCGACCGCTCGGCGGGACCACGAACTTGTAGCCGACCTGGCGCACCGTGCCGATCATCGACTCGTACTCGGAGCCGAGCTTGGCCCGCAGGCGCCGCACGTGCACGTCGACCGTGCGGGTGCCGCCGAAGTAGTCGTAGCCCCAGACCTCGCGCAGCAGCTGGTCGCGGGTGAACACCCGGCCCGGGTGCTGCGCCAGGAACTTGAGCAGCTCGAACTCCTTGTAGGTGAGGTCGAGCGGGCGGCCCTTGAGCTTGGCCGCGTACGTGTCGGGGTCGATGTTGAGCTCGCCGGCCCGGATCGACCCGCCGGCGCCGGCGGTCGCGTTGTTGAGCCGGCCGACGCCCAGGCGCAGCCGGGCCTCGACCTCGGCCGGGCCGGCGCTGGCCAGGATCACGTCGTCGACGCCCCAGTCGGCGTTGAGCGCGATCAGGCCGGCCTCGGTGACCACCGCGACGAGCGGGACCCCGATGCCGGTGGCGTGCAGCATGCGACAGGTGGCGCGAGCCTCGGAGAGCTCGGAGCGCGCGTCGACCAGGACGGCGTCGGGGCTCGGCCCGGACACCAGGGTGCGGACGTCGCGCGGGGCGGTGCGTACCGAGTGGGGAAGCAGGTCCAGCGCGGGGAGTACGGCCGATGGCTCGCCGGCCCGTGCCGTCACCAACAGAAGGATTTCCACACTCACCTCCGTCCTTGGCGGCGCGGAGCCGCTCGGGTGACCCGGTTGGCGGCGTTTTGCACACCGCTCCCGGAGGATGGTTTCCCCGGCGTCACCGACGGGAGGGCTGGCGTTACCTTAACCGATGCATCGCCTCTCACGGCCGGTTCGCGTGACCAAGTGACGCATCAAACGCCCGTAAGGTGGCCAAACGGCCTACTCGTAACAGGCCTTTTACATAGGGCGCTCGCACCGGGCCGGGAATTGGGCCGTGGTCGCGGACTCTGGCACCATCGCAGGCGTGTTCCCCTCCATGCCGCAGGAAGATGCCTGGGATGCCGACGCGTCGCGCGAGATCGCGCGCTCGGGTCCCGGCCGCCCGCCGGCCGGTTACGGCGCCGTGCCCGACGAGGATCCGGCGAGCCGCTCCGAGGAGCCGGAGGAGGACGAGGAGGAGTTCGAGGAGATCGAGGTCGCTCCGGTCCGGCGGCAGCTGTCGCTGGCCATCGGCGGCTTCTCCGGTCTGCTGGCGCTCGCCCTCGCGCTGGGCGCGCAGACGTCCGCACCGGACCACCGCCTGCCCTACACGATCATTCTCTTCGGCATCCAGCTGCTCTACCTGCTCGCCTGGATCATGGCGCTGCACCCGCCGGCCGCGGGCGCGACCGCGGGGGTGTGCGTGGTGGTCGCGCTGGCCGCCGACTACTTCGCCACCACGCGTACGACCCCGGGCCTGTTCCCGCTGTTCCTGGTGGCCCTGGCCGGCTTCGTCGCGGCGCTGGCCGGCCAGCTCGTCCGGGCGGTGGACCGCAAGCGGGTGACGGACTCGTATCGGACCACCCTGGTGATCGTGCTCGGCGTCGTGGCGTACGCGATCCCGATCGTCCTCAGCCGTCAGGAGATCGGCACCCAGACCATCGTGGTCAGCGCCGCCGGCGCGGGTGTCGCCCTGCTCGTCGCCCGGGTGACCGACGCGATCTTCCCGAAGCCGCGGATCGCGCTCCAGGTGCCGCGCGGCGCGACCGGCGTGGTGCTGGGCGCCATGCTCGGCACCCTCGCCTCGGCCGCGCTGGGCAGCGTGCTGGTGCTGCCGTTCACCCCGGCCAAGGGCGCCGTCGTCGGCCTGGTCGCCGCCGTGGTGGCCAGCGTCGTCGACCTCGCGGTGAACTTCGGCGACGCGGGCCGGCGGCTGGCCGGCGACGCGCCGACCTTCTGGGTGGCCCGGCACATGCAGGGCCCGCTCGGCGCGTTCGCGCTGACCGCGCCGTTCGCCTACGCGCTCACACACTGGTACCTCTCGTAGCGGTTTCGGCCCGGGCTGGAACCGGGCATGTACGGTCCACCACAGTCGATGGTCGGGAGGACCGGTGGGCGACGTTTACGGCGAGCGGGTCCGTCCGCGGCGGCGGTGGGGCCGCCGTCTTCTGATCACGTTCATCGTGCTGGTGCTTCTGCTGCTGGCGGCCGCGGCGGTGGCCGACCGGGTCGCCGCCTCCTACGCCGAGCGGACGATCAGCGACCGGGTGGCCGAGCAGGTCTCGAACCAGAAGGCGACCAGCGAGAAGCCGGACGTCACGATCGAGGGCTTCCCGTTCCTGACCCAGGTCGCGCGGGGCGAGTACCACGAGATCAAGATCGGGCTGGCCAGCTTCGCGGGCCCGGCCGGCGACGGCCGGACGATCAAGATGAAGTCGCTGGACATCACGGCCAACGACGTACGCGCGCCGCTCGAGACCCTGCGCTCGGGCAACGGCGACATCGTGGCCGGCACGGTGACCGGCGCCGGCCTCGTCGACTACCCGCAACTGGTCGAGCTCGTCGGCCAGCCCGGCGTGAAACTGGCCGAGAAGGACGGCAAGCTGACCGGCTCGGCGCCGGTCCAGGTGCTCGGCCAGACCGTCAACGTGAGCGGCACCGCCGAGCTGACGGTGAAGGCCGACAACATCGTCCAGGTTCATTTCACCGACGTAACGGCGGCGGGTCTGCCCGACAACGCGGTCGTGCGGGGGCTGATCAACTCGTACGTGCAGAAGCTCGCCTTCGATCTGACCGTGCCCGCCCTGCCGCTGAATCTCAAGGTCAAGAGCGTCAAGCCGCAGCCCGACGGCCTGTTGGTGACCGCCGGGGCGACCAACGTGGCGCTCAACTCGACCGGTCTGTGACGCCGGACTCGTTCCCGGATCGTGGTCGAGGCTGTTCCGGGGTCTGGAACCGCTGGTAGGGTCGTTTTCCATGAGCCCGTTGCTCACCAAGAGGCGTGCGGTCGACCTGTGCCGCATGGCCGCCTGCCTGTGTCGCCCTGTCATCTGACGGGGCCACTCGCGCTGAGCACCTTTCGCTCGCCTTCGTAAGAGCCCGGCAGTGGCGCCGTCGCACAAGCACGAGATCTGTCATCAGGGTCCCGCGCGGGGTGCGACAAAACCCTCGTGCGCTGACTCTCCCCCATCTCTCACCCATCAAGGGAGTAGACCGATGAGTCGCGACACCGCACTCGTCTCGGCGGACTGGGCCGAGAAGAACCTCGAAACTCCGGGCATCGTCTTCGTCGAGGTCGACGAGGACACCACCGCCTACGACGGCGGGCACATCCCGGGCGCCGTGAAGATCGACTGGAAGAAGGACCTGCAGGACCCGGTCCGCCGCGACTTCGTGAACCAGGAGCAGTTCTCCGCGCTCCTCAGCGAGCGCGGCATCAGCAACAACGACAAGGTCGTGCTCTACGGCGGCAACAACAACTGGTTCGCGGCGTACGCGTACTGGTACTTCAAGCTGTACGGCCACGGCGACGTCGTGCTGCTCGACGGCGGCCGCAAGAAGTGGGAGCTCGACGCCCGGCCGTACTCCAAGGACGTGCCGAGCCGTGCGAAGACCTCCTACCAGGCCTCCGCGCCCGACCTGACCATCCGCGCGTTCCGCGACGAGGTCGTCCAGGCCATCGGCGTGAAGAACCTGGTCGACGTGCGCAGCCCCGACGAGTTCGCGGGCCGCCTGCTCGCGCCCGCCCACCTGCCGCAGGAGCAGTCGCAGCGGGCCGGCCACATCCCGACGGCGATCAGCGTGCCGTGGAGCAAGGCCGCGAACGAGGACGGCACCTTCAAGTCCGACGACGAGCTCGCCAAGATCTACGGCGACGCCGGCCTCGACGGCAGCAAGGACACCATCGCGTACTGCCGGATCGGCGAGCGCTCCTCGCACACGTGGTTCGTGCTCAAGGAACTCCTCGGCCAGCAGAACGTGAAGAACTACGACGGCTCCTGGACCGAGTACGGCTCGCTCATCGGCGTGCCGATCGCCCTCGGCGACGAGCCCGGAAAGGCGTGATCACGATGACTTCGCCTTCCAACACCGCGGCCGGCTGCGCCGCCCCCGACCAGTCGGCGCCCCTCCCCGCGAGCGTCGACCTGGAGAAGGAAACCGTCATCACCGGCATCGTGAGCACCGCCGACGGCGAGGCGGTCGGCGGCGCGTACGTGCGTCTGCTCGACTCCTCCGGCGAGTTCACCGCCGAGGTCGTGACCTCGCCCGAGGGCGTGTTCCGGTTCTTCGCGGCCCCCGGGTCGTGGACGCTCCGGGCACTCAGCCGGCTCGGCAACGGTGAGCTGGCGGTCGACGTGACCCGCGGCGTCAACGAGGTCTCCCTCAACGTCGCGGCGGCCTGACCACAGCCCGCGCTCTGTTAGGAAAGGGCGGGACCCGATCGGGTCCCGCCCTTTCTCACGCCTCCGGTAAGGCGCTCCCGACGACGACCGCGCTGGCCGGCACCTCGGGCCGGCGCCGGGACAGCCGGCGGATGCCGGTGTTGAGCACCGCGATCAGCGGCACGGCGACCAGCGCGCCGATGATGCCGGCCAGCGTCGCGCCGCAGGCGATGCCGATGATCACGACGAGCGGGTGCACGGCCACCGCCCGGCCCATGATCAGCGGCTGGAGGACGTGGCCCTCGACCTGCTGCACCAGGATCACCGCGCCGAGCACGATCAGCGCGATCACCCAGCCCTGGTCGACCAGCGCCACCAGCACCGCGACCGCGCCCGACACGCTGGCGCCGACGATCGGGATGAACGCGCCCAGGAAGACCAGCGCGGCCAGCGGGAACGGGAACGGGATGTTGAGGATCACCAGGGCGGTGCCGATGCCGACCGCGTCGATGAACGCCACCAGCACGGTCGCCCGCACGTAGGCGGTCAGCGTCGCCCAGGACGCGTCCCCGGCGTCGGCCAGCGACCAGCGGGCGTTGATCGGGAACAGCCGGACGATGAACCGCCAGATCTTGCGGCCGTCGCGCAGGAAGAAGAACGTCGAGAACAGCACCAGGAGCATGCCGGTGATCAGCTCGAACAGCGTCGCCGCGGTGGCGATGCCGGTCGAGGTCAGCTGCGAGGTGTGCGTGTTGACCCAGTCCTGCGCGTTGTTGATCGCCTGGTTCACCTGAGCGTCGGAGAGATGCAGTGGACCGGTGCGGGCCCAGTCCTGGATCTGGCGTACGCCGTCGCTGGTCTTCTGGGTCAGTTCCGGAACGCCGTCGATGAACTGGGAGATGACCAGGGTCAGCGTGCCGGCGACCGCCGCGAGGCCGCAGATCAGCACCAGGAACGTCGCCAGCGAGCGGGGCACGTGCAGCTTGAGCAGCCAGCTCACGGCCGGGGTGAGCAGCGCCGAGAGCAGCATGGCGATCGCCAGCGGGACCACCACGATGCTGACGATGCCGATGAAGTGCAGCAGCGCCCAGCCGACGACGCCGACCACGATCAGCCGCCAGCTCCAGGCCGCGGCGATGCGCAGCGAATGCGGCACCTCGGCGTCGTCGAGGCTGTTCGTCGAGCCGTGCACCGGCTCGGGATCGGCCGGCGGCGGGACGAACTCGTCGTCCGGCTCGGGCTCCTCGACCGTCTCGTCCGCGCGCTGGCGCACCGACTCGCGACCCGAGTCGTAGGCGCGGCGCAGGTTGTCACGGACACGCTGCAAGCGGCTCAACCGGCCAACCCTCCTTGCCTCGCGGCACCGCGGCACGGCGCGCGGTACCACCGTAGTAGTCCGGCGCCTCCCGGCCCTCAGCCACCACCGGGAAACCGGCCTGCCCGGGGGCGTACCGTCTGCAAGCGTGAGTGCCGACACCCGCACCGAGGCCGGGCTACCGATCCGCATGCTCCACGACCGCGTTCTCGTCCGGCAGGACGGGGGTGAGGGCGAGCGGCGTTCCTCGGCCGGCATCGTCATCCCGGCGACGGCGTCGGTGGGCCGGCGACTGTCCTGGGCGACGGCCGTGGGCGTCGGGCCGAACGTGCGATCGATCGTCGTCGGCGACCGTGTGCTCTTCGACCCCGACGACCGCTCCGAGGTCGAGCTGCACGGCCGCGAGTACGTGCTGCTGCGCGAGCGCGACGTGCACGCCGTGGCGGCCAGCCGGGTCGAATCGGACGGTACCGGCCTCTACCTCTGAGGACCCGGATAGGGCGCGTACGGCGGGGGGCCGTAACCCGGGTAGCCGTACGGCGGCGGCGGGTAGGCGGGCGCCAGGCGCACCGGCACCGGGACGACCGGGTCGGCCGGCGGCGGGACCACGTGCGTCGAGCCGTCCGGGAACTGGAGCTGGTAGGACTCGCCGTTCCAGAACGCGCGTGGCGTCGTCGGGTCCTTGGCCGTGAACGCCGTCCGGTACCGCTGCACGTCCAGCAGCAGGCGGTACTCCTCGGCCGAGTCGCGGTAGCGGTCGCGCAGCGCCGGGTTCAGCCCCCGCTGCATGCCGTCGCGCAGCAGCGCCAGCTGGGTCGCGGCGAACTGGAAGTCGCGCATCGCCTGCTGTCCCGCGGTGCCGGCCACCCGCCGGGCCCACTGCCGGGCCGAATGCCGGCGGCCGAGGCTGCCCAGCGACGCCACCTCGGGCGGCGAGAACCAGCCGGAACGGACGTAGAGCGGCAGCATCCGCTCGGTGAGCCGGCCCTCCCAGGCGCGCAGGGCGATGGCGAACCCGACCACCCCGAAGAACAGCGGAACCATGAAGCCCAGGTACCCGTACAGCATGATCAGCGGTTGCGAGAGGCTGGCCGCGAGCGTCGGGATCAGGTTGAACGTGCCGTGCAGGATCATCGCGCTCAGCAGGCCGGCGATCGGCGCCAGCCACCGGACCCGGCGGTCGCCGGAGCGCGCCGAGACGCCCAGGCCGATGCCGGTCATCGAGGTGAACAGCGGGTGCGCGAAGCCGGTGAACAGGATGCGCACGATGAAGATCAGGAAGAGGTTCTGCAGGCCGGTGGCCGGCCCGTACTCCTCGACGCCGGTCGCGTAGCCGTGCTTGCCGAGGTAGAGCACGTTCTCCACCATGGCGAAGCCGAGCGCGGACATGCCGCAGTAGACGATGCCGTCGGTGATGCCGGACCACTCGCTGCGGCGCCGCCAGGAGAGCAGGATCGGGCCGAGCGCCTTCATCGACTCCTCGATGAAGGGCGCCACCAGCACCGCGACCAGGGCGTCGGGCAGGCCCCACTTCTCGAACCAGATCGACGCCTCGGTGTTGACGAAGAGCGCGGCGGCGGTGGCGATCGCGGCGCCCCAGAAGAAGCAGAAGGCCAGGTAGCGGATCGGCTCGGGCTCGTAGCGGTCGAGCCAGAGGAAGCTCGCGACCAGCAGCGGCACCGGGAGGACCGCGGCGGCCAGGCCGACCAGCAGGCCGGTGATGCCGATGTCGACGCCGAGGAACAGCAGCATGCCGACCGCGCCGGCGACCAGGAACGAGACCACGCCGGCCATCGGCAGCCAGCGGCGCCAGCCGATCGCGCGGGCCTTGACCGCCGGATGCGGGTAGGCGTCGGGCAGCCCGCCCGGCGAAACGTCGACCATGACAGCCAGCCTAGCCACCGATGCTGGGGCCGTGGCCCGGGGCGGGCGGCCGGCGGCCCGGCCGGCGCGTGGCCCGGGGGCGGTTGTGCCACCCCGCGGCCTTCCGGACCAGGCGGGGCGCCTCGGCGAACTCGACGCCGCTCGCCCGCAACAGGTCGGTGGCGATCGAGCGGACCTGGGCGACCACGACGCCGCCGGAGAAGCCGACCCCCTCGTCGTACGCCTTGGCCGCCTCGGCGACCGCGCTGAGCACCCGCTGCCGGGCCGCGATCGGCTCGGCCGCCCGCGCCCACTCCTGCCGCAGCAGGTCGACCGCGTCGCCGAGCAGATCGACCCCGGTCGCCAGCACGCCGGGAATCTTCTCCTGGTCGCCGAGCGCGGTGCTCACCCGCCGGATCAGCACCCGGACGTTCCGCAGCGCGTAGGTGACCTGATCGGCGCCGTCCACGTACTGGGCGAGGGCGCCGCGGGCGCGCCACCGGGCCGGCGCGAAGGCGACGTTCTCCCGGGCCGCCTTGACCGCTTCCGAGAACGCGGCGAACGACGTCTCGGAGGCGCGCAGCCGGCCCAGCGCCTCGTCGACCGCGTCCCGGTCGCCGTCCCGCATGCCGCCGGCCACGTCGCGCAGCCCGCCGGTGAGCCCGCGCAGCGCCGGGTCGGCCGCCCGCTGCACGACCGTCAGCGGGTTGAGCGGCAGCAGCACGGTCATCACGGCCAGCCCGATGCCGCCGCCGACCAGCGCGTCGAAGAACCTGGTCCAGGGCAGGCCGGTGGCCGAGGTGAGGGTGGCGACCAGCACCGCCGAGGAGGCGGACTGCACGACCAGCGGGGTGCGGCCGCCGACCGCGGTGGCGATCAGGATCGCGAGCACCACCACGAGCCCGATCTGCCACGGGCCGCTGCCGATCAGCAGGATCAGGGCGTCGCCCACGCCGATGCCGATCGCCACGCCCAGCACCAGCTCGGCCGTGCGCCGGGCGCGCTGCCCGACCGAGGACGCCAGGGTGATCACGGCGGCGATCGGGGCGAAGAACGGCTGGGGGCGGCCGATCAGGTCGTGCGCCACCCACCAGGCCAGCCCCGCGGCCACGCCGGCCTGGAGGGCGAGCGCGAGGCCGCCGCGGACCCGGTGCAGACCGGCGGCGATAACGGACCTCATGGTCACTGACCCTACTGAGGGTCGTGCCAGGATTGCGGGCGTGACTTCTCTCGTGGACGGTTTCGGCGCGGCGGCCCGGCAGGCGGGCGCCACCGCCGACGACGGCGATCTGAACGCGGCCGGCGAGTACCTGCTCGCCCGCTGGTCCGAGCCGCAGCGGCACTATCACACCGCGGCGCACCTCTCGGCCGTACTCGAGGTGATCGATCGCCATGCCGAACTCGCTCCGCATCCGGAACGGGTTCGGCTGGCCGCGTGGATGCACGACGCCGTCTACGACCCGCGGGCACTCGGCGACGCGAACGAGCGGGACAGCGCCGAGTTCGCGGCCGGCCTGCTGGCGACCCTCGGCGTGCCGGACGACGTGGCGGCCGAGGTGGCGCGGCTGGTCGGGCTGACCGCCGGGCACGCCACCGAGGACGACGACCCCGACGGCGAGCTGCTCTGCGACGCCGACCTGGCCATCCTGGCCAGCGACGAGGAGACCTACGACGCCTACACCGCGGCGATCCGGCGGGAGTACGCGCATGTGCCCGACGCCGCCTTCAAGGACGGCCGGGCGCAGGTCCTCAAGGCGCTGCTCGAGCTGCCGTCGATCTACCGCCTCGCGCCGCTGCGCGCGGCCTGGGAGGAGAAGGCGCGCGCCAACCTGTCACGCGAGATGCTTGGGCCGGCGTAACCCGGAGGACCGCAGGCGGGACGCCAGATCGCGGGAGGGCAGGAGCGTCGCGCCGAGCCACAGCGCCGAGCGGAACCGCTGCTCCGGGATGTCGTAGTGGTCCCGATCGAAGGCCCGGCGCGGCGCGCCCAGCATCTCGGCGAAGACGTGCAGCTCGGCGTAGGACAGGTCGCTGACGAGGTGGGACCAGAGGCGGCCCCGGGCCGGCCAGAGCGGCTCGTCGACGAGGATCAAAGATCGCCAATCACCGGGAGTTCGGCGAGGAGGTCGATCCCCCGGTCGGCGGCGAAGCCCCGGACGTCCGGCACCCCGATCCGGGCCGCGTCGGCGGTCAGGTCGTCGGGCATGGTCTGCGACTGCCGCTCGGCGGCCACCCGCGCCAGGTAGTGCTCGACCTCGCGGGCGCGCACCTCCTTGTCCCAGCCCAGGGCGTCGCCCATCACCGCGGCCGCGTGCTCGGCGGTCTCGGTGCCGCGGTGCGTCGTCTCGATCGAGATGCGGGTGCGGCGGGTGAGAACGTCGTCCAGGTGCAGGGCGCCCTCGGCGAGCGCGGCGTAGGCGACCTCGGCGGCCAGATATTCCGGCGCGCCGGTGAGCGGGGTGGCCAGCGACGGGTCGGCTTCCACCATCGCCAGCAGGTGTACGGCCAGGGTCCCGTACCTCTCGAGAAGGTGCTCGATCACCCCGCCGGTGACGCCGTGCCGCCGTGCCGTGTCCTGCCGGTCGCGCCACGCGGAGGCGAAGCCGTCCGCGCCGAGAAGCGGCAGCTCGGCGGTGCGCGACGGGCGCGCCGGACCGCCCAGCCGGCGCACCGCGCGATTGATCACGTCGGCCGCCATCACCCGGTACGTCGTGTACTTCCCGCCCGCCACCAGCAGCAGCCCGAGCATCGGCTCGATCACCGCGTGCTCGCGGGAGAGCTTGGAGGTCGACTCGGCCTCGCCGGAGAGCAACGGGCGCAGGCCGGCGTAGACGCCCTCGATGTCGTCGGTGGTCAGCGGCCGGTCGAGCACGGTGTTGACCTGGTCGAGCAGGTAGCGGATGTCGCGCGCGGAGGCCGCCGGATGCGAGCGGTCGAGCTTCCAGTCGGTGTCGGTGGTGCCGATGATCCAATGACCGCCCCACGGGATCACGAACAGCACCGAGGTCGGCGTGCGCAGGATCAGCCCGGCCTCGCCGGTGATCGCCGAGCGCGGCACGACCAGGTGCACGCCCTTGGAGGCCCGCACCCGCATGCCGGGGCGAACCCCGACGTCGCTGAGCATCCGCGACATGTCGTCGCTCCACACGCCGGTGGCGGCCACCACCGTGCGCGCCCGCACCTCGAACTCGGGCGCGTCCGGCGACTCCAGGTCGCGCACCCGGACGCCGACCACCTCGCGCGCCTGGCGCACGAAGCCGACCACGCGGGCGCTGGTCACCACGGCCGCGCCCAGGCTCGCCGCGGTGCGGGCCAGGGTCACCACCAGCCGGGCGTCGTCGACCTGGCCGTCGTAGTAGCGGATCGCACCGGCCACCGCGTCGGCCCGCAGGCTCGGGAAGAGGTGGCGGGCGCCGGCGCGGGTCAGATGGCGGTGCAGCGGCATGCCCCGGCCGGTGCCGAACATGCCGGCGAAGACGTCGTACGCCGCCACGCCGAGCCCGTAGTAGGCCCGGTGCCAGACGCGGGCCGGCGGTTTTCCGGCCGGCAGCGGCACCAGGATCGGCACCGGGCGGACCAGGTGCGGCGCCAGCCTGGTGGACAGCAGCCCCCGCTCGGTGAGCGCCTCGTGCACCAGGTGCAGCTCGAGCTGCTCGAGATAGCGCAGCCCGCCGTGGATCAGCTTGCTCGACCGGCTGGACGTGCCGGCGGCCAGGTCACGGGCCTCGACCAGGGCGACCTTGAGGCCGCGGGAGGCGGCGTCGAGGGCCGCGCCGGCGCCGGTGACCCCACCGCCGATGACCAGGACGTCGAACTGCTCGTCGCGCAGTCGCCGGAGATCGGACACCCGGCGGATCGGGGACAGACGGCCGGCCGTGAAGCGGGAGACGGAGGGATCGCGCACCCGTCCCACGTTAGCGCCCGCGCGCGTCACCCAGGCGGGGGAAATCTCACGTACGTTCGGCGTTGTGGATCGTGAGTGCCGGATTACCGAGCTGACCGCCGACGACGAGCCCGCGGTGATCGCGTTGTGCCGAGCCGCCCTCGACCTTCCCGAGGACGCGGCCGAGGCGGACGAGATCGTGCGCCGGCTGCGCGACCGCACCGGCGCCGAGGGCTGGTCGCCGGTGCCGCGCACGTTGACCGGCTTCCTGGCCGTCGCGCCCGGCGACCGGGTGATCGGGGTGGTGCTCGGCTCGCTCTCGCACCGGGACGCCTCGATCGGGCACGTCGACCTCGTCGCCGTCGACCCGGCCGAGCGCCGTCGCGGCGTCGGGCGGGCCCTGCTGGCCCGGGTCGAGGCCGCGCTGGCCGGCCTGGGCGCCGGCGAGGTGGTGCTGGCCGGCAACGCGCCGTACTACGCCTGGCCCGGCATCGACCCGCGCTACACCCCGGCGATCTGCGCGGCGACCGCGCTCGGTTTCGCCGAGGACCAGCCGGCCTGGAACATGACCGTGGACCTTCGCTCCGGTTTCGACACGAAGGCGGCGGTCAAGCGCCTCGCCGGGGAGGGCGTCACCGTCCGCCGCGCCGAGCCGTCCGACACCGCGACGCTGGTGGCGTTCGCGCTGGCCAACTGGACCGCGGGCTGGGCCGGCGAGATCAGCCACTCGATCGGCCGGGAACGGGCCGGCTGCCACATCGCCGTCGAGGCCGACGGCACGCTGCTCGGCTTCGCCGCGTACGGCTCGTCCCGCCCCAGCTGGTTCGGCCCGATGGGCACCACCGCCGCCGCCCAGGGCCGCGGGATCGGCTCGGTGCTGCTCCGCCGCTGCCTGGCCGACCAGCACGCCGAGGGCCACGAGACCGCGCAGATCGGCTGGGTCGGCCCGGTGCCGTTCTACTCGCTCGCCGTCGGCGCCCGGATCGAGCGGGTGTTCGTCCTGTATCGCAAGCGGCTCTGATCCGGCTGTGCCGGCCGCGGCTCTGATCTAGCGTCTAGGTGTGCTCCGGCGGCCGACGGCGGCCCTGCTGGTCGTCCTCGCCGTGCTGGCGGCGACGGCCCTGCCGGTCGATCCGGCCCGCGCCGCGGCGATCACGACGGCGTTCGCCACCCGGTTCGACGTCAACGCGAACGGCTCGATCCTGCTGCGCGGCAACAGCAACCTCACCTGTCCCGCCGCGGTGCTGACCTGCGCGGCGGCCCGCAACGGCGGCGGTAGCGCGCCGAACAACAACAGCTACCTCATGGAGTCCACCAACGCCGACGGCGACCCTACGACGTTCAACGACAGCGACGCGACGATCACGATGCCCGTGGGCAGCACGGTCCTGTTCGCCGGCCTCTACTGGGGCGCCGACTCGTCGCTGGCCCCCACTGCCTCCCTGCGGAACAAGATCCTTTTCCGTACGCCCGCGGGCGCCACCTGGAAACCGATCACCGCCAGCAGCCTGTACGCCAGCGGCGGCAACTATCAGGGGTTCGCCGACGTCACCGGGCTGATGGCCGGGAACGGGGTCTACGGGGTCGCCAACATCCAGGCCACCCTCGGCAGCGGCATGTACGCGGGGTGGGCGCTCGCCATCGCGTACCGGAACCCGGCCGAGGACATGCGCAGCCTGCGGATCTTCGACGGCTTCGGGAAGGTCGACACCGGCAGCGCGACCATCCCGGTGACCGGATTCGAGACCCCGCACACGGGCGTGGTGCATGCCAAGATCGGGGCGATCGCGTACGAGGGAGACAGCGGGACGCCCGGGGACAGCCTCCTGGTCAACGGGCAGCCGCTGGTGGATGGCCAGAACGACGCCGACAACTTCTTCAACAGCACGGCCAGCGAGGGTGGCGCGCCGGTGGGCGGACGCAATCCGCCGTACCCCAACATGCTCGGCTTCGACGTCGACCAGGTGGACGCGAACGGGATCTTCGGGCACGGCGTCACCTCGGCCAACCTCACCGTGACCACGGCCGGGGACCAGTACTTCCCCGGCGTCATCACCTTCACCATCGACCTGTACGCGCCGAAGATCACCACGACCGTGACCGGCGCCGACGTGGACGGGGGCGATCTGCTGCCCGGCGACGTGCTCGAGTACCGGGTCGCCGTCCGCAACGACGGCAGCGACACCGCCGACGCCGTGACCCTGGCCGACGCGATCCCGCCGTACACGACCTACATGCCGGGCTCGCTCACCGTGCTGGGGTCGCCGGTCTCGGACGCGACCGGGGACGACGCCGGCTCGTACGCCGCCGGGGCCGCGGGCTGGACCGTGGGCAGCATCCCGTACCTGGGGACGACGTGGGTGACGTTCCGGGTGCGGGTCGACGTCGGCGCGCCGCCCGGCTACGCGATCACCAACCTGGTCAACGTCAGCTACAGCGGGCACACCACCAGCGTCGCCGTGGCCGCGCTCGGCGGCTCGGTGGCCACCCCGGTGCTGCGGCCGCACGCCGACCTCAAGGCCGCGCTGACGGTGAGCCCGGCCTTCGTGCAGCGGGCCGCCACCCCCGCGCCGGTCGCCTACACCGCGACCGTCACCAACCTCTCCGGCGACCTCGAGCCCGCCGCCGCGGCCACGCTCACGCTGCCGGCCGGCGTCGCCCCCGGCACGCTGCCGGCCGGGTGCACGGCGGCCGGAGCGGTGGTGACCTGCGCGCTCGGGCCGTTGGTGGCCGGCAGCTCGGCCTCGGCCGTCATCCCGGCGGTGGTCGACGCGACGGCGGCCGCGTCGGCGACGGCCACGGTTCGCGCCTCCGGCACCGGCGCGGACGCCGATGCGACCAACGACGCGGCGACCGCGGCGCTCGTGGTCAACTCGCCGCCGCTGCCGGTCGCCGACGCCGCCGCGACCACCGACGGCGTGCCGGTCGCGATTCCGGTGCTCGCGAACGACAGCTCCCGGTTCGCGCTCACCGTCTCGATCGCCTCAGGTCCGGGGCACGGCGCGGCGGTGGTCGAGGCCGACCAGACCGTCACCTACACGCCGGCGCCGGGCTGGGCGGGGGCGGACACGTTCACGTACCGGGTGGACGACGCGCACGGCGGCACGGCAACCGCCATCGTCACGGTGACCACGGCGAACGCGCCGCCGGTGGCCAACGACGACATGGTCAACACGCCGCCGCACACGCCGGTCACGCTGGCCGTCCTCGGCAACGACACCGACCCGAACGGCGACCCGCTCACGGTGGTGGCGGTGACCCAGCCGGCGTCCGGCTCGGTTACCTTCGGGGCCGGCTCGGTCACGTTCACGCCGACGGTCGCCTTCGCCGGGCGGGCCGCCTTCACGTACACCGTCCGGGACCCGGGCGGCGCCACGACGGTCGGCAACGTCTTCGTGGACGTGGCCAACGCGGCCCCGACGGCGGCGGACGACATGCTGTCCGTGCCGTATCTGGGCGGCGCGAGCGTGGTCGTGCCCGTCCTCGCCAACGACACCGACCCCAACCTCGACCACCTCACCGTCGCCGCGGTGGGTGCGGCCGACCACGGCACGGCCGCGATCGATCCGGGTGGGGTCCGGTACACCGGGCCGGCCGGCTTCTCCGGGGACGCGACTTTCGCGTACACGATCAGCGATGGGAACGGCGGCTCGGCGACCGGGACTGTAACGGTGACCGTGGGGAACGCGCCGCCGGTCGCCGCGCCGTTCACGCGGAGCGTCGCCTACCGCGCGGCGGCGACGTTCGACGTGCTCGCGGCGGCCACCGACCCCAACGGGGACACGCTGCGGGTCTCGGGGGGCACCGACCCGGCGCACGGCGTCGTCACCCGGGACCCGGCCGGCACGATCACGTACCAGCCGGACCTGGGCTTCTCGGGGGTCGACGCCTTCGCGTACACGGTCGACGACGGGAACGGCGGATCGGCCACCGCGACCGTCACCGTCACGGTGGCCAACGGGGTGGCGGTGGCGCGGGCCGACTCGGCGACCGGGATCGGGGGCGTGCCGACGACGATCAACGTGCTCGCGAACGACGACGACGATCCGAACGGGCAGCCGCTGACGGTCACGGTCTCGGCGGGGCCGGGGCACGGGACGGTCGCGGTGGGGGCGGACAGACGGATCACGTACACGCCGGCGGCGGGCTTCCTCGGCGTGGACACCTTCCACTACCAGGTGGACGACCTGGCCGGCGGCGTGGCGGGCGCGACCGTGACGGTCACCGTGGTGAACACGGCGCCGGTGGCCCGCCCGGACGCGGCGGTGACCGACACCGACACCCCGGTGGTGATCCCGGTGCTGGCCAACGACGGCGACCTCAACGGCGATGTGATCACGGCGGCCGCGGTGGGCGGCGGCGGGCACGGGACGGTGGTGGACAACTTCGACGGCACGATGACGTACGCGCCGGAGGCCGGCTTCTACGGCAGCGACTCCTTCCTCTATTCGATCGCCGACCCCGCCGGGCTGACCGATTCGGCCATCGTCACGGTGACCGTGCGTGACGCGCCGCCGGTCGCGGTCGACGACAGTTTCACCGTGCGGCCGGGGGTGGTCGCCACCTTCGGGGTGCTCGGCAACGACCACGACCCGAACACCGGGCAGCGCGTCACGGTGGCGTCGGTCGGGCCGGCCGGCCACGGGACGGCGGCGCTCGCTGCCGACGGGACGGTCACCTACCGGGCGTCGGTGGGCAGCGTCGGGGCGGACGGCTTCGACTACGTGGTCACCGACGACCTCGGGCGCACCGACGTCGGCCACGTCACGATCACCATCAACGGCCCGCCGGTCGCGGTCGGCGATGTGGCGCCGACCGCCGCGGACACTGCCGTCGACGTGCCGGTGCTGGCCAACGACGGGGACCCGGAGTCGGATCCGCTCACGGTCACCTCGGCGTCGTCACCCGGGCACGGGACGACCGTGGTCAACGCGAACGGGACGGTGACCTATACGCCGGACGCGGGCTTCTTCGGTACGGACTCGTTCTCGTACGCCGTGTCCGACCCGATCGGCAATACGGCCTCGGCGACCGTGTCCGTGCCCGTGGCGGACGCTGTTCCGGTGGCTCGGGCCGACTTCGCGGCCGTGCTCGCCGACCGGCCCGTGCTCGTGGACGTGCTCGCCAACGACGTCGACGCCAATCCTGGCCAGACGCTGACCGTCGCGGCGGTCGGCGCCCCGGCGCACGGTGGCGCCGTCGCCGTCGCACCCGAACAAGTCCGATATTTGCCTATATACAGGTGGACGGGGACCGACTCGTTCACATACACGATCGACGACGGGGCAGGGGGAACGGCCAGCGCGACCGTCACCGTGGTCGTCTCGAACGGCACGCCGGTGGCGGCGCCGGACCAGGTCACGACGGCGTTCGAGCGCCCGGTCGACGTCGACGTGCTCGCCAACGACCTCGATCCCGCGGGCACGCTCGTGATCGGCTCGGTCGGCCGGCCCGACCGCGGCACGGCCGCCGTCGCCGGGCGGTCGGTGCGCTACGCCCCGCCGGACGGCTTCAACGGGGTGGCGACCTTCCTCTACGCCGCCACCGACGACGCCGGCCATCGGACCAGCGCCCAGGTCACGGTCGTGGTCGGGACGCCGCCGACGGTGCCGGACCGCGCCGTGACCGGAAAGCCGGGCGCAGCGGTCGGGATCGCGCTCCCCAGCACCGCGCGCGACGGCCGTTCGGTCACCGTGCGATCGATCGGGCAGCCCCAGCACGGCACCGCGGTCCTGAACCCCGACGGCACGGTGACCTACACGCCGGATCCGGGCTTCACCGGCGTCGACACGTTCACGTACGAGGTCGTGGACGCCGACGGCAACGTGGCGCAGGCCTCGGTGACCGTCACCATCACCCTGCCGCCACCGACCTCGCCGCCCGCCGTCAACCGGCCCCCGGTGGCGACCGACGACCGGGTCACGGTGCTGGCCGGAGACACCGTCACGCTGCGCCCCGCCCTCAACGACCACGACCCGGACCGCGACCCGCTCACCGTGACGCGCCTGGACCACCCCGCCCACGGCACCGCGCGCGCCGCCCCCGACGGAACCGTGATCTACACCGCCGCCGCCGAGGGCACGGACGCCTTCGGCTACACCGTCGCCGACGGCCGGGGCGGCACCGCCGAGGCGACCGTGACCATCCGCATCACCGCGGCCGCCAGCCTGCCGATCACCGGTCGCGACACCCTCGCCGTCCTGAAGGCCGGCGTCCTCGCGCTCACCGTCGGCGGCCTGCTCTGCTGGCTGCCACTCCCGCCGGCCAAGAAATCGCGCCCCGAGGCCCACCCGCGCGCGTATCGGTAAGCAGAGCGACCGCCACCCGCACGCAGGTAAGCAGAGCGACGGCCACGCGCGTATGGGTAAGCAGAGCGACAGGCCACACGCACGCATAGGTAAGCAGAGCAAAGCCCACGCGCGTATGGGTAAGCAGAGCGACCACCACGCGCGCATGGGTAAGCAGAGCGACGGCCACGCGCGCATAGGTAAGCAGAGCGACGGCCACGCGATGGGCCGCGCCGGGCGAGCAGCGCCATGGGTCGCGGCCGGGCGGGCAAAGCGAAACGGGCGGGCCGCCGAAGCGACCCGCCCGTTCGGTAAAACTGACTGGACTCAGAAGTCCATGTCACCGCCGCCCGGGGCGCCGGCCGGGGCCGGGTTCTTCTCGGGCTTGTCGGCCACGACGGCCTCGGTGGTGAGGAACAGCGCGGCGATCGACGCGGCGTTCTGCAGCGCCGAGCGGGTGACCTTGGCCGGGTCGATGATGCCCGCGGCCAGCAGGTCGACGTACTCGCCGGTCGCGGCGTTGAGGCCGTGACCCGCGTCGAGGTTGCGCACCTTCTCGACCACGACGCCGCCCTCGAGGCCGGCGTTCACGGCGATCTGACGCAGCGGGGCGTCGAGCGCGAGCTTCACGATCGTCGCGCCGGTCGCCTCGTCGCCGACCAGGTCCAGCTTCTCGAACGCGGTCTTGCCGGCCTGCACGAGCGCGACGCCACCACCGGGGACGATGCCCTCCTCGACGGCCGCCTTCGCGTTGCGAACGGCGTCCTCGATGCGGTGCTTGCGCTCCTTGAGCTCGACCTCGGTGGCCGCGCCGACCTTGATGACCGCAACGCCGCCGGCCAGCTTGGCCAGGCGCTCCTGCAGCTTCTCACGGTCGTAGTCGGAGTCCGACTTCTCGATCTCGGCGCGGATCTGGTTGACCCGGCCCTGGATCTGCTCGGCGTCACCGCCGCCGTCGACGATCGTGGTCTCGTCCTTGGTGATGACGACCTTGCGAGCGGTGCCCAGCAGGCTCAGGTCGGCGCCGTCGAGCTTGAGGCCGACCTCCTCGCTGATGACGGCGCCACCGGTCAGGATGGCGATGTCCTCCAGCATGGCCTTGCGGCGGTCACCGAAGCCCGGGGCCTTGACGGCGACGGACTTGAAGGTGCCGCGCACCTTGTTGACCACCAGGGTCGCCAGGGCCTCGCCCTCGACGTCCTCGGCGATGATGACCAGCGGCTTGCCGCCCTGCATGACCTTCTCGAGGATCGGCAGGAGGTCCTTGACCGCGGAGATCTTGCTGTTCGCGATGAGGATGTAGGGGTCGTCGAAGACGGCCTCCATCCGCTCGGCGTCGGTCATGAAGTACGCCGAGATGTAGCCCTTGTCGAAGCGCATGCCCTCGGTGAGCTCGAGCTCGAGGCCGAAGGTGTTGCTCTCCTCGACGGTGATGACGCCTTCCTTGCCGACCTTGTCCATGGCCTCGGCGATGATCTCGCCGACCGTGGAGTCACCGGCGGAGATGGAGGCGGTGGAGGCGATCTGCTCCTTCGTCTCCACGTCCTTGGCGATCTGCGTGAGACCCTCGGAGACGCTCGCGACGGCGGCCTCGATGCCCCGCTTCAGGGCCATCGGGTTGGCGCCGGCGGCCACGTTGCGCAGGCCCTCACGAACCAGCGCCTGGGCCAGGACGGTCGCCGTCGTCGTGCCGTCACCGGCGACGTCGTCGGTCTTCTTCGCGACCTCCTTGACCAGCTCGGCGCCGATCTTCTCGTACGGGTCCTCGAGCTCGATCTCCTTGGCGATGGATACACCATCGTTGGTGATCGTGGGGGCGCCCCACTTCTTCTCGAGCACGACGTTGCGGCCCTTGGGGCCGAGCGTCACCTTGACGGCGTCGGCGAGCTGGTTCATGCCCCGCTCGAGGCCCCGACGAGCTTCCTCGTCGAATGCGATGATCTTGGCCATACGGCGTTGTCCTCCTGGACATTCGCGGTGGGGGCCGCATGGGCCCGCACATTGCGGAACTCTGCGGACGTCACCACCTGGCGATGTGACGTCCTCAGGCCGAGCCGGATAGCCCGCGACGACCGGCCCCGTGCCCCGGCGCCGATGGCGGCGCCGCGACCGGAACCCCACCGTCCCGACCTGCTTGGCACTCACCAGTCGCGAGTGCCAATGACTTGTTTAGCACTCCCGGGGGGCGAGTGCAAGGAAACGCCACCTTGCGCGGATCAGTCCAGCTCCGGCCGGGAGAGCTCGGCGAACAGGGATCGGCTGGTCACCGGGCCTTCGGCTCGGCGGGCCTGCGCGTACGCCAGCACGGCCGTGATCGCCCAGAGCAGAACCGCCGCCACCGCCACGACGGTCGACGCCAGCGCGCCCCACGCCGCGTCGGCCAGCCGGGGCAGCACGGTGACCGCGAGCGAGGCGAGGGCCGGAACCGTGAGCGAGCCCTTCGAGCACAGATGCGCGGCCCGGCGCGGCCCGTGCCCGCGCTCGATCAGCACCACGCAGCCGAGCATGCCGGTGAAGGTGAGCACCCCGGTCGAGAGCACCGTGAGCGGCGCCGCCACGGCCAGGCCCAGCGTGTCGGTGGTGAGCAGCAGCGGCAGCGCCTGGGTCACCACGCCGAAGAGCGCGAACCAGAGCCAGAGCGGGCGCAGGCGGTAGGCGACCAGCCACCAGACCGTCCGCGGCGACGGCCGCGAGCCGGTGGCCGCCTCGGCGAGCGCGACCGCCACCACGCCGGCCAGGCAGATCACCAGCGGCAGCGCCGAGACCGTGAAGTAGGCCAGCCACATCAGCGGGAGCAGCAGCAGGCCGAAGCCGCCGAGCAGATCGGAGAGGGCGGGCGCGGCGATCACGGTGTCGTCGACCCGGCCGACGAAGAAGTGCATGGGCACCGCGGCGAGCGCGCCGACGGCCAGCAGCAGGGTCGCGCAGCGCCGGAGGACGCCCCGGGCGCGAGTGATCACGGGGACCGGGCCGGGCGGCGGGACCAGCGGGTCGTTCTCGTCGAGAATCAACGCCGCCGGGTGACTCAGCTCGGCCGTACGCGACTCGGGGTCCCACGGGTCGGCGGCCGTCACCACCGGGCCCTCGACCATCGTGAAGCGGTCCTCGCCCTCGTCCATCGACACACCTTGCCCCAACCCGGCGCCGGTCCGCCACCCGTCCGGTTCCGGCCAAGCGGGTTGCCGCCGACCCCGGCACAGGGTAGGGAGAACACCGTGAACAGCTGGCGCGTGCACCGGGTGACCGTCGACGACGCCGCGCGGATGCGTGCCCTGCGCCTGGAGATGCTGGCCGACACCCCGCTCGCGTTCCTCGAGACCCTCGCCCAGGCCGCGGCCCGCCCGCACGAGGCCTTCCGGCGGCGCCTCGCCCAGGCCGCGACCGGCTGCCAGACCGCCCAGTTCGTGGCCGACCCGGGCGGCCGGGGCCGGCTGATCGGCCACGCCGGCGGCACCGTCCTGCCCGAGGAGCCCGAGTCGACGGTGGTGTTCGCGGTCTACGTGACGCCGGCACACCGCGGCGGCAAGGTGCTGGCCGAGCTGGTCGAGGCGGTGGCCGCCTGGTCCCGCTCGTGCGGCCGGGAGAGCCTCATGCTCGAGGTGGTCGTCGGCAACGGGCGGGCCGTTCGCGCGTACGAGAAGCTGGGATTTGAAGACACCGGCGAGCGCGTGCCGCATCCGGTGCTCCCCGCCCTCACCGAGCTGCGCATGCGCCGGCGCATCTGATGCGGCGGCATCACCTGCGCACCGCGGTCACCGCCGCCAATGCCACCACCGCCGTGGGCCTGATCGTCGCCGTGCTCGGCGGCGCCCGGGTCCGGCGCGGCCGCGACGGCATCCTGATCGGCGAGAACTACCGCCGCAAGGCGCCGCCGGCCACCTGCTTCACGGTCGGCTCGGTGATCATGTGCCGGCGCAGCGCCGAGTGGCTGCTCGCGGACGAGCGCTCGGCCCTGTTCGGCCACGAGAGCCGGCACGCCGGGCAGTACGCGTGGCTCGGACCGCTGTTCTGGCCCGCCTACTGGACGGCCTGCCTGTGGTCCTACACGGCGACCGGCTCGTGGGGCGCCCACAACGTCTTCGAGCGGCGAGCCGGGCTCACGGCCGGCGGCTACCCCACCGACCTGCCGCTGCGACCATGGCTCGCGCGTCTCAGAGGTCCCGCTGCCAGAACAGAACCGACTCCACCGGCCGGAAGCCCATCGCGCGATTGATCCGCATCATGTGCTCATTGGTCGCGGCGTTGAAGGTGTCGATCTCCTCGACGCCCGGCCGGTAGGTGCGGACCTGGGCCAGGTTGGCCAGCTTGATGAGCAGGCCGAGCCGGTGGCCGCGGTGCCCGGGCGCCACCAGCGTGGCGTTCTGCCAGGCGTGTGCCGGCCGGTAGGACGAGCAGTTCATGGTGGTCCAGGCGACCAGCCGCTCGCCCCGCAGGGCGCCGGTGTGGAACGTGCTCCGGCCCCGCCGGGCGCGGGCCGCCTCGTCCGCCCGCAGCCGGTCGGCGTCGATCCGCTCGGGTTCCCGGTCGAGGTCGCCGGTGGGCGCCTCGGTCAGGAAGGTGCTGTCCAGGGCCGCGGCGTCCTCGATGATCTCGTCGGGCGCCACGCCGGTCCACTGCACGAGGTGATAGCCGGTGGCCCGCTCCCACGCCTCGGCCAGCTCGCCGTCGAGCCGGGCCTGATCGCCCGCGCGCACGTCGAGCCGGCTGCGGATCTCCTCCAGCCCGGCCCGCGCGCCCATCGCGGTCGCGAAGGACGACCCGTCCGGGTGACGCTGGATCGTGCGCCCGACGAGTCGCACCCGGCCGTCGGCTCGGGCCCGGTCGACGGCCAGCTCGTAGAGGGCCCGGCCCACGCCCCGCCGCCGCGCGGACGGCAGCACCCGCAGCTCGACGTCCAAAGTGCCCAAATTGTCGGCTTGAGAGAAGGCGAGCTCGAGGTGGCCGACCGGCTCGCCCGCGAGGCGCGCCAGGTAGTGCTCGACCGCGTAGCTCGCGGCCGGCGTCGCCACGGTGGCCGCGAACGCCGCCGGCGTGAGCGGCTCGATGTCACCGCGGTCGCGGACGGCACAGGCGCGGTAGATCTCGTAGGCGTCGGCCGCCGAGACGAGCGGGCCCGTGGAAAGCGTCATGGCCGCCACCCTCGCGGGTCGACGGCCATGACGCGAACGAATTTGGTCGGGAGGGTGGACGCACAGCGCCTCCGGCACTGGGGTCGTTGGGCACCTCGAGAGATTGTCGCCAAGCTCGAAAGGTGAGGGGCCTCGTACGGCGTCGGCCCTCCCGCAGAGAGCATCTTGCCGACGCTGAGATGCCCGCGCAAGTCCTCCGGGGATGGAATCTTCAACTATTGGCAGACAGTCGATTACCGACAGTCATCCCAGCAGGCCGGCCTCTCGGGCCCCGCGCAGCGACGGCTTGATCTCATGAGTGGGTCCGACGAGCCCCGCCACCGCGTCCAGGGTCTTGAGTCCCTCGCCCGTGTTGTAGACGACGGTCTCCTTGTCGGGGTCGAGCTTGCCGCTCGCCACCAGCTTCTTGAGCACCGCGACGGTGGTGCCGCCCGCGGTCTCGGCGAAGATACCGGTCGTCTCGGCGAGCAGCCGGATGCCGGCGCGGATCTCGTCGTCGTCGGCGTAGTCCATCCAGCCGCCGGTGCGCCGGACCGACTCGATGGCGTACGCGCCGGCCGCCGGGTCGCCGATGTTCAGCGATTTCGCGATGCCGGTCGGCTTCACCGGGACGATCTCGTCGGTGTCGTTGTGCAGCGCCACCGCGATCGGGTTGCAGCCGGCCGACTGGGCGCCGAAGACGGTCCAGCCGCCCTCAGGCGCGGTGGCCAGGCCGATCTCGACCAGCTCCGAGAACGCCTTGTCCACCTTGGTGAGCAGCTCGCCGGAGGCCATCGGGATGACGACCTGGGCCGGGATGCGCCAGCCGAGCTGCTCGGCGACCTCGTAGCCCAGCGTCTTGGAGCCCTCGGCGTAGAACGGGCGGACGTTCACGTTCACGAACGCGGTGTCCTCGAACTCGTCGGTCTCGACCAGCTCGCCGCAAAGGCGGTTCACGTCGTCGTACGAGCCCTCGATCGCGACCAGCTCGCCGCCGTAGACCGCAGTGGTGATGACCTTGCCCTGCTCCAGGTCGTACGGGATGAAGACGATGCTGGGCACGCCGGCCCGGGCGGCGTGCGCGGCCACCGAGTTGGCCAGGTTGCCGGTCGAGGCGCAGGCGAAGCGGGTGAAGCCGAGGCCGCGGGCGGCGGTGAGCGCCACCGACACGACCCGGTCCTTGAACGAGTGGGTCGGGTTGGCCGAGTCGTCCTTGACGAACAGCGGCGCGCGCAGCCCGACGGCGGCGGCCAGTGCCGGCGCGCTCACCAGCGGGGTCAGGCCGGGGTCGAGGGTGACCCGGGTGGCCGGGTCCTGGCCGGCGGGCAGCAGCCCGGCATAGCGCCAGATGTTCTGCGGTCCGGCCTCGATCTGCTCACGGGTCACCCGCGCGAGAGCGGCCTGGTCGTAGGCCACCTCGAGCGGGCCGAAACACTCGTAACAGGCATGCTGGGCGACCAGCGGGTATTCGGCGCCGCACGCGCGGCAGACGAGGCCACGGGCCGGGGAGTCGGTGGCAGAGGGTGTGCTGACGGCAGACGTCATCGAGGCCTTCCTCTCATCTTTCCCCGCGGCGACCTGCCGGGCGGGGACGGAATTAGCACCTGCCGCGTGCGGCCTCGTCATCGAGACAAACACGGTGGTTGCCGGGGCTTCATCGGGCCGTTCCCTCTGCCCCTCTGGATGAGGTATTCAGTTGTGTTTCCAACACCTTACGTCGCCCTCAGGAAAAGGCGATCCCGGTATCCCGAGGTGTGAGCGACCTCCCTACGAGGTGATGTCCTTCCGGGTGAACCGCCAGAACGCCAGCGACCAGAACAGCGTGGCGTAGCAGACCGCCGCGATCGCCCCCTTGACCAGGTCATCCACCTGTGGCGGGGTGGAGAGCAGGCCGAGCCAGGCGTCGCTGTAGTGGGTCGGCAGGCCGACCCGGATGCTGCCCAGGGCGGTGATCTGGTCGAGGATGCTGGAGAGGATCCAGAGCAGCACCGCGCCGCCGACCGCGCCCAGCGCCGCGTCGGTCAGCACCGAGAGCAGGAACGCCAGCCCGGCCACCACCATCATGATCACGGCGAGGTAGGCGACGATGCCGAGCAGCCGGAGCAGCCCCTGGCCGGGCGGGATGGCGGCGGCCACCGTGCTGCCGAGCGGGTGCCAGCCGTACCGCAGGGTGCCGACGAGCAGGCCGGTTGCGGTCAAGATCAAGAGCGCCAGCAGCGCGTACGCGAGAGCCACCACCAGCTTGACCGCCAGCAGCCGCGCCCGTGGCACCGGGATCGCCAGCAGATAGCGCAGGCTCCCCCAGCTCGCCTCGCTGGCCACCGGGTCGCCGCAGAACAGCGCCACCACCACGACCAGCAGGAAGCCGGCCGAGACCGCGAGGCAGAACAGCGCGAAGTTGAGCCCGCCCGAGGTGGCCAGGTCGACCAGGCTGCCGAACGCCCCGCCGCCGTTGTTGTCGTCGCCGCCGTTGCCGCCGCCGAACTCGAACGCGACCAAAATGATCAAGGGCAACAGAACCATGAAACCCAGGGCCAATTGGGTACGCCGACGCGTCGCCTGCCGCTTGACCTCGGCCCACACCGGCAGCGTCGCCGACGCCCGCCATCCCACCGCCCCGCCCACCGCCCTGGTACGGACTGAAGGCTTGCCCGCTGCCGCGCTCATCGGTCCCCACTTCCCCGCGAGTTGTCGCCGACCAGGGCCAGGAACGCGTCCTCGAGCCGCCGGCGCGGCACCACCCGGTCGACGTCGACGCCGGCCCGCACCAGCGAGGCCACCACCTCGGCCCGGGGTGTGCCGTTCATGTCCACGATCAGGCCGGACGGCCCGTCCGGGGTCACCGAGCGCACGCCCAGCTCTTCCAGCACCCGGGAAGCGGCCGGCACGTCGGAGACGTCGAGCAGCACCGACGGCGACTCCCCGACGATGTCGTCGACCGGGCCCGACGCCACAATCCGGCCCTTGTTGACCACCACGGCGTGCGTGCAGGTCTGCTCCACCTCGGCGAGCAGGTGGCTGGAGACCAGCACCGCCCGGCCGTCGGTCGCGTAGCGCTTGAGCACCCGGCGCATCTCGGCGATCTGCGGCGGGTCGAGCCCGTCCGTCGGCTCGTCGAGCACCAGCAGCTCGGGCAGGCCGAGCATGGCCTGGGCGATGGCGAGCCGCTGACGCATGCCGTGGCTGTACTTGCGGGTCTTGCGGTGCACCGAGTCGCCGAGGCCGGCGATCTCGAGCGCCTCCTCGAAGTGCGCGTCCGCCTCGGGCCGGCCGGTGGCCTGCCAGTACGCCTTGAGGTTGTCGTAGCCGCTCAGGTGCGGCAGGAAGCCGGGGCCCTCGACCAGGGCGCCGACCCGGGACAGGATCGGCGCGCCGGGCGTCAGGCGGTGGCCGAAGACCAGCGCGTCGCCGCCGGTCGGCATGGTCAGGCCCATCAGCACGCGCAGGGTGGTGGTCTTGCCCGCGCCGTTGGGCCCGAGCAGGCCCACGACCTGGCCGCGCTCGACGGTGAAGCTGATCGTCTCGACGGCGACGAAGCCGTCCCCGTACGCCTTGCGGAGGTCGCGCACCACCAGCGGCGTGTCCGCGTACTCCGCGAGAACCTCGTCGTGCCGGCGGCGCCGCAGCTTGCGGCGCACGAGCAGCACCACGGCGAGGCCGAGCACGATCGCCACGATCAGGCCGGCCAGCACGTATCGCCAGATGGTCTGCGGGTTGGCGATCGGGGTCCCGACGACCGTGGGCAGGGTGACCGTGGAACCCACCGCCACGGTGTAGACGGCCGGCCGCGCCGGGGTGAGAAACGCCTGATCGCTGGTCGCGACCGCGACCCGCAGGGAGTGCCCGACCTCGATCTGCCGGACGATCGCCGGCAGCGTGACCGTCACCTCGGGCGCCTTGTCGATCGTGGCCGGCAGACCGGTGAGGCGGACCGGCGCGACCAGGCCCGCGCTCAGGGTCTGCACGCCCGACTCGTCGACGTCGTAGAGCTTGACGAAGAGCGTCGCCTCCCCGGTCGGCGAGGCCGCCCGCAGCCGGACCGCCGGCGCGCCCGCCACCTGGATCGCGCCGTCGAGCGGCTTGGACGTAAATGTTGCGTATTGCCCGGGGATATCCCCGGCCACGCCGCCGAGCAGTTCACTCAGCCGACCGCCGGCGCCGGGCAGGGAGGACAATGCGCCGGGGTTGCCGTTCGGCGGATTCGCGATCGGTTGCGCCGCGCCGGCGAGCGCGACCTGCGTCGTCTCCGTTCCGCGCAGCCCCGGATAGGCCTTCGTCGAGTACCCGTTGGTCACCAGGCCCCGGTCGAGCGCGCTGAAGCCCGCGACCCGGGAGTAGGTGAAGCTGTTCTCCGGCGCCGCGCCCTCGCCCTTCACGTAGTGGTCGAGCCACTGGACGGTGAGGTACTTCACCCGGTCCTGATCGGTCTGCGGACCGGCGCCGCCGTCGTGGCCGCCGGTGAACCAGGCCACCCGCACCGGCGTGCCGTTGGCCGCGATGCCGCGCGCGTTGGCGTCCGCCTCGGAGAGCGGAAAGAGCGTGTCGACCTCGCCCTGGATCAGCAGCGTCGGCGCCTTGATCTTGTCGAGCACGGTGGCCGGGCTCGACCGGCGCAGCAGGGCCAGGGTCGCGGCGTCGGGCTCGCCGGCGGCCGCGAGCTGGAGATAGGCCGCGCAGACGTCGGCCGCGAACCGGCCGCACGCGGGGTCGGCGGCCGGCGCCGCGGCCTCGGCGTCGGGCTGACCGATCGCGGCGCCGTTGCCGAAGTAGAGCCCGGCCCAGCCCTTCTTGAAGACCCCGGTCGCGGTCGTGTCGGCGGACTGCGGCAGGAACACCTTCGTCAGGTCGTTCCAGGTGATCGACGGGACGATCGCGTCGACCCGCCGGTCCTGGCCGGCCAGCATCAGGGCCAGGCCGCCGCCGTAGGAGCCGCCGACCACGCCCACCCGCGGGTCGCCGGGCGCGTCGAGGCGCACCTCGGGCCGGGCCGCGAGCCAGTCGAGCAGGCCCTGCGCGTCCTTCACCTCGTAGTCGGGGCTGTCCAGGTGGATCTGCCCGCCGCTGCGGCCGAAGCCCTGGGCCGTCCAGGTCAGCACCGCGTAGCCGCGGTCGGCGAGGGACTGCGCGTCGTCGCTCACCGAGTCCTTGGTGCCGCCGAAGCCGTGCGCCAGCAGCACGGCCGGCACCCGCCCGCCGCGGTCGCGCGGCAGGTAGAACCGGGTGTCGAGCTCGACCGGCTGCCCGCCGGCCGGGCCGGAGCGCACGGTGATCCGCTGGTCGGTCGCCGTCCAGCCCGGCGTGTCGGGCCACACCGCCCAGCCGACGAGCGCGGCGACCAGCACGAGGACCACCGAGCCGGCCACGATCCGGCGACGAGTGACCGCTTGGCGCAGCCGGCCCGAGAGTGACATGCGGCCAAAGCTAGCCGCCCGGATCTGAGCCTCGGCTGTGAACCGTCTCAGCCGTCTCAGCCGTGACCGCCGTGACCGCCGTGACCGCCGGGCCAACCGGGCCAACCGGGCCCACCGGGCCCACCCCCTCCCCCGCCCTGTTGGGTGGGCGGCCAATCTACGGCGGGGGTACGACAACTTCGGTGACTCATCCACAGCGCGACGTCCACAGCGCGACGGCGATAGCGTGTATCACTGTGTCTCCCGAACTCACGCTGACCGTCACGCTGCGGCCGGCGGCCCTCGACGCCCGCCGCGGTATTGTCCGCCTCCACCCCGAGGTGATGGCCGCGCTGGCGATCAACCCCGGCGATCCGGTGCGGCTGGCCGGCGCCCGCACGACCGCGGGCGTGGCCGCGCGGGCCGAGACGGGCGCGAGCCGGGCGCTGCTCTACGCCGACGACCTGACCATCGGCAACCTCAAGATGCGCGACGGCGGCCAGGTCACGGTCGCGCCGCTGCCGGTGGTCGAGGCCCGCCGGGTCACGCTCACCGGGCCGCCCGAGATCGTCGCCGTGGTCTCCCCCGAGATGCTGCGGCTGGCCTTGCTCGGCAAGGTGGTGAGCGCCGGCGACGACGTCTCGCTGCTGCCGCAGGACGTGCTGCCCGACGCCGGCAACCGGTCGCTGGTCGAGGCGGCCCGGCGCAGCCTCGCCAACCGGGTCGGCTACGGCTGGACCAGCGCGCTGCTCGCCGTCACCGCCGTCGACGACACCGACGCCGCCCTGGTGACCATGGACACGGTGGTCGGCTGGGCCGACGGCTACCACACGACCGGCGGCACGGCGTCGACCCCGGCCGTCCGGGCGGGCGCGCCGGCCGCCACCGATCCCGAGGTGCCGCCGCCCAGCCTCGACGACCTGCCCGGCCTGCGGGCTCAGGCCAAGGAGCTGGAGGAACTGCTCGACCTCGGCTTCCACCACGGCGAGGTGCTGGCCCGGCTGGGCACGAAGGTCTCGCTCGGCGTGCTGATCTCCGGGCCGTCGGGGTCGGGCAAGTCCGCGCTCGTACGGGCGGTGGCCGCCGCCGTGGGCGCGCGGGTGCTGCCGGTCTGGGCGCCCTCGCTGGCCGCGCTCACCAACGACGCCGCCGCCCAGCAGCTGCGCGCCCTGGCCCGCGAAGCCCGCGGCGAGAGCCCCTCGGTGCTGCTGTTCTCCGACGTCGAGGCCCTCGCGCCGCGCGACGAGCCGGGCCCGCTCGCCACCGTCTTCCACCAGGTGCTCGAGGAGACGGTCCGGGCCGGGGTCGCGGTGATCTGCACGACGAGCCGGCCCGAGTCGGTCGACCCGTCGCTGCGCGCGCCCGACCTGCTGGCCGTGCAGCTCGCCGTGCCGCTGCCGGACGCGGCCATGCGGCGCGAGCAGCTCGGCGTGCTGACCCGCGGCATGCCGCTGGCCGAGGACGTACGGCTGGACGACGTCTCCGGCCGTACGCCCGGTTTCGTCGCCGCCGACCTCGGCGCCCTCGCCCGTGAGGCCGGCGTCCGCGCCGCCCTGCGGCAGAAGGAGGCCGAGTCGCCGACCGTCACCATGGCCGACTTCGAGGCCGCGCTCGACGTGGTCCGTCCCACCTCGATGGCCGACTCCACGCTCGAGGTCGCCGCCGTGACCCTCGACGACGTGGGCGACCTCGCCGACGTCAAGCAGGTGCTCACCGAGTCGGTGCTGTGGCCGCTGACCTATCCGGACACGTTCGCCCGGCTCGGCGTCTCCCCGCCCCGCGGCGTGCTGCTCTACGGCCCGCCCGGCTGCGGCAAGACGTACCTGGTCAAGGCGATCGCCGGCACCGGCAAGGCGAACGTGCTCTCGGTCAAGGGCGCCGAGCTGCTCAGCAAGTGGGTCGGCGACAGCGAGCGGGCCGTGCGCGAGCTGTTCCGCCGGGCCCGGGAGGCGGCGCCGACGCTGGTCTTCCTCGACGAGGTGGACGCGCTCGCGCCGACCCGCGGGCAGGCCACCGACGGCGGCACCGCCGACCGGGTGGTGGCGGCCCTGCTCACCGAGCTCGACGGGGTCGAGGAGCTGCGCAACGTGGTGGTGATCGGCGCGACCAACCGGCCCGATCTGATCGACCCGGCGCTGCTGCGGCCGGGGCGGCTCGAACGGCTGGTCTACGTGCCGCCGCCGGACGGCTCGGCCCGCGCGGCGATCCTGCGGGCCTCGTCCAAGCAGGTGCCGCTGGACGAGGCGGTCGACCTCGATGCGCTCGGCGACGACCTGGACGGCTTCTCGGCCGCCGACTGCGCGGCGCTGATCCGGGAGGCGGCGCTGGCCGCGATGCGCGACTCGCTGGAGGCGACCACGGTCACCGCGGCGAACGTGGCGACGGCGCGCGAACGGGTCCGGCCCTCACTTGATCCGGCCCAGGTGGCGTGGCTCTCGGCGTACGCGAAAGAGCACCAACCCGGCTAACGACGGCGCGTGCGTGCTCTCGTGGCCCGGAGGCGCCGCAGGCGGCCGACGAGAACCGGATCGTGCTCGGTCGCCTCGGGCTTGTCGAGAAGCGCGTTGAGCACCTGGTAGTACCGGGTCGAGGAGAGGCCGAAGGTGTCGCGGATGGCCTGCTCCTTGGACCCGGCGTGCTTCCACCAGCGGCTCTCGAAGCCGAGGATCTCGCGCTCGCGATCGGTGAGGCCCGATTGGTCCGCCGTGGCCGGAACGTCGGCTTCCCGAGGGGCCGGGATGTGCTGGGTGGACTCCTCGGGCTGCATGGTGCTCCTCGGGCTGGACCTGGCGGGGGCCGCCAGCAGCATAGGTCGCCGGCGGCACCCGCGTATGGCCGGGTTTCCGTTACCTCACGTTATGTCGCGCCTACGCATTGTCCACATAGCGGCGCCGACGACGAGCACGATGAGAATCGTCAGCGCGCCGCCCGCCATCTGCCAGGTGATGGTCAGCGTCTCCGGCTTGCAGCCGTCGGTCCCCGAGAAGTTGCACGAGTTGTAGTCCTGGGCGATGTACTGCTTGTTCATCCAGGCATAGATCCAGAACGGGGCCAGGTAGAGCTCCGGGAACTTCACCTTGGCCAGCGCGATCACCGCGCCCAGGCCGAACTGGAGCACGACGATGACGCCGATCGCCACGCCCAGCGCCGTCGCCGTGTGCCGGCCCAGCGAGGCCAGCCCGAAGCCGACCGCGCCGGCCACCAGCACCAGCCCGAGTGCGCGCAGCTCCATGAGCCCGAGCGACTGCCAGGCGCCGTTGGTCATCCCGGCGGTCGAGCCCCGGGCCTGCGCGATGAAGTAGAAGCCGGCCGTCCAGATCGCGCTGAGCACGACGGTCAGCGCGGTGGTGGCGACCAGCAGCGCGGCCAGCTTGGTGCCCAGCACCTGCAACCTCTTCGGGCGCCAGAGCAGCAGGTTCATCATGCCGCCGCTGTTCCACTCGGCGCCGACGAAGGACGCGCCGATGATGTACGCGACGACCGCCAGCACCGCCGCCAGCGTGGTGACCATCCCCGGGAACGACTCCTGGAAGTCGAACGTCGCCGGCATGTACCAGCGCGGGTCGAAATCGGACTGGGTCGGCAGCTGGATCTCGCAGTTCGGCGGGTACTGGCTCGCCTGGGCCGTGCCCTGGGCCGCCCGGCACTGCTCGATCAGCCGGTTGGTGTCGGCCAGCGCCTGCTGGTAGCTGTTCTGCGCCTCGGCGTTGGCCTTGGCGATCGTGTCCGGGCCGGCCTTCTGGTTGCTGAGGAAGACGCCGGCCGCGATCGCCGCCAGCACGAGCAGAGCGCAGACGACGAAGAGCTTGGTGAACCGCCGCTTGACCAGCCGGCGCGTCTCCGCTTGATACAGGCTCACTGACCCCACCCACCCGGTGCCGGCGCCATCGCGGTCTGGTCGACCTGGCGGTTCTGACCCTCCACCGGCGCGGTGCCGGTGAGCTCGAGGAAGACGCTCTCCAGGTCGGCCGAGACCGGGCTGAGCTCGCTGACGTAGATCTCGTTCTCGGCCAGGATCCGGGTGATCTGGGCCGGGTTTCCGGCGTTGCCGACCAGGAAATGGTCGTTCTGGAGGGTCACCTCGGCGCCCTTCGCGAGCAGTAGCTTGGCCGCGCCGAGCAGGTCGACGCCGGGCTCGAGCCGCACCCTGACCGCGCTCGACGCGTGGCTGGCCAGCACCGACTCGACCGAGCCGGCGGCCACCCGCCGCCCGGCCGAGATGATCGTGACCTGGTCGCAGATCAGCTGGATCTCGCCGAGGATGTGGCTGGAGAGCAGCACGGTCATGCCCGACTCGGCCAGGTTGCGCATCAGCGTGCGCATCTCCCGGATGCCGCCCGGGTCGAGCCCGTTCGCCGGCTCGTCGAGAATCAGCAGCCGCGGCTCCTTGAGCAGCGCCGACGCGACGGCGAGGCGTTGCTTCATGCCGAGTGAGTAGGTGCGCACCCGCTCCTTGGCCCGGTCGCGCAGCCCGACCAGCTCCAGCACCGCGGTGACCCGCTCGCGCCGCACCCCGCCGGCGTCGGCCAGCAGCGACAAGGTGTCGAAGGCCGAGAAGTTGCCGAAGAACTGCGGGCTCTCCACGATCGCCCCGACCTGCCCGGCCACCGCCGGCAGGTGCGCGGGAACTTCCTGGCCGAAGAGCGCCATGCGCCCGCCGTTGGGCCGGATCAGCCCCAGCAGCGTACGCAGGGTGGTCGTCTTCCCGGAGCCGTTGGGACCGAGGAAGCCGTGCACCTGACCGGCCTCGACCACCATGTCGAAGCCGTCCAGAGCCCGGCGCACACCTTTCCGGCTGCGATAGGTCTTCTGCAGCCCAGCTATCTCGAGTACGGCGTTCATGCCGCGAGACTCTAGGCAGCTTCGTCAATATCCGGCAGCCCCGCGACGCACGGTCACGCGGTGATGACGTGGACGCCGGCCTCGCGGAACGCGGCCACCGTCGCCGGCGGGGCACCGTTGTCGGTCACCAGCGTCTCGATCTTCGTAATCGGGCAGATCCGGGCGAACGCGTGGCCGCCCAGCTTCGACGAGTCGGCGATGACCACGACCCGCTTGGCCCGGGCGACCATCAGGCTGTTCATCGCCGCCTCGCCCTCGTGGTGGGACGCGGCGCCCAGCTCCACGTCGACCGCGTCGACGCCGAGCAGGACGATGTCGAGGGTCACCTCCTTCAGCAGCGCGCCGCCCAGGGGGCCGACCACCTCGAAGGACTGCGGGCGGACCACGCCGCCGGCCACCACGATCTTCATCCGGGAACGGACCAGCAGCTCGTTCGCGATGTTGAGGGCGTTGGTGACGACCGTGAGCTGGCTGCCCTCGCCGCCGGCGTTGAGGTCGGGGCGCACGGCCAGGGCCCGCGCCACCTCGGTGACCGTCGTGCCGCCGTTGAGGCCGACCACCGTGCCGGGGGTGACCAGGCCGGCCGCGGCCTCGCCGATACGCTGCTTCTCGGCCGAGTGCTTGGCGCTCTTGTAGCGCAGCGGCAGGTCGTACGACACGCCGTTGGCCACCGCGCCACCGCGGGTACGGGTGATCATCTGCTGCTGGGCGAGCTGATCGAAGTCACGCCGGATGGTGGCCTGGGATACGTCGAGACGCTCGGACGCGTCCTCGACGCTGACCCGGCCGTTCTCGGCGAGTAACTCGAGCAGGGCATTCCACCGCGCGTACCGGTCCACCAACTCACTCCCGATGCACGTTATGTGATAAGTGTGTGCACATTAGTGCGCGAAAGCCCGGGAAGCAAAGCTCCGCGCTGCGCGGTCGCGGGATGACTGTTGCGCCCGCGGCGACGTTCCACGCAGAATGGCGCTCGAAAATGCGGGGATCCGAGCGCTTATGCGCATCCGCGATGCTGTGAAGGGTGGCCCATGACGCACGTCAAGGCGGAGATCGCGAGCCAGCCGGACTGCTGGCAACTGGCCGCCAAGCTCGCCGACTCGGCCGGGCTGCCGACCCGCGGCGAACGGGTCGCGGTCGTCGGGTGCGGCACGTCGTGGTTCATGGGCATGGCCTACGCGGCCCTGCGCGAACAGGCCGGCGAGGGCGAGACGGACGCGTTCCAGGCGAGCGAGTTCCCGCACGACCGGCGCTACGACCGGGTCGTCGCGATCACCCGCTCCGGCACCACCACCGAGATCATCGAGCTGCTCGACGCGCTCGACGGGCGCACCCCGACCACCGTGCTCACGGCCGACGCCGAGCAGCCGGCCGCGGCCCTGGCCACCGACGCGGTGCTGCTCGACTTCGCCGACGAGCGGTCGGTCGTGCAGACCCGGTTCGCCACCAGCACGCTCGCCCTGCTGCGCGCCCACCTCGGCGAGGACATCGAGCCGGTGATCGCCGACGCCGAGGTCGCCGTCCGGCTGCCGCTGCCGGTGCACCCGGCGCTCGCCGAGCAGATCACGTTCCTGGGCCGGGGCTGGACCATCGGCCTCGCCCACGAGGCGGCGCTCAAGTGCCGGGAGGCCGCGTCCTACTGGGCCGAGGCGTACCCGGCCATGGACTACCGGCACGGCCCGATCGCGCTGGCCGGGCCCGGCCGCGTGGTCTGGGCGTTCGGCGAGATCCCGGCGGGGCTGGCCGACGACGTCGAGGCGACCGGCGCGGCGTTCGTGCACAGCCGGCACCACGGCGGGTACGCGGCCCTGGGCAGCTGGTGCGGCGGCCGCGCGCCGCTCGACCCGATGGCCGACCTCGTGCTCGCCCAGCGGGTCGCCGTGCTGCTCGCCACGAGCCAGGGCCTCGACCCCGACCACCCGCGCAACCTGACCCGCTCGGTAGTCCTGGGGTGAACGCGAGCGTCGTCGTTGCCCTCGACGTCGGCGGCACCGGGATGAAGTGCGCGCTGGTCAGCCCGGACGGAACGGTCCACCACGAGGAACGCCACCCCACGCTCGCGGCCCGCGGCCCCGAGGCGGTCACCGAGAACATCCTCCAGATCGCGGCCGGCCTGGCCGGGAAGGCCCGCGCCGACGGACTCGAGCCGGTCGCGGTCGGCATCGCGGTGCCGGGCGTGGTCGACGAGGAGAACGGCGTCGCGGTCTGGTCGTCCAACGTCGGCTTCCGGGACGTGCCGCTGCGCGCCCTGATCGAGGAGCGGCTCGGCCTGCCCGCCACGCTCGGCCACGACGTGCGGGTCGGCGGCATCGCCGAGGCCCGGCTCGGCGCGGGCCGCGGCGAGCGGCACGTGCTCTTCGTCGCCGTCGGCACCGGCATCGCCGCCGCCCTGGTGGTGAACGGCGCCGGCTACAACGGCGCGCACGGCGCGGCCGGCGAGCTGGGCCACATCGTGGTGCGGCCGGGCGGCGTGGCCTGCCCCTGCGGCCAGGTGGGCTGCCTCGAGTCGGTGGCCTCGGCCCGGGCAATCGGCCAAAGATATCGCGATTTATCGGGTATAGCCGACGCGACGGCGTTCGACGTCGTCAAGGATCTCGGCTCGAGCGACGTCGCGAAAAGCGACGTCGCCAAAGCGGTCTGGCAAGAGGGCGTCGACGCTCTCGCCGACGGCCTGGTCACGGCCCAGGCCCTCTTCGACGTCAACGTCATCGTCCTCGGCGGCGGACTGGCCGAGGCCGGGGACGCCCTGCTCACCCCCGTCCAGGACGGGATCGAGAAGCGGATCACCTTCCACCGGATGCCCGGGATCGTCCGGGCCGCGCTCGGCGACACGGCCGGCTGCATCGGCGCCGCCCTGCTCGCCCTCGACCATCTGGAGCAGCCCGCATGACACAGATCAGCGGCCGGATCGTCCGGCCGGGCGCGGTCGTGCCCGGCCACCTCGAGATCGACGGCCCGACGATCATCGGGGTGCACGAGGACAACCGGGCCGGCGACGACATCATCGTGCCGGGCTTCGTCGACATCCACTGCCACGGCGGCGGCGGCCACACGTTCACCACCGGCGACGTCGGGTCGGCCCGCGCCGCGGCCGCCTTCCACCTGGCACACGGCACGACGACGATGCTGGCGAGCCTGGTCAGCTCCCCGTTCGAGCTCATGCGGGACGCCGTCGCCGCGTACCAGCCGCTGGTTCGCGAGCGGGTCCTCGCCGGCGTGCATTTCGAGGGTCCCTACCTGTCCGGCGCGCGCTGCGGCGCGCAGAACCCCGACTTCCTGCGCGACCCGTCGATCGAGGAGCTCTCGGCGCTGATCAAGCAGGGCGAGGGCGCCGTACGCATGGTGACCGTCGCCCCCGAGCTGCCCGGCGCCCTGGAGGCGATCGCCTTCCTGCGCGACCACGGCGTGCTGGCCGCGATCGGGCACACCGACGCCACGTACGAGCAGACGGAAGCCGGAGTGGCCGCCGGCGGAAGCGTCGGCACCCACCTGTTCAACGGCATGCGCCCGCCGCATCACCGCGAGCCCGGCCCCGTGATCGGCCTGCTCGAGTCGCTCGCGGTCTGCGAGCTGATCGCCGACAACATCCACCTGCACCCGGGGATGCTGGCGTTCGCGGCCCGCTCGGCCGGCCCGGACCGCGCCGCGCTGATCACCGACGCGATGGACGCCACCGGTATGCCGGACGGCACCTACGACCTGGGCGGCCAGGAGGTCGTCGTGGCCGACCGGGTGGCCCGGCTGGCCCGCAATGGCTCGATCGCGGGCAGCACCCTGACCATGGACGCGGCGCTGCGCAACGCGGTGACGGCCGGCATCCCGCTTCCGGACGCGGCCGCGATGGCCTCGACCACGCCGGCCCGCGTGCTGGGCCTGGACGACGAGGTCGGCGCGCTCGAGGCGGGCCTGCGGGCCGACCTGGTCGTGCTCGACGCCGGCCTCACCGTCAAGCGCGTGATGCGGGCAGGAACCTGGGTATGAACCGGTCGATCAGGCGGATCAGCACCAGGCCGAGCAGCACCCCGGCGATCGAGTCGGTGAGCCAGTGAAACCCGGTGTAGACCGTCGTGACGAACAGGATCGCGACCGGTAGGACCCGGACGGCGAACGACTCCCGGCGGGTCAGCTCGCGGCTCAGCAGCGCCGCCAGGAGCAGGGCGATCACCCCGTACCAGACCAATGAGTTGCCCATGTGGCCCGAGGGATAGCTCATCGCCTTGACGCCGGAAGCGTAGGGGTTGAACATCACCGCCTTGTCCGGCCCGTCGAAGCGCGGCGCGGCCCGGTCGGCCCAGATCTTCAACGGGCCGATGGTGATGTACGTGAGGACGAACGCCGCCGCGAACGGCAGGCCGGCCCGCCACGACCTCGTCCGGTACGCCAGCACCCCGGTGAGGATGATGCTGACCGGCATCAGGATCTGACCGCCCTGGCCCAGGTAGTTGAAGACCCGGGCGGTCCAGTAGATCGGGGCCGGCTGGTGCGCGAACGCCCAGTCGGCCACCCACCGGTCGAGCGCCAGCAGGTGGCCCCGGATCAGCGCGACCGTCAGCGCCACGAACGCCACGACCAGGACGGCGTCGAACCACCAACCGAGTCGGGGGCGGCGGCGGACGGGCACGATCGTCTGGGTCACGCCCTCAAAGTTAGAGGTAGCTGCGCAACTTGGCGGCGAGCAGGTCGGCCCGGACCCCGGAGTTGGGGCATCCGCCGAAGTGGTGGAGCGCCACCACCTTGTTGGTCGCCCGGGACAGCACGGGCGAGCCGGACGACCCGCCCTCGGTGTCGCAGTAGTACGCGACGTCGGAGCCGGCGGCGTATCCGGTGTAGTTCGGATCCGCCACCGAGCAGTTGCCGGCTCGCTCGCCCAGCGAGCCGGCGATCCGTGTGGGCTCCCCGGCCGGGTGCTGCGGCACGTAGAGCTCCTGGTTCTTGGCCGGGCGGGCGGTGTCGAGCTGGAGGTAGCCGAATTTCCGCACGGCGGTGAAGTTGTCGACCGAGAACAGCGTGTAGTCGTACGTGTGGTCGGTCGAGAGCACCTTCGCGCCCCAGACCTTGGTCGGCTGGAAGACGTCGTACCCGCCGCAGCTCGCGCACTGGTAGTTGAACCAGACCTCGGTGTCGTAGGCCTCGCCCGACGTGGTGAAGCAGTGGTTGTTGGTGAGCATGCGGTTGTTCGGGCCCACCCGCCAGCCGGTGCACAGCTCGGTGCCGTTGATCAGCAGCCGGGCGATGGCCTTCGACTTGGTGTACGCGACCGGGTCGGCCGAGCGGTAGCAGACCGCGTCGGCCGAGGTGTCGGCGCCGCAGACGGACTCCTCGCGGCCGGTGCGGCCGGGTGCTTCCAGCTGGCCTTCGGGCTGGTGGGCCTGCTCGGTGCGGCTGAACCCGCGGGCCACCCGGTCGACGTCGACGCCGAGCGTGCCGAGCAGGTTGTCGAGCACCGGCACGCCGCCGGCCCGGTGCATCTCGAGCACGGCGGTGTCGCCGGTCACCGACATCGCCCACTTGTCGGCCGCGCCGGTGTCGAGCACCTTCGGCGCGTCGTAGCGGTACGACTCGGTGCCGTCCGGATTCGCGACGGTCAGGTAGTCGCCGGGCAGCATCGCCATCCGGTTGAAGTGCAGCTTCACGTACGAGGCGCCGGGGTACTCGAACACCTCGCGGCGCGGGCCCTTGCCCAGGTAGCCGAGCAGGCGGTCGACGCTGAGCAGCTCGCCGACGCGCTGCCGGCCGTCGGTCGAGGTTGCGGAGGCCGACTCGGGGATGCCGGGGCGGTGAGCGCCGGCGGCGGTTCCGGTCGGCGTCGGGCCGGTGGTGGTGGGGCCTTCCGCCTTGCCGCCGGCGGCCGGCGGCGCGGCGGGATCTCCGGCGCCGGCGGGCCGCATCTGTTCGGCTGCGACCGGCGTACGCGCGACGCCCGGCCCGTCGTGCCAGGTGCCGATCCGCTCGGTGCCGCCGACGTTCCATGCTGCCGCGCCCGTGGCACCGGCCAGGACCAGGGCCACACAGGCGCCGAGGGCCAAGCCTGCCTTACGTCGCATCTCAACCGCCATTCACGTCATATCAGGGACATATGTGCTATTCCGGCGTTCTCGCACCTGTGTAACGAGCCACCTGCGGCCGCGACGCGCCGGGGACACGGGCACACTGGTTCGGTGCGCATCACGTCCGCCCTCATCGACCCGGCGTTGCTGGACCTCCCGTGGTCCATTCCGCTCGAGGAGTGGCCCGCCGACCACCTGGTCGCCCTGCCTCAGGGCATCTCGCGGCACATCGTGCGGTTCGTCAAGCTCAACGACGTCGTCTACGCCCTGAAGGAGACGCGCGAGCGGATCGCCGAAAAGGAGTACGACCTCCTGCGCGCGCTCGAGCGGATCGACTTCCCCGCGGTGGAGGCGGTGGCCACCGTCACCGACCGCACCGACGCCGACGGCGAGCCGCTGGAGACCGTGCTGATCACCCGGCACCTCCAGTTCTCGCTGCCGTACCGCGCGCTGTTCTCCCACGTGTTGCGGCCCGAGACGCTGAACCGGCTGCTCGACGCCCTCGTCGCGCTGGTCGTCCGGATGCACCTCACCGGGTTCTCGTGGGGCGACTGCTCGCTGTCGAACACGTTGTTCCGGCGGGACGCGGGCGCGTTCGCGGCCTACCTGGTCGACGCCGAGACCGGCAACCTCTACCCGAAACTGTCCGAGGGGCAGCGCAGCGAGGACGTCGAGATCCTGCGGGTCAACATCTTCGGCGAGTGCCTCGACCTCGAGGCGGCCGAGCTGCTGCACGAGTCGATCGACCCCGAGGCGGTGGTGGACGACATCGTCACCCGCTACGAGCGGCTGTGGCACGAGGTCACGTACGAGCAGGAGGTCGCCCAGCGCGACGCCCGGCACGACATCGAGCGCCGCATCCGGCGCCTCAACGAGCTCGGGTTCGACGTGGCCGAGGTGGCGCTGTCCACGGTGGACGGCGGGTACCGGGTGCGCCCGAAGGTCGTCGACGCCGGCTACCACACCCGCCGGCTGCTCCGCCTGACCGGCCTCGACGCCGAGGAGAACCAGGCCCGGCAGCTGCTCAACGACCTGGACACGTACCGGGCCGAGAGCGATCTCACCGACGAGCAGCAGGCCGCGCACCGGTGGCTCACCGAGGTCTTCGAGCCGGTCGTGCGGGCGGTGCCGGCCGGGATGCGGCGCAAGCTCGAGCCGCAGGAGATCTTCACGCAGATCATCCAGCACAAGTGGCTGTTGTCCGAGAAGGCCGGCCGCGACGTGGGCATGGCTCCGGCCGTGCAGTCCTACCTGACCGACGTGCTCGCCAAGAAGCCCGACGAGCAGGCCGTGCTCGGGGTCGAGGTCAGCTCACTGGCCGGCGGCGTCTAACTCGGCCAGCGGCGGCGACGCCCGCTCCAGCAGCACCCGCAGTCCGGCCCGGCGGGCCACCACCACGACCTCGTCGCCGGGCGCGAGCACCCGGCGCGGGTCGGGCTCCCAGTCGACCCACTCCGACCCGGCCGCCCGCATGCTGATCACCCGGGTGCTCTCCGGCTTGTCGGCGCTCGACAGCGGCGCGCCGTCCAATGCCGAGCCGGCCAGCACCTGCACGGTCGCGACCAGCACCGCGTGCCGGTCGACCGGGATCGTGGCCAGCACCTCCCGGTCGAGCATCGAGGCCGCGAAGACCGGGGCGCAGAGCCGGGAGACGCTGCGCGAGATGGTGATGTTGAAGGCGTCCTGGGCCCGGCGGGCGAAGTCGTCGTCGAACAGACGCAGCACCACCCGGATGTCCGGCCGTGCCGCCCGGGCGTGCAGCGCGGCCTGCAGGTTCACCGCGTCGTCGGTGGAGACCACGACCAGCGCCTTGCAGGTGTCGATCGAGGCGGCGCGCAGCGTCTCCTCGCGGGCCGCGTCGCCGACGATCAGCGGGACGCCCAGCTCGTCGGCGACCTGGGCGCCGCGCGCGTCGGCCGTGCGGTCGATGGCCACCACGTCGACGCCGAGATCGATGAGCTGACGCAACACCCGGGTGCCGACGTTGCCGAGCCCGACCAGCACCACGTGGCCGGCGTGCGAGCCGAGCACCTCGCCGCGGTCGCGGGCCAGCCGCGTCTTGACCACGCCGTCGACGATCGCGGCGGTGATCAGCGGGAGCAGCGCGACGCCGGCCAGCGTGAGGACGACCTGCGCGGCCTGGGCGACCGGGCTGCGGCTGGGCTCCACATCGGACGAGCCGACCACGGTCAGCAGGGTCAGATAGATCGACTCCCAGAAGCCGTTCACGCCGGTGCGCCCGGCCAGCACCGCGCCCGCGGCGACCGTGATCACCACCGCGATGAGCACGGCGATGCCCAGCTTGCGGGTCATGCCGACGCGCATGGCCCGGCGCAGCGACAGCCGCGGACGGCGCGACCGGCCGGCCCGGGCCAGGCGTCGGGTCGGCACCGTCGGGTCGGCCGCTCGGCCGGTGGCGTTGACCAGCACCAGGTCGGCGGGCCGGGCCTCGGCCGCCGCGGGCTCGGCCGGCAGCATGGTGATCTGGCCGCCGGCGGCCGCGGCGGTCAGCGAGAGCATGACGGCGCTCGCCGGCACCTCGCCGCGACGGGCGACGTAGAGGGTGCGGCCGGCGTAGCGGAAGTGGGTGGGCGCGACGCCGCCGAGGGACGCCGACACGAACGCGGGCGCGGCCATGCCGGCGTCGGAGAGCACCGCGCAGTCGGTGAACAGCTTGCGCACGCCCTGGGCCAGGCCGGTGGTGAACATGCGGATCACGAGCCGCAGATCGCCCTCGACCGCCCGGGCACACAGCGCCGCGTGCAGATTGACCATGTCGTCGGGCATGACCAGCGCCAGGGCCGCGGCCCCGGCCAGGCCGGCCGACCGGAAGGTGCGCTCGTCGAGCCGGGCCGCGGTGAAGACGCGTACCCCCTTGGCCTGAAGATCGTCGAAGTCGGGCACGTCGCCCCGCAGATCGGGCGGGACGATCACGGTGAGCCGGATCCGACGGCCGGAATTGATCAGCTCCTCGGCGAGCGTGTAGACGAGCGCGTCGGCGCCGCACACCACGAAATGCGGCCGGTCGTCACCGTTCCGCTCGCGCAGTCGCGACACCAGCGACCGCCGCGAGACCTCCTTGATCGGATCGGTAGCCACGTTCGCGATCGTAGCCAGCCGGAACCCGCCGACGGGGCCAGTCGTTGCCCCTTCCGACGCTATTCGTCCGAGTTTGCACGTTTGCCAGAAGGAGATTCAGTGCGCAAGTTTTGGTATGCCGGAGCGATCGTCGCGGGCGGGGTCCTCCTGTTCGGCGCCGCCACGCCCGCGCAGGCCGACCTGCTGCCCGGAACCGCTACGGCGGACCAGCAGGCCGACGATCAGCTCGCCGGGCTGCTCGGCCAGAGCAACGGTGTCAATGTGGACAACCCGCTGCAGTACAGCACGCTCGGCACCACGCCGGTCGGCTCGACGCCGCTGCTGCAGTTCGCCCCCGGCCAGAACACGCCGGACGTGAACCCGGTGCTGCCCGGCGCCGACTCCACTACTCAAGAGTCGGGCCCCGACCTGCCGGCCGCCGACGTCGTCGGCGGCACGCTGCGCCAGCACGGGAACAGCGTCGCGCTCCAGCGCTTCAACATGCAGCCGTCGCCGCTGCAGAACCTGCCCGTCAGCAACCTCCTCGGCGGCGGCCTGCCGCTGCTGGGTGGCCTGCTCCCGAACGGCGGCACGCCCGACCTGATGCAGCGCTCGGCGTCCGCGCCCGAGGCCTTCGACGGCGGGGTGCCGCTGCTCGGCGGCCTGGGCGGGCTGCTGCCGGTGAACGGCGTGCCCCGCGACGGGGACGGCCCGGACACCACCGCCAGCGGGCTTCCCGCCGGCGGCATGGCCGTGCTGCCCGCCGCGGCCGACGCCGCGGCGCCGACGTTCGGCCGGCCCGCCGCCGCTCAGCCCGGCACCGACCCGGCCGCCGACCCCGCCGCCGCCGGACTGCCCGCCGGCGCTCAGCCGGCCGCGGACCAGCCGGCCGCGGGCGCCGAGCCGCAGGCCAAGCCCGATCAGGACAAGCCCGCCCAGATGAAGCCGGGCAAGCCGAAGCCGGCCGCCGCGCCGGATGACCCGCGCCTGCACGAGGAGCCGGTCGACGGCGAGTCGGCGTCGCCGCGCCGGGCCTTCTCGGCCGACGGCCGTCCCGTCGCCGGGGTCGACCAGCAGTACAAGTAGGACAGCGCTTCCCGGCCGGCCCGCCCGTTTGTTCCGGGCGGGCCGGTTTCGTGGTCAAGAACGCGAGAGCACGGCGCGGAGGGCCGCACGCAACTCCGCTGCCGGGTCCGCGGGCGCTTCCACTCGACGCCAGGCCACATGCTGGTCGGGCCGGACGAGCACGCATCCCGTCTCACCGACCTCCGCGATCTCGGCCCACCCCCCGTACAAGTCGGAGATTTCGCAACCTGGGCCGATGCGCAAAACCCGCAGCGGCACCTCGATCCCCTCCGCCGCCGCCACCCACACCGCGCCGCGCGCCCGGGTGAGCAGCGTGAACCGCTCCGGCTCGCAGAGGTCGAGCGTCGACACCGTGCGCCCGTTCATCCCCACCCAGCAGTGCGGAACCCGCGATCCCGGCCGGCTGCTCGCCCGGTAATACAGCACGGGATCGCGGTCGTACGCGATCGGCGCCGCCCCCTCGTCGAGCACGGCGCTCGACGCGTACACCTGATTCATCTCCTGGCCGTGCGCGTGGTACGAGAAGTCCTTCGACCGCTTCGCCGCCGCGAAGGCGGCCCGGCGCGCCTCCCCCGCCTCGGAGTCGGCGAGCAGCTCCTCGAACTGGGCCGTGCGTTCCTTCGGGTCCGCGGCCGGGTCGATGCCGAGCGAGCGGATCACATCCGGGTTCTGCCGCCAGCTCGCGATCGCGCGGTCGACCACGGCCCGCCCGATCGGCCGGCGCTCGGCGTCGTAGGTCTCCAGCAGCTCCGGCCCGGCGCCCCAGCGCAGCACCGCGGCCAGCTTCCAGGCCAGGTTGAACGCGTCCTGGATGCAGGTGTTGCCGCCGAGCCCGTTCATCGGCGGGTGCCGGTGCACGGCGTCGCCGGCGCAGAAGACCCGGCCCTCGCCGTAGCGCTCGGCCACGACGTGGTTGATCCGCCACGGGTACGCGCCGGTCACCGTCACGTCGATCGTGTCGTCCCCGATGACGTCGCGCACCTGGGCGGTGAGCTGCTCGGTGCTGAGATCGGCGGCGGCCGCGCCGAGGTGCACGAAGCCGATCACCCACTCGTGCCAGGGCCGCACCATCCGTAGCATCGCGTTGCCGAGCGCGCCCTCGCGGCCCGGTTGCAGGATCCAGAAGATCGACCCCGGACGGTCCTCGAAATAACGCGATAAATCAGCTTCGAAGCGTACGTTGAGGGCCGGCGCGATACCCGACTGACCGGTCAACGGCAGGCCCAGCGCGGCCGCGACCGGACTCTGCCCGCCGTCGGCGCCGATCACGTACCTCGACCGCACCGTGAACGTCGCCCCGGTGACCAGATCCTGCAAGAGAGTCGAGACACCGTCGGCGTCCTGCTCGAGGCTCACGAACTCGGTCCCGAACCGGGTGACCACCCCACGCTTGGCCGCCTCGTCGACCAGGATCGGCTCGAACCGGTCCTGCGGCAGGTCGCACCCCTTGCCCGGGCTCGCCGCGAGGTATTCGCCGGCCCGCGCCGGATCGTTCCCCCATGTCCACATGCGACCGAACTCGAGCCCGTTCACCGCCGTCATCATCACGTGATTGGCCATCAGCTCGCCCGGCGTCGCGGCCGCCTCGCAGGCCTCCTCGAGCCCGATCGAGCGCATCACCTCCATGGTCCGCTGGTTGATGATGTGCGCCCGCGGGGAGTCGGCGACCCAGCGCCCACGGCTGATCATCATCGTGCGGACGCCGTGCCGGGCCAGCATCACGGCGGCGCTCGCGCCGGTCAGGCCCGCGCCGATGACCAGGACTTCCGTCTCGATAGGCTGCATCGCATCTCCTCGGCTTCCGCGGTTCCGGTTCCGCGGTGGAGATGATTATGTTGGCATAACTATCTCGGAAGCAAGAGGCGGTCGTCGCGTGGATCCCCGGTTCGCCACCCTGGCCGACCTCGTCGTCGACGTGGCCCGCGAGATGCGCATCCGCGGCGCGGTGGCCGGCCCCGGCGTCCCGCTCAACCAGACCCAGAGCCAGGTCATGCGGTACGTGCACGGCCACCCCGGCAGCAAGGCGTCCGAGGTCGCCGAGCACACCGGGGTGAAGCGGGCCAACGTGAGCACGGCGATCGCCGAGTTGCGCGATCTCGGCTATCTGACGTCCCGCAAGGACGAGCGGGACGGCCGGGTGGTCCGGCTCGAGGTGACGCCGCAGGCCGACGACACGCTCGGCCGCCTGCGCGCCTCGTGGTCGGAGCTGCTCGCCGACGCCTGGGGCGAGGACGTGACCGACCTCGACCCGATCATCGAGCGCCTGCGCGGGCTGCTCAGCGGCCTGTCCGGTCGCTGACCGGTCGCGCCAGCCCGAGCAGCTCGTCGACGCTCCACTGGTCGTACGCGTGCCGGCCGTACTTGCTCGCGAGGGTGCTCCCGTCCGGCGCGATCAGGAAGTCGGCCGGCAGCCCCAGCCGCCCGCCCGGCTGACTCGCGGCCGGCCCCTTCTCGCGCCCACGGAGCATCGCGATCGAACTACGCGTGACGCCCCTCAGCAACGGTCCGTAAACGCGCGGGTTGAGCAACGCACGGAGTGACGCCTGCACGCCGTACTCCGCGTACAACCGCTTCCCCGGGTCGGCGATCACCGCGAACGGCAGGTCGTACTGCGCCAGCTCCTCGGCGGTCGAGTGGAAGACCACGACCTCGCGCACGCCGGCCGCCACGATCTCGTCGTGCCGCCGGACGATCTCGCGCAGGTGCAGGTTGCAGATCGGGCAGCCGGCGAACCGCCGGAACTGCAGATGGACGAGGCGCTCGGGATCCGGGATCGGCACGGCGGCGCCACCCACGGCGGTCAGCTCGCGCACGGCAACTCCCCTCTGTTGGCGTACCACGTACACCTACAAGCGTAAGCGTATCCCGTACGCTGTCAAGCCGTGCCCCGCCCTCGTTCGCTCACACCCGACCGTCTGGCCGCGGCCGCCCTGGCGGTCATCGACCGTGACGGCCTGCCCGCCCTCACCATGCGCACGGTCGCGACCGAGCTCGGCATGAGCACGATGGCGCTGTACCGCTACATCACCGACCGCGACGAGCTCGAGCTCCTGGTGGCCGAGTGGATCCTGCGCGACCTCGACACGACCCCGCCCGCTGCTCCCTCTTGTCCCTCCCATCCCTCGTGGACCGATCAGATCAAGACCTTGGCCCATCGCGTACGGCGGGAAGTAGCCCCGCATCCGCAGGCGGTCCCGCTGCTGATCGCCAACCGCCAGCGCGCCCGCCCGCTGCTGCGCTGGACCGAGGCCGCCCTGGCCGTGCTGACCGCGGCCGGCTTCAGCGGCGCGTCCCGGGTGATCGCCATGCGCGCCCTGGCCGGCTATCTCAACGGCGCCCTGCTGCAGGAGCACCTGGGTCCCCTGGCGGGCGCCGGGACCGGCCTGATGGCCGCACTTCCGCCCGCCGACTTCCCCCTGCTGAGCGAGACGGCGGCAGTCGCCCGCGAAGTCCCGCCCGACGACGAGTTCGCCGGGGGCCTCGACATCCTCCTGCGCGGCCTGGACGCGACCCGGCCCGCATGACGGTTTCGCCGCCGCCGTGAATACCGGAAAAGTATCGCTGTGGATAACACGGAAAAGTGTCGTAGGCGGCTGGTTACCTGCCCCCACCCAAAAGGGCGGGGGTGGGCCGCCTGAGCCTGAGCCTGAGCCTGAGCCTGAGCCTGAGCCTGAGCCTGAGCCTGAGCCGCCTGCGTCTCAGCCGCCCGCGCCTCAGCCTGGCGGCGGCGCGATTCGTGCTACTCGGCGTGGGCGGTGACTCGGTCGGGGATGCGGCGGCCCAGGCTGCCGTTCACCGCGACCAGCGCGATCAGCAGGACGGCCAGGACCTCCAGCGACGCCGGGACCAGTGGGGTCAGCAAGGCGAGCACCGCGGCTACCGGGAAGGCGGCCAGCAGCGGCCCGCTCTGGTGCGGCCGGATGTGCAACAGCCAGACCAGGAACAGGTAAACCGCCACGGGCACCGCGATCGCGTACCCGGCCGTGGTTGAACTGATCTCGGCGTGCCCGGTCGCGTGGTCGACCGCGACGCCCAGCCCGGCGCCCACCGCGGCCGCCGCCGCGAACACGAAGTAGTGGCCGTAGCCCCAGAACAGCGACGTGCGCAGCGAGGTCAGCAGGTTGTGGGCGGACCGGTCGAAGTAGAGCCACCACAGCGCGAAGACCACCACGAGACCGGCCACTGCCAACCGGATCAGCGCGGCGACGTGCTCGCCCTCGTCCAGCGCGCCGCGGAAGGCGACCGTCGCCGCCGCTACCGACTCGCCGAGCACGATGATCGTGAACAGGCCGTAGCGCTCGGCGATGTGGTGGCGGTGGTAGCTGGTCGGGCCGCCCGGCGCCCGCTCGGCCCAGGCCGGGACGGCCACCTCGAGCAGCGCCAGCAGCACGAACACCGGGACCACGGGCCACGAGTCGGGCAGGGCCAGGCGCAGCAGCCAGAGCACCTGGACGCCGGCGACGCCGACCGCGTAGCGCAACGCCGTCGGGCGGTGCTGCGGATCGGCGTGGGCGGCGCGCAGCCACTGGCCGACCAGGGCCAGCCGCATCACCACGTACCCGATGGTGATCACCCGGAAGTCGGCGCTCTCGAACGCCGGGCTCACCCCGGCCGCCAGTACGAGCGCGCCGCCGATCTGGACGAACGTGGTGATCCGGTAGACGTCGTCGTCGGTGTCGTAGGCCGAGGCGAACCAGGTGAAGTTCATCCATGCCCACCAGATGGCGAAGAAGACCATGAGGTAGCCGCGCAGGCCGTCGACGACGTGGTTCTCGGCGATGCTGTGGTGCAGCGGCGCCGCGGCCTGGGCGACCGCGACCACGAAGCAGAGGTCGAAGAAGAGCTCGAGCGGCGTCGAGACGCGGAAGGGCTCGGCCGACGACCGGCCCCGCATCGGCACCAGGAACCGGCGCTTGGTCTCCTCAGACATCGGCCGCCCCGTCGATCAGATCCCAGTTGAGCAGCTTGAACGTGGTCTCCTCGCCGGCGCCGGCCCGGCGGTAGGTGGCCAGGGCCGCGTCGTTGTCCACCTCGGTGCCGACCCACATCCCGTAGCAGCCCTTCTGCCGGGCGATCCGGGCGAGCTCGGCGACCAGCCGGGCCCCGATCCCCTGGAGGCGGGCCGCGGGCGCGACGCCGAGCTCGTAGATGAACATCTCGGTGCCCTTGTCCGGGTGGGTCATCTCGACGCCGGAGATCATGCCGACCGCCCGTCCACTGTCGTCGTAGGCGAACAGCAGGTGATGCCCGGGATCGGCGAGGAAACGCTCGGTCGCGGCCGCCATCGGCGGCGCATCAAAGAGCTCGGCCGCGGCCCGGACGGCCTCGCCGCTCAAGATCCGTTCGATGCGCATGAGCTGCACTTTATTGTCCGATGGTCACGACCGGGTCATCGGTATGGTGAGGCACCGCTCGACTTCCCCGGATTACTCGGCGAACGCTGTCGATCGTGTTCGACGGCCTGCGCCGAGAGGTTGTCGTAGGCGGGTCGTAGCATGACGGGCCGAGGGGGTGGCAGCGTGACCGACATCGACGGCTTCGTGCTGGGCGTCGACCTGGGCACCTCCCACACGGTCGCCATGCTGCGCCACCCCGACGGCCGCACCCGGCCGCTGCTGTTCGACGGCCAGCCGCTGCTGCCGTCGGCCGTCTATCTCGACACGACCGGCCGCCTGCATGTCGGCAACGACGCGCTGCGCCTCGGCCATGCCGAGCCCGGCCGCCTGGAGCCCAACCCTAAACGCCACGTCGACGACGGCGCGGTCCTGCTCGGCGGGGCCACCGTGCCGGTCGCCGACCTGTTCGCGGCCCTGCTCGGCGCCGTGGCCCGCGAGGCGGTCGCGACCGCGGGCCTGCTGCCCCCGGCCGTTCTTACCTACCCGGCGGCCTGGGGCGCCCCGCGCCGCGCGGTGCTGACCGACGCCCTGGCCCGGGCGGGTTGGCCGGCCGACACCCGCCTGGTTCCCGAGCCCGTCGCCGCCGCGCGCTACTTCGCCGATGTCCTGCGCCGTCCCGTTCCCGCCGGCGCCTTTCTGGCCGTCTTCGACTTCGGCGGCGGCACGCTGGACGTCGCCGTCGTCCGCAACGACGCCGAGCGCCGCTATTCGGTGACGGCGTCGGGCGGGGCCGATGACCTCGGCGGCCTCGACCTCGACGCGGCCCTGGTCGACCACCTCGGCAAGACCCTGGCCGGCGCCGAGCCCGAGGCGTGGCGGCGGCTGACCGAGCCGGTGACGCTGGCCGAGTGGCGGGCGCGGCGACAGTTCTGGGACGACGTGCGCGGCGCCAAGGAGATGCTGTCGCGCAGCTCGTTCGCCCCGGTCCCGGTCCCGGGCGTCGAGCACGCCGTGCACCTGACCCGCGACGAGCTCGAGGCGGTCGCCGACCCCCTGGTCCGCCGCGGCGTCGCCGAGGCCGCCGCCGTGATCGCCGCGGCCGGCCTCAAGCCCACCGACCTGGCCGGCCCGTTCCTGGTCGGCGGCTCGTCCCGGGTGCCGCTGGTGGCCCGCCTGCTGCACAGCGACCTCGGCATCGCCCCCACCGTCCTCGAACAGCCCGAGCTCCCGGTGGCCGAGGGCGCCCTCCTCGCCTTCGGCGCCGCCGCCCCACCGCGTTTCGCCTCGGGCGTCGCCACCGCCGCGAACCCCACTCCGACCCCGCCCACCGTCAACGAGAACCCGCCGCCGATCACAGACACTCAGGCCGACCCGGCCTCTGTCGGCTTGGGAGCGGCCCCGGCGCAGGCTTCGGGTGGGCGCGCGCCGGGAGACGTCACCGATGAGCGGCTCAAGGCAGCGCCCGTCGATCCGTGGGCTACCGGCGAGGCGGCCGCGTTCGCGTCCGGTGGGCATGTGGCGCCTACGTCGGGACCGCCGCCGGCGCCCAGCTCGCCGTCGGGTGGGCCGGGCGCCATCTCGGGGATGCCCGGGTCGGGGCCACCGTTTGCCACGTCGGGTCCGCCCTACTCGACGTCGGGGCCCCCGTTCGGTGGGCCGCCGCCCGGGTGGCGACCGGGCAGCGGGCACGGCGCGACGCCACCCAAGGTCGGCCGGGCGCGGCGGCGGCTCGGCACACGGGCGTACATCGGCATCGGTCTGGTCCTGATCTTGGGGTTGGCCGCCGGTGGCCTGGCGATCTTCTGGCCCAAGGGGCGCATCGACTACCGGCCGCTCAGTGAGCCGCGCCGGATCGCGGCGGTCGTGCCGGTCAGCTCGGACTGGTCGGACGCCGAGATTCTCGATGGGCGCGTCTACTTCGCCAGCTCCAACTCCGAGAACGGCGCCGTCGGCGTGGTCGCGATGGGCGTCGGCGACTCGAAACCGCTCTGGACCAGCACCGCCGCGGGGAACGCGGCCCGCTGGAAATCGATGATCGCGCTGCCGGTCGGGGTGGCGCTGTTCACCGATGTCGACTCGACCACCAGCAAGCGGCGTGTCGCGGTGCTCGGCAGGAGCGACGGCAAGCTGCTCTGGGAGCGGACCATCGGCGACGACGACCCGGTGCTGTTCGCCGGGGACAGCGCGGTGCTCGCCGACCGCGACGGGCACAAGCTCATCGGGCTCAAGCTCGGCGACGGCAGCGAGCGCTGGTCGCTGCCCGACCCGCAGAGCACGTACCCGGCGAACACCAACGTGATCACGGTGAGCACGCCGAAGGACCTCGACGGGCCGGCGACGGTGTTCGGGCGGGCGTTCGAGCCCGACTTCGCCGACGACCCGCGGATCGTGCAGGTCGGCGCGGACAAGTCGGCCCGGGTGATCGACGCCGACAGCGGCAAGATCCTGACATCCCGGCAGAACGTGGCCGAACCCGACGACGAGGTGGTCGCGCACAACGGCCGGCTGATCGTGCTCCAGCCCGACGATCAGCGGATCGTCGCGTACGACCTCAAGAAGTTCGGCGAACCGCGCGTGCTCTACACGACCCAGGAGCAGAACAGCCAGATGAAGGACGTCAGCCCGTGCGGCGACGACCGGGTCTGCTTCGACGAGGAGATCGGGTACGACGGGAAGACCGCGACCGTGGTGGCGCTGGACGTCGCCGGCGGGAAGCAGCTGTGGCGCTACCGCCTCGCGAACACCGAGACGATCGTGCCCGTCGGCGAGGCGTTGCTGGTCACGACCACGACGCCGGAGATGACGCTGGTCGACGGCGACGGCAAGAAGGTCTGGACGCACCCGGGCGAGGCGGCCCGGCTCAACGCCGGCAACCTGCTGGAGTTCTCGAAGCCGCTGACCCGGACGCCGGGCGAGACCGCGCTCTACGGCCGGCGCCTCGGGACCGAGGCGGTGCCGCTCGGGTCGTTCGACAACGTCCGCTCCGACACCTGCTCGTGGGACCTGTCCGTGCTGGCCTGCGTCGCCGAGAAGGACTTCGTGATCCAGCGGTTCGCCGGCTGAGAACGACGAAGGGCGGCCCCCGATGGAGGACCGCCCTTCTCAGCCGTTCAACTTCAGATGCGCTCGCCGCTCTCGGCGTTGAACACGTGGATGCCGTTGACCTGCGGCTTCACGTAGACGGTCTCACCCATCGACGGCATGTGCCGGCGGTCGGTGCGGACCACGAAACGCTCCGAGCTGCCGTCCAGGTCGGCGTGACCGTAGACGTTCGCGTCCGAGCCGAGGTCCTCGACCAGGTCGACGACGATCGGCAGCGCGCCCTCGGCCTCGGACACCAGGTCGGCCGCCTCCGGGCGGAAACCGACCGTGACCTTGCCACCGGCGTTCTGCGCGGCCGCGACCTGCTCACGGGTCAGCGGCAGGGTCATACCGCCGAACTTGCCGCCCGACTCGGTCAGCGGGACGGTCTTGAGGTTCATGGCCGGGGAGCCCATGAAGCCGGCGACGAAGACGTTGCCGGGGGTGTCGTAGAGCGCCCGCGGGGTGTCCACCTGCTGGAGCACGCCGTCCAGCATGACCGCGACCCGGTGACCCATGGTCATGGCCTCGACCTGGTCGTGGGTGACGTAGACGGTGGTGACGCCCAGCTTGGCCTGCAGGGTGGCGATCTGCGAACGGGTCTGGACGCGGAGCTTGGCGTCGAGGTTCGACAGCGGCTCGTCCATGAGGAACACCTGGGGCTCACGCACGATCGCGCGGCCCATCGCAACACGCTGACGCTGACCGCCGGAGAGAGCCTTCGGCTTACGCGACAGGTACTCGTCGAGCTGGAGGAGGGCTGCCGCCTCCTTGACCCGCCGGTCGATCTCGGCCTTCGACGTCTTGCGCAGCTTGAGCGCGAAAGCCATGTTCTCGTACACCGACATGTGCGGGTAGAGGGCGTAGTTCTGGAAGACCATCGCGATGTCGCGGGACTTGGGCGGCAGGTTGGTGACGTCCTTGCCCTCGATCAGGATGCGACCCTTGTCGACATCCTCGAGGCCGGCCAGCATGCGCAGGCTCGTGGACTTGCCACAACCGGAGGGGCCGACCAGAACCAGGAACTCGCCGTCGCCGATCTCGAGGTTGAGCTCGTTGACGGCGGGACGCTCAGACCCGGGGTAGATCCGGGAGGCGTGGTCGTAAGTGACGGTAGCCATGGTGAAGCGACTTCCTTTCCACCGGCAGGAACGTGCCGGACGATCCGAGTGGAGGAACAGCGCTGTAAACGTAAATCTTTTTCCGCGACCTGCCAAGGTGGCCGCTAAGTAATGAGACGTTATGCTGGCCCCCGCGCCCCTGTAGCTCAGATGGCCAGAGCACCCGTCTTGTAAACGGGAGGTCGTCGGTTCGATCCCGACCGGGGGGTCGCCGGAGGGGAAGCCACGCCCTCACAAAACACAAGCCGAACCAGCCCGCCCGCCTACCTTGGGGCCGCGCCCCCCAACCCCAAGGTGTGGGGGGTT
>NZ_JBVJIU010000013.1:0-128642 GCF_055586105.1 Actinoplanes sp. NPDC051537
GCCGGACGGTACGCGCTGGACCGATCGAACGGTAAGCCTCCCCCCGTAAATCGTCCTCCGCCCCACCCCCCCCCCCCCCCCCCACCCCCCCCCCCCCCCCCCACCCACCCCCCCCCCCCCCCCCCCCCCCCCCCCTCCCTCCCCCCCCCCCCCCCCCCCCCCCCCCCCCCCCCCCCCCCCCCCCCCCCCCCCGCTGCTCGATCGCCCGGAGACAGACGTTGGTGGCGATCTGATGCAGCCAGGTCCGCATCGAGGACCGCCCCTCGAACCGCTCGAAGCCCCGCCAGGCGCGCAGATAGGCCTCCTGCGTGGCGTCCTCGGCGTCGGCCGCGGAGCCGAGCATCCGGTAGCAGTGCGCGAGAATTTCCCGCCGCAGCGGGCCGGCCGCGTCTGCGAACTCCGTCATGCGGGCACCTCCCTGTTGTGGGGATCCGCTTTGGCCGGGGGAATCACCGGCTTGGGTTGGCTTTCTTGCCCTTGTTTACACCGGAGGGGTCGCTCGCCCCGCCCTTACCGATTCTGGGGGTCGTTGCCACATGGCTGGTCAGCTGGCTGGCGCGAGAAGCATTCGGCGAGGTGCGGCCCGTTGCGCCACCGTTTACCGGTCCGCGGGTTGATCCCGACCACCCGGCCCACCTACGACAATTTCTCGCGGCCGTCCACAATCTCCTCGCGCCAGAGGGCGTCGTGCAGCGCGGTGCGTTCGTGCCAGGCCCGCACGCGCTCGGTGTCGATGCGGCGGCCGGTCAGGAACTCGTAACGGCGCACAAGGTCGGCGAAGAACGGCATCCCGTACAGCGCCCGCAGGTCGTACTCGGGCTCGGCCAGCGCGACCGTTTCGAAATCGACGACGAGCTTCAGGCGGCCGCCGGACCAGACCTGGTTGTCGCCGTGGAAGTCGGCGTGGACCAGGACCGGCGGGCGCGGCTCGGCGAGCGTCTTGTCGATCCAGGCGTATCGGGCCGCGTGGGCGGGCAGGCGAGAGCGCAGGACCGGATGCTGGGAGCCGTCGGCGACGTCCGGGAGCGGGCCGGTGACGGCTTCCACCCGGGCTCGGGTCGAAGGATGGTGCAGGGCGGCGACCACGCGAACTTGGCGATGTAGGCGTCGCCGAGGACGGCGGTGGACGACCACCACATCGGATCGTCGCGGGCGGCGGTCGGCGGACGCATCGCCAGGGGCAGGGCCGCCAAGGACGGCGCGACGGCGCCGATCGCCTGGGCGACCGACGCCGGGGTGCCGTCGGGGAGCATGCGGCTAGGAAATCACGGGCATCGGCTGCGGGACGGCGGTCGGGCCGTGGACGACCGGCTTTCCGTCGACCCAGTCGAGGCGGTCCAGCCACATCTGGCGGCCGGGGGCGACGCTGCCGATCGCGTCCGGCGGCCACGCGTGGTAGAGCAGCCACGTGGTGCCGTCGGGGGTGGTCACGGGGTAGCAGTGGCCGGGGCCGGCCGCGGCCGGGGTCGAGCGCAGGATCGGGTTCTCGGGGGCGTCGTGGCACGGGCCCATCGGGGTGTCGCAGGTGGCGTAGCCGACGGCGTAGCCGTCCGAGTCGAAGGCGCCGCCGGAGTAGAACAAGTACAGCTTGCCGTCGTGGCGGAGCATCTCGGGGGCCTCGATCACGGCGCCCTGCCAGGGCTTGTCGTTGGTGAGCAGGCGTACGCGATCACCGGTCAGCGCGAGGCCGTCCGGCGCCAGCCGCTGGGCGTAGAGGTGGGACGGCACGCCGATGTGGTTGCCGTCGTTCTTCCAGTGCAGGTACAGCGTGCCGTCGGTGTCGCGGAACGGGCTCGCGTCGATCGAGCCGCCCTCGTCGTCCTGGCAGATCAGCGGCGCCGGGGACGGGTCGCGGAACGGGCCCGCGGGCGAGTCGGCGACGGCCGCGCCGATGCACTGGCGGTCGGCCTTGTTCCAGCGGGCGGTGTAGTAGAGGACGTACTTGCCGGCGTCGGTGCGGATCACCTCGGGCGCCCAGGTGTTGCCGTACGAGGCCCAGGAACCGATCTGCGGCAGCACGTCCCCGGCCGCGGTCCATTGCACGAGGTCGGTCGAGGTCAGCAGCGGCACGTTGTCGACGGCGTTGTTGGTGCCGTAGGCGTACCAGGTGCCGTCGACGCTGAGCACGCCCGGATCGGGAAAGTTCTGGTCGTACACCGGATTGGTGAAGGTCACGGGCGCGGCTCCCAACGACGGAGGGGCGGGGGGGGGGGGGGGGGGGGGGGGGGGGGGGAGAAAGGGGAAAGGGGGGGGGGTGGGAGGGGGGGGAGGGGGGGGGGGGGGAGGGTGGTGGGGGGGGGGGGGGGAGGGGTTTGGTGTGCACGGGGGGTGGGGGGGGGTGGGGGGGGTGTCCCACACCGGGGGGGGGGCGCCGCGGAAGACCTCCCCCCCCCCCCCCCCCACCCCCCCCACGACGGCACGCCTCACGGCGTATAAATCCGGAAATAGTCGAATTGCGCAACGGTCGGCGGCACAGCGCCACCGTGCGAATCCAACCCGATCCGAGGCTGAGCGCCGGCCGGGAATGTCCACACTCCACCGAGCGTCCAGGTACGCCCGTCGGTAGAGCTCGACGATCGGAACAGGTGCGAACCGCCGGGCCCGACCCGGTGCACGAGCCGCAGCCAGGTGGTGACACCGGGCGTCCCGACGGTGACGCCGCCATAAGCCAGCGCCCCCGCGTAGGGCAGCTCCCGCCCGTACTCGATCTGCCTGGTGTTCCAGATCGACACCACATCGAGCCGCGCGAAATCGTCGTCCCCGGCGTAGGCGATGAGCCCCGCCTGCTGATAGTTGCGCACCTCGCCGGAACCGAGGTCGAGCGTCAGTTTGGTCTCGGCCGTCCAGTCCCCCGCCGGCGCGTCCCGCACCAGAACCGAGGCGTTGTTCCCGGTCCCGGTCAGATCGGCGTTCTCCACCGGCCAGTTCAGCGAGCCGCCGCCCACGGTGACCGCCGGATCGGGCCGCACCCACGTCCACCCGGCGCCCAGCGTGCCGCCGTCGAAGGAGTCCGACCACGCCACCCGCCCGACGGCCGGCGCCGGCACGAGGTGCGTGACCGGCCGGTAGAGACTCTGCACGCTGAACTCGTCGACGTCGCCGCGCCCGGTGAAGCCCGCGACCGGAACGCCGGCCGCCGGCAGCGAAAGCGTCACCGACACGATCGGGCCGCTCTGCCGGGCCTCCCCCAACTCGGCGACGAGGTGACGACCGCGCACCGAGACGGCCAGGCTGTGCCACGCTCCCCAGTCGACTCCGGACGGCAGCGGCGCCGAGGAGGTGGAAGCAAAGGCGGAAGCGACCAGCTTTCCGGCGGCGCGATCGACAGAGACCCGGGCGGTCCCCGCGATCAGTCCGAGCGACGACCCGGCCGGCACCCGCAGATCGGCCTCGACCCGCAGGGCCCCGGCCGGCGCGGACCGGAACACGGTTCCGTTCCCGGTGGCGTGCCCGTCGGCGACCCGCCAGGAACCGGGCAGCCACCGGACGGGCCGGTCGAAGGTCTCCGCGCCGGCACCGACCGGCGCCGGCTGCGGCGTGTCCGAAGGCCCCGCCCCGGCCCGCACGACCGGCCACCCGCCGATCCAGTCCAGCCGGTCGAGCAGCATCGGCCGCCGGTTCACGCCGTACGGCGCGTCCAGATAGGGCGCATCGCGGTCGATCGCGTGGTAGACGAGGTAGTCCTGCCCCGACCGGTCGGTGACCATCCCGTTGTGGCCCGTCCCGATCCAGCGGTTGCCGTTCTGGGTGACCACGGGCGTGCCGCCGACCTGCGAGGCCATCAGCGAGACCCCGTGCGCGTCGACGAACGGCCCCAACGGCGACAACGAGCGCCCGACCGACACCGCATACCCGGTGGCCGGTCCCGCGCAGCAGTTGGCCGACGACGCGAACAGGTAGTAATAACCGTCGTGCCGGACGACGTACGCGCCCTCGTACTTGTTGTCGATCGCCACCATCGTCGGCGCGCCCACGGCGCTGAGACCGTCGGCGGCCAGCCGCACCACCGAGATCCCGCCGTAGTAGCTGCCGAAGTAGAGATAGCGAGTGCCGTCCGCAGCGGTGAGCTCGGCCGGGTCGATCGTGCTCAGATACCCGCCCCCGCCGCCGGGCCGGGGCGCGACCACGGGCGCGGCCTGCTGGGTCCACGGCCCGGCCGGCGAAGAGGACGTCGCCACCCCGATGGCGAAGTCGGACCCGTCGGGCGAGACCGTGGTGTCGGTGACGGCGTAGTACATGACGTAGCGGCCGTCGAGGAAGCGCACGTCCGGCGCCCAGTACGACGCGCCGGGCGCGACATAGGGAGCAGCCGGACCGGTGAGGGCGTCCCCGACGTACGTCCAATGGGTCAGGTCTGTTGATCGTGAGATCGGAATGTGGTGCGCGATCCCCGAACCCGAGCGCAGGGGATCGCTGGTCGCGTAGGCGTACCAGTAACCGTCCTGGCCGCGGATGACGGTCGGGTCGGCGAAGGTGTCGGCGAACGACTGGGACACCGGATTGACGAGCATGCCGAGGACGAGGAGCAGGGCACGGAACACGGGATCACCCCTTGATGCCGCTGTGCGTGACGCTCTGGATGACGTGGCGCTGGGCCGCGATGAACAGGATCAGCACCGGCACGGAGGCCACCACCGCCCCCGCCATCGCGATCGGATAGTTGGTGGTCGCGGTGTTCTGCAGCGTCGACAGGCCGGCCGGCAGCGTCTGCCGCTCGGCGCTGTAGAGCACGTACACCGGCCAGAGGAAGTCGTTCCAGTTGGTCAGGAACGACAGAACGGTGAGCGTGGCCAGCGCGGGACGGGCCAGCGGCAGCACGATCCGGGTGAAGATCTGCCATTGGTTGGCGCCCTCGAGCAGCGCGGCCTCCTCGAGGTCGACCGGCAGCGCGCTGAAGAACTGGCGCAGGAAGAAAACGCCGAACGCGCCGCCCGCCGACGGGATGATGATCGCCCACAGCGAGTCGAGCCAGCCCAGTTGGCTGACGATCAGGAAGTTGGGGATGAGGAAGACGAACGGCGGCACGAACAGGGTGCCGACCACGGTCGCGAAGACCACCTTGCGGCCGCGGAAACGCAACCTCGCCAGCGCGTACGCGGCCATGGCGTCGACGGCCACGATCAGCACCGCGTTGGCGGCCGCCGCGATCAGGCTGTTCAGGAACCAGCGCAGCACCGGCGTGGCCGAGTTCGTGGTCAGCACCGTGGAGTAGGCGTCGGTGGTGAACGGCCGCGGCAGCCAGGAGAGCGGGAGCGCGGTGGCGTCGTTGTTGGTCTTGAACGACGTGGAGAGCATCCACAGCAGCGGCGCCACGAAGATCACCGTGAGGATGCCCAGCGTGATCCAGAACGGAATCCGGCGTACGGTCATGCGGCGTCCCTCCGCTGCAACAGGCGGATGTTCAGCACGCTGATCGCCATGAGCACGATGGCCAGGATGTAGCTCATCGCCGCGGCCATGCCCTGCCGGTTGTTGGCCAGGCCGGTCTGGGCGATGTACATGATCGCCGTGCGGGTCTCGTCGGCCGGCGCGCCCTTGGTGAGCAGGAACGACTGGCCGAACATGTTGGCCGAGGCCAGGATCGTCACGGTCGTGACGAAGGCCAGCACCGGCCGCAGCCCGGGCAGCGTCACGTTGCGGAACTCGTCCCAGGGCGACGCCCCGTCGACCCGGGCCGCCTCGTAGAGCTCGGGCGAGATGTCCTGGAGACCGGCCAGGTAGATGACGGCGTTGAAGCCGAGCGTCCACCACACGGTCATGCCGACCAGCGACACCCAGGCCCACGGCACGTCGGTGGTCCACGGGATGGCCCGGCCGAGATAGTCGTTGACCAGGCCGATGTTGGGGTCCAGCAGGAAGCGGAACAGCAGCCCGACCACGGCCACGCCCAGCACGTACGGGGCGAAGAACACCGCCCGGAAGAAGGCGCGGCCGCGGAAGGCCCGGTTGAGCAGCAGCGCCACCCCGAGCGGGCAGACGATCAGGAAGGGCACGCTGAGCACCGTGAAGATGCCGGTGGCCAGCATGCTCTTCCAGAAGTCACCGCTGTCCCGGCTGCCCGGCGTGAACAGGTCGATGTAGTTCTGGAGCCCGACCCAGGGCTTGCCGGGCAGCAGGTAGTTGTAGTCGTGCAGGCTCACCCAGGCGCCGAAGATCGCCGGGATGAGCACGAAACCCACGAACAAGACGAAGAACGGCAACAGGAAGAGGTACGGCGTGAGCCGCCCGTGCCGCGGAATCTCGCCCTTCTTCGCGCCCGGTGGTGCGGCCGGCCGGGCGACGGCCGGAGCCTCGACGGCCATGATCAGGCCCCGTACTTCTTCTTGTTGTCGGCCAGGACCTTGCTCGCCTTGGTCGCCGCGTCGTTCAGCGCCGCCGCCGGGTCCTGCTTCATCAGCACCGCGCTCTGCACGCCGGTGTAGAGCAGGGCGAGCGCGTCGCCGATGCCCGCGACCGACGGCGGGAAGTGGGTGTACTGCACGTCCGCCGCGAACGACTGGAGGCTGGTGAGCGCCTTGAAGTCGGCGCCCGCCGCCTGGTCGTTGCGGGCCGGCACCTTGGCGCTCTTGGCCCAGTCGGCCGAGTGCTGGGTGAACCAGTTGATGAAGAACCGGCTGGCGTTGGCCTTGTTGGCGTCGTTGTCTTTCTTGCGGGGCAGGACGAACTGGTGACTGTTGCCCCAGACACCGCCGGTCGAGCCGATCTTCGGGAGGGGCGCGGTGCCGATCTCGTACGTCTTGAGCGTGGCCACGTCGTTGACCTGCCAGATGCCCTGCCAGTTGAAGACGTTCCTGCCGTTCTTCAGCGCCAGGTAGTCGGCGTCCTGCCCGACGTTCTTCGGGCTGTAGCCGTTCTTGACCAGGTCGACCATCCAGGTCAGCGCCTGCACGCCGGCGTCGGAGTTCCAGGTGGCGCTGCTGTTGTCGGCGCTGAACACGTCGCCGCCGAACTGCCAGAGCAGCGACTCGAACTGGAAGCCGCCGGTGAACTGGAACGGCGAGACCCACGAGCCCTGGATGCCCTTGCTCTTCAAGGTGTCGAGCTGGCTCATGTATTCGTCCTTGGTGGTCGGCGGCTTCGACGGGTCGAGGCCGGCCTTCTCCATGACGGTCTTGTTGTAGTAGAGGCCGAGGTTGTGCACGTCGATCGGGATGCCGTACCGCTTCTGCTGGTAGACGCCGCCGTTCCAGACCGCGGGCGCGTAGTCGGACTCCTTGAGCCCGAGCGCCGTCGCGACGTCGTCGATCGGCACGATCACCTGCTGCGCCGCCTGGGTCGGGATGTCGTCGATGTGCATCGCGCCGACGTCCGGGCCGTTGCCGCTCTGCACGGCCGCGGGCAGCTTGGTGAAGAAGTCCGCCCACTGGAAGACGTTCATCTTCACCTGGACGTTCGGGTTGTCCTTGTTGAACTGGTCGACCATGGTCTGCGCGGTCTGGCCGTCGCTGCCGGTCCAGCCGTTCCAGAAGCTGATCGTCACGCTCGGGCCGCTGTAGCTGGCGCCGCCGTTGCCGCCGGCCGGCGCGGCGGTCGGCGCCTTGGAGGTGCCACCGCAGGCGGCGAGGGCGAGCGCGGAACCCGCGCCCCCGGTGAGGGCGAGGAATCGGCGGCGAGAGAAGGAATTGGTCATCGGGACTCCTTTATTCGGGGACGGCGATTTCGAGAACGTTCCAGGACGCGGCGGGGAGAGATACCGCGATCTGTCCGGTCTGTTGCGGGCCGGCGATCACGCGCGGCACGATCCGGTCGGGGTTCTGCTGGGTGTTGGTGGCGCGCTGGTCGTCGTCGTTCAGCACGTGCTGGGCGCGCAGGGTGGCGCCCGGCATGGCTCGCAGGTCGACGGTCAGCTCGAGCGGGTTGTGGCGGTCGCGGTTGACGGCGAACAGGGCGGCGCTTCCCGACGAGGCGTCGTAGCTGGCCGCCGCCGTCAGGGCCGGGACCGCGCCGTACTTCTTCGTCTCGATCGACGGCGCGACCGGCTCGACCCGCAGCGCGTCGCCCCGCGCGAACCGGGCGGCCTGCGCGAACGGGTGGAAGATCGTCTGCCGCCAGGCCGGGCCGCCGGGCTCGGTGCGGATCGGGGCGATGATGTTGGCGAGCTGGGCCTGGGCGCCGATCGCGACCCGGTCGGCGTGCCCGATCAGCGAGATCAGGTAGGTGCCGACGACCAGCGCGTCGATCACGTCGTACTCGTCCTCGATGAGCCGGGGCGCCTGCTGCCACTCGAGGGCGGCCTCGCCCGGGAAACGGTCCGCGTACCAGACGTTCCATTCGTCGAACGAGATCCGCAGTTTCTTCTTGCGGCGGCTCTTCGCGCGGACGTGGTCGGCGGTGGCGACGATGTCCTCGATGAACGCGTCCATGTCGACGGCCGAGGCCAGGAAGCTGTCGGTGTCGCCGTCGTGCTCCTGGTAGTACGCGTGCATCGAGAGGTAGTCGACCTGGTCGTAGCACTGGTCGAGGACGGTCGCCTCCCAGGCGCCGAACGTCGGCATCTGCTGGTTGGAGCTGCCGCAGGCGACCAGCTCGATCGCCGGGTCGAGGCGGCGCATGGCCCGGGCGGTCTCGGCGGCCTTGCGCCCGTATTCGAGGGCGGTCTGGTGGCCTATCTGCCAGGGCCCGTCCATCTCGTTCCCGAGGCACCACAGCTTTATCCCGTACGGCTGCAGGTCGCCGTTCTTGATCCGCCGGTCCGACATCTCGGTGCCGCCGGGATAGTTGCAGTACTCCAGCAGGTCGACCGCCTCGGGCAGGCCACGCGTGCCGAGGTTGACGGCCATCATCGGCTCCGCGCCCAGCCGGCGGACCCAGGCCATGTACTCCCCCAGCCCGAACTGGTTGCTCTCGATCGAGCGCCAGGCCAGGTCGAGCCGGGTCGGCCGGGACTCCCGCGGGCCGACGCCGTCCTCCCACCGGTAGTTGGAGACGAAGTTGCCGCCCGGGTACCGCACCAGCGTCACGCCCAGCTCGCGGGCCAGCTCGAGCACGTCCTGCCGCAGCCCGAGGTCGTCGGCGCGCGGGTGCCCGGGCTCGAAGATGCCCGTGTAGACGCACCGTCCCATGTGCTCGACGAACGAGCCGAACAGCCGGCGATCGATGGATCCGATCCGGAACGCCGGATCGAGGGTGAGGCGGGCGACGTTCAACTGACCTCCCAGGTCGTCGATGCTCTTCGTTTTACAACGTTGTTTACTACGTTGTAAAGAGCGCGCAACGCGGTTTAATATCCTGGGCAGATCGTTAGGGGGCCGCCGGTGAGCGCCAGCATCAAGGACGTCGCGCTGCGCGCCGGTGTCTCGGTCAAGACCGTGTCCAACGTGATCAACGACTTTCCGTTCGTCTCGGCGGCCACCCGCGCCAAGGTGCGGGCCGCGCTCGACGAGCTGGACTACCGGCCCAACCTCTCGGCCCGGTTGCTGCGCGGCGGGCGTACCGGTGTGGTCGCGCTCGCCGTGCCCGAGATCGCGGCGCCCTACTTCGCCGAGCTGGCCGCCCAGTTCGTGCAGCAGGCCAAGGGCCACGGCTGGACGCTGCTGATCGACGAGACGCAGGGCGCCAAGGACAACGAGCGCGTGGTGCTCGACGGCATCAAGTCGCATCTGGTCGACGGCCTGATCGTCAGCCCGCTCGCGCTCACCGCGAAAGAGGTCGACCAGCGCCGCGACCGCACCCCGCTGGTGCTGCTCGGCGAGCGGCTCGCGCACGCCCCGGTCGACCACGTGACCATCGACAACGTGGCCGGCGCCCAGGCCGCGACCGACCACCTGGTCTCCCGCGGCCGCACCCGGATCGGCGCGATCGGCAGTCAGCCGCACGTCTCCGGCGGCACCGCGGCGCTGCGCCTGCGCGGCTACCGGGCGTCCCTGCGCGCCGCGAAGATCCGGTACGACGCGTCGCTGGTCGTGCCGGCCAAGAGCTACCACCGGGCCGACGGCTACGCGGCGATGAACCTGCTGCTCGACCTGCCGCACCCGCCGGACGCGGTGTTCTGCTTCAACGACCTGCTCGCGATCGGCGCCCTGCGGGCCCTGCACGAGCGGGGCCGGTCGGTGCCCGGCGACGTCGCGGTGATCGGCTTCGACGGCATCGAGGAGGGCGAGTTCCACACGCCGACGCTGAGCACGATCCGCCCCGAGAAGGCGGAGATCGCCCGCCTCGCCCTGGCCATGCTCGAGCGCCGCATCACCGAGGGACCGACGACCTCGCCGCAGGAGGCGTTCGCGCCGTTCCAGCTGGTCGTGCGGCAGAGCAGTGGCGATACGCTGGCCTGATGCCTTCCTCACCGAAGAAGATCGGCTTCCTCTCGTTCGGGCACTGGCGCAACGCGGCCGGCTCGCAGACGCGTACCGCCGCCGAGTCGCTGCTGCAGACCATCGAGCTGGCCGAGGCGGCAGAGGAGCTGGGCGTCGACGGCGCGTTCGTCCGGGTGCACCACTTCGAGCGCCAGCTGGCCTCGCCGTTCCCGCTGCTCGCGGCGATCGCGGCCCGCACCCGCCGCATCGAGATCGGCACCGGCGTGATCGACATGCGCTACGAGAACCCGCTGTACATGGCCGAGGAGGCGGCGGCCACCGACCTGATCAGCGGCGGGCGGCTGCAACTGGGTGTCAGCCGGGGCTCGCCGGAGACGGCGCTGAACGGGGCGTACGCCTTCGGCTATGTCCCGCCCGAGGGCACGTCCGCCGCCGACCTGGCCCGGTCCAAGACCGAGATCTTTCTGGAGGCCATCTCCGGCGCGGCCGTGGCCCGCACCGATCCGGCTCGCACCGGCGGCGTCAGTGGCGGACTGGCCATTCAGCCGCAGTCTCCCGGCCTTCGTTCGCGGATCTGGTGGGGCGCCGGGACGCGGCAGACCGCGCAGTGGGCCGCGGCCTCGGGTATGAACCTGCAGAGCTCGACCCTGCTGTCGGAGGACACCGGCGTGCCGTTCGACCAGCTCCAGGCCGAACAGATACGGCTTTTCCGCGAAGAATGGGCGTTTATTGACCGCGCGCCGCGCGTGTCGGTGTCCCGCAGCGTCCTGCCGATCACCTCGGAGATCGACCGGGTCTACTTCGGCGATCAGGAGCAGGAGGACCAGGTCGGGCTGCTCGAGGGGGTGCGGTCGCGCTTCGGCCGCACGTACGCCGGCGAGCCCGACAAGATCGCCTCGGAGCTGGCATCGGACGAGGCGGTCCGTGCGGCCGACACCGTGCTGTTCACGGTGCCGAACCAGCTCGGGGTCGCCTACAACGCCCGCATTTTGGAGACGATCGTCAAGCACATCGCGCCCGCCATCGGCTGGTCGCCGCGGTGATGCCGGCGGCCGGCGATGTCGCGGCGGTGCCGGTGCCGGGAGGATTCGGCGCCTGTCAGGTCACCTCGGCCGGCCCGGGCGTGGTCACCGTCTGCGCGCTGGCCTGGGAGTCTTCTGACCGGCCCGGGCTGGGAGATCTCGCCGGGGCGCCGCCGCTGACCCTGGATCACCATGCCCACCGGGGCGAGCCCGCGCAGATCCGCATCTACGGGGACGAGCCGCCGCCGCCCGGCTGGGTCTGGCTCGGTCGGCTGCCCGCTTTTACGGTGCTCGGCGCCGAGGGCTCGTCGGGATGGTCGTGGATACCTTCCGAGATCGCGGCCCAGCGGCGGTGGCTTCACCTGCCCGGCGCGGTCCGCGAGGCGTACCGGGCGGGGGCGACCCGCGGCCCGGTCGAGGTCGACTTCGGAGCCGGCCCGGTGACGCTCGGCGCGGCGCTCGGACGGCTCGACCTCACCCCTCTGTCGCCGGCCGGGCCGGTGCGCTGGTCGGCGCTCGATCAATTACCCCGCTGCACGTCGCTCGTCTGGGCCGGCCCCGACCGCGGGCTGGTCGAGGCGCTCGCCGGCCACCCGATCGTCCAGGACCTGACCTGGACCGACGCCCCGGCCCGCCTCGACCTCAGCGGCACCGCCCTGACCAGCCTGTCCGTCGCCGGCGATGTCGACCTGCTGCGGTTGCCCGACGGACTGGCCTCGCTGCACCTGATGGACGGCGCGGTCGCTGCCTTGGATGGCGGCCGCCCGCTGAGCCTCACGATCACCGGCGGTGCGTTGCCGGCCGGGCTCGACGGGCTGCGCGACCTTCGCGTCGTCGGCCGGGGGACGATCAGCGCCGCGCCGCTCGCCCACCTGCGCGAGCTGGAGTCGCTGTGGCTGTCCTGGCGGGACGCGCCCGGCGAGCTCGCCGACGCCGCCTCGCCGGGTTCGCTGCCCCGGCTGGCCCACCTGACGCTGACCGACGCGTACGGCCTCGACGCCGGCACGCTGCCCGACCTGCCGGCGCTGACCGTCCTGACCGTCCACGGCCTGCGCCGTACGGCCGCGGCCGCGATCAAGGCCCGCTACCGGGGCACCGCCGCCCGGGTCCGGATCACCGGCGCCAAGAACGACACCTGGCTGGCCGCCAACCTCACCAACCCGCTCCGCGACTGGGCCGACGACGACCCGCGCGCCGGCGCGGCCGCGTGCAAGGCCTACGCGACGGCGGTCCGGTCTCTCGACGCCCGTGGCGTGTCCGCCGAGCCGATCCTGCGCGACTTCGTCGACCGGCTCAACCGCATCGACGGGCGGCACGGGCTCATCGACACCCTGCGTCGCGACCAGGCCGGCGACGCCTTCGCCGCCCTCGCCGCCCGGGCCGGCGTCCCTGCTTCGCAGGCCGAGGAGTGGTTCGACGACTGGCGCGACTTCTAGTGGCGCGTCCGCGCCACAATGCTTGTCGTGGACAACGAGAAGCCCGTCCGCACCCCGACGACCGTTGACGCTGAGCACCGCCATCTCGTCGAGGCGATGGAAGCCATGCTGCACCACCACCTCACCGCTCACCTCAACGAGGTCGAGCACCGGATGGCCGGCCACCTGCGGGACGCCGTCCACACCGGTCAGCGCCGCCTCGACCACGCCGTCGACGTCTGCACGCCCGCTTGGTTGCGCCCGACCGCCGGCGAACCGCGCTGGCCGGTCGCCATCGCCGTGATGGTCGCGATCGGCCTGCAGCTCAGCGTGCCCGGCCGCCTGGCGATCCAGCCCCGGTGGCTGCTGCCGGTGCTGGAGGCCGCGATCCTGGCCCTGCTCATCGTGGCCAACCCGCGCCGGATCTCGGCCAAGCACCCGTGGGTGCGCCCGCTCAGCCTGACCCTGGTCGGCCTGGCCACGCTGGCCAACGTGTACTCGGCGGCGCGCCTGATCCTCAACCTGGTGCACGGCCGCGAGGGCGAACGAGCCGGCCCGCTGCTGATCATCGGCGGCGCGGTGTGGCTGACCAACGTCATCGTCTTCGCCCTCTGGTACTGGGAGTTCGACCGCGGCGGGCCGGCCGCCCGGGCCGGCGCCACCAAGCGCTACCCGGATTTCCAGTTCACCCAGATGGCCACGTCCGACGCCATCCACGCGGACTGGGAGCCGACCTTCGTCGACTACCTGTACCTGTCGTTCACCAACGCCACCGCGTTCAGCCCGACCGACACGCTGCCGATGACGCGCTGGGCCAAGCTGCTCATGCTGACCCAGTCCTGCGTCTCCCTCGCCACCGTGGCGCTGGTGATCGCCCGGGCGGTGAACATCCTCGCGTAACCCGGCCAACCGCCCGTCGCAAATCGGACCGCGGCTCACTGGATCGACTTCCTTCTGCGCCAGACGGCCGGCGCGATCCCGAACAGCGCGCCGGCGAGCAGCAGGCACCCGTCGATCGCCGGCTGCACCCAGATGCGCGCCCGCGGCCGCTCGACGGTGTAGTCGAGGTCGCCGCCGCCCTCGAAGGTCCACGTCCTCTCGGCGTGCGTCCCTCCCGACGGCTGGGGGAACGCGTCGACCAGCTTCTCGTCGGGTCCGATCCGCAGGTCGACGTCGAGCTTGTCGGCCACGAACAGATCCTGCGCGGACGGACGATCGTCCGCCGGGTAGGTGACCGAGGAGGCCACCCGAACGGCACTCGATCGACGAGCGAACCCCGCCGAGCGGCGAAGCTCGTCCGGCCACGTGAACTGAAGGTCGACGGACAGGTCCCCGACATCGCCGACGACGGGAATCTCGCATGCCACCAGGGTGTGCCCGAACGCGTCGCTCCGAAGCTGAGCCGAAACGCCGCGCCGCGCTTTCCCGTCCCACCAATCGGCGCACGGATGTGCCATGGGCGGGACAACCACCGTTCCCCGGCTCGTCCAGTCGACGAGCCGGGCGCCGCTCGGCAGGGTGAACAGGAACGTCAAAGGCCGGTCCACGGACAGGTTCCACATGTCGGCGCCGTCGACCAGATAGAGGCGAAATCGTCCGTAGGACTCGGCGCCGGGCTTGATCTCCGCGGCAAAGCGGTATTCCGGCGGATCGAGCCCGAGCTCACGGCTGTTCGCCGAGGGGTATCGGGCGAGAACGACCCGGTCATTGACGTTGACGAACACCCCGATCTGAGCACGGTCCAGCATGTTCGACTCGACGGCGGGCTGCCCGGCGTCGACCCAGCGCAGTTTTATCGTGGCCGTTCCCAGCGCGATCGCACACGCCAGGAAAAGGATGAGGCGCCATTGCCGGAAGCAGGCGACCAGACCCCGGCCGCAGGAACGGAACGCATGCGCGCCGACGTCCCACAACGCGAGGACGAGAAGCTTCAGCTCTTCACGTAGATATGGCACCAGCCGCCGCACGCCGCCGAGCCTAGTCGCGCGCGAAGGGCGCCCCGATGATTGCGGCGGAATTGCGGGCCGGGGTCACTTGGTCGGGGCCACGATCCCGTACTCGTGAATCTTGCGGTAGATCGTCGCTCGGGACATGCCCAACGCGGCGGCCGCCTTGATCTTGTTGCCGTCCCAGTCGGTCAGGCTGCGGACTATCGCGTCGCGCTCCATGGCCTCCAGGGGGCTCAGCAGGCGGCGGCTCACCGTGCGGCATTCGGGGGGCAGGTCGCCGGGGCGGATCGCGCCCGAGCGGCGGTGCTGGACGATGTTGCGCAGCACCTGCCACAGCTGCTCGACGTTGCCGGGCCAGCTCGAGCGGCTCAGCATCTGCATCGCCTCGGGCGAGCAGGTCAGGCGGCCGTCCGGCACCAACTTTGCCAGGAAGAACGGCACCAGCGCGTGGACGTCGTCGAGGTGGTAGCGCAGCGGCGGCAGCTCGACCGTGCTCGGGAAGAAGCGCAGCAGGTCGGCCAGCTCGCTGCCGTCGTGGCGCTGGCTCAGCGTGACCGCCACCCACGGCGTGGGGGCACCTGACGACCGGGCCTTCTCCAGCATCTGCGCCAGCGACTGCAGGGTGTTGCCGCCGAGCCGGTCGGCGTGCCGGATGACCAGGGCGCCCTCGCCCTCGCGCAGCTCGCGGCGCACGTCGGCGAGCCAGCCGCGGCCGGCCGAGGCCGCGTCGAGCACGGCGAAGTGCGCGCCGGGGCTGTCGTGCGCGTGGACCGCGCGGATCACGGCGAGCTTGCCGACCCCGGCCTCGCCCTCCAGCGCCAGCCACTCGCCCGCCGCGTGCACCGATTTCACCTGGTGACAGCCGCGCAGCCAGAGACCGCCGGACCCGACGAGCCCGGGCAGGAACATGCGGGGCGACGGGGCGACATCCAGCCGTACGCCCGCTCGCTGTTCCGCGAGTTTGACGTGCACGACGCCGCCGGTCAGCCCGCCCTCGCCGCGCACCGGCCGGCAGAACATCCGGGCCTTCACCCCACTGGGCAGCTCGACGGTCGGCGAGGCGGTCGGATTGCGCCCGGCGAGCGTCTCGGCGGCCCGCGCCAGCAGCACCTCCTGCTCGGCGGGGTCGAGCGCGTGCCGGGCGTTGTCGTTCATCATCACGACATCGTTGTTCAAGGCGAAGACGATTCCGGCCGTACGGCGACAGGTGCGCAGGTATTCCTGCAGGAGCTCCAGCTCCCGGATCCCGCTGTCGGCCAGCAACGCCTGCTGGATCTGCCCCGCCGTGGTCTTCGCCAGCGTGAGCAGCAGCGGGTCGGCGTCCTTGCGCCAGCAGGTCAGGTCGACCGCGCCGACCGTCTTGCCGGAGATCGGGTGGTGGATCGGCACGCCCGCGCAGGCCAGGTCCTCCAGGTGCTCGGCGTAGTGCTCGTGGCCGAACACGTGCATCGGCCGGCCGCCCTCGAGCGCGGTGCCGATGCCGTTGGTGCCCACGAACTCCTCGGCGTAGCTGAAGCCGGGCGCCAGGTTGACCCGGTCGAGGTGCGTGTCGAGGTCGCGGCCGGCGTCCATCCGGGTCAGCACGAGCCCGGCCTGATCGGTCAGGATGATGCTGATCGGCTGCCCGTCGAGGTGTTCGCGCAGATGGCGCAAGACCGGTAACGCGCTGCGGGTCAGCGGCGTGTCCAGGTCCGGGTCGCGCATGTAGGCGAGGTCGATCCGGTCGGCGGCCACGTTCCATCGGCGCGACCGCCACCACGAGGCCAGGATCGCGTCCCGTACCTGGTGAGGGTCGACTTCCTCGGCCGTGAGGAACTGCTCGCGGGTTCGGGCGAGACCGTCGCCATCGCTTGGTTGAGGTCGAGCACTGGGTTGAGGTCGGGGTGGCGGCATGGGTGGGGCTCCCTTGCCCGCTGTTACAAACTGGTTACACCGTACGCGCCGACCCTGATGCAACCGTCTCAAGTTGAGACCCCATTCCGGTGAGGCCGCGATGGACTCAGGCGATGGAGCCGGCGTCCGAATCGTTCAACCCATGGACCGTCGTCAACGTGGTCTTCCATCACCTCGCCGCGCAGGGGCTGCACCCGACGCTCGGTGGCGCGGATCCCGGCGGGCCCGCCGCCGAGCTGCTGCGCGCGCTCGGGATCGAGCCGGCCGCCGAGGGTGATCGTCAGGTCGGCGAGAACGTCAAACGCCACCTCGCGGAGATCAGGTCCGCCGTGTTCGGCGACGAGCCGCACGCAAAAACCGGGCCTGACTCAATCTGAGACCGCAGAACACGACGAGCTGGGATCTGATCTCCGCTGAGGGACGCCGCCAAGGATGAGGAGTTGACTCATGAGTCGGCAGAGCGTGGCCAGGGCTCATCAGAAGATCCAGGAACTGTCCTGGGAACCGATGTACCACCAGCCGGTCTCGCAGTACGGAACGGACTACACGTTCCGCAAGGCACAGAAGAAGGACCCGCTCAAGCAGGTGCTGCGGTCGTACTTCCCGATGCAGGAGGAGAAGGACCACCGGGTGTACGGCGCGTCGGACGGCGCGATCCGCGGCAACATGTTCCGCCAGGTGCAGGAACGCTGGCTGGAGTGGCAGAAGCTGTTCCTGTCGATCATCCCGCTGCCGGAGATCTCGGCGGCCCGGGCGATGCCGCTGCTGTTCCGCAACGTGCCGAACCCGGAGCTGCACAACGGCCAGGCGATCCAGATGATCGACGAGGTACGGCACTCGACGATCCAGCAGAACCTCAAGCGCCTGTACATGAACAACTACATCGACCCGGCGGGCTTCAACTCGAGCCTGCGCAACTTCCAGAACGACTACTGCGGCACGATCGGCCGGCAGTTCGCCGAGGGCTTCATCACCGGCGACGCGATCACCGCGGCCAGCATCTATCTGACCATCGTGGCCGAGACGGCCTTCACCAACACGCTGTTCGTCGCGATGCCGGCCGAGGCCGCCGCGAACGGCGACTACCTGCTGCCCACCGTCTTCCACTCGGTGCAGTCGGACGAGTCGCGGCACATCAGCAACGGGTACGCGACGCTGCTCATGGCGCTCGCCGACGAGGGCAACCACCAGCTGCTCGAGCGCGACCTGCGCTACGCGTGGTGGAACAACCACCGGGTCGTGGACGCCGCGATCGGCACGTTCATCGAGTACGGCACCAAGGACCGCCGGAAGGACCGCGAGTCGTACGCCGAGATGTGGCGCCGCTGGATCTACGACGACTACTACCGCAGCTACCTGGTGCCGCTGGAGAAGTACGGCCTGGTCATCCCCCACGACCTCATCGAGGAGGCGTGGAACCAGATCTGGAACAAGGGGTACGTGCACGAGGTGGCCCAGTTCTTCGCGACCGGCTGGCTGGCGAACTACTGGCGGATCGACCCGATGACCGACAAGGACTTCGAGTGGTTCGAGTACAAGTACCCGGGCTGGTACGACCGCTATGGCAAGTGGTGGGAGAACTACAACCGGCTGTCGACGCCGAACGGGCACCACCCGATCGTCGCCGAGGACGTGGACTACCAGTACCCGCACCGCTGCTGGACCTGCATGGTCCCGTGCCTGGTCCGCGAGGACATGGTGATGGCCGAGGTCGACGGGCAGTGGCGCACGTACTGCCACGAGGCCTGCCGGTGGACCGACGCGGAGGCGTTCCGGCCGACCTTCCAGGGCCGCAACACCCCGAACATGGGCCAGCTGATCGGCGCCCGTGAGTGGGAGACGCTCTACCACGGCTGGAACTGGGCCGACGTGGTCAAGGACATGGGCTTCGTCCGCGACGACGGCAACACCATGGTCGCGCAGCCGCACCTGAACCTGGACGACCCGAAGAAGATGTGGACGCTGGACCACCTGCGCCGGATGGGCCCGCTGCAGAGCCCGAACGTGCTGCTCAACCAGATGACCGACGAGGAGCGCGCCAAGTTCCACGCCGCGTACATCAAGGGTGGTCCCGCCGGACGCTTCGCCCGCGAAGACACCTGACACCCGATGGGAGACAAGCACCGGGTCCGGTTCGAGCCGGTCGGCATCGAGATCGAGGTCGACGAGGAGCAGACCGTGCTGCGCTCCGCGTCCGAGCAGGGGCTGATGCTCATGCACGGGTGCAAGGAGGGCCAGTGCGCGGCCTGCAAGTCGTTCGTCCTCGACGGTGACGACATCGAGCTCGACCGTTACTCCACGTTCGCGTTGCCCGACTACGAGAAGGAGGAGGGCTACACGCTGCTCTGCCGGGCGCACGTGTACGAGGACGTGACGATCGAGCTGCTCAACTTCGACGAGGAGATGATCCGCTCGGGGCTGCCCATCGTGAACGCGGTGGCGGAGGTCGTGGCGATCGACAAGGTCACGCACGACCTCCGGCACCTGGTGCTCAAGCTGATCGAGCCGGCCGAGGTGACCTTCTTCCCGGGCCAGTACATGGACATCAAGGTTCCCGGTACGGAGATCACGCGCTCGTTCTCGATGGCCAACACCTCCAGCAAGGAGGGCGGTCGGCTCGAGTTCATCATCAAGGTCTATCCGGACGGCGTCTTCTCGTCGTTCCTGGACACGAAGCTGAAGGTCGGCGACCGGCTGGATCTGACCGGCCCGTTCGGGGTGTTCACCCTGCGCGACGCCCCGGACCAGGACCTGATCTTCGTGGGCGGCGGCGCGGGCCTGGCGCCGATCCTGGCTCTGCTGCGCTCGATGGTCGACCGCGGCATCCAGCGCAAGGCCGTCTTCTACTACGGCGCCCGGACGGCCAGGGATCTCTGTTTCGTCGAGGAGATCGAGGCGTTGCGGGAGAAGCTGCCGGACTTCCGGTTCGTGCCGGCCCTGTCCGAGCCGGCCGAGGGCGAGGACTGGGCGGGCGAGGTCGGCTTCATCACCGACGTGCTCAAGCGGTACGAGGCCGACCTGCGCGGCGCACACGCGTACCTCTGCGGTCCGCCCCCGATGGTCGAGGCGGCCATGCCGCTGCTGGCGACACTCGGCGCGCCCGAGAAGCACATCTATTACGACAAGTTCACGACCACAGGTGGGGAGGACTGATGACGACCGCGACGGAACGTAGCGTTCCCAAGCCCGTCTTCACCGACGCCGAGGCCGGTGCCAAGGAGTTCCCGGACTCGGGCTCGCGCCGGTTCAACTACTTCGTCCCGCAGAAGCGCAAGCAGACCCACTACGAGGACGTCACGGTCGAGGTGCAGCCGGACCCCCGGCACTACCTCAGCCAGGGCTGGCTCTACGGATTCGCCAACGGCCGCGGCGGCTACCCGCTGGACTGGACCGCGCTGAAGGCCTGGGGCAGCGACCGGCCCGAGCCGGCCCGCGGCCCGGGTTCCGGCGGGCAGGGCTACGAGTGGCCGGCGCACGGCTGGCACGAGTTCCGCGACCCGAACGAGGAATGGGAGCTGTCGCTCTACCGCTACAACGCGAACGTCGTGCGGCAGGTCAACGCGAACATCGACGCGGCCAAGCAGGCCAAGGCGTTCGAGCAGTGGAACCCGAACTGGGTGCGGTTCGTGTCGCAGCACGTCGGCGCGTGGATGCACATCGACCACGGGCTCGGCCTCTACCTGTTCGCGAACGCCAACCGCCGCGGGCCGACCAACATGCACAACACCGCGATCGCGGTGAACAGCATGCACCTGATCCGGGCCGCCCAGGACCTGGCGCTCTACCAGCTCACGCTCGACGACGAGATCGAGAGCTTCTCCGGCGCCGCGCATCTGGACACGTGGAGCTCGGACCCGTCCTGGCAGGGCGTACGCGACCTGGCCGAGCGGCTGACCGCGATCGACGACTGGGCCGAGGCGATCTTCGCCGCCAACATCGTCTTCCAGCCGCTGGTCGGCGAGCTGTTCCGCAGCCAGCTGGTCATGCAGGCGGCGCCGCGCAACGGCGACTTCGTCACCCCGACGATCGTCGGCGCCGAGGAGTTCGACTTCTCCGAGCGGGACCTGCGGTACACGATGGCGATCTTCGACCTGCTCACCAACGACCGCGAGTTCGCCGAGCACAACAACCGGACCCTGAACGGCTGGCTGGCCAACTGGGTCGGGCTCACCATTCCCGCGGCCCGCGCGCTGCAGCCGCTGTGGTCGCAGCCGGACAGCAAGCCGATCCGCTTCGAGGACGCGCTGGACCGGGTCAAGAGCCGGTTCGCCGGGCTGGTCGAGAACCTGGGTCTGGAACTCCCCAAGGAGCTGGAGCGATGACGCAGTTCAAGATTGCCGAGAGCCCGTTCAAGTCGGACAGCACCGCGTCCAACATGTGCGGCTTCACGCTGATGAACAACCAGGTCGGCGTGGTCGTGGCCGAGGTCATGAGCGACAAGCCGAACGTACGGGTGACGCCGCTGCCCTCGATGATCCGGGTCGACGCGACCGGCCGGATGGACGTCGTCTACGACGAGGTCTCCGAGGCGCTCGGCGAGGAGGCCGGGTACTTCGACGCGGCCCAGTTCGAGGAGAACATGTCCACCCACTACGGCCGGATGATCCACGAGGACGACCGCACGATCATGTTCGCCAACCCCGAGGACGCGGCCGAGTTCATCGGTTTCGACCTCCAGCCCGACAGGAGGTAGGCCTTGTACGAGAAGGACGGGGAGAAGTACTTCGTCGTCGACAGCCACATGCACTACTGGAACGCGGCGCCCGACAACTGGGTGCCGGGCGCCGAGCAGTACGCCAAGGGCTGGATCGAGTGCTTCCACGCGTACCAGGGTCTCGGGCCGGAGGCGACGCACTGGCCGATCGAGAAGTTCATGGCCTACACCGAGGACGACCTCATGAAGGACGTCTTCGAGGACGGCTACGTCGACATCGCGATCTTCCAGCCGACCTACCTGACCGAGTGGTACAGGGAGGGCTTCAACACCACCGAGCGCAACGCGGCGCTGGGCGAGAAGCACCCCGGCAAGTTCATCGCGAACACCCGGTGGGACCCGCGCGACGGCGACGACGGTCTCAAGAAGCTGGCCGAGAACGTCGACCGGTACGGCAGCAAGGGCGTGAAGCTCTACACCGCGGAGTGGAACAACGGCTCCCGCGGCTGGACGCTGAAGGACCCCGGCGCGTACCGGTACCTGGAGAAGTGCCAGGAACTCGGGATCAAGAACATCCACGTGCACAAGGGCCCGACGATCTGGCCGCTGGACAAGGACGCCTTCGACGTCTCCGATGTCGACCACGCGGCGACCGACTTCCCGGAGCTGAACTTCATCGTCGAGCACGTCGGCCTGCCACGGATCGAGGACTTCTGCTTCATGGCGACGCAGGAGCCCAACGTCTACGCCGGCCTGTCCGTGGTCATCGGCGGTCTCATGCACGCCCGGCCCCGCTTCTTCGCGAAGGTGATGGGCGAGCTGCTGTTCTGGGTCGGCGAGGACAAGATGACCTTCGGCAGCGACTACGGCATCTGGGAACCCAAGTGGCAGATCGAGGGCTTCGTCGACTGGGACTACCCGGGCGAGGAATTCGACGACTACCCGCGGGTCACCACCGCCACCAAGAAGAAGATCCTCGGGCTCAATGCGGCCAAGTTGTACGGCATTGACGTCCCGGCGGAGTACCAGCTCGGCGCGGGCGAGGGGGCTCCGGCGGCCCGGGACGACGCGGTCGGCGTCAGCCCCGGGTCGCCGTCGGCCTCGCTCGGATGATGACCACCGCCACCGTGGGGTCGCGCATTCTGGCCGCTCTGGCCCAGGTGCGCGACCCCGAGCTGGACGAGCCGATCACCACGCTCGGCTTCGTGGCGTCCGCGTCGGTCGACGCGGACGGCACGGCCGACGTGCATCTGCGGCTCCCGACGTACTTCTGCGCGCCCAACTTCGCCTATCTCATGGTGGCCGACGCGTACGACGCGGTCTCCGCGCTGGACGACGTCCATGCGGTGACGGTGATCCTCGACGATCACTTCGCATCCGACGCGATCAACGACGGGGTCGCCGCACGGGCCGGCTTCGTGCGGTCGTTCGAGGGCGAGGCGGTCGACGAGCTCCACTCCCTTCGCGCCGACTTCCTGCGTAAGGCCGTCCTGGCCGGCACCGACATGGTGTGCCGGACGCTGAACCTGCCGCCGGCCGATCTCGCGGCGGCCGTTCTGGGTGATCTGCCCCCGTCGGACGGGCTGGACCGGCTGCGGCGGCGCCGCCGGGAACTCGGCCTGCCCGCCGGCGACGCCGATCCCCTGCTCATCGACCCGCTCACCGGCGCCCCGATCGGCGCCGACTCGGTGCCGCTGCATCTGCGCAAGGCCCGTCTCACCCGGACCAGCCTCGACGCGAACACCGGCATCTGCCGCGGCATGCTGCGGCACCGCTACGACACGGATGGCCAGGGCGAAGAAGCCCTTCCCTAAGGAGACGTGACCCTGATGGCCAAGGAACTCAGATTCGGCGCGGACGCGCGAACCCTCTTGCAGAGCGGCGTCGACAAGCTGGCCGAGGCGGTCAAGTCGACGCTCGGGCCCAAGGGTCGCAACGTCATCCTCGAGAAGATCACCGGCTCGCCCGTGGTCACCAACGACGGCGTGACGATCGCACGGGAGATCCACCTCAAGAACCAGTTCGAGAACATGGGCGCCCAGCTGGTCAAGGAGGCGGCCATCAAGACGAACGACATCGTCGGCGACGGCACCACCACGGCCACGGTGATCGCCCAGGCGATCATCCGCGAGGGCATGTCGGCGATCGGTTCGGGCGCCAACCCCGTACGGGTGAAGCGTGGTGTTGACCTTGCCGTGGAGCGCCTGGTCGAGCGCCTGCGCACGGTGGCGCGCGAGGTGAGCAGCGAGGAGGAGCTGACCCGGGTCGCCGCCATCTCCGCCAACGACGACGACACCGTGGGCGCGGTGATCGCCAAGGCGCTGCACACGGTCGGCGACGGTGGCATCGTGACCGTCGAGGAATCGCAGCGGCACGGGATGAGCGTCGACTTCGTGGAGGGCTTCGAGTTCGACAACGGCTACCTGTCGCCGTACATGGTCACCGACCCGGGCCGGCTCCAGGCGATCGTGGATGACCCGTACATCCTGCTCTGCAGTGAAAAGATCACCAAGGTGCAGCAGCTCATGCCGCTGCTCGACAAGATCATGCGGGCGCCCCGGCCGCTGATCATCATCGCCGAGAACGTCGAGGGCACCGCGCTGTCGATGCTCACCCACAATCACGTCAACGGCATCTTCCAGTGCGTCGCCGTGCGCGCGCCCGGGTTCGGCGACCGGCGGCTGCACAAGCTCGAGGACATCGCCGCGATCACCGGTGGCGCGGTCTACAGCCGGCACTCCGGCTTCACGCTCGAGACGATGACGCTCGACCAGCTGGGCCGGGCCGACCAGGTGCGGGTCGAGTCCGAGAGCACCGCGATTCTCGGCGGCGGCGGCTCGCCCGACGACATCGAGTTCCGGGTCACGCAGCTGCGGGCGGAGCTCGCCCGGGCGACGTTCGGGGCCGACGAGGACGTGCTCACCGAGCGGATCGGCGCGCTGACCGGCAAGGTCGCGATCATCCACGTCGGCGCCCCGACGCCGGCCGAGCTCAAGGAGCTGCAGCACCGGGTCGAGGACGCGCTGTCGGCGACCCGGGCGGCCATGGCCGAGGGGATCGTGGCCGGCGGCGGCGCGGCGCTGCTGCACGCGGCGGACGCGCTCGACGGCCTCGAGATCAAGGACGAGGACTACGCGACCGGCGTCGAGATCGTCCGGCGGGCGCTGCCCGAGCCGGCGTTCCTGATCGCCACCAACGCCGGCTTCTCCGGCCAGGAGGTGGTCACCCGGGTGACCCAGCTCGGCGCGGACGAGGGCTTCGACGCCCTCCAGGGCCGGTACGGGAACATGATCGAGATGGGCATCGTCGACCCGCTGCGGGTCGCCCGCTCGGCGCTGCAGAACGGCGCGTCCGTCGCCGGCCTGCTGCTCACCACCAACACGCTGGTGGCCGAGGAGCAGACGCCGTGGGGCGGCAGCCCGGCGCTGATGACCGAGATCGGCGAGCTCGACGAGGGTCTGCGGCAGCCGTCGCCGGACTCCAGCACCCCGCAGTCGCTGGGCCTCGGCCCCTCGGTCGCGTAAATGAGCGTCGCGGTACCCGAGTCCGCATTCCGCCAGCTGCGGGCTCGGGGTTCCATCACCCTGCTCGGTCCCGCCTTCGTCGCCGCCGTCGCCTACGTGGATCCCGGCAACTTCGCCACCAATTTCACCGCCGGCGCCCACTTCGGCTACACGCTGGTCTGGGTCATCGTGGTCGCCAACCTGACCGCCATGCTGGTGCAGTACCTGTCGGCCAAGGCCGGCGTGGCCACCGGGCGCGACCTGCCGGAGCTGTGCCGCGAGCACCTCCCCCGGCCGGTCTCGCTCGGGCTGTGGGTGCAGGCCGAGGTCATCGCGATGGCGACCGACCTGGCCGAGTTCCTGGGCGCGGCGGTCGGGCTCTACCTGCTGTTCCACGTGCCGTTGTTCCCGGCGGGGCTGATCACGGCGGTGGTGGCGTTCGGCATCCTGGCGCTCGAGCAGCGCGGCTACCGCCGCTTCGAACTGGCGATCGTCGGGCTGCTGGGCATCGTCCTGCTCGGTTTCCTGTACGACCTGCTGGTCGTCGGCGCGTCACCGACCGGTGTGGCCTCGGGCCTGGTGCCGCGGCTGGCCGGCGGCGACAGCCTGCTCCTGGTCTGCGGCATCATCGGCGCCACGGTCATGCCGCACGTGGTCTACCTGCACTCCGCCCTGACCAAGTCCCGGGTCGCCTGCCGCGACGACGGCGAGCGGCGCGAGCTGCTGCGCTTCCAGCGCCTCGACGTGATGATCGGCCTCGGCGCGGCCGGCCTGATCAACCTGTCGATGCTGGTGGTGGCCGCGTCGCTGTTCCACGGCACGTCGTTCTTCACCGGCGACGCCATCCAGTCCGCCCACGACGGCCTGGGCCGCATGGTCGGCGGCGGCGCGGCGCTGGCCTTCGCGGTGGCGCTGCTGGCGTCGGGCTTGTCCTCGTCGAGCGTCGGCACGTACGCCGGCCAGATCGTCATGCAGGGCTTCATCCGCCGCCGCATCCCGCTGTTCGTCCGCCGCGCGGTGACGATGGCCCCGGCCCTGACCGTCCTGGCGCTGGGCCTGCCGCCGACCGACAGCCTTGTCATCTCGCAGGTGGTCCTGTCGTTCGGCATCCCGTTCGCGCTGGTCCCGCTCCTGCTGGTGACCCGCCGCCGAGACATCATGGGCGTCTTCGTGAACTCCCGCCTGACGACGACCACCGCCGGGGTGATCGCCGTGCTCATCATCGGGCTGAACGCCTACCTGTTGTTCGACGCGTTCGCCCGCTAGCCTGGTCCGCCTCGGCCTCAACCGGCTGCCCGCCACACAGCGCTGCACCAGCCGCGAAAAGCGGTTCACCGCGATCGACGACCGCACCCGGCCGCGCGTGCTGCGCATCTACCCGCGCCGAGTTTCACGGGCACGTGCTCTCCGGCAGTTGCACAGCTAGCCGCGGCGGCGTGTGTCGCGCAGGAACGGCTCGAGCAGTTCGCCGGCTCGGGCGCGGATGCCCGCGGGGTCGCCGCCCGCCTCGATGAGGCTGGACGCGCTGTAGACGATCGCGTTGATCATCTCGGCGGTGGTGGCCGGGTCGGGCAGGTCCATCGCCCGCAGCGCGTCGATCAGCGGGTGGGACAGCTGCTCGTGCATGAGGCGGTTGCTGTCGTCCAGCTGCCGGCCGGGCGCGATCGCGGCGAGGGCCCGGGCCACCGCGTGCTCACCCTCGGCGACCAGCTCGAGGTTGGTGTCGACGTAGGCCAGCACCTGCGCGTCCGGCGTGCCCGCCGCGGTCATGGCGTCGGTCACCCGGGTCGACCAGCGGGGGAACACGTCCTGGACGAGGGCGTCGAGCAGGTCCTGGCGGGAGCGGAAGTACTCGTACGCCGAGGAGCGGGCCAGCCCGGCGCGACCGGCGACCGCCGCGAGTGACGGAGCGGCCCCGGGCTCCTCGGCCAGGATGGCACGGGCCGCGTCGAGCAGCGCACGATGTTTGGTGGCGCGGTGCTCGGCGACAGTGGGCGCCGAGATGCGCGGCACCGTGCCTCCTTCACTCGCCTAGCCGGACAGCTTTCCGTCGACCATTTCTACCACCCGGTCGCAGTGCCGGAGCACGTCGGCGTCGTGCGTGACCATCACGGTCGCCACCCCGGCGCGTTCGGTCTCGCGGGCCAGCAGCTCGACCACCTCATGGCTGCGGGCCCGGTCCAGGGCCGCCGTCGGCTCGTCGGCCAGCAGCAGCGACGGGCCGCCGATCAGCGCCCGGGCGATGCCGACCCGTTGCCGTTCGCCGCCGGAGAGCTGGTGCGGGCGCCGGTGCGCCTTGCCCGCCATGCCGACCTCGGCCAGCAACTGCTCGGCGTCCGGCGTGCCGGGCCGCCGCCGGTGGAGGTGGTGGATGAGCCGCAGCTGGTCGATCGCGGTCAGCGCCGGGAGGAGATTGCCGCTCTGGAAGACGAAGCCGATGTGCTCGCGCCGATAGGCGGTGCGCGCCGCCGGCTTCATGGCGGCCAGGTCGTGGCCGTCGACGGTGACGCTGCCCGCGTCCGGCACGGTGAGCCCGCCGGCCACGGCGAGCAGGCTGGACTTGCCGGCGCCGGACGGCCCGACCACCGCCACCAGCTCGCCGGGCGCGACGGTCAGGCTCACCGCGTCCAGCGCCTCGATGGTGTCGTCGCCGTCGCCCAGGCGCAGGGTCACCCCGGCCAGGCACAGTCCGGTGCGGGTCGTGGTGCCGAGCGTCATCGCTGTGCTCCCAGGGCGGCCAGCGGGTTCACCGTGGCGATACGGACGATGGCGGTGGCCGCGCCGAGCAGGCCGAGCGTGATCAGCAGCCCGGCCGCGGTCAGGACGGCGGGCGTCTCCAGGGCGAACGGCACGTCTCCGCCGGCCACGAGGGCGCCCACGCCGATGCCGGCCAGCACCCCCGTAGCACTGGCGGCCACCAGGATGACCAAGGCCTGGGCGATGCCGTCGCGCAGCAGGTACGCGCGGGACGCGCCGATGGCCCGCAGGACCGCCAGCTCGTGCCGGCGATGAATGGTCCACACCGTGAAGAAGGCGCCCACGACCAGGGCCGAGATGGCGTACAGGAAGACCTGGATGAGCGTGAGGGTCGAGGTCTCGGCGGTGTAGCCGGGCGAGGCCGCGTACGAGTCGGCGAGCGTCAGGCTGGTGGTGTGCGCGGCGGCGTCCCCGGCCGCGAGATCGAGGGTGGCGCCCCTCCGTGCCTTGATCGCCACCGCGGTCGCCTCGCTCCCGGCGCCGGTGTGGATCCGGCGCCAGGTGTCGAGCGGCAGGTAGGCCACGTCGACGTGCCCGAACGTACGCTGATCGGCAGTGGCACCGACGACCGTGAGCCGGATGCCGAGCCGGTCGATCGTGACCGTGTCGCCGAGGCGCAGCCCGGCGTCGAGCAGCGTGCGGGAGACGACCAGCCCGTCCGCGCTGCCCAGCCGGGATCCGCGGGCCGGCGCCGGGTCCAGGAACGAGCCCGGCCGCACGCCGAACAGTGCCAGGTCGATCGGCGTCCCCGCGGCACTGTGCGCGTTCACCAGCACGTTGCCGAACGGCTCGGCCGCTTCCACACCGGGCTGCTCCCGCCAGGCCGCCACCTGCCCCTCATCGACGACGCTTCGCGAGAACGCACCGTCGACCCGGGTCCCCTCGGCGAACCCGAACGCGGTGACCGGCATCCGCCGCAGCCCCGACACACCGTCGTTGACCAGCCCGGACGACAGGCCGGACAGCAGCACCATGAGTACCGCGATCAACGCCACCACCGCACCCATCAACGCAAACCTCGAACGCGCGAACCGCAGTTCACGCAGCGCCAGGAACATGAACCCTCCCACAACTTGCCGACATGGCGTCGGCAACTATACCGACATGCTGTCGGCAAGTTGTGCGAGAGGTAGGAGGACGGCCGGCGGCGAATTACAGGCTTGTACTTCCGGCCCAGATCTTGTCGCTGAGCTGGGACGACGTCACGATTGACGGTGTCGGGGATGCCCGGGCGCCGGCAGCAATGGGCCGCTGGAGATCATGCCCACCCGCGGCCGGGCACCTCTCGACACCACGGTCACGCGGCCGCCAGCCCGATCAGGCCGATCACCGTGAGGGCCGCGCTGAGCAGCAGGAACGCCGTGTTGTGGGCGGTCCACCAGCGGATGCGGGTCTGCACGTAGGCGGGCACCTCGTCGGCGCGTACCACCCGCAGCGCGACCAGGTTGAGCGCCGCCACCAGCATCCCGAGCGCGCCGAAACCGGCCACCATCCCGGCGACCTGCGCAAAGGTGGTCGGATCCGCCATGACGTCATGTAACCCCGGTGATTTGCCGGCTCGTGTCTCACTCTGAGACGGCAAAAGGCCGCCCCGCGACCGAGGCGGCCTTTCCCGGCGCGGCGTCAGCCGGCGATGGCGGTGATGCCGCCGACGACCATGGCCACCACGACCAGGACGGCGACCACGAAGCCGACGATGCCGAACCCGCGGGCCGCGCCGGTCAGCGGCCGGCCGCCCTTGGTGAGCCCGGCCAGCCACGCCGCCGCGGCGCCGAGCACGGCCGGCGCCCCGGACCAGAAGAGCGGCGCCGTGATCAGCGCCAGCGCGCCCAGCACGATCGCCCCGACCTTGGCCTTCGCCGGGTCACGGACCAGCGGCAGGGCGACGGCGAGGGCCACGACGAGGCCGGCCACGCCGACCACGGAGATGCTGACGATGCTGTCGATCGGCCCCTGCGGCCGATGTGGGTCGTTGTCGGTGAACACGATCTCGGCCAGCTGGAACGCGAGGTTGAGGACGGTGGACAGCAGGAACGCTCCCCCGACCAGGACCGGGCCGGAAACGCCGCGGCTGGTGCGGATGTCGGTGGTGGTGGCGGTGGCGGACATGGCTGGTGCCTCCGTTCGACGGTACGACCAAGTGATGCGTCCACCGTGGCGGCCGGCGTGTCCCGGGCAGAAGGCCCGCGGCGTCCCGGGTTGTCCCGGCCGGTCCCGCGCCTCTGGGCCGCCGGGCCCGCAGCCCGCAGTATGGACCTGTGACCGACTCCGTCGCAGGTGGGCTCTCCCGGGGCGTGGTCGCCGCGGCGCTGGCCACGGCGGCCGGCATCGTGCCGGGCCTGCTCGGCTTCAGCGGCGACACGCTGCCGCCCGCGGCCGTGCGCTCGCTGGGCTGGCCGGCCTTCGGCCTCGCCGCGGCGCTGCTGCTCGACCGCGACCCGCGTTCCCGGCTCGGCCGCACGCTGGCGGCGCTGGCCGTCGTCCCGGCCGTGGTGGCGCTCAGCGTGGGCCGGCCCGCCTGGGACCGGATCGAGGCGCGCTGGGAGCTGCTCGGCGTCGCGCCGGTCGTCGCCGCGTTCGCGCTGATCGCCTGGGCGATGGACCGGCCCGCCGACCGGATGTCCCGCCGCCGCCTGATCTGGTTCGTGGTGTGGGCCGCCGTCCTTATCGCCGCGCTGGTCCTGACCCGGGGATCCCGCGCCCAGGCCCTGGTGACGATGCTCGGCCTGTGGGCCATGGCCGCCGTCGTCCTGCGGCTGGCCACCGCCCGCGAGCTGCGGCCGGTCGGTGAGCCGCTGGTCGACCTCGGGATCGGCGCCGCCACGATCGCCTGCGGGGCCGGGGTCGGCACGCTGCTGCGGGTCGTCGGCGCCCGGGCCGGGCTGCCCGAGCCCGACCTGTCCGGCGCGTTCGCCGCGGTCGTCACCACGGCGCTCGTGCTGCCCGCCGGCCTGTGGCTGCGCCGGGCCTTCGTGCAGCACCGCTACGGCCGCGGCACGCTCACCCCGGCCGACGTCGCCCAGATCACCGCCGGCCTGCACACCCTCAGCGACGCCCGCGAGCTGCTCGGCAAGGCGGCGGCGATGGTCGCGACGGCCAGCGGCCACCGGACGGTGGGGCTCGTGCTCGGCCCGGACGCGCCCGAGCACGGCGTGCTCCATCCGCTGGTGGTCGGCGGCGACCGGGTCGGCACCCTGGTCGTCGAGCCCGCCCACCCGGAAGGCCCGGAGCCGCGGCAGCAGCGTACGGTCGACCAGCTCTTACCCACGGTCGCGCTGGTGGCGAAGGCGGTGGGCCTGGCCGTCGAGGCCGACCACGCCCGGCGCGACGTCGACCGGCGGCGCGACGCCGAGCGCGCCCGCATCCTCGGCGATCTGCACGACGGTCTCGGCCCGTCGCTGGCCGGGATGAGCCTGCGGGTGCGCGCCGAGCTGCGCCGGCACCCGTCGCCGCTGCTCGAGGCGCTGGCCGCGGAGCTGGCCGGGTGCCGGGGCGACCTGCGCCGGATCGTCTCCGGCCTCACCCCGTCGGTGCTGGCCGACGGCGACCTGGCCGGGGCGCTCGGCACGCTGGTCGGCGCGTTCGACGGCAACGGCCCGGCGGTGACGCTCGCGGTCTCGCTGGATTGCCCGGTCGCTCCCGAGGCGGCGGTCGCGGTCTACCGCTCGGTGGCCGAGGGCGTGACCAACGCGCTGCGGCACGCCCAGGCCGGCCGGGTGACGGTGTCGGTGCGGGGCCGGGCCGGCGGTGGCATCGTGGCCGAGGTCGGCGATGACGGCAAGGGCGGGCCCATCGTGTACGGCGTGGGCCTCTCGTCGCTGCGCCGGCGCGCCGAGGAGCTCGGCGGCGTCCTCGACGTCACCGCCGCCGGCACCGGAACCCGCCTCCGCCTGGAGCTCCCGTCATGATCAGAGTGCTGGTGGTCGACGACCACCCGATCGTCCTCTCCGGCCTCTCGGCGCTGGTCGAGTCGGACGGCGACCTGTCGCTGGTGGCGGCGGCCCGCTCGGTGACCGAGGCGCTGGCCGTGACCGCCGAGCCGGCCGTGGCCCTGCTCGACCTGAACCTGCCCGACGGCGACGGCATCACCCTCGGCGCGACGCTCAAGAAGCGCTGGCCCGCCCTGCGGGTGGTGGTCTTCACGATGCACGCCGACGACCAGTTCGTGGTCCGCAGCCTGGGCGCCGGCCTCGACGGCTACCTGCTGAAGGACTCCGACCCCGACGACGTGCTGGCCGCCATCCACGCCGCGGCCCGCGGCAGCCTGGTGATCGGCCGCGGCGCCCAGGCCGCCGTGGTCGCCGCCGCGGCGGCGGCCCCCCAGCCCGGCGCGCTGGCCGCCCTCGACTCCCGCGACCTGGAGATCCTCGAGCTGCTGGCCCAGGGCCTGACGACGTCCCAGGTGGCGTCCCGCCTGTTCCTGGCGCCCAAGACCATCCGCAACCGGGTCTCGGAGATGCTCGGCAAGCTCGGCGTGAGCACCCGCGAGGAGGCGATCGCCCTCATCCGCCGAGGCCCTCGATCAGGATGAGCAGGCCGATCCCGATCAGCACGACCGGCAGCAGGAGGTGTCCCCAGCGGCCGAGCGCCCGGGCGATCAGCGGCCGGGTGGCGAAGAACCGGCCGGCCGCGACCCACACCGCGACGAGCACCAGGAAGACGACGACGTAGACGGTCGTGCCGCCGGCCGCCGCGGTGGCGAAGACCGGCACGTACACGCCGATGTTGTCCCCGCCGTTGGCGAAGGTGACCGTGGCGACCTCGAGAATCCCCGGCGCCCGGTGCACGGCCGGCGCGTCGTCCTCGCCGTCGCCCCGGTGCCGCCACGCCTGGATCGCGGCCTTGACGCCGAGCGCGATCGGCAGCAGCCCGAGGTAGGGCAGGACGGCGTCGGGCAGGAGGGTCGCCCCGAACGCGGCGGCGACGGCCACGGCCAGGATCCCGGCGAAGCCGAGGTACTGCCCGAGGGCGATGTTGCGGGTCGTCCGGGCGTGGCCGGCGCCCTGCGCGAAGAACAGCGCGAGGACGAGCAGGTCGTCGACGTTGGTGACCGCGAACAGGCCGGCGGCCTGCGCGATGACGGTCAAGGCTTGCGGGCCGCGGCCACCCAGACGTTGATGTCGGAGCGCTGCGGGATGACGGCGCCGGGGTCGGGGCGCCACTCGCTGGCCGGGACGATGCCGGGCGGCACGAGCTCGAGGCCCTCGAAGACGGTGGCGAACTCGTCCTTCGAGCGGGTCCAGACGTCGGATTTTCCCTCGTCGATCAGCTGCTGGTAGAGGCGCTGCTGTTCGGGGGTGCCGAAGTCGCTGGTGGCGTGGGTGGCGACCAGGTAGCTGCCGGGCGGCAGGGCGTCCATCAACTGGCGCACGATGGGGGCGGTGGCGCCGTGGCCGCGGATGAAGTGCAGGACCGCGATCAGCATCAGGCCGACCGGCTCGGTCAGGTCGAGCGTCTCGCCGACGACGGGGTTGGCGAGGATCGATGCGGGATCGTTCAGGTCGGCCTGGATGTACGCGGTGCGGCCCTCGGGACTGCTGGTGAGCAGTGCCCGGGCGTGGACCATCACCATCGGGTCGTTGTCGACGTAGACGACACGGCTCTCGGGTGCGACCGACTGGGCGACCTCGTGCGTGTTGTCGGCGGTGGGCAGGCCGGTGCCGATGTCGAGGAACTGGCGGATGCCGGCCTCGGCCGCGAGGAACCGGGTCGCCCGCTGGAGGTAGGCCCGGTTGGCCAGGGCGCCCGCCCGGACCTTGGGGAACAGGGCCTCGAGCTGGTCGCCGGACTCCCGGTCGGCCGCGAAGTGGTCCTTGCCGCCGAGCCAGTAGTTGTAGCGCCGGGCCGGGTGCGCCACCGTCGTGTCGAGGTCGTCCACACGCGAATGGTAGTTCACGTTCGATCAAGGGCCAGGGCCCCGTCCGGGTGATTCGCGGCCAGCACCGCCGTCTTGGCGAGCAACTCGGCCCGTTCGGCGGCCGCCTCCGAGCCCCACGTGATGCCGCCACCCGCGCCGTAGGTGGCCGTTCCGGACAGGCGATCGACCGTGGCCGTACGGATGGCCACGTTGAACCTCGCGCGGAACTCCGCGGCCGGGGGCGCCACCATGCCGACCGCGCCGCAGTAGACGCCGCGCGGCCCGCTTTCCAGATCGCGGATGATGCGCATGCTGCTGGCCTTGGGCGCGCCGGTCACCGAGCCGCACGGGAACAGCGCCCGGAAGACGTCGACCAGCCCGGCTCCGGGCCGCACCGAGGCCGCGACTTCGGAGACCATCTGCCACACCGTCGGATAGGCCTCGAGCGCGAAGAGCTCGGTGACCTCGACGCTCCCGACCGTGGCGACGCGGGACAGGTCGTTGCGCAGCAGGTCGACGATCATCAGGTTCTCGGCCTGCTCCTTGGCGCTGGCCCGCAGCCGTCGCGCCTGGTCCCGGTCGTGCGCCGGGTCGGTGCCGCGGGTGGCGGTGCCCTTCATCGGCCGCGTCCGGATCCGGTCGCCGGTCCAGTCGAGGAACAGCTCGGGGCTGGCGCTCGCCACCACGAAACGGCCCATCTCCAGGTACGCGTTGAAGGCACCCCGCTGGGCGGTGGCGATAAGGCGATAGAGGTCGTACGGGTCACCGGTGACCGCCGCGCGCAACCGGTCGGTGAGATTGCACTGGTAGGTGTCACCGGCCGCGATGTGCTCCCGCACCTTCCCGACCGCCCGGGCGTGGTCCGCGTCCGACCAGGTGAGCGCCCAGTCGAGCGCGGCGCGGGCGGGCGTGACGGGCCGGACCGGGGACGGCGGGCCGCCGACGCCGAACCACACCAGCGGCGGGTCGCCGGGCGACGGCGGCGCCACGACCAGCGCGGGGTCGAGCCCGGGAGCGGCCTCGTAGGAGACGTGGCCGTACGCCCACTCCCCCGCCGCGGTCAGCCGCTCGACCTCGGCCAGGGCCGCCGGGACGTCCTCCGCCCGGTCGGTGGTGATCACCCGGCGCGGCGGTGGGAAGGCGAGAGCGCGGCCCGCGACCAGGTCGTCGAATCGGGCCCGGATTACGGCCGTCACGCGGTGCTCCCTTCGCCCGGGTCGGACTTGCGGCTCCCGGGGGACTATCTCCCCGAGTCGCGCGCCGGCGGCGTGGTTGTGGTGGACGACACGACGCCGGCCCCCACTCTTCGCATCGGCCGACAAGTCTTGCCTTCGACCGAAACGGGCCGGTAACGTGCCCGCCACTAGCTCGGTTTAGTGGAGGTCAGGATGGCCTTGAACACGTCCCAGCGCAAGACCTACGAGACCGTCGTGGCGCACCGCGACGGCGCCTTCGTCCGGGAACGGCCGCCCCTGTTCAGCCCGGCCGCGGCGGCCCAGGACGCGGCCAACGGCAAGGGCGCCTACGCGCCGTTCGCGCAGATCCTGATGCCGCAGGAGTACACCGGCTGGACCGTCGAGAGCACCGCCCACGTCCGCGGCTGCTACCTCGGCGACTGGACGTCGCTCAACAAGATCGAGGTACGCGGGCCGCAGGCGCTCGCCTTCCTCGCCCGGCTCGGGATGAACGACCTGACCAGCTTCGCGCTCGGCCAGATCAAGCACCACGTGCAGCTCGACGACCGGGGCCGGGTCGCCTCCGAGGGGGTGCTCTGCCGGCTCGCCGACGACCGGTTCCTCTACACCGCGGGCAGCGGCGACTGGCTGCGCTGGCAGTTCACGCTGGGCGACTGGGACGCGGCGGTCGAGGACGTCAGCCCCGACCTGTTCATCTTCGGCGTCCAGGGGCCGAGGTCGCTCGCGGTGCTGGAGAAGGCGACCGGCGAGAGCCTGCGCGACATCGGCTTCAACCGCAGCCGGCCGGCCCGTCTCGGCGACGTCGAGGTGCGGGTGCTGCGGACGGGGATCTCCGGCGAACTGGGCTATGAAGTGCACGGCCCCTCCGCGTACGGGAACGAGGTCTGGAACTTGATCTCGCAGGCCGACGACGGCGTGTGCCTGCTCGGGCTGCGCTCGCAGTCGGTGCAGCACATCGAGGCCGGGATCGCGACCAACGGGCTGGACTACCTGCCGGCGGCGATCCTCTCGCCCGGGGCGCCCACGCAGTTCCGCCCGGGGCGCGGGCCGGGCGGGAGCTTCGTGCCGAGCGGCGTCGAGGACTACTTCCGGACGCCGGGCGAGCTCGGCTGGCAGCGCGGGAAGGTCGCCGGCCACGACTTCCTCGGGCGCGACGCCCTGATCGCCGCCGGTCCCTCGCCGCGCGTGCTCGCCGGGCTCACCTGGAACCGGCAGGACGTGGCGGCCGTGTTCGCGGGCGTCTTCGACGGCGTCGAGCCGATGGAGCTGCCCCGGCTCAACGGGCCGAGCTTCGACCAGGTGCGCCACGACGGCCGGCCGGTCGGCGTGTCCACCGGCCGCGCGCTGAGCCTCAGCGTGGGCGCGACCATCTCACTCGGCGTTCTCGACCGGGAATTCTCCGCGCCCGGCACCGAGCTCGGCGTGCTCTGGGGGCGCCCCGGGACCGCGCAGCGCGAGATCCGCGCGACGGTGACGGCGCTGCCGTTCAAACCCGATCGACGACGGACGGACGTCGCCGCGGCGCCCGCGTGAGGGAGTGCCGGGCGATCAGCGAGGCGACGCGGCCCGGCAGGCGGCCGAAGCCGGCGACGACCGCCATCGCGACCGGCAGCAGGAAGATCACGTAGCCGAGGGCGAGGTGGGCGGCGAACGCCTCGTCCTCGGGCTGCTCGCTGAACGCTCCGGCGGTGGCGAGGAAGAACTGGGCCACCACGAGCAGCGGGAGCAGGGCGGCGAAGGTTCCGCGCATACTGGTCCGGCGACGCGGACCGGGAGGGTGTTCGCGTCACGTTTCGAGCCCCTGCGTCGTCGGAGGGACATGACCGACCCGGAACTGGCCGCGATCATGAGCGAGCGCCGGCAGCTGATCAACCTGGCCTATCGGCTGCTCGGGTCGCTGGCCGACGCCGAGGACGTGGTGCAGGAGACGTACGCGCGCTGGTACGCCCAGCCGCCGGCGTCACGGGACGCGATCGAGAACCCGGCCGCGTGGCTGACCCGGGTGGCCGGGCGCATCTGCCTCGACCAGCTGGGGTCGGCGCGGGTCCGGCGGGAGCGGTACGTCGGCGAGTGGCTGCCCGAGCCGGTTCCCGACGTGTCGGCCGATCCCGCCGACCGGATCACCCTGGACGAGTCGGTGAGCATGGCCTTCCTCGTCGTGCTGGAGGCGATGACGCCGGCCGAGCGCGTCGCGTTCGTGCTGCACGACGTGTTCCGCTACCCGTTCGCGGACGTCGCCGAGATCGTCGGCCGCACGCCGGTGGCCTGCCGGCGGCTGGCGTCCTCGGCCCGCAAGCGCATCGCCGCCGCCCACCCCAACCAGCCCGCCGCCGCCCAACCCGCCGTCGCCCAGCCGGGTGCGGCTGCCCAGCCGGGTGCGGCCGCCCAGCCGGGTGCGGCTCAGCCCGGCGCGGCCCAGCCCGGCGCGGCCCAGCCGGGCGCGGCGTGGCCTTCCGCGGCGGCCCTCGCGGAGCAGGCTCGGGTCGTGCGGGAGTTCAAGCGGGCCTGGGAGGCCCGGGATGTCGCCGCGCTGGTCGGGCTGCTCGACCCGGCCGCCGTCATGGTCGCGGACGGCGGCGGGGTGGTCCGGGCCGCGCTCCGGCCGATCGAGGGGGCCGAGGCGATCGCGCGCTACGCCGTCGAGCTCGCGAGCTTCGCGCCGGGGCTGACGATCGCCGAGCGTACGGTCAACGGCCTCGCCGGACTGGTCGCCCAGCGCGCGGGAATCACCGCGGCCGTGATCGCCTTCGAGGTCGCGGACGACCGGATCGCGAGGATCTGGGCCGTCCGCAACCCCGAGAAACTGCGGCCGTGGCTCAGGAACGGATGAACTCGAGCAGGTCGGCGTTGATGGTGTCGGCCTGCGTGGTGGGCATGCCGTGCGGGAAGCCCGCGTACGTCTTCAGCGTCCCGTTCTGCACCAGCTGGGCGGAGAGCGGGGCCGAGTCGGCGTAGGGCACGATCTGGTCGTCGTCGCCGTGCATGACGAGAACCGGAACGCTGATCCGCTTGAGGTCCTCGGTGAAGTCGGTCTGCGAGAACGCGACGACGCCGTCGTAGTGGGCCTTGGCGCCGCCCATCATGCCCTGCCGCCACCAGTTCGCGATGATCGCCTCGGACGGCTCGACGCCGTCGCGGTTGAAGCCGTAGAACGGGCCGGACGCCAGGTCGCGGTAGAACGCGGAGCGGTTCGCCGCCAGCCCGCTCTGGATGTCGTCGAAGACCTTCTTGGGCAGGCCGCCCGGGTTGGCCTCGGTCTGCACCATGATCGGCGGGACCGCGCTGATCAGCACCGCCTTGGCCACCCGGCTCTCGCCGTGGCGCCCGATGTAGTGGGCGACCTCGCCGCCGCCGGTCGAGTGGCCCACGTGGACCGCGTCGTGCAGGTCGAGGTGGGCGGTCAGCGCCGCCAGGTCGTCGGCGTAGTGGTCCATGTCGTGGCCGTCGCTCGTCTGCGTCGACCGGCCGTGCCCGCGGCGGTCGTGCGCGATGACCCGGAAGCCGTTCTGCACGAAGAACAGCATCTGCGTGTCCCAGTCGTCGGCCGACAGCGGCCAGCCGTGGCTGAAGACGATGGGCTGCCCCGAGCCCCAGTCCTTGTAGAAGATCTCCGTGCCGTCGGTCGTGGTGATGTAACCCATCGTTTCCCCCTTCGGAGTGCTTCTCCACCAGGGAACTTATGCCGGTCCCCGCGCCCCGGCCAGGGCGCGGGGACTTTGTGCGATCAGTGCCACCTTCCGTTGTCAGGAGGCCGCGCACGTGGCAATGGGAGCGCTCGCATTGCCGTCGGCGAGGAATCCGAACGTGGTCTTCGCGCCCGCCGCCAGGGCCCCGTTCCAGGTCGCATTACGGGCGGTGACCGTGCCGCCGGAGGTGGTCACGTCCGCGCTCCAGGCCTGGGTGATCTTCTGGCCGGAGGCGAGTTGCCAGGTGGCCGTCCAGGCGTTGATCGGGCTTCCCCCGGCGGTAACGGAAACTTCACCCTGGAAGCCCCCGGACCAACTGCCGGTAACCGTGATGGCGGCCGCGCAAGTCCGCCCTGCGGGGATCGTCGGCGCCGTGGTGGGCGGCGTTGTCGGCGCGATGGTGGGAGGCGGCGTTGTCGGCGCGGTGGTGGGCGGCGTCGTGGTTCCGCCGTCCGTTGTCGCCACCTCGGCGTCGGTGAAGCGGGAGACGGACGGGTTCACATCCGTCTCGCCGGCCCGGCCGTCGCAGCCGCGGTCCGGGTTGAACAGCAGGTACGTGCCGGTCGAGCAGGCGATCGCGAGCTCGGCGTCGCCGCCGACGACCACGCTGCCGGAGAGGTTGGCGCCGCCCTGGATCAGCGCGTTGTCCTTGACGACCGCGTTGCCGCCGACCGTCGCGTCCGAGTTCACCCAGGAAAGGCCCTCGATGCGGGCGTTGCTGCTGACCGTCGAGCTGCCGTAGACGGCCGCGCGTGGTCCCACATAGGCGGTCGACGCCACGGAAGCCCGGTTGTCGACCCAGCCGCCGCCGTTGCTGTGCCAGTGGCCGCCGCCGGTCGCGGCCGGCTTCGTGTAGCCGGGCTCGTAGCCGGACGGGGTCGCCCCCGAGATGCCGAACTCGTACGGATACCGGTAGTTCTTGGTGTACCCGTCGAGGAAGCCGTAGTGGTGCACGGCCGCCGGGGCCCCGGCCACGACCAGGTAGACCTCGTTCTCGCCGGCCTGGGTGGGGAAACTCAGCTGACCGTCGGCGGCCGTGCTCACCGACCCGTACCGGGGAATGCCGTTCTTGACCGCCACGAAGCCGTAGCTCCACCCCGCGCCGGAAGCGCCGCTGGTGTGGCCCTTGAAGTGCAGGCGGATCAGCGAGCCCGAGGCCGACGCGGGCACGAGCTTGATCTTGTTGTAGCCGTAGTCGGAGGGCGCGAGCTCGGGCGCGATCGCATAGTGACCGGCCGACGTGTTGACCGCATCAACGTTGATCCCGTTGTACGCGTTGATGAAGCCGGCGCCGTACACGCTGGTGACGAACGGCAGGAAGTGCGAGCGGTTGCTGTAGTCGTAGGTGACCTGATGCTGGGCGTACTGCGCGATCTGGGCGTTGAGCTGGTCCGGGCTGAGCCCGGTGATGCGGCGGTACGTCTCGAGCGGGTGCTCGGTGCTGCGGGCCTCGTTCCACATCCGGTTGAAGATGCCGATCCCGCCGTTGGTGTCGACCAGGTACTGGACCAGCATCCAGGCGCCGTAGTGATGCCGGCTCGACGAGTACGCCAGGTTCTCGGTGCGCAGGAACCGGGTCAGGTCGCCGGCACCGCCGTCCGGATAGACCTGCATCGCCATGTACTCGGCGCTGGTCTCCCAGAACGTACCGGCTGACACATCCGTGAATCCCGTCCCGGATTTGCCGAGGAACGTGAGGTTCTGGAAGACGTGGCCGAGCTCGTGCGCGAGCCCCCACGAGCCGGGCAGGGCGGCGCCGGGCGCGATGTTGATGACGCCCACCTTGCCGTCCGCGCTGCCGCCGGTCGCCCACGCGTTCAGCTCGGTCCGGTTCCAGGTCTGGGTGACGATCACATCGATCTTGTACGTCGCCAGCAGTCCCGACTCGGGAGTGAACTTCATGGTGTTCACGTAGAACGAGTACAGCGACTCGAGCTGCTGCAGGATGTTGTCCGGATCGAACTTGTAGGGCGACGCGGCGCTCTTCGGGTCGGTGCCCGACTTCTCGCCCCAGAGCAGGATGAAGTTGGCCGACTCCTTGGTGCGGTCCTGGCTCCAGGGCACCTCGCCGGTGCTCTTCCAGGAGGCGGGGATGTAGACGGTCTTCGTGGCGGCGAACGCCTGAGGCAGCGTTCTTTCAAACGGCCCGAAACCGAGGGTCAGGCCGAGCACGAGGGTGAGAACCGAGCCCAGCAGCAAGCGGCGGGTCGACATGGCAGTCCTTCGTCGTGGATGGGCGGCACGCCGCGTGGGAGGTCGCCGACTCTCCCACAAAAGTCCTGGCCCGCCACGGCCGACGGGCCGCGAGGTTGAACGCAATCATGATGCCCCTTCGTGCCATCGTCAAGTGATTGACCTCGATGTTTGCGAGTTGAGTATTGACAGCCATGAAAAGACACGGCAATCATTTGTTAACGTTCACATCCCCCTGCAGCGTCCAGGCCACGTGCCGCTGCCCAGCACGCACGCGAAAGGCACTCGATGCATCTCCGTTCCCTGTGGCGAGTCGGGCTCGCCGCCGTCCTCACCGTCACGGCCGCGTTCGCGGTCGCCGGTCCGGCCAGCGCGGCCGGCACCGGCCCCTGTGACATCTACGCCGGCGGCGGCACCCCCTGCGTCGCCGCGCACAGCACCACGCGGGCCCTGTTCGGCTCCTACAACGGCTCGCTCTACCAGGTGCGGCGCTGGTCCGACGGCGCCACCACCAACGTCGGCGTGCTCAGCGCCGGCGGCTACGCGAACGCCGCCACGCAGGACTCGTTCTGCTCGGGCACGTACTGCACGATCGTCCGCATCTACGACCAGACGTCGCGGCACAACGACCTGACCATCGCTCCCGGCGGCGGCGCCAACCCGACCGCCGACCAGGGCGCGAACGCGGCGGCCCTGCCGATCACGGCGGGCGGCCACAAGGTCTACGGCGTCTACATCTCGGCCGGCAACGGCTACCGCAACAACGCGACCAACGGCATCGCCACCGGCAGCGCGCCCGAGGGCATGTACATGGTCACCGAGGGCACCCACGTCAACAACCGGTGCTGCTTCGACTACGGCAACGCCGAGACCAACAACAACGACACCGGCAACGGCGACATGGACGCCATCTACTTCGGCACGCTGTGCTGGTTCTCGCCGTGCAGCGGCTCGAACCCGAAGGTGATGGCCGACCTCGAGAACGGCCTGTTCGCCGGCGGCAACGGCTCGAACACCGCGAACACCGGCCGCAACAGCGCCTTCGTCACGGCCATGACGAAGAACAACGGCACCTCGACGTACGCGATCAAGGACGGCAACGCGCAGTCCGGGAGCCTCGCGACCCGGTACAACGGCGGGCTGCCGACGCAGTCGGGCTACAAGCCGATGACCAAGCAGGGCGCGATCATCCTCGGCATCGGCGGCGACAACAGCAACGGCTCGGTCGGCTCGTTCTTCGAGGGCGTGATGACCAGCGGTTACCCGACCGACGCCACCGAGAACTCGGTGCAGGCGAACATCGTCGGCGTCGGCTACTCCAAGAGCGTGACGTTCCCGGCCAACGGCGGGACCTACCGGCTCACCAACCTGGCCGCCGGCAAGGTCCTCGACGCGGTCAACTGCGGCACCGGCGACGGCACCGCGGTCGACCTCTGGCAGAACCTGAGCAACTCGTGCCAGCAGTGGCGCTTCACCAGCGTCGGCGCGAACAAGTGGACGATCACGAACGTCAACTCGGGCAAGGTGCTGGACGCGGTGAACTGCGGCCTGGCCCTCGGCACCGCCGTCGACCTGTGGTCGTCGCTGGGCAACAACTGCCAGCAGTGGGCGGTCATCCCGGCCGGCAACGGCCGGTACGAGCTGGTGGTCGAGAACAGCGGGATGCTCCTCGACGACCAGAACTGCGGCACCGCGAACGGCACCAAGGCGCAGATGTGGATGTGGCTCAACAACACCTGTCAGCTCTGGTCGTTCTCGTCCTGATTGGTGGCCGCCGGCTTTCGAAAAGCCGGCGGCCCTCGACCAGCGTCCGGTGATCACGCCGGTCACGGACCTGGCCGTTCCCGGCGTCGCCGGCCTCGCTCGCCACGAACGTCACGCCGCCACCGAGCGGCCGGCGCTGGACGAGCTGGACCGGCTCAGCCGCCCGTGATGCTCCAGTGCCACGCCTCGGACGGCAGGTTCACGAAGCCGTACGCGGCGGCGTGCGTGGACAGCCACGCGAAAGCCGGGGTCCTGGCGCTGATCGTCTTGCCACCGGAGGTGATGTCGACGGCCAGTCCCAGCTCGTGCAGCGAATGCCCGGGGATCGCGGTCGGCACCCGGCACGACGACGCGGGCGCCGTCCAGATGTCCGGGCAGCCGTTGATCTTCCGGAGCTCGATCTGCCGTTCCCTGGTGCGAAAGCCGCCGCCGGAGATCTGGATGCCGGCTAGCTTGGCGTCGTCCACCATCCGCTTGAACGGCACCGCGACCGCCTTGTGCACGGTCACCCCGTAGACCTGGGTGGCGTCGCCCACGGTGAAGCCCGGCCGCACCTGGGTCACGACGTCCCGGCTGATGGTGGAGGCCATCGCGGCCAGTCCGGCCGCGTTCCCGAGCGCCACGATCTTCTGCTGGGTGCCGGCCACGGCCGCGTTCGCCGCGTTCCAGCCGGCGGTGGCGGTCCGCAGCGCCGTCGCGGCGGCGCCGGCCGCGCCCTTGATGGTCGCCAGGTTGGCGCCGGTGCGCTGGGCCTCCTTGGCCCGCAGGTTGACCGCCCCGTTCGCGGCGGCGACGGCCTTCTGTGCCCGGTTGACGGCGCCCTGGTTGCGCGGCTTCAGCTTCTCGACCCGGCCGAGCTCCTGCTTGGCGGCGAGCCGCGCCTGCTGGGCGGCGGCGACCCGGTTGCGGGCCGCGCGGTCGGCCGTCGTGGCGGTGGCCAGCCGGGCCTGCGCGGCGTTGCTCGCGGTCTGCGCCATGGCCATCTCGGCGGCCTTCGCCCGGACCGCGGCCTGCTGCGTCACGAGCTGCTTGCGGTACACCGCGGTCTGCGGCGCGACGTTCAAACTGCGCTTCATCAGGTACGTCCATCGCAGCGCGATGTCCGGGACCGCGGCGTCGGCCGGCGTCGCCGGCCCGATCGCGGTCATGGCCATGGCAGCGATGGCCATGATCGGTGCGGTGATATGTCGTTTCGTCATGCGGCGGCCGCTCCTCCCCTGGTGGTCGTCCGGCCCGAGAGTGAGCGGCGGGAGGTGCAGGCGCGGGCCACTTCGGGTGCGGGGAGGGTGCACACTGCTCGGCATGGTCTCCGTCGTGCTGCGCCCGTACACGTTGCCCCTGCTCGAGGCCGTGCAGCCGTGGTTCCGCCACCCGACGGTGGATCGCTGGCTGGGCGGCCCGGAATGGCCGGCGCGCGAGTTCGAGAGCACCGACCACGGCATCGGCGAGATCTTCCGCGGGCGTCGCGTGTTGCGCGTGCATTCGTGGGTGGCGTTCGACGACGCGGGCGCCCCGGTCGCCCTCATCGGCGGCGACGTCTACGACCGCTGGAGCAACTACTCCGAGGGCCCCGGCGGCCCGGTCGTCGCCGAGGAGGAGCCGGGCCCGGCGCTGGGCTTCGCCTACGTCGTCGACCCGGCGCGCTGGCGGCAGGGTTTCGGCGCCGCCACGATCCGCGCGGTCATGGCCGCGCCCGAGGTGGCCGACGTGGTGGTGTTCGCCGCGGGCATCGAGCCGGAGAACGAGGCGAGCGCCCGCTGCGCCGTCGCGGCGGGCCTCCTGCCCGACTCGGCCGAGCCCGACTGGGAGGGCATCGTCCATTACGTCCGCCGGGTTCCCGCGCGATAGTCAGCTGTCGCAGGCGATCCCGTCGCCGTCGCGATCGAGGTCGTACGGGTCGTCGCCGATGACGTGGATCGGCCCGTCGACGTAGGCCGGGCCGTCGCCGCTGCCGCCCGCACAGTCCACGTCGTCGGCGATCGGCACGCACGGCGTGTAGTTGGGGTCGCAGCCGTCGTTCGCCGCCTTCGTGCCCACCGCGACCACCTTGGTGACCGGCTTCTTCGTGACCACCGACGAGATCTGCCGGCGACCGGTCTCCTGGCCGTCGGTGAGCGTCACCTCGTACGTGATGGTCCGGATGCCGTTGATCCCCTTGACCCGCACCTTGGTCTTGCCCTCGGCCAGCGAGTCGTCGTCCACCTCGCGGGTGGAGTAGGCGATCGACTTCGTCTGCTCGACGGTCTTCCTGGTGACGATCGGCGCCGCGCTCGTCGCCTCCGTCGCCACCGTCTCCGTGGCCGCCGGTTCCGTGGTCGCCGGTTCCGTGGTCGGCTCTTCCAGCACCGGCTCCGCGGTCGCCGCGTCCTCGGCAGCCGTCGTCTCGGTCGCCGCCGCCACCGTCCCGCCCGAGTCCCCCACCGTCTCGGTCTTGGGGTCGCCGCCGGTAAGAAGCCCGATCCCGAGCAGCCCGCCGCAGCAGGAGAGCACCAGCGCACCGCCGATGGCCCCGGCTCGTTGCAGCGGATTCATGCGCGCCCAAAGACCCGGCCGAGCCGGTGGTGGTTGATACGTCACCGAGCCAGTCTCGGCGGACTGTTGGCACCGGGGCACGGCCGTTCGGCCAGTCAGCCCGCTCCTTCCCGGCGGGTCGACCCACCGGGAAGTACGGCTCGCGACCGTCGAGGTGGGCAAACAGAAACGGTTAAGTATTTGGTGTGCGATGCGGCAACACGGGGAAGCATGGATGCATGTCGATTAAGAGGGACGAACTGGCGATCTGCCCTGCCCGTATCACGCTCGACACCGCGCAACTGGAGTTCTTCAACGGCCTGCCGACGGCGGCGCCGAGTGTTCAGTCCGAGCTGCGCTGCGAGCTGGAGCTGGCCACGAAGGTTCGCACGCCGCGCTCGGACAGCAGGTGGACGCCACCATGTGGTGGGTTCAATGGACGCTCAGCGCGTCCGAGGTCAACGCCTACACCTGGTGCGGGGCGCGCCGGGCGCCCGCCGCCGGCAAGGACTGCTCGCTGTTCGACGGGCATCCCGGCCGGCATTCGCCTCGCGCCCGCTCGAAAGGGGACGAAGCGGCCTGAACCGATTCAGTGGCCGCCCGACCGGGTTCGTCGCCGATCGTCGACCGGCCGGCGCAAAGGGGGCCTGGCTGCGCGACCGGGGCGCGACCGTGGTCACCGCCCACATCCATTCCGCCCAGCACGCCTCGGCCCGGGTCGCCGCCCCGGCCGGCCTCGCCGCGACCACCGCGCAGGTCGACGGCGAGCAGGTCTGGACGACCGGCGGCGGCCCCTAGATACCGGCGAGCCGGCAGAGCGCCGCGAAGCCGTCCTCCGTGCCCGGCCAATGCCGGCGCACCGCCGCCAGCCCGGCCCGCCGCACGGTCGAGCGCAGCACCGCGACCACGATGATCGCGTCGTCGGCGTAGCCGAGCACCGGGATGAAGTCGGGAATCAGGTCGAACGGCACCGCCAGGTAGGCGATCAGCAGGCCGAGCCGCACCCGCACGCCGCGCGGCAGGCTCCGGTCGGCGGCCAGCCGCCGCAGCAGCCGCAGCAGGTCGGGCAGCAGGCGCAGCGCCTCCTTGAGCTGTGCCCGGCCGGGCTTGGCGACCAGCAGCGCGACGAGCAGCGCGAGCCAGATCAGCACGAGGCTCACCCCGATGCCGATCAGCGTCGTCCACCACCAGTCCATCGAGGCTCATCCTCCCGCATCTCGTGCGAAGACAAATCGGGATCGGCAAACCGACACAATCCATGCATCCGGGCGCGGATGCGCTTCCATAGGACGCGCTTACGTCGAGTCCGGAGGTGGACGGATGACCACGGGGACCAGGGCACGCTGGCAGGAAACCTACCTGGGTGGGTCGCCGCGGGCCGAGCGCGCGATCTTCGAGGCGATGGCCGTGAAGATCATGCAGACCCAGGCCCGGAACGCGAAGGGCGGCCCTATCACGGCCGGCTTCCAGGCCAAGGTCACGTTTGCCGTCGACGACGCCGAGCTGCGCTTCCTCGACCTGCCGGCGGAGCTGCGGGTCGGCTTCGCGCAACCGGGCGCGGTCTACCGGACCGCGGTCCGCTTCAGCAACGCCGAGGGCCGGATCCTCGACGACCACGAGCCCGACCTGCGCGGCGCGGGGCTGCGGGTGCACGTCTCCGCCGGGGAGGCGCACGACCTGCTGATGACCAGCGCCCCGGTGGCGCACGCCCGCGACGCCCGGCAGTTCACCGAGTTCGCGCTGGCCACGGCCGGCGGCGGCATCGGGCGCTACCTCGGCCTGGGCCGGCTCGTCTTCGTGCTCGGTCCCGGCGAGACCGTCGGCATGGTGCGCAACGTGCTCGCCGGCCGCACCCGGGCCACCAGCGTGGCGACCGAGACCTACTGGAGCCGCACCCCGATCACCTGGGGCGGCGAGCATGCCGTGCAATACCTGCTGCGGCCCTACGAGGGCACCCCGGCGGCGCCGCGGCCGCCGCAGGGCGACGCCGACTTCCTGAGCCGCGAGATGGAGCATCGCCTCGCGCTCGGCGACGTGCGCTTCGAGCTGTGCGTGCAGCGCTTCCGCGCCGCGGACGAGACGCCGATCGAGGACGCGGCCGTCGACTGGCGCGATCCGGCCGCGCCGCCCGAGCCGATCGCCATCCTCACCATCCGGGCCGGCACGAGCGACAGCCCGGCCGCCCGCGCCCTGCGCCTCAACCCGTGGAACACCACCGAGGACTTCCGCCCGCTCGGCAACCTCAACCGGGTGCGCAAGGCCGCCTACGACGCGAGCGCCGCCCACCGCGACCGGGAGCGCTGGCTCACCGAGCTGCCGCTGCGCAACCGGATCGCGAGCGCGGCCATGCGCGGCATCTTCGGGGCGGTCAACAAGGTCGTGCCCTGGCACCGGCTGCCGTCGTCGATCTCGCTGCTCAACCTGGCCACGCTGCGGGACGTGCTGCGCCGCGAGAACCTGATCGACACCGAGGTCCGGGAGGCTCCTCCGCGCGTACGGAAACCGCTGGAAAGAGCCACCGATCAACAGCGAGATTTCCGTACGCACGAGGGCACGCACAACGATTTGTCGGACCCGCCGATGGGCGCCGTCGGAGCCGCCTTCGGGCGCAACGTGCCCGGGGTCGACCGCCCGGACCTGAACGACGAGCCGAACCCGCTCGTGGTGAGCCGGGAACTGTTGCGCCGCAACGAGTTCATCCCGGCGACCTTCCTCAACATCCTGGCCGCCACCTGGATCCAGTTCCAGGTGCACGACTGGGTGGTGCACGCCCGGCACCCGCTCGGCATCGACGACGTGCGGGTGCCGCTGCCGCCGGACGTGCCGGGCTGGCGGAACACGCCGGGCGGACCGCTCGAGCCGGAGATGCGCATCGGCGGCAACATCGCCAAGGGCATCGGGCCGGACGGCATCGAGATCCTGTACGGCAACGTCGCGTCCCATTGGTGGGACGGCTCCGAGGTGTACGGCACCAACACCGTCAAGGCGCGGGCCCTGCGCGACGGCCCGAAGCTGCGGCTCACGCCCGAGGGCTACCTGCCGGTCGACGTGCGCGGGTCGGAGATCACCGGCTTCAACGAGGCCTGGTGGCTGGGCCTGAGCAGCATGCACACGCTCTTCGCCCGCGAGCACAACCTGCTCTGCGACGAGCTGCTCGCGCGGAACCCGGAGTGGGACGACGAGCGCCTCTACCAGACCGCGCGACTGATCGTGGCCGCGATGATCGCCAAGATCCACACGGTGGAGTGGACGCCGGCCATCCTCAACACGCCGGTGCTGGACCGGGCCATGCACGTGAACTGGAACGGCGTACCGGCGAATGATCTTCTTACCCGGTTCGGCGTGTGGCTGACCGACGTCCACACGCTCAAGGGAATTCCGAAGACGGTTCCCGACCACCACGGCACGCCCTACTCGCTGACCGAGGACTTCGTCACGGTCTATCGCATGCACCCGCTGATCCCGGACGACTACACGTTCGTCGACGTGCGCGATCGGGAGCTGCGCCGCGACGGCTTCCTCGATCTGGTCGGCGACCAGGCCGACGACGTGCTGCGCGAGGTCGGCCTCACCAACGTGCTCTACTCGTTCGGCCACGCCAACCCGGGCGCGATCACGCTGCACAACTATCCGAAGGCGCTGCTCGAGCTCGACCGCGACGGCGAGCTCATCGACCTCTCGGTGGTCGACCTGGTGCGCACCCGCCGCCGGGGCGTGCCCCGCTACAACGACTTCCGCGAGGCGCTGCACCTGCCCCGGATCGAGAAATTCGAAGACCTCAATCAGGACGCGGAGACCGTACGCCGCTTGCGTGCCGTTTATCGCAGCGTCGACGAGGTGGACACCATGGTCGGCCTGTTCTCGGAGACGCCGCCGGACGGGTTCGGCTTCTCCGACACCGCGTTCCGGGTGTTCATCCTGATGGCGTCCCGCCGCCTGCAGAGCGACCGTTTCCTGACCGCCGACTACCGGCCCGAGATCTACACCGAGTTCGGCATCGAGCACATCGAGAAGACCACGATGACCGCCCTGATCAAGCGCCACTGCCCGGACCTCGCCGGGGCGATCCCCGACGAGGCCAACGCGTTCCGCCCGTGGACTAGGGCGTAACCAGCGGCTTCAGCGCGGCGCCGACCCGGCTCACCATGCCGGGCCGGTGCCCGTTGCGCGGAAGATTGATGGTGATGCCGCCGATGCCGGCGCCGAGCACCTTCTCGTGCAGCTGCTCGGCGACCTGCTCGGCGGTGCCGAGGAAGACCCGGTCGCGGCGGTCGGCCGGCACCAGCCCGGCCATCTCCGCCACCTCCCGCTCGTCCTCGCCGACCAGCCCCATCGTCAGGAACGTGGTCGGGAGCGTCGCCGGGTCGCGGCCGGCCTCCTCGCACCGCTCACGCAGCGCGGCGACCTTGCGCGGCAGGTCGGCGATGTCGCAGATGATGTTCATGTGGTCGGCGAACCGGGCCGCCAGCCGGAACGTCTTCTTCTCGCCGCCGCCGCCCAGCATGATCGGGATCTTCGGCCGCACGCGCGGGTTGTTCATGGCGCCGCGAGCCGTGTACCACTTGCCCTCGAAGGTCGCCGGCTCCCCGCTCAGCATCGGGGCGATGATCTCGAGCGCCTCCTCGAGCCGCTCGAACCGCTCCGCGAACGAGCCGAACTCGAACCCGTAGTCGTGGTGCTCGCGCTCGAACCACCCGGCGCCGATGCCGAGGATCGCGCGCCCCTGGGAGACCACGTCGAGCGTGGTCACCGTCTTGGCGGTCAAGGCCGGATTGCGGTACGTGTTGCCGGTCACGAGCGTGGACAGCTGGATCGTCGAGGTGGCCGAGGCGAGCGCGCCGAGGGTCGTGTAGGACTCGAGCATCGCCTGGTCCGGCGTGCCGATCCCCGGCAGCTGATAGAAGTGGTCCATCACCAGCACGGTGTCGAAGCCGGCCGCCTCGGCCTCCTTGGCCTGAGCCGCCACCGTCGCGAAGAGGTTTTGCTCCGATACGCCGGGATAGGTGAAGTTCGGGATCTGATATCCGAGCCGAATTGTCACGTGGTTTGTTGTAGCTCACTTTCGCCCCCGCCGCCCAGCGTTCCGCCGCCGTACGGTGGCCGGGATGACAATCGACGCCGTCGCCGCCGCCATCCGCGCCGGCGACCACCCCGCCCTGCGCCGCCTGCTGGCCGAGCAGCCCTCGCTGGCGACCACCGCGCTCGGCCCGCGCACGCCGCTGCACCTGGCCACCGACTGGCCCGGCCACTACCCCGGAGTGGCCACCACGATCGCCATCCTGGTCGCGGCGGGCGCCGACGTGAACGCCCGCTTCACCGGCCCGCACACCGAGACCCCGCTGCACTGGGCCGCCAGCACCGATGACGTCTCGGCGGTGGACGCGCTGCTCGACGCCGGCGCCGACCTCGAGGCCCCCGGTGCCGTGATCGCCGGCGGCACCCCGCTGGACGACGCCGCCGCGTTCGCGCAGTGGGAGGCGGCCCGCCGCCTGGTCGCCCGGGGCGCCGTGGTCAACCTGTTCAACGCCGCCGCCCTGGGCCTGACCGACCGGGTCGCCGAGCATCTGGCCGCCGGTCCCCCGGCCGACCAGCTCGACGCCGCCTTGTGGGCCGCCTGCCACGGCGGCCAGCAGGAGGTGGCGGCGGTTTTGACAGCCCGCGGGGCCGACCTCACCCGGCCCGCACCGTGGGACGGCCTGACCCCGATCGAGGCCGCCCGCCGAAACGGCTTCCACGACCTGGCCGCCCGCCTGAGCGAGTCACCTCCGGGTGAGTCCGGCTAGGCTGCCGGCGTGCCCACGATGATCGAGGCCGCCGCTTCGTGGACGAGCAGGTCCGCGGCCCGTTCCGGGCGATGCGCCACGAGCACCGTTTCGACGACCTCGGCGACCGGCGCACGCGCATGACCGACCGGATGACCGTCACCGCGCCCCTCGGTCCGCTGGGCGCGCTGGCCACCCGGGTATTGCTGGCTCCCTACCTCGAGCGGCTCCTGCGGCAGCGCGCCGCACACATCAAGCGGCGGGCGGAAGCCCGCCGGCCGTGAGCTGGTCTCAGCGCAGCGCCCGCAGGGCCTTGGCCGACGCCTGGCGGGCGAACGGCTCCAGCATCGGCGACTCGGCGCCGGCGGTGATGGAGGCGGCCAGGACGACGGTGGCGCCGTGGCGGATCAGCAGCGTGGTGTCGTAGAAGCCGTCGGTGCCCATCCGGAGGATGTAGGACTCGTCGCCCAGGCGGGGCGGCGAGGGCTCGTCGACCTGCAGGGTGTGCGGGTTGCCGGCGGTGTCGTGGATGGTGATGGTCAGGCACTGGTCCCGCACCTGGCGGGCGGTGGCCAGCAGGCGTTCCGCGTCGGCGGGGGTGGCCGAGCTCAGGCCCTCGACCAGCTGGGTGGTGCCGTCGCCGGCGACGAAGCCGATCACGACCTTGACGCCGGGCCAGGCGTTGATGGCGTCCAGGGGCGGGCAGTGGGAGGCGGCCAGGCCGGTCTGGTTGGTGCTGCTGGTGCCGACCGTCCAGCCCGGGGACAGGTCGTCCAGCGTCAGCAGCGCGTTCCCGAGCTCGGCCGCGCCGAACCGTGGAGGCGGGCCGCCGGCGCGGCTGACCACGAGCGCGGAGGGGACGTTCGACGGCTGCGCCGCCGGGGTGACATCGGGCGGCGTGTCGGCGCGGGGCGGCGGCGACGTGGTGGACTGCGGCACGACCAGGCCGTGCCGCTGGACGGAGCAGGCGGTGAGCAGAACGACGACGAGGGCCGCCGCGGCGGCATTCCGGACACTCACCATTGTGGACTCCCCGTGGTGGGCGCGAGCGCGCCGATCTGAGGATCGCACCGAAACGCCGGGTTGTCTTTCAACCACTTGGTTGACAGCGGGGACGACGGCGTTCTAGTGTTCTTTCAACCACAGGGTTGAAAGGGGGCGAGGATGACCACGGACACGCTGTCCCGCGTCTTCGCCGCCCTCGCGGATCCGACCCGGCGCGACATGGTGGCCCGGCTCTCCGACGGCGACGCGACGGCGAACCAGCTGGCCGAGCCCTATCGGATGACGCTCCAGGCCGTCTACAAGCATCTGAAGGTGCTCGAGGACGCCGGGCTGGTGAGCCGGCCGCCGGGGCCGCAGCCTCGATCCGTACGGCTGAAGGTCGAAGCCCTTGATCTGCTGGATACCTGGATCGAGCGCCACCGGGTTCGGGTCGAGCGGCGTTATCGGCGGCTCGACGCGGTTCTGGCCGAGATGGAGGGAGACGAGCATGACGACGACCGATGAGGCCGCCATCGAGGCCGACGCGACGCTGCCGGTGATCCGGATAACGCGCGACTTCGCGGCCACGCCCGCGCAGCTGTTCCGCGCCCACACCGACCCCGAGCTGTTCGCCCGGTGGGCCGGCCCCGATCGGATGACCACCCGGATCGACCACTGGGACGCGCGTTCCGGCGGCAGCTGGCGCTACGTCTCGGTGGCGGATGACGGGGAGTACGCGTTCCACGGCTGCTTCCACGACATCCGGCCCGGGCGCATCGTGCAGACCTTCACGTTCGAGGGCGACCCCGACGAGGTCGCGCTGGAGACGCTGTGGTTCGAGGATCTGGGCGGCGGCCGGGCCCGCCTGCGGACGCAGTCGCTGGTCGACACGTTCCAGAGCCGCGACGCGTGGCTGCGCTCGGGCATGGAGACCGGCCTCAATCAGGGTTACGCCAAATTGGAGAGGATGATCATCGATGGGCTTTTCTGACCGCCCCGCCGAGCGGCACCGGGAGATCGCCGGGCTGTTCACCGAGCGGGTGCGCGGCGCCCGCGACTGGGATGCGCCGGCGCCGGTCGCGGGCTGGGCCGCCCGTGACGTCGTACGCCATCTGGTCGAGTGGTTCCCGAGCTTCCTCAGCGCAGGCGCCGGCATCGACCTGCCGCGCGGCCCGTCGGCGGACGACGACCCGGTGGCCGCCTGGCGGGTGCACTGCGAGGGCGTGCAGGCGGTCCTCGACGACCCCGCGACCGCCGACCGCAAGCTCGTCAACCAGCACATCGGCACGCTGCCGCTGGACGGCGCGATCGACCAGTTCTACACGTCGGACATCTTCATGCACACGTGGGACCTGGCCCGGGCGACCGGCCAGGACGACCGCCTCGACCCCGGCTTCTGCGCCCAGCTTCTCGCCGGGATGGAGCCGATGGACGACATTCTGCGCGCGTCCGGCCAGTACGGCCCCCGGGTCGAGGTGCCGGCCGACGCCGACGTCCAGACCCGGATGCTGGCCTTCATCGGCCGCAATCCGTCCTGGACGGCCGGCTGAAGCCTTGACACCCGCCGCGCTGCCCAAGGACGGTGGTCTGACCGGCATCGCGGAGGGAGCGCATGGGTGGCTTGGCGTGGTCACACGCGGAGGCGCTGGTTCGCGCGACGACGCGGGTCGAGCGGTGGCAGGGCGGCCAGTGGGAGTTCCGCGGCACGGCCTTCTTCATCGCCGAGGACGCCCTGCTGACCTGCGCACACGTCGTCACCGGGGCGGAACCCACCCGGATCGTCTGGACCGACGGCGCGGACCGGCAGACCCGCGCCGTCGAGATCGACCGGCGCAAGCCCGAGACGGGCCCGGCGGACGACTACCCGCTCCCCGACGTGGCCGTCCTGACCCTGGTCGACGGCCGCTACGACGGGCCGCTGCCGTCGCTCCGGGCGGAGCAGCCGAGCGACAGCCTGCTGGCCTACGGCTACACCGATGAGTACCGGCGTGGTGAGGTGCTGGGCCACACCAGCCGGTTCGGTCTGGCCGGGCCCGCGGAGGCCGGCGCGGCGTCGTCGATGCTCTTCCGCATCCGCGGGGATCGCGTCCGGGGCGGGATGAGCGGCTCGCCGGTGCTCGATCTGGAAACCGGCCACATCGTCGGGATGATCAAGCGCACGCAGGACTTCACCCAGGCCCTGGGCGCGTTCTGCATCCCCGCCGCGACGGTGCTGACCGTTGCACCCGAGGCCGCCGCCACCGATCACCCCGATCCGCTGAAGCTCGCGCCGCAACTGTGGCGCGAGCTCTACTGGGGCGTCGTCTCCCTGCTGGTCGAGAGCGAGGGCACACGGAACGCCCTGGAGCAGAAGCTCGATCTCCACGGTCAGCTCTTCGGCCCCGCCAAACATCAGGCCCAGCAGCTCGCCGCGGCGTTGTTCGAGCTGGATCTCGGACGGCTGGTGCAGGCGGCACAGGGCCTGTACGACGTCTTCCAGGACGCGCGGGCCCGGCGCCTCTTCGATCTCGTGGCGACCTGCACCGCCTACAAGAACGATCCGTGGATCGCGGCCGACGTCGCGGCCGAGTTCGCGGCCCAGGTCGCGCTGGCGGTCGACGACCCGGACGGCCGGGGGCGGCTGCTGGACCTGCGCTCCGGCATCGACCTCCGGCCCGCCTACGTGCGGCGGGCTAGCGCCGACCAGGCCTGGGATCCGCCGCTGTCCTGTGGGCCGATCACGCACGAGGTCGACGAGTCCGGCGTGCCGGTCGTGCTGGAGCGGGATCTCCGCCTCGGCATCATCGCGAACTTTCCCTCCCTTGCCGAGCGCGGGTTCGGGGAACCGGAGCTGACGCCCGAGGCGCAGGAGCAGTGGCAGCGGCATTGGCGTCCGCGGCTGATGGCCATCCTGCGCGAGAAGCGCCAGATCGCCCTGCTGCCGGAAACGCTGCCCCTGGACCGTGACCTGGTCGAGGCGCTTGTCGAGGCGTACCCGTTCATTCTGCTCACCACGTCCACGGTCGCGCCGGGCGAGGACGTACGGCAGGTTCCGGCGTACCAGGCGCTCGATCCCGACGTGCGCGCCGCGGTGGCCGCCTCGGCCGCGCTCGTCTACGAGCAGGCCCAGTACGCCTTGTCGAAAAGGGGGACGGGATGAGCGACGGCTATCGACCGATCTTCGACCCCGGCCGCGACGACGCGAAGACCCGGAGCCGGATCGCCCGGCATCGCGCCGACGCCGTCCCGGCCGGCGGCTACGTGTACGACGAGGAGGGCCGCATCGCGTTCGCGGTCAACGTCGCGCTGGTCACCGGCCGCCCGTTGCTCGTGCGCGGCCGACCGGGCAGCGGCAAGACCTCGCTCGCCGCCGACGTGGCCGGACGCATGAACTGGCAGTACTACGAGCACGTCACCACCTCCCGGACCCGGGCCGCCGACCTGCTGTGGACGTTCGACGCCGTACGCCGGCTCAGCGACGCCGGCAGCGGCGCGGCCGGCGATCCGCTGCACTACGTCATGCCCGGTCCGTTGTGGTGGGGTCTCGCCCCGGGCGCCGCGGCGTCCCGGGGCCTGTCCCCGGCCGAGCTCGCCGGCAACCGCCTCGACCCGATTCCCGACCCGTCGCCCCGCGGCGGCAAGGAGGCAGTGGTTCTGATCGACGAGATCGACAAGGCGGACCCGGACGTGCCCAACGACCTGCTCCAGCCGCTGGGGTCGCTGCGGTTCACCCTGACCGACACCGGCCGTCTGCCGGTTCCGGTCGACGCCGAGCGGTCGCCGCTGGTGATCATCACCACGAACGAGGAACGGGATCTCGCTCCGGCGTTCCTGCGGCGCTGCGTGGTTCTCGCGCTGCCGCACCCCGGCGACGACCGGTTGACCGCGATCGCCTCGGCCCATTTCGGCCCGCGGGCCGGCGCCGCCCTGCTCAAGAACGTGCTCACCGCCTATCACGCCATTCGCGAGAGCCGGGAGGAGCTCGAGCACCAACCCAATCCGGCCGAGTTCCTCGACGCGGTCGCCGCCGCGATCAACCTGCGTGTCACCGATCCGCGCGGCGAGCGGTGGGCGCAGCTCATGGAGTTCGCGCTGCGCAAGCCACGGCTGGACGGTCGGGCCCCGGCATGATCGGACCGCGGCTCCCGGTCACCGGTCTGCCGGACGTCGCCCGCGTCCTCGGCACGCTGCGGCCGGAACCGGATCAGCTCGCGATGCTGGACGAGCTGTTGTTCGGCGGCGGCGAAGCCGCGCTGCCGGAGGGCCCGCCCCGCCGGGCGCACCATCCCGCGCCTCTCTCCGGCCGGCCGATCGAGACGGACGCGCCGGCGGCGACGGCGGCCGGGTCACTCACCGGTCCGGCGCGGTCCGGGGCCGAGAAGCCGGTCGCCGTCGAGGTCGAGGAACTGCCCCGGCAGGCCGGTCCGCGCCCGCCACGAGCCGGACGGTCGCTGACCGAGCTCCTCCCCCGGCCGCCGGCGCCGGTGGCCGCACCGTCGCTGTTCGCCGCCGGCTCGGAACCGGCGCTGGTCCGCGCGCTCGCCGCCACCCCGCTTCCGGTCGGCGAGCTCGACGAGGCCCGGGCGGTCCGGCTCCTCTCCCACGGACGGCCGGTGACCGCCCTCCCCCGGCGGCTCGTCGACAGCATGATTCGCGGCGTGCAGGTGCTCACCGACACGGCGGCCGAGATGGCGCCCTATCGCGAGGACGTCGGCCGGCTGCTGGCGCGCCTCGGCGACCTCATGCCGGCCGACCTGATCGCGCGGCGGTGGTTCGCCGGCCATCCCGCGGGTGCGTCCGGGGTGACCGGGCCCGGTGACCTGGTCGGCCGTCCGTACCGGCTTCCACCGCCCGGCACCCCGGTGCTGGTGATCACGCTCTTCGGCCGGCGGGGCCCGGCATCGCCCGCGGATCCGGAGGTCGTCGACCGGTGGCGTCGGCTGGTCGGCGGGGCCCGCCGGACAGGCAACGCCGTCACCTTCCTCTGCCCGGCCGCCGCGGGACTGCCGCGCCGCTCCCGCCAGGTCGGCGCGCCGGTGATCGGCTGGACCCCGGCCATTAGCGTCCGGGCCGTGCGGCGGGCCGTCCGCCGCGGTGCGCCGCCGACGCGGCGGGAGTGGTGATGACGACGGATCCGGCCGCCGACCGCCTCGACCGGCTCACGGCCGAGGCGCCCGAGGTGGTCGGCCTCGCGCGGGCGCTATCCCCGGCGGTGCGGATCGAGCCGTCCCTGCTGCGGGCGGTGCGCGTGGCCGCCGGTCTCCCGCCCGAGACCGAGTCCGACCTGTGGCTCAGCAGCCTCGTCGCGTCCGCCGGACCGTGGGGCCTGAGCCTCGACCCGGCAACCGCCGAGCTGCTGCGCGCGGACCTGGCGGCGGAAACCACGCTGCGGGACCGGGTGTGGCCGCTGATCAGCGCGCATCACCGCGACGCCGCCTGGTCGCTCCGCCTCGAAGAACAGATCAACTACCTGAGCACGTACGGTACGACGCGGCTCGACGAGATCGAGGAGCTGCTCGCCGCCGCGCTGGCCGAGCTCCGGCGGGTCAGCGGGACCGACCGCGCGGCGACGGTCGGCGTCGCACGCTGGCTGCTGGCCGCCTGCACCCGGCTGCCGGCCGTGGCCCGGGACAGCCCGGCCGGCGCGGTGGCCGCCGTGGCCGCCGGCGCCCACCTGGACGGCCGGATCCCCGACCCGGACTCGGTGCCGTCCGGGAGCCGGGGCTGGCTGGCCTGGCTGCTGGAGTACGTGCCGACGACGGATCTCTGGGTCCAGCGACGGACCTCGTCGATCCGGTTCGGCCGGCCGGACCTGCACGCCGTCGCCGTCTCCATGCCAGCCACCCGCCCCCTCGCGTTGACCCTGGTGGACGGCGACACCGCGGTGCCGGTGCGGCTCTACCCGGGCGACGAGGTCACGGTCCCGGTGAGCCGGGCGGCCCCCGAGTTGCACCTGCTCGACGGCCGGCGCCTGCGCCTCGGCGTTCCGTCGCGCGTTCCGGCCGACCTGTTCATCAACCGTGCCGCCGACCTGGCCGAGCTTCAGGCCCTGCTGGCGCCCCGATCCGCGGCTCGGTTCGCATTCGTCGCCGGCCCGGCGGGTATCGGCAAGTCGGCCCTGCTCCGGCAGTTCGCCCGGACCTGCGCCGCCGACGGGATCCCGGTGTCGCTCGTGAACATGCGCTCCGTCGGCGACCCCGGCGCCCTGAGTGACGTGCTGCGGGCCGTGCGGGACGGCTTCGACGGGCCGGTGGCCGAGGCATTCGCGCAATATGACGAAGCGATCCGTGATGGAGCGACGAGTCCCACGTTCCTCGTCGACATCTTCACCCGTGATCTCCAGATCTGGGCCACCGGCAATCCCACGGTCATCATGCTCGACGAGTACACCGAGGTGCTTCGCGAGCCCTTACAGGTGATCGACGATTGGATCATCCGCATTCTCGAGCGCTCCGCGAATCTCGTCGTCGTGACCGCCGGCCGCGAAGGCCCCAACCAGCCCTTCGGAATCTCGACCCGGGTCACCCGCCGGATCCAGCTCGGCGCCTTCTCGGAAGCCGATGCCCGTGGCTACCTGGAACAACTGTCCACCTCGAGCAGCACCTACGAAGAACTCGAGACGCTGATGGCGCAATACCGAACTCGCGGGATAAGCCCGATCGAACTGCGCCGGCTTCTCGAAAGCTGGCCTCCCCGCAACGCACCGTAAGGCTCACGGCCGGCCGACTCGGGGTCAGGGCTCGCCGCGGTGACGGCCCAGCACCTCGTACCGCGCAGGGCTCTTCGATTTGAGCACGAAGGCCGACGCCAGGCCGACCGCCGCGGCCACCAGGATCAGGGCCGGCAGCAGCCAGCTCAGGATGCTGTCCTCGTTGCCGATGAGCAGGCCGAACTGGGAGGCCGCGTAGACCGCCACGGCGGCCGTGGCGAGGCCGCCGACCAGGGGCGCGATCAGCGTGCGCCAGCGGTTGCGGTCGAGGTCGGGGTGGCGCAGGAAGAACGCCACGACGGCGAAGGACGCCAGCGCCATCAGGGTGATGATGGCCAGGGTGCCGAGCTGGGTGAGCCAGGTGAACAGGGCCAGCACCGGGTCCTGGTCGGTGATGACGAAGACGGCCACGATGACGACGGCCAGGACGGTCTGGCTGATCGAGCCGGCGTGCGGGCTCAGGTGCACGCGGTGGGTGCGGCCGAGGCGCTCGGGAACGAGGCCCTCGCGGCCCAGCGCGAACAGGTAGCGGGCCACCGCGTTGTGGAAGGCGAGCAGCGCGGCGAAGACGCTGGTGGCGAACAGCAGCGTCATGATCGTGGTGAGGGTGCTGCCGAGGTAGGTGTCGCTGAGCACGAACAGGAACGCGGTGGGGTCGGGCTTGAGGCCGCCCAGGAAGTCCACCAGCGAGTCCGGGCCCTGCGCGTTGACCATCAGCCAGGTGGTGACCGTGTAGAACAGGCCGATCGTCAGGACCGCGACGTAGGTGGCCCGCGGCACGGTTCGCCGGGGGTCGCGGGCCTCCTCGCTGTAGATGGTGGTGGCCTCGAAGCCGACGAACGACGCCGTGTTGAACAGCAGCGCGACGGCGACCGAGCCCGAGGCGAAGGCGCTCCAGCTGAACGGCTCGAGGGTCAGCGGCGCGCCGCCGCCCTGGCCGCCCTTGGCCGCGATCGCGATGTCGAGGATGAGCACGACCACGAACTCGGCCAGCACCAGCACCGACAGGATCTTCACCGAGAGGTCGACCTGGCGGTAGCCGAGCACGGCGATGACGGCCATGGCCACGAAGACGCAGACCCACCACGGGATGTCCCAGCCGAACTGGTCCTTCAGGAAGCCCGACGCCGCCGAGCCGAACAGCCCGTACAGGCCGATCTGCATGGCGTTGTAGCCGAGCAGCGCGATCCAGGCCGCCGCGCCGCCGGCCGGCTGGCGCAGGCCGCGCGTGACGTAGCTGTAGAAGGCGCCGGTGCTGGTGTGGTGGCGGGCCATCGCGGTGTAGCCCACGGAGAAGATCAAAAGCAGGAGACTGACCACGACATACGCGGCGGGAATGCCGGCGCCGTTGCCCAGGAGCATGGCCACCGGGGCCCCACCGGCCATGGCCGTCAGCGGGGCGGCGGCGGAGATGACGAAGAAGGAGATCGCGAGAACGCCCAGGCTTCCCCGGCGCAGCTGGTGCGGCTCGGTCGACACGTTGCTCGACTGCTCGGCTTGGCTCATAACGCCCGTCCTTTGGACTCGTTCGGATCCGAACGTTTGAACGCGAACAGTAGGACCCCTGTGTCGCGGGACACAAGCCCCCCTTGCGTCCCGACCTGCCCGCACATATCGTTTGGGTCCGAACGATATGCGAGCAGGAGGCAGGCATGGGATCGCTCGACGACGTCGACCTGGCCGATTACGACCGCTTCCAGCGGAACGAGGCCTGGGAGCAGTTCGACACGCTGCGGCGTGAGGACCCGGTGCACTGGAACCCCGAGGCCGCCCCCAACCGCGGCTTCTGGGCCGTCACGAAGTACCAGGACATCTGGGCGGTGGACCGGGACACCGAGAGCTTCACCTCCGAGAAGTTCGTGAACCTGGAGGAGGTCGACGACGACCTCATGGACATCCGCCGGTCCATCCTCGAGACCGACGGCCAGCGTCACCTGGTGCTGCGCCAGCTCATCGCCCGCGAGTTCGCGCCCCGCAATCTCATGAAGAACTACGAGAGCTTCCTGCGCGAGCTGACCAAGAAGACCGTCGACGAGGCGCTGACCAGCAACGAGTTCGACTTCGTGCAGAAGATCAGCGCCGACTTCCCGATCCAGGTGCTCGCCCGCCTGCTCGACGTGCCGCTCGCCGACACCGGTCAGCTGATCGCCTGGGGCAACGAGATGGTCGGCAACACCGACCCCGACTACACCCAGCACCAGTTCGACTCGCCGGAGAGCGAGAAGTACAAGCACCTGCCCTTCCGCTCCCCCACCACGCAGGACGTCTTCGACTACGGCCGGGCCCTGCGCGACCGCCGCCGGGGCGGCGACGGCACCGACCTGATCAGCCAGCTCGCCAACAAGATGCCCGGCGACGGCGTCCCGATGAGCGACGGCGACTTCGACAACTACTTCCTGCTGCTGGTGATCGCCGGCAACGAGACCACCCGGCACGCGATCAGCCAGTCGATGCTCGCCCTCATCGAGCAGCCCGACCAGCTGCGCCTGCTCCAGGAGGACCCGTCGCTGATCGCCTCGGGCCTGGAGGAGCTGCTGCGCTGGGCCTCCCCCGTCTACCACTTCCGGCGCACCGCGACCCGCGACGTCGAGCTCGGCGGCAAGACGATCCGCGAGGGCGACAAGGTGGTCATGTGGTTCGCCTCCGGCAACCGCGACGAGTCGGTCTTCGAAAATCCCTACCGGCTGGACGTACGGCGGACGAACGTCGACCACCTCACGTTCGGCAAGGGCAGCCCGCACCTCTGCATGGGCAACGCCCTGGCCCGGATGGAGGTGCGCCTGATGTTCGAGGAGCTGCTCCCCCGCATCGCCGGCATCGAGCTGGCCGGCGAGGTCACCCGGGTCCGCTCGAACTTCGTCAACGGCATCAAGAAGTTTCCGGTCTCGGTCAAGCCCCGATGACCGTCGACCTGGTGGTACGCGAGTTCGAGGCCGACCTGGTGGTCCGGTCCGCCGAGCCGGTGGCCGAGGGCGTCGTCGCCCTGACGCTGACCGGCGACGGCCTGCCCGACTGGACGCCGGGCGCGCACATCGACCTGCTGCTCGGCGACGACCTCGTCCGGCAGTACTCGCTGTGCGGCCGGGCCGGCGACGACGCGTGGCGGATCGCCGTGCTGCGTACCCCGGACAGCCGCGGCGGCTCGGTCCGGGTGCACGAGCTGGCGGCGGGCAGCGTCGTCCGGATCCGCGGCCCGCGCAACCACTTCCCGATCGTCGCCGCCCGGCGCTACCTGTTCCTGGCCGGCGGGATCGGCATCACCCCGCTGCTCGCGATGATCCACGAGGTGGAGGCGGCGGGCGCGGAGTGGGAGCTCCACTACGGCGGCCGTACGGCGGACTCGATGGCCTTCGCCGACGAGCTGTCCGCCTTCGGGGAGCGCGTCCACCTCGTACCGGAGAAGGAAGAGGGCCGGCTCGACCTCGACGCCATCCTCGGCACGCCGCGGCCGGACACGCTGGTCTACGCCTGCGGGCCGGAGGGGATGCTGGCCGCCGTGGAGCAGCGCTGCGCGCCCTGGCCGCCCGGCAGCCTGCACCTGGAACGGTTCACCGCCCGCGCCGTCGACACCGGCGGCGACCGCGAGTTCGAGGTCGTGCTCCAGCACTCCGGCAAGACCGTCACGGTGGCGGCCGGCAAGTCCATCTTCGAGACGGTCCGGCAGGCCGGGGTCAGCGTGCTCGGCTCCTGCCTCGAGGGCATCTGCGGCACCTGCGAGACCGAGGTGATCGACGGCGACGTGGACCACCGCGACTCGGTGCTCGACGACGAGGAACGGGCCTCGAACGAAGTGATGATGATCTGCGTGTCCCGCTGCGCGGGGCCTCGACTGACACTCGCGCTCTGAGGGGCGGCCATGTATCCCACCCAATGCTGGTACGTCGCCGCCACCAGCGCGGAGGTGACCGGAACCCCGATCGGGCGCCGGCTGCTCGGCCGCGGCCTGGTCCTGTACCGGACGCCCGGCGGCCAGGCGGTCGCTCTCGAGGACCGGGACGCCCATGCCCCGTACCCGCTGAGTCTCGGTCGTCTCGACGGTGACCTGATCGTCTCCGCCTACTCCGGCTTCGCCTACGCGCCCGACGGGCGCTGCGTCCGCGTGCCCACCCAGGCCGAGGTGCCGTACGACGCCGCCGTCCGCGCCTTCCCGCTGGTCGAGCGGGACGGGCTGGTCTGGGTCTGGTGCGCCGGCGCCGGGCTGGCCGGGCTGCGCCACCCGCCGCGCACCCCGTGGCTGGCCGATCCGGAGTGGACCACGTTCGGCGACGAGTGGACGACGAAGGCCGGCGCGCTGCTGCTGCACGAGAACTTCGCCGACATCACTCACGTCGCCGTCGTCGACCCGGTCATCGCGCCGCCGGTGCTGTCGGCCGGGCCGGTGCCGCGGCTCGACGTCGAGGTCTCCGAGACCTCGGTCGGCTTCACCCGGGACTACCCGCCGGCGCCGCTGGCCACCTGGCACGCGCCGCTGGTCGGGGCCAAGGAGGACGAGGCGTTCGCCCAGCGCGAGGAGGGCCGGTTCGTCACGCCCGGGCTGTGGGTGGACAGCTGGCACGTCTACGGCGACCGGGCGTACACCTTCCGCTTCACCCACGGCGTCACGCCGATCGACGCCACCACGACCCGGCACGTCTGGCGGGTCAGCCGGAACTTCGCGCCGGCGGCCGACCTCGCGCCGCTGTTCGGCGAGTACTACCGCCGGGTGCGGGACATCCTCGAGACCATGCAGCGCGTCCTGGACGACGACGGGCCGCGCCCGCTCGTCCGCGTGGCGGCCGACGCCGCCGCCATCCAGGTCCGCAAGATCGTCGGCCGCATGATCGCGGACGAGAGAGAGGGCACATGAAGGGCTTCTTCTACCCGCGCACGGCCGGCGGCGGGTCGTCGCTGATCCCGAACCCGCCCTGGCACTACTCGGGCGACCTGCTGACGGTCGAGTACCGCACCGACCCGGCCCGGGTCGCCGAGCTGCTGCCCGAGCCGCTCTCGCTCGCGCCCGAGGACCCCGGGGCGGTGGCGATCATCTGGGCCGACTGGCAGTCCTGCTCGTCGTCGCGCGAGGAGCTGCTCGACCCGGTCCGCTCGCAGTACAAAGAGGCGTTCGTGGTGGTGCGGTGCTCGTTCGAGGGCGAGGTCTACTCCCGCTGCGTCTACATCTGGGTCGACAAGGACTTCGCCATCGCCCGCGGCCTGCACCAGGGCTATCCGAAGAAGCTCGGCTCGATGTGGCAGACCCGGCCGCACCCGTTCGGGCAGGCCGCGCCCCAGATCGCGGCCGGCGGCACGTTCGGGGCGACGCTGGCGGCCGGCGACCGGCGGCTGGCCGAGGCGGTGCTGACGCTGGAGGCCCCGTCGGCGACCAACGGCTTCGTCAACGGGCACCCGATGGCGCATCACCGGTTCTATCCGGGCATCGAGCGCGGCGCTCAGGACGCCTACGCCGAGCTGATCAAGTCGGGGGCGGCCTCCTTTGAGGGCGGGCCCTCCTGGACCGGGAGCGTCGAGCTGAGGCTGTTCGCATCGCCCACCGAGGAGCTCTCCCGGCTCACCGTCGACGAGATCATCGGCGGGTACTACCGGCAGGTCGGCGTCGTCTGGGACGGCGGCAGCACGCTCGCCCACCTCACGAGGGAGCAGGCATGACCATCGACGTCGAGGGCGTCGCGGTCGACACCCGGCACTGGATCGGCGGGCAGCGAGTAGGGTCCGTCCGGAAATTTCCGGACATTTCGCCCATCGACGAAGCTCATCTCGGTGATGTGGACGCCGGCGGCGCGGCCGAGGTCGACGCCGCCGTCGCCGCGGCGCGCGCCGCCTTCCCCGCCTGGGCGGCGAAGTCCCCGGCCGAGCGCGGCGAGATCCTGCGCCGGGTCGCCGACGGCATCGACGCGCGCCGCGAGGACCTGGCCCGGGTCGAGACCCGCGACAACGGCTCGCTGCTGCGCTCGCACCGCCGCGGCGTGATGCCCCGGGTGGCGATGAACTTCCGCTTCTTCGCCGAGCACGCCGAGAAGCTGGCCCACCCCGACCTGGAGGTCCGCGGGCACCGGGAGCGGATCACCTACGACCCGGCCGGCGTCACCGCGATCATCACGCCGTGGAACGCGCCGCTGATGCTGGCCACCTGGCGCATCGGCCCGGCGCTCGCGGCCGGCAACACGGTGGTGCTCAAGCCGCCGGAGTGGGCGCCGCTGACGGCGTCGCTGCTGGCCGACATCGCGCACGAGGCCGGGCTGCCGGCCGGCGTCTTCAACGTCGTGCAGGGCACCGGCGCCGAGGCGGGCGCGCCGCTCACCCGGCACCCCGGTATCAGCAGGCTGTCGTTCACCGGCTCGGTGCCGACCGCCGGGGTCATCGCCGCGGCGGCCGCGCCGAACGTCGTGCCGCTCTCGTTCGAGCTGGGCGGCAAGTCGCCGCTGCTGGTCTTCGCCGACTGCGACCTCGACCTCGCCGTCGACCTCGCCGTCGAGCAGTTCGACAACGCCGGCCAGGTCTGCCTCGGCGCGTTCCGGATGCTCGTCGAGGACAGCATCGCCGCCGAGTTCCAGGCCCGGGTCGTCGAGCGGGCCCGTGCGCTGGTGCAGGGCGACCCCCGCGACGAGAAGACCGACGTGAGCGCCCTGGTCAGCCGCGCCCACTTCGAGCGGGTGAGCGGCTTCGTCGAGCGGGCGGTGGCCGACGGCGCGCGGGTGCTGCTCGGCGGCGGCCCCAGCACGGAGCTCGGCGGCCTCTACTACTCCCCCACGATCCTGACCGACGCCGAACCGGGCAGCGAGATCCTGACCGAGGAGGTCTTCGGGCCGGTGCTGACCATGCAGACCTTCGCCGGCGAGGAGGAGGGCGTGCGGATGGCCAACGAGACCCGCTTCGGCCTGGCCGCAACCCTGGTGACCGGTTCCCCGTCGCGCGCCGAACGCGTCAGCTCCTCGTTGAACGCCGGGACGGTCTGGGTCAACTGCTTCTTCGTACGCGACCTGGGCGCCCCGTTCGGCGGCAACGGCAAGTCCGGCATCGGCCGCGAGGGCGGCACCTATTCGTTCGACTTCTACTGCGACGTCAAGAACACCGTCTTCAGCCCGAACGGATGGAGGGCCCATGGGTGAGGTTGTCGGGGCCGGGCTGGTCGCCCACGTGCCCACCATCGTGCTGCCGGAGGACACCCGGCGCGAGCTCAACCACGGCGAGGACTCCACCCTCGTCTCCGGCCTGCACCAGCTGCGCAAGGACGTCTTCGACGTCGTCGACTACGACACCGTCGTGGTGCTCGACTCGCACTGGGCGACCACGGTCGAGTTCGTCGTCACCGCTCAGCAGCGCCGGGCCGGCCTGTTCACCTCGGAGGAGCTGCCGCGCGGGATGTGCCGGCGGCCGTACGACTTCCCGGGCGATCCCACGCTCGCTCACCTGATCGCGTCGAAGGACGCGGACCATTCGACCTGGATCACCGCGATCGAGGACGACCACCTGCCGATCTTCTACGCCACCACCAACCTGTGGGAGTTCCTGGGCCAGGGCCTGCCGGAGAAGCGCTGGATCTCGATCGGCGTCTGCCAGACCGCGGACACCGAGGACAACCTGCGGCTCGGCCGGGCCCTGGGCGACGCCATCGCCGCCTCGGACCGGAAGGTGCTGCTGATCGCCTCGGGGGCCATGTCGCACACCTTCTGGCCGCTGCGCCAGTTGCGCGACCATGAGGCGGCCGGCAAGGAACACATCTTCAGCGCCGGGGCGTACGAGGCGGACATGCAACGCCTGGAGTGGTTCGCCGAGGGTAACCACGCCCGGGTGCTGGCGACCATGCCGGAGTTCTACAAGGTCAAGCCCGAGGCCCGCTTCGGGCACTACCTCATGATGATCGGCGCCCTCGGCGAGGGCGATTGCACGGCCCCGAGCCGGCAGTACGGCGAGTACGAGAACTCGGTCGGGACCGGCCAGGTGCACCTGTGGTTCGACCGTCCCGACGGGGGCTTCCCGCGCCCGCACCGCACCGCGCCCGACCCCGACTACCTGCGCCAGACCTTGGGAGCGTCATGACCCTGCGCGAGACCCGCCGGATCCTCCTCGACGGCAACGTCGTCGACGTCGAGCGGCGCGACGACCTCCTGGTGGCCGGCGACGGCCGCGCGCTGAAGGTGGCCGACGCCGTGCACCTCAGCCCGGTCGTCCCCTCGAAGATCATCTGTGTGCACCTGAACTACCGGTCGCGGGTCGAGGAGATGATGACGTCGCTGCCGGCCGCGCCCACCTACTTCCACAAGCCGGTGTCGGCGCTGAACGCGCACGACGCGGCGGTCGTGCGCCCGGCCGGCTGCAAGTGGCTCAACTACGAGGGCGAGATCGCGATCGTGATCGGCCGCACCGCCCGCAACATCTCCCCGGCCGAGGCCGGCGACTACATCCGCGGCTACACCGTCGGCAACGACTACGGCCTGCACGACTTCCGGGACACCGACGCCGGCTCGATGCTGCGGGTCAAGGGCGCCGACACGCTCTGCCCGCTCGGCCCGGGCCTGGTCGAGGGCTGGGACTTCCGCGGCAAGCGGATCCGCACGCTGGTCAACGGCGAGGTGCGGCAGGACGGCAACACCGACGAGATGAACTGGGACATGCACTACCTGGTCGCCGACATCGCGCGGACCATCACGCTGCAACCCGGCGACGTGCTGATGTCCGGCACCCCGGCGATCTCCCGCACGGTGTACCCGGGCGACGTCGTCGAGGTGGAGGTCGAAGGGCTGGGCACGCTGCGCAACCACATCGTCGAGGGGCCGACCGCGATCCGTACGGACGTGGGCGCGCAGCCGACCGAGAGCGAGGAGGTGCTGTCCACGGCGCAGGGCGGGGACTGGGAGTTCCGCGGCGTCCGGGCGCCCCGGCGATGACCATCTTCCTGGACGGCGAGGCGCGCGATTCGCTCACCGGGGCCCGCCGGAAGATCGTCACGCCCCGCGACGGCAGCGTGCTGGACGAGATTCCCTGGGCCGGGGCGGCCGACGCCGACGCCGCGGTGGCTTCGGCCCGCCGCGCCTTCGACCACGGGCCCTGGCCGCGGATGGCGCCCCGTGAGCGCGGCGAGACCCTGATGCGCTTCGCCGACCTGGTCGAGCGCCATCGCGACGAGATCGCCCGGCTGGTCACGCTCGAGATGGGCAAGCCGATCACGTACGCGAACGAGATCGAGCTCCGCGCCCTGATCCGCTGCCTGCGTTTCTACGGCGGGCTCGCCGACAAGACGGCGGGTGAGACGCCACCGACCGCTTTCGGCGAGCTGGCGCTGGTGACCCGGGAGCCGGCCGGGGTCGTCGCGGCCGTGGTGCCGTGGAACTTCCCGCTGACCATCGGCGGCTGGAAGCTCGCCCCGGCCCTGGCGGCCGGGTGCACGGTCGTGCTCAAGACCGCCGAGCAGTCCCCGCTGTCGATGCAACGCGTCGCTCTGCTCGGCATCGAGGCCGGCCTGCCGCCGGGCGCGCTCAACGTGCTCTCCGGCGACGGCGCCACGGTCGGCCGCCGCCTGGGCGAGCACCCGGACGTCGACGTGCTCACATTCACCGGCTCGACCGCGGTCGGCCGGCATTTCCTGCGGTACGCCGCCGACAGCAACGTGAAACGCGTCCACCTGGAGCTGGGCGGCAAGTCGCCGAACATCATCTTCCCGGACGCGCCCGACCTGACCGCCGCCGCCGACGCGGCCGCCTGGGCGATCTTCTTCAACTCCGGGGAGATGTGCACGGCCGGGTCGCGGCTGGTGGTGCACCGGGACGTCGCCGACGAGGTGGTGGACCGGATCGTCGCGGCCGCCGCCTCCTGGCAGCCGGACGACCCGCTGCTGCCGGCCACGAAGATGGGCCCGCTGGTCTCCGCCGCCGGCCTGGCCCGCGTGATGTCCCATCTCGAGCGGGGCATCGAGCAGGGCGCGACGCTGCGGCTGGGCGGCTCGCCCGTTCATCCGGTCGCGGGCGGCCCCTACCTCTCGCCCACCGTCGTGACCGGCGCCGGCCGCGACAACGTGCTGGTCCGCGAGGAGCTGTTCGGGCCGGTGCTGGCCGTGCAGACCTTCGACGACGAGGAGTCGGCGCTGCGGATCGCCAACGACACCGAGTTCGGCCTGGCCGCCGCCGTGTGGACGAGCGATCTGGGCCGGGCGCACCGGATGTCGCGGCGGCTGCGGGCCGGCACGGTCTGGGTCAACTGCTACGAGGAGGGCGACATGACCGTGCCGTTCGGCGGGGTCAAGCTCTCCGGCAGCGGCCGCGACAAGTCCCGGCACGCCCTGGACCAGTACACCGACCTCAAGACGACGTGGATCGCGTATGGCTAGGCGGCCGGTCATCGCGATCCCGGCCCGGTTCTCGGCGAGCGCGTCGGCGCTGCGGTTCCGGGCCGAGGTGAACGCGCACAAGCTGGTGTCGGCGGTCTACGACGCGGGCGGCGAGCCGGTCACCGTCCACCCGGCCATGCCGGCCGGCGACGACGAGGTGCGGGAGCGGATCCGCTTCGCCGACGGGGTGCTGCTGCCGGGCGGCGGCGACCTGGCCGCGCACTGGGCCGGTCAGGAGCCGCACCACGCCCAGTACGACGTGGACGAGGTGCAGGACGCCTTCGACCTGGCGCTGGCCCGGGTGGCGCTGGCCGACCGGCTCCCGCTGCTGGCGATCTGCCGCGGCCTCCAGGTGGTCAACGTGGCCCGCGGGGGCGACCTCGTCCAGGATCTGCCCACGCCGCATCGCAGTGTCCACATCGTCGGCGACCTGACCGTCTCCTGCTACCACCACCAGGGCATCGGCCGGCCGGGTAACGGATTTCGGGTGACCGCACGCGCCGCCGACGGGACGATCGAGGCCCTCGCCTTGGACGAGCACGACGGCTGGTTCCGGGGCGTGCAGTGGCATCCGGAGGACACCGCCGACACCGACCCGCGTCAGGCTTCTTTGTTTGCCGAGCTCATCCGGGCAGCCCGGTCTCCTCGATCGTGCTGACGATGCGGCGCAGGCTCTCGGTCATGGCCGTGGTGTTCTCGCCGGGCAGCCCGCCGACGACCTTCGACTCGATGGCGTTGAACTTCGGGTAGAGCTCCTCCATCAGCGCCCGGCCCGAGGGGGTCAGATGAAGCTCGACCAGCCGGCGGTCGTCGGTGCGGCCGACCCGCTCGATCCAGCCGCGCGACTCCAGCGTCTTGGCCACCCCGGTCAGCGTCGCCTTCGAGATCGCGGCCGCCTCGGCGGCGTGCCGCGTCTCCATCCCGTCGAAGATCCAGACGACCCACAGCACCACCCAGCCGGTCCAGGTCAGGTCGTAGGGTCGCAGCAGCTCGTTCCAGATGTACGACCGCACCGCGTTCGCCGCCCGGTAGATGCTCGACACGGCGTGCGCGGCCTCGAAGTCCAGGCCGAGCGACTCGACGTGCTCGCGCATGGCGCGCTCGGTCTCGACGAGCGAGGGGTGGTGATCGGTCATGGAAACGATCGTACGTTCCGCGCCGCGGCAAACTCTTGACACAGTCGTTCGGGTCCGTACGATCTGCTGTGACGCCCGGCACAGTCCGTTTTGAATCTCTCGGGGAGTGGAGCTCATGCTCGACGTGAACGCGCAGGCCATGGAGGCAGCGCAGGCGGAGCTGAACGCGAAGGACATCGACGTGGTGCGGCTCGCCTACAGCGACCTGATCGGCGCGGAGCGCGGACGGGACCTGCTGGTGCGCCATTTCGCGCGGACGGTCGGCGACGGCGTCGCCTTCTGCCGCTCCATCTACGGCACCTCGCCGATGGGCGACGTCGTCGACATCGACGGCGGCCTGTCCGCGGGCCTGCCCGACGTGCTCGCGGTGCCCGACGTGAGCACGATCCGCCCGGTGCCGTGGGAGCCCGGCGTCGCCCACGTCATCGCCGACCTCTACAACCCGGACGGCAGCCGCAGCGAGGAGAGCCCGCGCAACGTGCTGCGCCGGGTGATCGACCGGTTCGCCGCGCTCGACATGGAGCCGATGATCGGTCCCGAGCTGGAGTTCTACGTGATGGAGGAGAGCGCGGGGGCGCCCAACGGCTGGAAGCGGTACGGCGAGGGCACCGGCAACGTCTACACGGCCGGCTACAAGGGCGACCCCGAGAACACCCTGCTCTCGTCGCTGCGCAAGCTCGAGGCGTACGGGCTGGACGTGGTCGCCGCCAACCATGAGTTCGCCTCCGGGCAGTTCGAGATCAACCTGTGGCATTCGGGCGCTCTCGACGCCGCCGACCGGGCGTTCCGCTTCAAGAACGCGATCCAGGAGCTGGCCCGCATCCAGGGCAAGATGGCGACGTTCATGGCCAAGCCGTTCAACGACGAGGGCGGCTCCGGCTTCCACATCCACTTCTCGGCCTGGTCGCGGGACGGGGTCGCGCTCTTCGACGACCCGCAGGGCGAGGACGGGCTGTCCCAGGTCGGGCGGTCGGCGATCGCGGGCGTGCTGGCCCACGCCCCGGCCCTCACCGCGCTGCTCAACCCGACCGTCAACTCGTACAAGCGCTTCGGGCCGGACACGCTCGCGCCGTGGCTGATCGACTGGGGCCTGGACAACCGCAGCGCGATGGTCCGCATCCCGCCCGAGCGCGGCCGGGCGGCCCGGCTCGAACTGCGGCTGGGCGACGCGTCGGCGAACCCGTACCTGGCGATCGGGGCGCTGATGGCCGCCGCGTACCTGGGAATCCGCGACAAGCTGGACCCGCCGGCCAAGCTCGAGGGGTACGGCTACGACGTCACCAAGGCCGACCGGCTGCCCGGCGACCTGCCGACCGCCATCGCCGCCCTGGAGGCCGACACCGAGCTGGCCGAGCTGCTCGGGCCGCAGTTCATCGCGACGTTCCTGGCGTACAAGCGCAATGAGCTCGAGCGCTTCTCGCAGTGGGTGACCGACTGGGAGTTCCGTGAGTACAGCTACCACCTCTGAGCCGCGCGTCCTGATCGTCCACCACGACCACGCCTCGCCGGCCGGCCCGGTCGGCGAGCGCTTCGGCGCGCACGGCTACACGGTCGTCGACCACCTGGTCGTGCCGGCCGAGCACTTCCACGCGCCCGGCGTCACGACCGTGTTCCCCGATTTCGCCTCGTTCGACGCGGTCGTGGTGCTCGGCTCGCCCTGGTCGGCGTACGACGCGCTGGTCGCGAGCTGGGTGACCCCCGAGATCGAGCAGCTGCGGGCCGCCGACGCCGCCGGGGTTCCGGTGCTCGGCATCTGCTTCGGCGGCCAGCTGCTGGCGGCGGCGCACGGCGGCAGCGTGGCCGCCTCACCGTCGCCGGAGATCGGCTGGGTCGGCGTGCGGAGCGACGACGAGGCGACCGTGCCGGCCGGCCCGTGGTTCCAGTGGCACTACGACCGCTGGCAGCTGCCGCCCGGCGCGACCGAGCTGGCCCGCAACGAGGCCGCCTCGCAGGCGTTCCGGCTGCGCCGCAACCTGGCGTTGCAGTTCCACCCGGAGCTGACCGCCGCCACGCTGGCCGGCTGGCTGGACAACGGCGGCGCGGCCCAGGCCGTGGCGGCCGGCGTCGATCCCGGCGCGCTCACCTCGCGGACCGCCGTGACCGAGGCGGACGCGGCCCGCCGGGCGCACGCCCTCGTCGACGGCTTCGTGCAGAACTTCGCTCCCCGTCCCGGGCCTTCCGCCAACCAGTGAAATACACGGGCGCGCTGCGGTGACCGGAGCGCGCACGCTCGGCTCGTCGGCGAACGCACGAGCGCGGGAGGCACGGGGTCATGGACGAGCTGCTGCCGCTGGGCGGCGCCGTCGCGCTGGTCACCGGGGCCGGCGACGGCATCGGGGCGGCGTCCGCCCGGCGGCTGGCCCGGGACGGCGCGGCGATCGCGCTGGTGGGCCGGGTCGAGGAGCGCCTCGCGAAGGCCGGCGCCGAGATCGCCCGGGCCGGCGGGCACGCCGTCCCGATGGTGGCCGACCTCATCGATCCCGAGCAGGCCGAGCGGGCCGTGCAGGAGACGCTGGACCGCTTCGGCCGGCTCGACGTGCTGGTCAACGGCGACGGCGTGATGCTGCTCGGCTCGGCGCTGCACAGCAGCCTGGCGGACTGGGACCGGATGGTCGCCCAGAACCTGTCGGCGCTGCTGCACGTCACCCACGCCGCCGTCCCGTACCTGATCGACGCCGCCTCGACCGCGCCGCGGGGCACGGCCGACATCGTGAACGTCGGCTCGACCGCCGGGCGGCTGGCGTGGCCGGGCGGCAGCGTCTACCACCTGACCCGGTTCGGGCTGGCCGGGTTCACCGAGTCGCTGCGCCAGGAGCTGGCGCCGGAGCGGGTGCGGGTGAGCCTGGTGGCGCCGGGCGCGGTCGGTCCCGCGCACGTCGCGGACGCGATCGCGTACGTCGTGAGCCGGGAGCGGGACATCGCGGTGAACGAGATGCTGGTCCGCCCGTCCGACGAGGTCTGGTAGCACTCTCCTTTGGCTAGGCGCATGCGATGCAACGACGCGCGAACGGCCGCACCGCCAGCCGTTCCGCCGCGATCGGCCGCCCGCACTGCTCGCACACGCCGTAGGTCCCCGACGCCAGCCGGCGCAGCGCGTCGTCGACCTCGGCGATCCGCTCCCGGGCGGCGGCCAGCAGCGCGGTCAGCTGGGCGCGCTCGAACCCGATGGTGGCGCCCTCCGGGTCGTGCTCGTCGTCGGCGTTCGAGTCCCGCGACGCCGAGAACAGCGCCTCCAGGTCCGCGGCCAGGGTCGCCGCCTCGGCCTCCGCGCTCGCTCGCAGCCGCAGCAGCTCGTCCCGGACCATCCCCGCAGCCTATGTCCCCGCTTCGGCCGTAGGCTCTGCTTCCCGCCCCGAGAAAGTGATCGATCCATGAAGTCTCGCCCGGCCCTCGTCGTCCTCGCCCTCGGACTGACCGTCGCGGGTTGCACGTCCCACGACCCCGTCGCCGCGCCGCCGTCCCCGTCGCCGTCGCCATCGCCGTCGGCCTCATTGAGTGACTCGCGCACCCCGCTGCAGATCGTCAAAGCGGCGATACCGGCCGAGAGCTCGCCGATCTACCACTTCTCGATCAGGTCGGCCGGCTCGCCGGAGACCGGCATCATCGACCCAACCCACAAGGTCGCCGAGTTCGTCACGGTGCAGCACTTCACCAAGCCGTCGTACGCCGAGACCACGTACACCCTGCTGACCGAGAAGAAGTCCTGGCTGAAGATCAAGACCGTCCCCGCCGGCATGTCCGACGTCCCGACGAAGTGGATGTCGCTCGACCCGCAGAAGATCAAGAACAAGGACGGCGTCCCCTTCGTCTACGGCGCCGAGAGCGACCCCGGCTACACGAACGAGGTCTTCGAGAACGCGACCGAGCTGAACCAGACCAGCCCCGGCCACTTCAAGGGCGTCACCGACCTGAGCACCACCGGCGCCGACGAGATTCTCACCGCCGCCCAGCTGAAGGCCTTGGGCAGCGCGGCGACCCGGTTGGCGTTCACCGCCACGCTGGACGGCGAGGGCCGCCTGGCCACGACGACCGTGCAGATCCCGGCGGCCGGCAAGTCGAAGGCCGACACGTACGTGGTCACGTACGACCAGTACGGCACCGCCGCCGCGCCGAAGTCCCCGACGGCGGCCGAGCAAACGAAGGCGCCGTCCTACATCTACGACCTGTACCGCTGAGGCGCCCTACTCCGGCCCTGCTCTCACCCCGGCCCTGCTCTCACCCCGGCCCTGCTCTCACCCCGGCCCTGCTCTCACCCCGGCCCTGCTCTCACCCCGGCCCTGCTCTCACCCCCACCCGGTTCTGGGTGGGGTCGAGTTAAGCAGCGGCCTACGACATTTTTCGCGGCTCGTCCACATCGCTGCGCCGCCGGCGTGTCCGGGGCGACATCTTCTTGACCGGTACAGAAGGCGGGTATACTGTACCGGTATAGAAGGAGGTCGTCATGGAGCTTCCCATTGCGATGATCATCGGAGTCGACCAAGTCCGGCGGCAGTTCGCGGAGAGTGCGCCCGGCGCGCCGGCCCGGCCCTACGTCGAGCGTGCGCCCCGGAGCCGCCGGGTGCGGGTCGCGCTGGCGCGCGGGCTGATCCGGCTGGCGCATCTGCTCGCGCCGGCCGAACCGGCCCGCGCCTGAACGCCGTTTCGCCTGGGCGGAGCTTGCGCCTGAGCGCCGTTTCGCCTGGGCGGAGCTATGGTGACGCGGTGGCGGCACGGGTGACACTGCAGACCATCGCCGATCGGGTGGGCGTCAGCCGGATGACCGTGTCCAACGCGTTCTCCAAGCCCGATCAGCTCTCCGGCCCGCTGCGCGAACGCATTCTGGCCGCCGCCCAGGAGCTCGGCTACGTCGGGCCCGACCCGGCGGCACGAGCCCTGGCCCGGGGCACCACGGGGGCGGTGGGGGTGGTGTTCACCCACTCGCTGCGCTTCGCCTTCACCGATCTCGTGGCCACCGGCTTCCTCGGCGCGATCGCCGAGGAGCTGGCCCCGACCGGGCTGTCGCTCACGCTGCTCACGTCGTCCGACGACGGCGACATCGTCCCCGCCCGCGATGTCGCCATGGACGGCGCGCTGGTCTACTCGTGCGACTGGACGTCGCGCGCGGTGGAGTTCCTGCACCGGCGGCGGCTTCCGCTGGTCTACGTCGACCAGGACCCGGCCGACGACATCCCCAGCGTCAACGTCGACGACCGCGGGGGCGCCCGGGCGGCCGCCCGGCACCTGCTCGACCTCGGCCACCGGCGGATCGGCCTGCTGCTCTCCGGGACACATGGCCCGTACGGTCTGCTCGACGACCCCGGCGTCATCGAGGGCCACTCGTCCCGGCAGCGGTGGCTCGGCTGGCTCGACGAGCTCGGTCCGGCCGGGGTCGAGCCGCTCGTCGCCCGGCAGGACGGCACCGGCCTCGAGCAGGCTCGCTGGGGCGCCCGGCTGCTGCTCGACCGCCCCGACCGGCCGACCGCCGTGCTGTGCTTCTCGGACGCGGTCGCCTACGGGGTTCTCCAGGTCGCCACCGAGCTGGGCATCGACGTGCCCGGCGAGCTGTCGGTCGTCGGTTTCGACGACAACCCCTTGGCCGCACAGGTACGCCCGAGGCTGACCACGGTCCGGCAGGACATCGCGGCGAAGGGCCGGGCCGCGGCGGCCGCGCTGACCGCCGCCATCGAGCGGGTCAGGACCGGCGCGGCGACGCCCGTGGAGCACGTCCTGCTGCCCACCGAGCTGGTGGTCCGGGAGAGCAGCGGCCCGGCCGACCCGCGCTGAGCTGCCGGCTCAGCGCGCCCGGACGCCGTCCAGCAGCAGGTCGAGCAGGCGCGACGCGAGCTCGCGCCGGCGTTCCTCGGCCGCGATCAGGGTGATCCCGCCCAGGGCCATGAGCAGGTCGTTGGGGTCGATGCCGGGCCGGATGGGCTCGCCGGCCCCGCCCGCGGTGGTCAACAGCGCGGCGATGGTGGCCCGCAGACGCTCGCGGGTTTCCTGGCGGTCGTCCTCCGAGGTGAGCACCGCGCGCAGCGTCTCGCCGAGGCCGCGCTTGGCCGCCATGAAGTCGACGAACGCCTCCATCCACTCGCGCAGGCCGGCCACGCCGGGCCGGGAGGTGGCCAGGGCCAGCCCTTGCGCGCACAGCCGGTCGACCTCCTGCCGGTAGACGGCCTCGACCAGTGCCTCCCGGGTGGGAAATCGGCGGTAGACCGTGCCGATGCCGACGCCGGCCTCGCGGGCGATCGCCTTCAGCGAGGCGCCCGTGCCCTCGCGCTCGAAGGCCCGCGCCGCGACCTCCAGGACGCGCTCGTGGTTCTCCTGGGCGTCCGCGCGCACGGGTGGCCCTCCTCACTTGCTAAGCGGACCGCGGTCCGGTTACGGTGGAGTCAAACGGACCGCGGTCCGCTTATCCGTGAACTCTAGCAAGGGACGGGCTCATGACCACCATTCCGTTCGGCGCCACCTCCACCGCCGACGAGGTGCTCGCCGGCGTCGACCTGACCGGGCGGCGCGCCGTCGTCACCGGCGGCGCCTCCGGCATCGGCCTGGCGACGGCGCGCGCCCTCGCACGAGCCGGCGCGGAGGTCACGATCGCGGTGCGCGACCTCGAAGCGGGGCGCCGGGCCGCCGACGAAGAGCAGGCGGACGGACACCGGGACGCCGACCGGGACGCGGCGGCTCGCGATCTCGGGGCGGGACGCCGGGACGCCGCGGTGGGGCGCCGGCCAACCGGCGGCAGACTGCTGGTCGCGCACCTCGATCTGGCCGACCAGGCCTCGGTGCGGCGCTTCGCCGAGAGCTGGGCGGGCCCGCTGCACATCCTCGTCAACAACGCCGGGGTGATGGCGACGCCCCTCACCCGTACGGCCGAGGGCTGGGAATTGCAGTTCGCCACCAACCACCTCGGACACTTCACGCTGGCGACGGGACTGCACGACGCGCTCAAGGCGGCCGGCAACGCCCGCGTCGTCGCGGTCAGCTCGGTCGGGCACGTCAACGGCGAGGTCCTCTTCGACGACCCCGGCTTCGAACGGCACCCCTACGACCCCTGGGCCGCCTACAGCCAGTCCAAGACCGCCAACGTCCTGTTCGCCGTCGAGGCCGCGAAACGATGGGCCCCGGACCACATCGCCGTCAACGCGCTCAACCCGGGCCGGATCTGGGACACCGGGCTCGGCCGGCACCTCGCCGCCCCGCCCGCGTCCTTCGACCCCGCCGGCGCCACCGGCGTCTCGGTGAAGAGCGCCGGGCAGGGCGCAGCCACCTCGGTGCTGCTGGCCGCGTCCCCGCTGGTCGAGGGCGTCACCGGCAAGTACTTCGAGGACTGCCGGGAGGCCGTCCCCTACACCGAGGGCGTGCGCCGGGGTGTCGCCGCCTACGCGCTCGACCCCGAGAAGGCCGCCCGCCTCTGGCAGATGTCGCTCGCCATGACGGGCGGCCCGGAAAGGCCCGAGAAATAACTCAGGCGAGACCGTTCTCGGTGAGGAACGCCTTCGCGACGGCGGCCGTGTCCTGCTTGTCGACCTGCACCTTGGCCAGGTACGCGGTGAGGTTGGCCGTGGTCAGCTTGGCCGACACCGCGTTCAGCGCGCCGCTGACGGTCGGGTTGCTGGCCGAACTGCGGATCAGCGGGAGCACGTTCTCGGCCAGGTACAGGTTCCGCGGGTCGTCCAGCACGACCAGCTTGTTGGTGGCGATGGCCGAGTCGGTGGAGAAGACGTTGCCGACGTCGATGCTGCCCTTCAGCAGCGCGTTGAGGGTCAGCGGGCCGCCCGCGTCGAGCGGCTTGAACGTCTTGAACTTCACCCCGTACAGCGACTCGAGGCCCTTGAGGCCCTGGTAGCGCTCCTGCCACTCGGGGCCGGCGCCGATCGACAGCTTGCCCGCCACCGGCTTGAGGTCGTCGATCGTCTTCAGGCTGTACTTGGTCGCGGTCGCCTGGGTGACGGTCAGCGTGTCCTTGTCCTCGGCGGCCGACTGGTCGAGCACCTCGGTGCCGGCCGGCAGCACCTTCTTGAGGGCGGCCAGGACGTCGTCGGGCGTGCTCACCCCCGACGGGGCGCCGCCCTTGTTGAGCGCCGAGAGCAGGGCGCCGTTGTACTCGGGCAGCAGGTCGATCGAACCGTCCTGCAGCGCCTTCAGGTAGAGCTCGCGGGCGCCGATGTTGAACTGCCGCTTGACCTGCACCTGCTTGGCCTCGAGGGCCTGGGCGTAGATCTCGGCGAGCAGCTCGCTCTCGGCGAAGTTGGCCGAGCCGATGGTCACCGTGGACGGCGAGTTGCTGCTGCCGCCGCCGTTGGAGCTGCTGAGCGGGTCGTCGTTGGCCCCGCACGCGGCGAGGGCGAGGGCAAGGGAGATGGTGGCCGCCAGGGTGCCGGCCAAACGCGTACGCAACATCGATTGCCTTTCTATTCGAGGTGAAGGCCCGGGGACACGATCCAGCGCTGCGCGAGCGCCAGGACCAGATCGAGCACGACCGCCAGCACCGCGACGACGATGGCGCCGGCCAGCACACGGGAGTAGTCGTTGACGGCCAGGCCGTCGATCAGCAGGCGGCCGAGACCGTTGAGGCCCACCGCCGCGGCCACCGTCGCGGTCGCCACCACCTGGAGGGTGGCGCTGCGGACGCCGCTCATCAGCACCGGCATCGCCATCGGAAGCTCCACTTTGGTCAGCACCTGCCAGGGACGCATGCCCACGCCCTTGGCCGCGTCGACCACCCGGTGGTCGAGGTTGCGCACCCCGGCGTAGGCGGAGGTGAGGATCGGCGGGATGACCAGCACGGTCAGCGCGATGAGCACCGGAGCGAGACCGAGGCCGAGCAGCGTCACCATCAGCATGAGCAGGCCCAGCGTCGGCAGCGAGCGGCCCGCGTTGCCGGCGTTGATGGCGAGGAACGAGCCGCGGCCGGTGTGCCCGATCCAGAGCCCGATCGGCAGCGCGATGGCCGTGCCGATCAGCAGCGCCAGCGCCACGTACCAGAGGTGGGACAGGATCAGCTGGGGAATGCTGCCGTCGGTGGTCAGGCTCCAGTGCGCGCCGTCGAACAGGTACGAGAGGTTCACGCCGCACCCCGTCCGCTCGGTTCAAAACGAGTCCACGGCGTGACGGCCCGCTGCACGAGCACGATCGTCAGGTCGGCCACGGCCGCGAGCAGCACCGACAGGATGATGCCGACCAGGATCGGCTCGATGTAGAACAGCTGGAAGCCGCGGGTGAACAACTGGCCGAGGCCGCCGATGCCGATCAGCGCGCCGACGCTCACCAGGCTGATGTTGGCGACGGTGGCGACCCGCAGCCCGGCCAGGATCACCGGCAACGCGACCGGCAGCTCGACGTCGGTCAGCCGCCGCAGCCGGCGGTAACCCATGGCGGTGGCCGACTGCACGATGAGGGGGTCGACCGAGCGAAGACCATCGGCGACCGTACGCGCGAGCAGCGCCACGGTGTAGATGGTCAGCGCCACGACGATGTTCAGCGGCGACAGGATCTTGGTACCGAGGATCACCGGCAGGAACACGAACAGGGCCAGCGACGGGATCGAGTAGAGCACCCCGCACGTGTTGACCAGCGGGTGGTAGAGCCGGGGAAAGCGCACGCCGAGGTAGCCGATCGGCAGCGCCAGCACGAAACCGACGACCACCGGGATCAGCGCCAGCGCCACGTGCTGCTTGAGCGCGTCGAGGACGGTCTGCCAGTTGTTCGACAGGTAGCTGGTCACGAGCTGGGCTCCGCGGCCCGCTGCCCGCGCCGGGCGGCCAGGTAGTCGACGAGGTCGTGATGGGTGACGACGCCGTCGGCCGCGCCGTCCTCGCCGACCCGCACGGCGATGCCGACCGGGGAGCTGATCGCCAGGTCGGTCACCATTCGCAGCGAGTCGGCGCGGGTGAAGACGCCGCCGGTGCCGGCCACCCCGGTCGCCGAGCGCCAGCCCACCGGGCGGCCAGCCTCGTCGAGCACCAGGTCGGGCCCGGCGTCGGCCACCGGCCGTACCGGAAGATCCGCCGCATTGTCGAACGACAGGCTGCGCAGGCCCCGGTCGCGGCCCACGAACTCGGCCACGAACTCGTCCGCGGGGTGCTCGAGCAGCTCCTGCGGGGTGCCGACCTGGGCGAGCACGCCACCCTGCCGGAAGATCGCGACGACGTCGCCGAGCTTGATCGCCTCGTCGATGTCGTGGGTGACCATCGCGATCGTCTTGCCCAGGTCCTTCTGCAGCCGCAGGAACTCGCGATGCAGGCCGGCGCGCACGACCGGGTCGACGGCGCTGAACGGCTCGTCCATCAGCATGATCGGCGGATCGGCGGCCAGCGCCCGGGCCACGCCGACCCGCTGCTGCTGGCCGCCGGAGAGCTGGGCCGGATAGCGGCCGGCGAACTCGGCGGCGAGGCCGACCCGGTCCAGCAGCGCGAGCGCGTCGGCGCGGGCCTGGCGGCGGGTGCGGCCGAGCAGCATCGGCACGGTGGCGACGTTGTCGAGCACCGTGCGGTGCGGGAAGAGCCCGGCGTGCTGGATGACGTAGCCGATGCCGCGCCGCAGCAGCGCCTCGTCCTGGGCGGCCACGTCCCGGCCGTCGATGAGCACCCGCCCCGAGGTCGGGTTCACCATCCGGTTGATCATGCGGAGCGACGTGGTCTTGCCGCAACCGGACGGTCCGACCAGGACCGTCGTCTTCCCGGTCGGCAGCTCGAGCGAGAGATGGTCCACCGCCGTGCTGCCGCCAGGATAGATCTTCACGACATCCTCGAAGGTGATCATGTCTCCCCATGCAACTCGATGAATACGGCTATTCATACTTCCGGGGTAGTGAATAAGATGTCAACGGTCGGTCGCGAATAGGTGGAAGCAACATGGGCGCTGAGGTCCGGCTCGACGGGCAGACCCTCACGGTCGAGGGCCTGGTCGCCGTGGCTTCCGGCCGGTCGGTGGTCACCGTCGACCGGGCCGCGCTGGGCCTGGTCGAGCGGCGGCACGCGCTGCTGCTCGAGGCCCAGGCGCGCGGGGCCGTCTACGGCGCGAACACGGGCGTGGGCGCCAACCGGAACGAGGTGTCCGACGCCCTTGATCATGGCCTGCGCCTGTTACGCAGCCATTGCGCGGCGGTCGGCCCGGTCGAGGACGACGAGACGGCGCGGGCGGCCATGGCCACCCGGCTCAACCAGATCCTGGCCGGCGGGTCGGGCATCTCGCGGCCGGTGGCGGAGGCGCTGGCCGAGGCCCTGGACGCGGGCGCGGTGCCGACCCTGCACTCGTGGGGCGCGATCGGCACCGGCGATCTGGCCGCGCTCGCCGAGCTGGGGCTGACCCTGGCCGGCGAGCGGCCGTGGCGATCGGGGAACGGGCCGGTCACCACGATCAGCGCCACCGACGCGCTCCCGATGATCAGTTCCAGCGCGGTGACGGTCGCGACCGCGGCGCTCGCCCTGCATCGGGTGCAGGAGCAACTGCGGGCCTCGACGGTGGTGGGCGCGCTGACCTTTCTCGCGCTGCGGGGCAATCCGGAGGCGTACGACGAGCAGGTCCACGCGGCCCGAGCGCATCCCTGCCAGGCGACGGTCGCGGCGGCGCTGCGGGCGATGGTCGGCGGGTGCGCGGCCCCGGCCCGCATCCAGGACCCGTTCGGGCTGCGGGTGGTGCCGCAGGTGACGGCGCCGGCGCTGCACGCGGCCCGGGAACTTTCCGAGGTGCTCGCCGCCGAGCTGAACGCGGCCGCCGAGAACCCGCTCGTGACGGCCGGAGGCGTACGCCATCATGGGCAGTTCCACACCGCGACGATGGCGACCCACCTCGACGCCGTCCGCGGTTCGTTCCTGCCGGTCCTGTCGCTCTCGGCGGCCCGGCTCGGCCTGCTGATGCGCCCCGACCTCACCGGGTTGCGCGCGTTCCTGGCCGCCGGGCCGTCCGGCAGCTCCGGCCTGATGATCAGCGAGTACGTGGTGCAGGACCTGCTCACCGAGATCCGGGTCGGCATGCAGCCGGTCGCGGCCGGCACGCTGAGCATCTCGCTCGGACTCGAGGAGCACGCCAGCTTCGCCACCCAGGGCGCGCGGTCGCTGCGCACGATGACGCAGCTCGCGCCGGCCCTGCTGGCGGCCGAGCTGGTGGCCGCCGTCCGGGCGCTGCGGATGGCGCCCGGGCGGCTCGTGGACGGTCCGGCGCGAGAGGCCTTCGAGCTCGCCGCCGGGGCGCTGGACGCCGACGAGGAGGACCGGCCGCTGGGCGAGGACCTCGACCGCGCCGCCGCCCTGCTGCCGTCCCTGGGGGCGCTGCCGGACCTGGGGTGACGCCGCTCACCAGGGCCCCGCGCCAGGGCCCCGCACCAGGGCCCCGCACCAGGGAGCACACGGGCTCGACGGGCCGGTCCGCCGGGGCACGCTTCGATCCGAAAACGGATCACGAAGGGAAACCCGATGCCCTCCTCCTCACCTGCCGGACCCACCCGTCGCGCCCTGCTCCAGACCGGCGTCGCGGCCGGCGTCGCCGTGGCCGCCGGCGGCGCGCTCGGCGCCGCCCCCGCCGTCGCCGCCGCCACACCGGCCTCGACCGGGATTCGCCCGTTCCGGGCCGCCATCTCCGCCGCCCGGCTCACCGAGCTGCGCCACCGCGTCGGCTCGACCCGCTGGCCGAGCCGCGAGCTGGTCGCCGACCGCTCGCAGGGCGTGCAGCTGGCGACGTCCCAGGCGGTCGCCAAGTACTGGGCGACCCGCTACGACTGGCGCCGTTTCGAGGCGAAGCTCAACGCCCTGCCGCAGTTCACCACCGAGATCGACGGGGTGGACGTCCACTTCGTCCACGTCCGGTCGCCGCACAAGGACGCCCTGCCGCTGCTGGTGACCCACGGCTGGCCGGGCTCGATCGTCGAGTTCCTCGACGCCGCCGGCCCGCTGACCAACCCGACCGCGCACGGCGGCCGCGCCGCCGACGCCTTCCACCTGATCGTGCCGTCGATTCCCGGCTTCGGCTTCTCCGCGCAGCCCACGCAGCTCGGCTGGGACGCGACCCGGGTCGCCAACGCCTGGGTCGAGCTCATGCGCCGCCTGGGCTACACCCGTTACGTGGCGCAGGGCGGCGACGTCGGCGCCTCGGTCACCGACACCCTGGGCCGCCTGGCCCCGACCGGCCTGCTCGGCATCCACCTGAACCTGCTGCTCGCCGCCCTCGGCGGCGCCACCGAGCCGTTGGACACCGCCGAGGAGAAGGCGGCCGACGCCGCGCGCGGCGCGTTCAAGCTCACCGGCAACGGCTACCTGGACGAGCAGTTCCACCGCCCGGAGACGATCGGCTACGCGTTGTCGGACTCCCCCACCGCGCTGGCCGCCTGGATGCTCGACCACGACACCGACAGCTACACGAAGATCTCCCGCGCGTTCGTCGACGGCCGCCCCGCCGGCAACCTGACCCGCGACCATGTCCTCGACAACATCACGCTCTACTGGCTGACCGGCACCGGCGTCTCGGCCGCCCGCATCTACTGGGAGAGCTTCCAGTCGATCCTGGCCGCCGGCAACGCGGCCCCGCCGCCGGTCAAGGTGCCGGTCGGCTTCAGCGCCTTCCCCGGCGAGATCTTCCAGGCGCCGCGCAGCTGGGCCGCCAACGACTACCCCACGCTCAACTACTACAACGCGCCCGCCCGCGGCGGTCACTTCGCCGCCTGGGAGGAGCCGGAGCTGTTCGCCGCCGAGCTGCGGGCGGCGTTCAAGTACCTCCGCTAGTCAGAACCCCCGGCCCGCGGCCGAACAGGGGTGCGGCCGCCGGCTGTTCCTGATCTTCGCGACCTTCAACGTGGCCGTGCAGCGCGGCCCGCACGCTGCGCGGCACGGCCCCGCTGCCGTGGCGGATCGCCGCCGTGGTGGCGGCGGTCCGGCTGGCCTGGTGGTGGTTGCGCGCTCGCCGCGGTGGCGCTGACCGACTCCGGGCACGTCACGGGCTTCCTCGAGCAGGCGCCCGGGGTGCCGCCGCCGGCGCTGGTGACCGTGGCCCTGCGCCGGCGCGACGGGTGCGCGGCGCGGACCCGGCGGCCCGGCTCGCCGGTGACGAGTTCGCCGTCCTGCTCGGCGGCATGGACGCGCCCGAGGACGCGGTCACGGTCGCCGAGCGGCTGCCGAGCGGCTGCTGATCGCGTTGCAGGATCCGGTCACGGTGGGCGGCGCCGTGATCCACCCCGGCGGCAGCATCGGGGTGGCGATCTGGCGTGGTCACCCGGACATCGACGCGCCGCTGCACGACGCCGACACCGCGATGTACGCGGCGAAGACGGCCGGCAAGGGCCGCGTGGTCCACACGCCGGCGCCGGCCCTCAAGGAAGCCGGCCGTCAGGGAAGCCGGAACAGCCGGCCGAACCGCAGGCCCAGCCACGGCCGGCGGCCGGACGCGAAGGCCCCACCGGACCCGATCGCCCGCCACAGCGCGCGCCGCCGGAAGCCGACCAGCAGGGCGTCGCACCCGGACAGGGACAGGACGCAGTCGGCGGCCTCCCCGCCGGCCGGCGCCGACCGGGCCTGTCCGTCGGCCAGCCGGAGCACGAACCGGGGCGCCCGCCGGACGCGGACCTCGAAGCTGCCGGTGAACCCGCGGGCGGCGACCGGGTCGACGAGCAGCGGCAGCATCTCGCTCATCACGACCGGCGCGGCCGCCGCGGCCGAGCGCTCGTCCAGCCACGGCCGCGCCCGCATAGCTCGCGCGAGGTCGTAGCCGTGGACCACGCTCTCGCTGACGCTGAGCGCGGCCAGGGTGCCGACGGTACGGGTGACCTCCGCCCCGTACCACGGCGTGGGCCGGTCGGCGTGCGGGTCGGGGCCGGTGTCGAGTGCGGCGAGCAGCTCGCCGGCGCAGTCGCGCAGCCCGTCGGCGGCCTCGCGCGGGCCGGGGAACGACACCACCGCCAGCGCCCGGGCGTTGGTCGAGGCGACCACGTCGGACAGCGTGCTCCCGGTGCCGAGGTTCTCGGTGATGAACTCGCCGTAGTCGGCGCCGCGCACCGCCAGCGCGAAGGCGCGGTAGACCACGCACAGGTGCGCGACCAGCTGCCCGGCGGTCCACTCCAGCCCGGGCGCCGGGGCGTCCAGATCGGCGGACCGCACCCGCTCGGCCAGGCGGCGGCTCTCGCCGTCCAGCGCGGCGCGCAGGACGCCCAGGTCGGGCTCGACAATCACCCCGGCAGTGTGCCCGACCCCGCTCAGCCGGCCAAGGGGCGCAGCTCGTCGGCGTAGCTCACGGCCCGGCGGCGCAGCACGCCGCCCGGGCTGATCGAGTACTGGCCCATCCGCCACAGCGGCGGCGAGTACGCGTGCAGCGAGACCGAGCCGTCGACGGCGCCCGCCATGCGGTGGATGCGGTCGGGGCCGAAGGCGAAGACCCGGCCCGCGGTAACGACCCGGGTCGCCGGCGTGCCGCCCATCCGGGGCGTGGCCTCGCTCACCGCGCCGCGGGTCACGGCCACCGCGCCCGAGGAGACGTCGTGGTCGTGCCAGCCGGTGTCGTCCACGAGGTTCCAGCACAGCACCCACACGTCGATGTCGCCGTCGCGGTAGAGCGACGCGTAGTGCCGCCGGCCGGTGTCGTGCCGCACCAGCGGCGCCCACAGGTCGGTGCGGGCGGCCAGCTTGCGCACCCAGGCCCGCAGCTCGGCCGGCCGGAGGACCCGGCCGGGCAGCGCGGGCAGGGTGTCGACCATGGTCATCGCGGTTCTCCCAGCAGTCGGCGCGGGTTGGTGGTGTGCATGGCGTGCCGGAAGGCGTCGCCGAGGCCGGGGTCGGCCGATTCCGCGTACGGCCGGTCGGAGCCGTGCACGATCGGGTCGACGCCGACCACCCGGACCATCGCGTCGATCGCCCGGGTGCCGTAGGACGAGGTCTCGTAGAACACCCCGGGGTCCAGGGCGCCGAGCGCGCCGCCGCGGGCCGCCAGCCGCTCGTGGTGCAGCGGCGCCAGGCCGGCCAGCGCCACGAACGCGATGCGCAACGCCGGATGGGACCGGCGGCCGGCGACGTGCCAGGCCAGCCACGCCTGGTGCAGCTGCGACACGTACGGCACCAGGGCCGGCCACCACCCGGGCAGGCCGGGATCGCCGGCCGGCGCCGGGCCGGGGTGCACGAGCACGGGCTTGCCGGCGCTCTCGGCCGCGGCCAGCAGCGGCCCCACGCGGGCGAGGGCGGCCGGGTCGGCGAGCGCGGTCGCGGGCAGTTGCAGGCCGGCCACCCGCTCCTCGCGCAGCACCTTGGCCAGGCCGTCGGGGTCGGGATCGGCGACCGAGGCCGCCGCCCACACCCGGAACGGGTCGCCCAGCTCGAGGGCGCTCTCATGCCAGACGTCGATCAGGTCGGCGCCCTCGTGCGCGGGCAGGTGCTCGATGCCGAGCGGGCTGGAGAGCGAGACCAGCGCCCGGCCGGCGCCCCCGGCCCGCTCGCGGGACCGGCGGCGCTCGATGTCGTGGGCGGCCGGGTCGGCCTCGAACGGCGGCTCCCCGGCCAGGTGCAGGGTCCATCCGCGCAGGTAGGGGAACGCGTTGCGGCGGCGCAGGGCGTCCAGGAAGCGGGGCGGCCACAGATGCTGGTGGCAGTCGACCATGCCTGCTCCTTGGGGGCGAGACCGGGAGGGAAGCGCTTCACACGATGCATGGAGTGAAGCGCTTCCCCCCGCTTTCGCGCAAGTCGTTCTCACCATCCGGCGACTGTTACTCTCGGGACGTGTCCGGGCCGGAGCGACGCCGCACGCTGCAGGACCTGGCGGACGCGGCCGGGCTGTCGCTGGCCGCCACCTCGTACGCGCTGCGCGGCGTCCGGGGTTCGGCGGCCACCATCAGCCGGGTCCGCGAGCTGGCCGAGGAACTGGGCTACACGGTCGATCCGATCGCCCGGGCGCTGGCCAGCGGGCGTACCGGATCGGTCGGCGTGAGCGGCTCGCTGCGCGACCTGTGGCAGCAGGATTTCTCGGTGCTGCTCACCCGCGCGCTGCGGCGCCGCGGACGGTACGCGACCATCGCCGACGCCGACGCCGACCCGGAGCAGGAACGGCTGATCGTCGAGCAGTTCGCCGCCCAGCGCGTGGACGGCGCCCTGGTCTCCCCCGTCGACCCGACCGCCGGCTACTGGCGGCTGCTCGGCCCCGACGTGGCGGTCGTCGCGATCGGCGACGCCCTCACCGCCCGGCCGGGCTCGGGCAGCGTGCTGTTCGACAACCGGTACGGCGTCGAGACCGCCCTCGCCCACCTCGCCGGGCTCGGCCACCGCCGGATCGGCCTGCTCGCCCCCGCGCTGCCGTCGACCCCGGGCCGGCCCGCCCAGGTGCTCGCGGCCGAGGTCGCCGCCCGCCTCGGCATCGAGCTGGCCGAGGTCTCGGCGCCCGCCGCCACGGCCGAGGCGGTCGAGGTCGCGGCCGAGCTGCTGGCCGGTCCCGGGCGCCCGACCGCGGTGTTCGGCCTGAGCGACTCGCTGGCCTTCGCCGTCTACCGGGCCGCGCGCGAGGCCGGCCTGCGGGTGCCGGACGACCTGTCGGTGGTCGGCTACGACGACCATCAGATGGCCCAGCTGGTCGACCCGGGACTGACCACGATGGCCTGGGACGAGGACGCGATGGTCGAGGCGGCCGTCGATCAGCTGGAGAACCCGGTTTCGGACGCCCCGCCGTTCCGGCCCGAGCTCATCGTCCGGGGATCGACCAGCCCTTTTCGAGCCGGCTGACGATCCGGTCGAGGTCACGGCCGAACGGGCGGTCGGCGGCTTCCCGCGGCATGTCCGCCAGGGCCGGCTCGCCGCGCAGCAGCCGCGCCTGGTTGACCGCCAGCAGCTCGCAGGCGAGCACGTCGCGCAGGCCGCCGACCGCCTCGCCGAGGCACTCGGCGGCCTCGAAGCCGAAGCTCTGCGCGTCCTCCTGGCCCAGCGACGTCTCCATCGCGCCGATCAGGGCCGGGGCGGCGAAGCGGCGCAGCCGGTGCACGGTGCCGGCCGCCCGCTTGTGCACGGTCACCATGCCGGCGTGCAGCCCGGGGGCGTCGGAGAGCTGCCGGGGCAGGCCGGTGACCGCGGCGTCGAGCAGCCGGTGCAGCCGGGCCGCGCCCAGCTCGGCCAGGTGGATCAGCGCCGTGGTCAGCGCGCCGAGCGCCGCCGCCAGGTCGGTGCCGGCGAAGCCGAACGTGCCCACGAACCGGCCGCCGAGGTGGGCCGGGGAGTCGGTGACGGCATCGAGGGCCCGGTCGGCGGCGGCGTCGAGCGCGGTCACCGCCCGCCGCGCCACGGCGACGGCGGGCGCGGTGACCCGGAACGACACCGGCGCCTGCAACGCGGCGGCCGGGTCGCCGCCGGGATGACCCGACCGCAGCGCCGCCAGCACCGCGTCGAGCTCCGGGCTGTCGGCCAGGGCCGGGTGCAGCGGGTCGCGGCTGGCCCGGATGACGGCGTGCGAGGCGGCCGCCGCGGCCAGGGTCTGGTCGAGCAGGACCCGGGCGTCGCGGGCGCCGAGCACGGCCAGGCCGGTCAGGCCGGGCACGCCCTCGAGGAAGGCGACGCCCTCCTTCGCCTCGAACGGCCGCGGTTCCAGCCCGGCCACCGCCAGCGCCGGGGCGGCGTCGACCGGTCCGCCGGCGGCGTCGAGCACCTGGCCGGAGCCGATCAGGACGGCGCCGGCGTGGGCGAGCGGGATGATCTCGCCGGCCGCGCCGCCGCGCAGCGGGACCGCGGGCACGACGTCGGCGTCCAGCAGGGCGGCCAGGAAGAGGCACAGCCGCGGGGAGACGCCGGCGGCCGGGTGCAGCAGCGTGCGCAGCCGGGCGGCGAGCAGCGCGCGGGACTCGTCGCGGCGCAGCCACGGCGCCGAGCCGACGGCCCGGCCGATCATCAGGGTGTTCTGCTGCCGGGCGCGGGCCTCGGCGTCCAGCCGTACGCCGGACATCGCCCCCATTCCGGTGTTCACCCCGTAGACCGGCTCGTCCCCGTCCAGGTCGGCCAGGGCCGAGCGGCGGCTCGCGGCGAGCTCGTCGAGCAGTTCCGGGGCGAGGACGACCCGGCATTCGCCGCGCGCCACCTCCTCGATCGCCGCCCGGTCGAGGTCGGCGGGGCGCCGGATCGTGCGGGCCCTCATCGGTATCGCAGCATGGCGCCGGCGTCGGCGGCCTCGGCCCGGGTGAGGATCAGGTGGCCGAGGGCGACGTCGAGGATGGACAGTCCCCGGTGCCAGAACAGGATCCGCTCGTCGTCGCTCTCCCGGCCCGGCTTGCGGCCGCTGACGACGTCACCGATCTCGGCGTACAGGGTCTCCTCGGTGAGCCGGCCGGTGTCGACGTGGGCGCGCAGGGCGCCGAACCGGCCGGAGCGGGACTCGCGCCAGTCGTCGACGACCACCTTGTCCATCACGTCGAGCAGGTCGAGCTCCACGGCGCTGACCGTGCCGTACGGGACCACGAAAGCGCCCGGCCGGACCGCCGCCGTACGCAGAAGCGGGGTTGGTTCCTCCAGCCGCGAGGCCTCGACCAGGATGTCCGCCTGGTCGAAGGCCTCGTCCGCGGTGGCGACCGCGCGCACCGGGGTGCCGGTGACCTCCCGCAGCCGCGCCGCGAACGCCTCGCGCGACTCCGGCCGGCGGCTGGTCACCCGGATCTCCTCGAGCGGGAAGAGGCTGTCGAGCATGGTGACGTTGGCGAAGGCGGTGCCCCGGGCGCCGACGTGGCCGAGCACCCGCGAGCCGGCCCGGGCCAGATATTTGGCGCCGACGGCGGTCATCGCGCCGGTGCGCACCTCGGTGATCAGGGTGGCGTCCAGGATCGCCAGAGGCGTCCCGGTGAACGGGTCGTAGAGCGTCATGAGGGCCAGCTCGCTGGGCAGGCCGAGCCGGTAGTTGGGCACGAAGTCGCCGACCACCTTGACGCCGCTCAGCCCGTGCTCGCCGAGGGTGGACACGTGCCCGCGCAGGACGTTGAAGTGTCCGGCGCCGCCGTTGTCGGGCACCAGGTGCACCCGCGGCTCGAAGACCGTGCGGCCCCGGCCGTGCGCGTCCACGACGGACTCCACGGCCGCGATCACCTCGGCGTTCGTGATGCCGAGGCCGTCGACGTCCGGGCCGGAGAGGAACCGGAGCCAGAGCGGCGGGCCCCCGTGAATCATGTAATGCACCCTATAGCCTTGGCGTTTCAAGTTATTCAGCGCGGGCGGACGGGAGCCTCCCATGACGCAGCTCGACACCGGAGGCGCCGACTGGCTGCTCGCCCGGGCCCGGCGGCACCGGCTCTCCCCCACCCAGCGCCAGATCGTGCAGCGCATGCTGGCCATGTTCCCCGGCGTCGCCTTCATGTCGACGGTCGAGATCGCCGAGCAGACCGGCGTCAGCCAGCCCACGGTCACCCGGCTCGCGACCGCGCTCGGCTTCGCCGGCTTCCCCGAGTTCCGCGCCGCCCTGCGCGACGCCGTCCTGACCGGCCGGCCCGGCCACCCGCCCGCTCCCCGGGCCGGCGCCGTCGACCAGGAGCTCGCCAACCTGGAGAGCCTCAAGCGCGAGCTCGGCGACGACCGGATGCGCGAGGCCGTCCGCCTGCTGGCCGGCGGCGGCCCGCTCGGCGTGATCGGGCTGCGCGCGTCGGCCGCCCTGGCCGACTACTTCGGCTACTTCGCGCGGCGGGTGCTCCCGGCGGTGACCGTCGGCACCGACGCGGCGACCGTCGAGGACACCGTCCTCGAGCTGCACCAGCGGGGCGCGGGCGCGCTGCTGGCGTTCGCCATGCCCCGCTACCCGGCCGGCACGATCGCCGCCGTCCGCCTGGCCCGCCGCCTGGGCCTGGCGACGGTCGTGGTCACCGACACCGCGCTGGCGCCCTTCGCCGCGGACGCCGACGTGCTGCTGGTCGCCCCCGTCGGCACCGGCCTGGTCTTCGACTCGCACGCGGCCGTCGTGGTGCTGGCGGTCAGCCTGCTCGACGCGATCGCCGCCACCGACCCCGAGCGCACCCAGCGACGCCTCGAGGCCCACGAGTCCCTCGTCGAGGGCTGGGTCCTGGACTGACGCCGGTCCGTAGCGGAACGCGCCGACCAGGGCGTTGAGTTCGGTCGCCATCGCGTCCAGGTCGCCGCGGTCGATCTCGGCGGTGGTCGCCGGCGTTCCGGAAGTTCAGCTGCATCACCTGGCGCTCGAGCACCTCGAGACGGCCGACCCGGCCGGCGATCCGGCTCCGCGACCGCGACTCGGCGACGGCTGAGGCACTGACACCGGGCTCACACCGGCGACAGGGCGATGTCAGCGCCGTGTGCGGGCCGTGTCAGTGCGGCCCGGCAGTCTGCTTGCCGAGACACGAAGACGAAGGGACGGAAGATCATGAGCGATCTCGTGGTACGGGCGGAGGGCCTCCGCAAGCGGTTCGGGACCACCCAGGCTCTCGACGGGGTGGACCTGGCCATGCGCCGCGGCACGGTGCTCGGCGTGCTCGGGCCGAACGGCGCCGGCAAGACCACCGCGGTACGCGTGCTCGCCACGCTGCTGCGGCCGGATTCCGGGCATGCGGAGGTGGCCGGCATCGACGTGCTGAAGCAGCCCCAGCGGGTGCGCCGCCGGATCGGGCTGACCGGTCAGTACGCCTCGGTCGACGAGGACCTGACCGGCACCCAGAACCTGGTGCTGATCGGGCAGCTGCTCGATCTCACGACGAAGGACGCCCGCAAGCGCGCGGCCGAGCTGCTCGAGTGGTTCGACCTCGCCGAGGCCGCCGGGCGACCGGCCAAGACCTACTCGGGCGGCATGCGGCGCCGGCTCGACCTGGCCGCGAGCCTGGTCGGCCACCCCGAGGTGATCTTCCTGGACGAGCCGACCACCGGCCTCGACCCGGCCAAGCGCGAGGACATGTGGGGCGTCGTGCGCACCCAGATCACCCAGGGCTCGAGCGTGCTGCTGACCACGCAGTACCTGGAGGAGGCGGACGCGCTCGCCGACGAGATCGTGGTGATCAACCACGGCCGGGTGATCGCCCACGACACCCCGGACGGCCTCAAGCGCCGGGTCGGTGGCCTGACCCTGAAGGTGCGCCCGGCCGACCCGGCCCGGCTGGGCGACGCGATGGCCGTGCTCGACGCGGTCGCCGCCCCCGGCACGAACGCCTCGTCCGACACCGCCGCCGGCGCCCGCCCGGGCGCGATCTCGGTGCCGGTCACCGGCGACACCGCCCTCGACGAGGCGCTCCCGGCCCTGCGCCGGGCCGGCATCGAGTTCGTCGACCTCGGCGTGCACCTGCCCAGCCTCGACGAGGTGTTCCACGCACTGACCGGCGACGACCCCGAAACCGCTGCGCCCAAGGAGGCTGAGCTCGTATGACGACTCTCGACGTGCCCGTTCGCAACATCGTCGGCGACATCGACAAGCCTCGCGGCGGCTCGCTGGCCGCGCTGGCCCGGCACAGCGTCGCGCTGGCCCGGCGAAGTCTGATCAAGACCATCCGGACGCCGGAGGCCCTGATCGACGTGACCCTCCAGCCGGTGATCTTCCTGCTGCTGTTCACCTACCTGCTCGGCGGCGCGATCTCCGGCGGCCACCGGGACGACTACCTGCAGTTCCTGCTGCCGGGCATGCTCGCGCAGTCGCTCGCGATGGGCGGCATCGCGCTCGGCCAGAACCTCAATGCCGACATCGAGAAGGGCGTCTTCGACCGCTTCCGGTCACTGCCGGTGGCCCGGTCGGCGCCGCTGGTCGGGGCGGTCGCGGCCGACGTCGTGCGGTACCTGACCGTCTGCGTGGTGATGCTCGGCTTCGGCACGATCATGGGCTTCCGGGTCGAGACCGGCTTCCTGCCGGCCGTCGCGGCGGTGGCCCTGTCGATCGCGTTCGGCCTGTGCTTCTGCTGGATCTCGGTCTGGGTCGGCATGATCGTGCGGACCTCGGGCGCCGTGCAGGGCGTGATGTTCCTGCTGATCTTCCCGCTGTCGTTCGGCAGCAACGTGTTCGTGCAGACCAACACCCTGCCCGGCTGGTTGCAGGGCTTCGTGCACCTCAACCCGATCACACCGCTGGTCGACACGATCCGCGGGCTGCTGATCGGCGGCCCGGTGGCCGGTCACCTGTGGGCGACGCTGGCCTGGATGGCCGGCCTGCTGATCGTGTTCGTCCCGCTCGCGCTGCGGGCCTACGCCCGGCGGGCCTGAGCCGATTGTTTCTGGTCCCCGGCCGGCAGCGCCTCGCGGCGCAGCCGGGCCGGGTCGACCTGCGTCAGGGCGGTCTTGCCGTCCTGCTTCCATCCCATCTCGTACGCCTCCGCGAAGCGCTCCTCGCCGAGAGCGGCCCGGCTGCGGCCGCTCAGGTCGATGATCTGCACCTCGGTGCGGTCATGGGTGCCGCGCAGCCGGGCCGCCGCGCCCAGCAGCAGCGCGGTGTCGAGGTGCCGGCCGTAGAGGTCCGCGAGGCTCGCGGCGACCACCGCCACCATGGCCAGGATCGGCATGTCGCGGCTCTCCACCGCGGCCTCGTACGCCCCGGCCAGCGCCGCCTCCGCACCCGGCCCGTCGCCGGACTGCACGCAGAGGGTCGCCCGCACCGCGCCGGTCAGCGCCCGCCCGTGGTCGCCGGCGAACGCCGGGACCCGGCGCATGCCCTCCTCGGCCGCGTCGCACAGCTCCCGCGCCCGGTCGAGCTCGCCCATCCGGGACCACAGCCCGGCCTCGAGCGCGTCGAGCAGGATGACCATCTCGGGCGAGGACGAGCGCAGCGCCCGCTCCCGGGTGGCGGCGATCATCGCGACCGCCCGGTCGTGGTCGTTGCGCCGCACGTAGAGGTCGATCCAGCGCATGTCGATGAAGATCTCGTCGCTCAGGCTCAGCGAGCCGAAGTCGCGGGCCAGTCGCTTGGCCTCGCTCAGGTCGGCCAGCGCGCCGTCGAGGTCGCCGTCGTACTGCCGCAGCAGCGCCCGCATCGGCAGCGCGGTGGCCAGCCCCCACCGGTCGCCGGTGCGGCCGAAGCACTCCAGCGCGCCGGCGATGTCGACGCGTACCTGATCGGTGTCGCCGTCGTTCTCGGCGAACTGGGCCCGGAACATGTGCGCGAGGCCGGCCAGCCACGGGTCGGAGCCGTCGATCAGGCGCTGGACGATCTCCAGCGCCTTCTCCGTCTCCTCCAGGAACGCGAGCGTCACCGCGATCAGGGCGCCGGCCAGGCCGGGCACGTGCGGGTACGCGAGGAGGCGGTCGGCCAGCGAGCGGAGCTGGGCCTGGTGGGTCTTGACCGTCGCCTCGGTGGTGGCCATCGAGCGCGAGCTGATCTTGTTGAGCAGCATCACCGCCTCACCACAGTCCCGGTCCAGATCGCTACCGATACCTGGTCCTTCGGACGGCATGGAGAACCCGGGCCCCGCTGGGGCCGGCGTCGGGGTTGCGCTCAACGCCTCGCCCATCCAGTACGCGGCGTCGCTGTGCCGGCCGAACATCTGCCAGTACCAGGTCAGGTTGAGCGCGAGGCCGACCGCGGCGCCGCCGTCCCCGATGTCGCAGTAGTGGCGGACGGCGGCCAGCGCGTTGTCGTACTCGGCGCGCATCACCGCCAGCGCCGCCAGCTGGTCGCGGCCGCGCAGCTGCGGATCGTAGTGCTCGACCAGCGCGGACAGATGGCCGGCGGCCAGGCTCCGGACGGCCTCGAGCTCGCCCCGCTCGGCGAGCCGCTCGACGCCGTACTCGCGCAGGGTCTCCAGCATCCGGTAGCGGCCCGCGTCCGGCGCGAGCTGCAGCAGCGACCGGTCGACCAGGGCCGCCAGCAGGTCGGGCACGAGCGCGGGGGGCACCTCGCCGGCGCAGACCGCGATGGCCGAGGCGGGGGTCACGCCGCCGGGCAGCACCGAGACGCGCTCGGCCACCGCCCGCTCGTGGTCGCCGAGCAGATCCCAGCTCCAGGCGATGACCCCGCGCAGCGTGCGATGCCGGGGCTGGGCCGTGCGGCTGCCGGTGGTGAGCAGCCGGAACCGGTCGGACAGGCCGTCGGCGAGCTCGGTCAGCGACAGCGTGCGCAGGCGGGCGGCGGCCAGCTCGAGCGCCAGCGGCATGCCGTCCAGACCGCGCACCACCCGTACCACGTCGGCCAGGGTCTCCTCGTCGACGTCGAACCCGGGCCGCACGGCCGCCGCCCGGGCCGTGAACAGGCGCACCGACGCCGTACGCCGGGCCTCGGCGACGCCATCGGCCGGGTCGGGCAGGGTCAGCGGGCCGAGCGGGACCAGTGCCTCGCCGTCGACCGCGAGCGTCTCCCGGCTGGTGGCCAGCACCCGCAGCCCGGCGCAGCGCGGCAGCAGCGCGTCGACCAGGTGCGCGACCGCGTCGATCAGGTGCTCGCAGTTGTCGACCAGCAGCAGCGTCTCGCGGCCGTTGAGCTGCTCGGTGAGCACGTCCAGCTCGCCGCCGTCGAACATCTTGGAGGGCTCGAACAGCGCGGCGCCGCGCAGCCCGATCGCGGCCAGCATGGCGGCGCCGACCTTCGCCGGCTCGGTCACCGAGGCGAGGTCGATCATCCAGGCGCCGTCACGGTACTCATGGCGGTGGCGGCGGGCCGCCTCCAGCGCGATGCGGGTCTTGCCGGCGCCGCCGGGGCCGACGACGGTGACGAGGCGGCCGGTGGCGAGCAGCGTGTCGATCCGGCCGAGGTCGTCGTCGCGGCCGATGAAGCTGCTCACCGGCGCCGGCAGGTTGCTCGGCGGCGGCGCGGCGCTCTCGTCCGGGAACGGCGGGGCGGGCGGGTCGGCGGGCGCGCGCAGCAGGCGCAGGTGCCGCTCGCGCAGGGCGGCGCCGGGGTCGGCGCCGAGGCTGTCGGCGAGGGCCTCGCGGACGCGCTCGTAGAGGGCCAGGGCCTCGGCCTGGCGGCCCTGAGCGGCGAGCGCGTCCATCGACAGGGCGGCGATCCGCTCGTCCAGCGGGTGCTCGGCGAGCAGGGCGGCGAGCCGCTCCCCCGCCGCCGCGGCCTTGCCCAGCGCCAGCTCGGCCTCGGCCAGGTCGGCGTGGGCCTCGACGGCGGTGCGGGCCAGCCGGGTCGCGGCCGGGGGCGCCACGGCGGCGATCGCGCCCGGTTCGGCGCCGGCCGGGTCGCTCCAGAGCAGGACGGCGGCGCCGAGCAGGTCGGCCGCGCCCAGCGGGTCGCCGGCGCGCAGCCGGTCGCGGCCGCCGGCGGCCAGCCGCTCGAAGCGCAGCGCGTCGACGTCGTCGGCGGCGACGTCGAGCCGGTAGCCGCCCTCGACCTGGGCCACGGCGCCGGCCGCGCCGAGCATCCGGCGCAGGCGGGAGACCAGGGACTGCAGGGCGTTGGCCGGGTCGCCGGGGCCCTCCTCGGGCCAGAGCGCGTCGACCAGCGTGCCGGGGTCGACGGCGCGGCCGCCGGCCAGGGCGAGACGGACGAGCAGCCCGCGCAGGCGCGCACCGGGAATGGGCACGACGACGCCGCCGCGCGACACCTCGAAGGTGCCCAGCAGCGTCACGCGCAGCCGCAACGCCGAGTCCCCGTGCCCGCCCACCCGCCGATCCTCTCGCGCGCGGGCCCGCGTACCCAAATCAACGCGTGAGTCGAATCTCTCAGCGTCGCCTCAGCTTGTGGATGACCTGCCGGTCTCGATGGGCGCGTTGCCGGTGGCGGTCGACCCTGCCGGCGGCCAGGACGCGGCCTACCTGGCGGGCTCGGCGATGCGCCAGATCGCGGACCCGCATCCCGGCGCGGCAAGGACTGGCGCCGACGCAGCCGGCCACCCGCGTCTCGGAACGCGCCCATGGCCCTCGATCGCCCGCGCTCCCGGTTCGCGTCGGCTTGTGGACAACAGCTGGGAGTTGTCATACCCGGCCGGTTAGCTCGCCCCACCCAGTGAACGGGGTGGGTGAGCTAACCAGCCGGGCGGCCTCGGGAACGGATTGCCGGGCCGGCCGGGCCGTCAGGACTGCCGCGATGCCCCATCCGGGGCAAGGCAACCGTCACCACACCCGTGCCGGCCCGGCGGCAGATCCCGTCGGCTCAAATCAGAAGTTGCCCTCCGTGTTGCACTTGGCCTTCTGGACCAGGCAGTTCTTCACCCGCTGACTCTGCGCCAGGTTGTCCCAGGCGAAGAACGCGTCCCCGTGCATCGACGACGCCATGCCGGAAGCGAGCCGGAAACCGGCGGAAGAACCGCTGGTCGGGTACGCGATCAGGAACGACAGGTTCGGGATGGCGACCGGGTAGTCGCCCTTGCAGGTGCCGTCGTAGCTGTAGGCGATGTGCGCCTTGTGCGTCGGGCTGTCCAGGTGCTTGCCGTCCCAGCAGTCCTGGAACACCAGGTGGAACATGAGCACCGCGGTCGAGGCGCAGATCGGCCAGTTGCCGTCGGCGCTGCGGCCGATCTCGCCGCCCGGCCCGGCGCAGTAGAACGCGTTGACCGAGCCGGCCGGGGTCGGCGTCTGGAGCTTGGCGTCCCCGGCGATCATCCGGAGGCCCTGGGGGAAGGGCTTGGTGGCGGCCGGGTCGGTGAGCCGCGAGCCGTAGTAGACCACCACGTCCTTGGGCTCGATGACCTGGTCACCCTGGTAGAGCGACGGGATCCAGTACGCCGAGAGGTCCGGCGCCGGGCGGCAGCTGGTGCCTGCGTTCGCGAGCAGACTGCCGGTGGTGGTGTACGCGTCGGTGCGGTCGTTGCCGAGGAAGCTGTGCATGTGCGACGCGCCCGGCATGCCCGGGAAGATGATTGGGTCGTCCGGGTGGGAGTGGCTGTAGGCGCAGGTCGCGTTGAACTCGGGCACCCGGACGGTGCCGGCCGGGACGGACCGCGGCGTGAGCGAGTTGAACTGGGCGAGCTGGGCGTTCCAGGCCGCCTGGTCGATCGGGATCCAGCCCGGTCCGCTGTCGGTGGGCGAGCCGTCGCCGAACGAGAACCAGTTGATGTTGACGAAGTCGCCGCCGGTGGTGTTGCGCAGGACCGCGAAGACCGTCTGTGCGCCGGTCGGGTGCGAGGCGGTGGTGGCGGTCAGCGTGCTCCACGCCTGCCAGCCGCCGGTGGCGGCGATGGTGAACTGGGTGAGCAGCGGGCCGGTGGCCGAGCCGGTGTGCAGCTCGACGCGGCCGCCGCCGACCGCGGACGCGACCCGGGCCTGGACGGTGAGGGTGCCGGCGGCGCCGAGGTTGACGCCGTCGTACCGCATCCAATCGCCCTCGGCCAGGTAGGCGGCGTTCTGCCCGCCGCCGCTGTCGGCCGTGGCCTCGAGCTGGACGCCGGACTGGGCCGCGTAGGACTCGGCCTGGACGGTGACGGTCGCGGCCTCGGCCTCGGGGGCCACGACCAGAACGGTGGCCGCGGCCACGAGGGCCGCGGCAAGGATCTTCGGGGATTTGTGCATGTCGTTCCCTTCGGGGGGAGGGATCGGGGTGCACGGAGTATCGATGGCGGGGAAGCGCTTCCTCAACATTGACGCACGCTGATCCGCGTTATCTGCGAAACAAGGGTGAAATCTCGGGAAGCGCTTCCCGGATCGGCTAAGGGACAGCTCGATGCCGCACGGCCGGGGGTGGCCGTGCGGCATCGACGCGGTCAGTGGTGGTGCTCGTCCGGCTTGCGGATGCGGCTGCGGCCCGCGGTGCGCTCGAAGGTGATGCGGTCGATCTCGCTGTACGGCTTTCCCGAGCCCGGCAAGGCGTCGGCCAGCGTGCGGACCGTGAACGTCGTGCGTCCTCCCCGGCGCGCCGGCTTCACGTCGACGGCGATGAACGCGTAGTCGTCGTAGCGGACCTGCGACCAGTCCACGGTCTCCGGGACCTTCGTGCCCGACGGGTAGCCGGACGCGTTGATCGCGGTGCCGTCCTTCGACCAGACGTAGCTGTTGACGATGTTCTCGGTGTTGTTCTCGGTCGTGTTCGCGCCACCCGGGGCCTGGTAGCCGCGGTAGCGCTGGCCCTCGGGCAGCAGCTGCGGGCCGGTCGGGGTGACGCCGGCCGGCGCCGGTGCGGTCTCGCTCGGCGCGGGGCGGAACGGGTAGCGCGGGCGGCCGCCGGAACCGACGCAGATGTACGTGACCCCGTCGTCGGCGGGGTGGATGGTCGAGCCGTCGGGGGCCGGGCGGGTGCGGCGGCCGTACCGGATGGGATCGGTCCGCTCGAGAAGGTGGTTGTGGCCCTGCACCACGAGGTCCACCTGGTACCTGCTGAACAGCGGGTCGAGCCGGTCGCGCAGGCCGCCGTCGGACGCGTGGTTGTTGGTCGTCGAGAAGGCGCAGTGGTGGAAGAACGCGACGACGAAGTCCACGCTCTCCGACGCGTCACCCTGCCGCCACTCCTTCAACGTCTCCTCGAGCCAGCGCAGCTGCGCGCCGCCGGAGTAGCCGGTGTTGGTCTGGATCTCGTAGGACAGGTCGTTGGCGTCGACCGAGATGACGCCGACGTTGCCGTAGACGAAGCGGTACACCGACGGGCAGGTGCGGGGGCCGTTCGCGGGCATGTCGAGGCGCTTGAGGTGGCCACCGTAGCCGTGGTTCGGGCTGTCCCCGAGGAACTCGGTGTTGCCGTACAGCGGCTCCATGTCGTGGTTGCCGGTCGCGAACATCCAGGGCGTGAACGCGGCCTGGGGCTCGATCTGATTCAGGAACACATCCCAGACGTACGGGTTGTAGCGGTTCTTCCCGACCGGGGCGCTCGTGACGGCGCTGTCGTCGGCGGGCAGTCCCGAACCGTCCGGGTCGGCGTAGCAGATGTCGCCGGCCAGCAGCGTGAACACCGGGTTCTGGGTGGCCATCAGGTTGGTCTGGGTGACGGCCGGCCGCGGGTCGGTGCCGTTGGTCCCCGAGACCGGGTCGGCCACGTTGTAGTAGTTGTCGTCGAACACGCCGGCCGGCCAGGCGACCGGGGTGGACTCCCACGCCCATTTGGGGTCGGTCGGCGCGGTGTTGGTGCCGACGTCGGCGAACGCGGTGAAGGTGAACGGCTTCGGCGCCCGCAGGTCGTGCCCGTGCCCGAGCACCGTCGCGGGCGCGGTGGTGAAGTGCGCGTCGCCGCTGACCGTGCCGTCGGAGAGCCGCACCCGGTAGTGGTAGAGGGTGCCCTCGCGCAGGCCGGTGATGGTGGCCTTGAGATAGAACTGGCTGCTGACCGGGCCGCCCGGGATCGCGTACTGGCCGTAGAGGTGCTGGATGTCGGCCTCGTGGCGCTCGCCGTAGTGTCCCGGCGCCGTGCCGACCTCGACGTAGGCGCGCAGGTTGCGCGGCAGCAGGCCGGTCTTGCTGACCAGCTGGGCGGTCACCGACATGGCCCGGCGGAGCATGCCGTCCGGGCCCGGGACGAAGGACAGGTGCCGTCCGGAGACGACCACGCCGGCCGGGCCCGGGGTGCCCCCGCCGGCCGCGAAGGCCGCGTCGGCCAGGGCGAACTGGGCGACCGCGATCCCGCCGGCCCCGGTGGCGACGGCCTTGAGCATCGTCCGCCGGCTGACCGGCTGCCGGGCCAGCGCCCGCGTGTTCCACTCCGCGTACTCGTCCACCGTGACGGGACGGTTGTTCAGACTGTTGGTCACGAAGGTCATCCTGGCCGCCGGACGGCTTCGAGCGGCCGGCATCGGCATGACCGGGTGGTGAACTCACCATGAGCCCGCATTGAACCTAAGTGGAGCATTTCTCATGGTCGTCCCCGCATGAGTTTCAGCCCTGTCTCACCAGGACTCCGCCGCGGGCGAGCGCTAGGGCGCCAGGGTGGCTATCGCGCGGGCCGTGGCGGGTGCCTTGAGGTAGTGACCCACGAGGTGGAAGTCGAGCATGTGGATGTACTCGTCGTCGTGGTTCTCGTCGGGCGCGAACCTGGTCGTGAACGGGCGGGGCACCGCGATGAGGTCGCCCGGGTCGGCGATGTTGACCCAGCGGCCCACGTTCGGCGGGCGGATGCCGGGCGCGGGCGGCTGCTCGGGCTGCAGCCGGTCGTAGACGACGGCCGGCATGCCCAGCGGCGAGCCCATCGTCACGAGCAGCGGCGTGCTCAGCGACGGGTTCGCGAGCAGGGCCTCGTAGGCGACCACCGAGCCGAGCGAGTGCGCGAGCAGCACGTCGGGGCGGTGCTCGGCGATGGCCGCCGCCACGCAGTCGCGGACCGCCGCCCGGGCAGCGCCGCCGGGGACCCGGAGGTAGGCCGCGACCTCGCGGAAGAAGGCGCCCACGAACTTCTGCAGACCGGCGGTGAGCGTGGGATTGAGCGCGCAGGCCGCGGCGACACGCTGGACCAGCCAGCGGATCGGGACGGTGCCGGGGCCCTGCCGCACGGCGTCCGCCGGGACGACGCCGAACTCGCCGGCCCAGTCGAGGATCATCTGCTCGACGTCCGGCGGGAGGTCGCTGAGCCCGTCCGGGCCGCCGCCCTGCGGCACCGAGGTCCGCAGCAGGTGGGCGTAGTAGACGACGCGGACGTCGAGCGCATCGCCGGGCAGGGCGGCCGCCCACTCCGCGGAGAGCGCCCGCGCGGCGTCCGCCGCGTCGAGCTGGGGCCGGTAGTTCCACACGCCGTGCACGCCGAGCACTCGAAGAGCCACGTCCGCTATCGTCGCTCATGGACACCCTGGAGGCACGCTCGGTGCGACGCGTTCTGTTGAGTATTGCCGGGTCCTCGTTCGGCGGCGCCTTCGCCGACCAGCCTCTGGAGTTCGCGCCGGCGCTCGGGCAGCGGCTCCTCGCGGTGCTGTCCGGCCACGGCTACACGGCGGAACCGCCGGCCGGGCACGTCGACCTCGACGCCGACCGGCTCGGCGCGGCCGTCGCCGGGGCGATTCGCGGGGCCGGGCCGGACGATCTGCTGATCGTGCACGTCATCGGGCACGGCATCGACCGCAACGGCGGCGTGCTGATGGTCGGCGCGGACGGCCGGACCCACGCCGGAACCAGCGTCAGCGGCTGGATGACGGACGCGAGCGGCGACGACGAGGACGAGGACCCGGAGCGCCGGCACGGCGCGGACGCCAAGGCACGGGTGCTGTTCCTCATCGACGTCTGCTACGCCGGGCGCGCCGCGCGGCAGGCCTTCGACCAGCACATCGACGACGAGCGCCGCCGGGCCTGGGTGGTGGCCGGCTGCCTGCCCACCCGATCGGGTTACAACGGCCACTTCACCGAGGCGCTGATCGGCGTGCTCGGCGACCTCGGCGGCATCGACCAGCACTTCTCGTTCCCGTACGTGCCGCTGACCAGCGTGGTGCGCGCGGTGCGCAAGCGGGTGCTGGACCTCGCCGGGGAACGCGGGTCGTACCCGCAGCAGGTCATCGCCACCCGGGTCGACCTCGGCGCCGTCGTCGACGTCCCGTTCTTCCCGAACCCGGCGCACGAGCCGTCCCTGATGGGCTCGGTCCCGGCCGAGTTCCGCGACCTGGTCGCGGCCGTGGACCCGCTGGTCGACCCGTGGCACTTCGCGTCCCGTGCCTCGGGCCGGGAGGAACATCCGGGCCGGCTCATGCCCGGCACGTTCCGCGGCCGGGGCGACCAGTTGCGCCGCCTGACCGGCTGGCTCACCGGCGACGCGGGAACCCGGCTCATGGTGGTCACCGGCAGCCCGGGCGTCGGCAAGTCGGCGGCCATCGGCATGCTCGTCTGCGCCGGCCATCCGCGGCTCGCGACCGTCACCGACAAACTGTGGTGGGATCGGCGGGCCGACCTGCCGGCCGCTCCGCGGGCCGATCTTGCCGTCGTGCACGCCCGCGAGCGGGGACTCGCCGAGATCCTGGGCTCGGTGGCCCGTCAGCTCGAGCTGGACGAGCCCGGCCGGGAGTGGACCCCGGCCGGGTTGCGTGAGGCCCTGCTCGCCCGGGAACGCCCGCCGGTGGTCGTGCTGGACGCCCTCGACGAGACCGTCGACCCGGTGGCCGTGCTGGCGGCGATCGGCACGTTGTCGGCGCCCGCCGGCGACCGCGTCCCGGGCCGCCTGCTGGTCGGCACCCGCGCGGGCCGGTACTGGCCGGCGTTCCAGCCGTTGTGCGCCGACGCCGCGGAGCTCGGCTCCCTGGTGGATCTCGACGCCGAGGACCGGGGCGAGCTGCGGGAGGCCCTGGCCGGCTACGTCGACGACCTGCTCCGGACGGACGCGGGCTATGGCGCGTACGAGATGGTGGAGACCCGCCGCTTCCTGGCCGGCCATGTCGCCGACGTGCTGTCCGCGCCGGTGGCGGCCGGGGGCGGACCGCGCTGGGGCGAGTTCCTGGTCGCCGGCGTCTACGTGAACCACCTGGTGCGCTCGGCGGTGCCGGTCGAGCCGAGGGCCGCTCGGGTACCCCGTACGCTGCCGGAAGTCCTTGATCTTGATCTCTCCGGCCGCGTCTCGCCGTGGCTGCTGCCGGTGCTGAAGGTGGTCGCGCACGCGTTCGGCGCCGGTGTCCCGCTCGAGGTCATCGAGGCGTGCTGCGCCGAGCTCGCCGGGACCACCGGCGCGCGCCCCGAGCGGCAGGACGTCGTCGCCGCGCTCTGGGAGGCGCGCTTCTACCTGCGGCGCGACCACGAGCCGGACGGCACCACCCTCTACCGGCTGTTCCACCAGGCGCTCTCCGACCACCTCCAGCAGCGGACGGCCGCGGCGCACGGCAAGATTCTCGACGCCGTACGGGCTGAGGGCCGCACCTGGGACGGAGCGATCACGCCGCCGTACCTGTTGCGCCACGCCGCCGACCACGCCGCCGCGGCCGGCCGGATCGACGAGCTGCTGGCCGACCCGCATTTCCTGGTCCACGCGGACCCGGCGCACCTGGCGCGGCACCTGCGCCGGGCCACGACGCCCGAGGGCCGGGTCGCGGCCGCGATCTTCCGCACCTCGCTCTACCACCACCTGCGCGCCGAGCCCGAGGCCCGGCGCGGCCTGCTCGCCCTCGACGCCGCGCGGCACGGGCAGCGGAAGCTGAGCCGCCGGCTCACCGAGGTGACCGGCGACCTCCCGGCCATGAGCTGGCGGCCGTCGTGGTCCACCGGTGGTCAGTCCTCGTCGCTGTTGCACGTGCTGCCGGCCGGCGCGGAGATCACCGCCACCGCCCTGACCGCCGTCGCGTCGCGGCAATACGCGGCGGTCGGCGGCCAGGACGGCGTCCTCCAGCTGTGGGACCTCGTCGACGGCACGCCGCGGGCGGTCCGGGCGACCGGGACCGGCCCGGTGGTCCATGCCTTCCCCTACGCGTCGCCGGACGGCCCGATGCTGGTGACGGTGGGCCGGAACGCCCGGGTCGCGGTCTGGACGATGCCGGACGCGACGCTCTACTCGAGGACGAAGGTCGCGTGCGCCCCCACCACCGCCGCGGTCCACCTGGTGACGCCCGGCGGCGCGGCCTACGTGGTCCTGGGCGATCGCGATGGCCACCTGCACGGCGCGCCGGTCGCCGGGCCGGGCGGCGGCTGGACGTGCGAGGCGCACGCCGCGGAGGTGACCGCGCTGGCCACGACCGTCCTGGCCGACGGCTCGCCGGTCGTGGTCAGCGCCGACCGTGAGGGCGACGTGCGGGTCTGGGACGCCGTCACCGGCGAGCGGCGGCTGCGCCTGGAGGGCTTCCCCGACTGGGCCGGCGGAATCGCGTGCCACCGTATGCGCGACACCACGGACGTCGCGGTCGTCACCGGCGGCGGCGGCAAGGTGATCGTGTGGAGTCTCACCGACGGCCGGGTGCGGCACGAGCTACGGACCGCCGGGGCCTGGACCGCGCCCGCCGCCTGCGCCTGGGTGCCGGGCATCGACGCGGACGTCGTCGTCCTCGGTGGCGCGAGCGGCGACGCCGAGGTGCGTGACCTGCGCACCGGCGAGACGAGGTGGACACTGCACGGTCATCGCTCCTGGCTCGGTCCGGCCGCCTGCGCGACGCTCGCCGACGGCGCCACGGTCGCGATCACCGCGGGCGGCGACGGCACCGCGCGCCTCTGGGACCTCGCGACCGGAGCGGCGTGCGGCGTGCTGACCGGGCACACCAACTCGGTGACGGGCACGGCCCATCTGTCGACCGCGGACGGCACCGACCTGGTGCTCACCTACGGGCTCGACGGCCACGGCCGGGTCTGGGACGTGAGCCCGGCCGCCGACGAGACGTCGTCCCGCGCCGGCCATCTCGACACGGTCACCTCGGTGGCGGCCGCCGGCGCCTTCGTGGTCAGCGGCGGCCGTGACGGCACCGTTCTGCGCTGGGACGCCCGGACGGGCCGGGCGCGAGGAATCGTCCACGACACCGAGAACCCGATCCTCACCGTGGCCGCCGGGCGCGGGGCGGACGGGGATCTGGTCGTCAGCGGCGACCTGGCCGGCGTCTTCCGGCGATCCGCGCTGCCGGACCGGACCGGCGGGCGCGTCGCCACCGCCGCCGAGCAGTTCGCCCCGGCGATCGTCGCCGTCGCCTGCTCCGCCGACCCGGACCGGCCGTTCCGGGCCGTGCTCTGCGACTCCTGGGGCAGCCGCACCCAGTTCCGGCCCGGCCCCGAAGAGGACTTCGACCTGCGCCCGGCCTCGGGCAGCCATGTGAACGCCGTCGCCTGGTTCCGGCTCGCCGACGGCACGCCGGTCATCCTCACCAGCGCCGCCGGACGCTCGGCCGCCGTCTGGGACGTCGAGACCGCCAACCTGCGGTACCGGGTGACCGGCCTCGGCAGCGACGTCACCAGCGTCGCCGGCCTGAGCGGGCCGGACGGGATCATCGTCCTCGGATGCTCCGACGGCGAGGTTCATCGCCGGCGGCTCGCGGACGGCGAGCGGCTGCCCTCGCTGACCGGGCACACCGAAGCGGTGACCGCGGTGGCCTGCGCCGCCGACGCCGGGGGCTGGGTCGTCGCGGCCGCCGCCGCGGACGGTGTGATCCGCATCTGGCGTGCGGCCGGCCCGGACTGGGCCGAGACGGTCATCGTGCCCGAGGCCGCGCGCTCGATGTGCTTCACGCCCGACGGCGGGCTCGTGGCCGGGTACGGCTGGGAGGTGGCCCGGTTCGACCGGTCCGGGGCTCAGGCGCCGGACGTCACCCGGTAGGCGTCGAACACGCCGTCGATGCCGCGGACGGCCGCGACGAGCTGGCCGAGCCTCTCCGGATCGGCCATCTCGAAGGTGAACCGGCTGACCGCCACCCGGTCGCGGGTCGTGGTCACGGTCGCCGAGAGGACGTTCACCCGCCCCGCCAGGAGCACGTTGGTGACGTCGGCCAGCAGCCGGTGCCGGTCCAGCGACTCCACCTGGATGGCCACCAGGAACATCGACACGCCGGTCGGCTTCCAGCCGACCTCGACCACCCGCTCGGACTGGTCGCGTAGCTCCTCCGCGTTCGCGCAGTCCTCGCGGTGCACGCTCACGCCGCCGGAGCGGGTGACGAACCCGAAGACCGCGTCGCCGGGCACCGGGGTGCAGCAGTGGGCCAGCTTGACCCACACGTCGCTGACGCCCTTGACCACGACGGCCGGTTCCGGCGCCGTCTCGCGGCCGGGCGGCGCAGGGGTCGCCTCGGGGTCCGGCTCACCATCCGGCCCGGACACCAGCTTCCGCACGACCGAGTGGACCGAGATCGAGCCCTCACCGATCGCCTCGAAGAGCGCGGCCGTGTCGGTCAGACGCAGCTCGCCGGCGAACGCGGTCAGGTTCTCGGCGGTCAGCAGGCGCCGCAGCGGCAGGTCCTGCTTGCGCATCGCCTTGACGAGCGACTCCTTGCCGAGTTCGATCGCCTCCGCGCGGCGGTGCCGGTTGTGGTACTGCCGGATCTTCCGCCGCGCCCGCGGGCTCTTGACGAACCCGAGCCAATCCTGGGTCGGCCCGGCGGTCGCCGACTTCGACGTGAAGATCTCGATCACGTCGCCGTTGGTGAGCTCGGACTCGAGCGGGACCAGCTTGCCGTTCACCCGAGCGCCGATGCAGCGGTGCCCCACGTCGGTGTGCACCGCGTAGGCGAAGTCGACCGGGGTCGAGCCCACCGGCAGCGCCATCACGTCACCCTTGGGCGTGAAAACGTAGATCTCCAGGCGGGACCGGTCGAAGCGCAGCGCGTCCAGGAACTCGGACGGGTCGCTCGCCTCGCGCTGCCAGTCGAGCAGTTGCCGCAGCCAGGTCATCTCGTCGACGTGCGCCGGCGGGCCGTTGACGTCCGCACGCGTCGTCGAGCTTTGCCGCCACGGGGCGGCGATGCCGAACTCGGCCGTACGGTGCATGGCGAACGTGCGGATCTGCAGATCGACCGGCTTGCCGGTAGGGCCGATGACCGTCGTGTGCAACGACTGGTACATGTTGAACTTCGGCATCGCGATGTAGTCCTTGAACCGGCCCGGCACCGGCTGATAGTTCGCGTGGATGACGCCCAGCGCGGCGTAGCAGTCGCGGACCGTGTCGACCAGGATGCGCAGGCGGATCAGGTCGTAGATCTCGTCGAGCTTGCTCCCTTTCTCGATCATGTCCAGGTAGATGGCGTACAGGTTCTTGGTCCGGCCGTTCACCTCGGCCTTGATCTTCGCGGTCCTCAGATCGGACTCGATCCGGCCGGTGATCCCACGGAGCAGCGTCAGGCGGCTGGGCAGCGTCACCCGGACGAAGTCGGCCAGCTTCCCGTAACGCTGGGGAAAGAGCGTGCGAAACGCGAGGTCCTGCAACTCCGAGTGGATGGTCCGCAGACCGAGGCGCTCGGCGAGCGGGGCGAAGATCTCCAGCGTTTCCTTCGCCTTCTGCTCCTGCTCGGCCCGGGGCCGGACGGTGAGCGTACGCATGTTGTGCAGCCGGTCGGCCAGCTTGATGACCAGGACGCGCGGGTCCTTGGCCATCGCCACCACCATCTTGCGGATGGTCTCGGCCTTGGCGGCGTCGCCCAGTCTCACCCGATCGAGCAGGCCCACCCCGTGGACCAGGAGCCGCACCTCGGCGCCGAAGTCGGCCTGAATCTGCTCGAGCGAGTAGCCCGGGCCGTCGGTCGTGTCGTGCAGCAGGGCGGCCACCAGGGTGGTCGTGTCCATGCCGAGGTTCGCCAGGATGGTCGCCACGGCCAGCGGGTGGACGATGTAGGACTCCCCGCTGCGGCGAGCCTGGCCGAAATGATGCCGCTCGGCCAGGTCGAACGCCCGTTCCACCTCGCGCAGGTCGGCCTTGGGGTGAGCGAGGTCGTGGGTCACCAGCAGGGGCCGGAGCAGGTCGGGAGTCTGGCGCCAGCGCCACGGCGGCCGGAAGACCCCGTCGTCCGCGGGCGCGAGGGCCGCGGCGCGGGTGTCCGCGCTCGCCGGCTCGGAGCCGGGCAGCGGTGGCGCGTCTCCCCTCATCTACCGACCATGCCACATCGAGGGGCGATCAGCTCCGGCGCGAACCGGACACCAGAGCCTTCAATCCGGCCCCGCCGAGCAGGCCGGCGGCGATCGCCACCGCGCCGGCGGCCACCACCCCCGCGCGGCCCCAGCGGCCCGGCCCGCCCTCGACCCGCGGCCGCGGCTCGAACACGTTGCCGTCCTGGGGTGTGGCCGCCCGGCGGGACAGGCCGAAGGTGCGCATCAGCGGCGTCACCAGCGCGTCGTACACCGGCGGCAGCAGCACGAAGCCGGCCTCGATGAGGCGGTTCGGGAGGCCGACCGAGGCGCCGGCGCGGGGGCGGTCGGCGAGCCGGACGATGACGGCGGCGACCCGCTCGGCCGAGTCGACCGGCGGGGGCGGGCGGCCCACGAAGCCCGCGTAGTTGGCGGCGCTCGTGTAGATGGACGTGTCCGTGCTGCCCGGCGCGACCGAGCAGACGTGCACGTCCGGCAGGTCGCGCGTCTCCTGGCGGAGCGTGCGGACCAAACCCCGCAAACCCCACTTGGAAGTGATGTAGGGCGACATGAAGGGGACGGCGACGTGGGCCAGCAGTGAGCTGCCGACGATCAGCGTGCCCCGGCGCTGGCGGCGGAAGACGCGCAGGGCGGCGCGGGCCACGTGCGCGGGGCCCAGCAGGTCGGTCGCGACGACCCGGTCGAAGACCTCGGTGGGCAGGTCCTCGAACCGGCCGTAGGCCATGACCGCGGCGGTGTCGACCCAGACGTCGATGCGGCCGAAGCGCCGCACGGCCGCGGAGGCCACCGCCTCGACCTCGGCTTGGCGGGTCACGTCGGCGGGCACGACGAGCGTGCCGGGGCCGCAGCGGGCGGCCACCGCCTCGAGCGCCTCCTCGTCGCGGGCGGCCAGCACCACCGCGTCGCCGCGGGCCGCGAACGCGAGGGCGGCCGCCCGGCCGATGCCGCTGGAGGCGCCGGTCAGCACCACGACCCGGGTTGTCATGAGATCCACATACCCGGCCGGCGGCACCCTATGCGGCGATCGGCCGGACCGTGGCTGTCGTTGATCCGATCGGCGGGGCCGGTGACCGGCCCCGATCGGGGCACGAGAATTCTCGGATGGAACCGCGTTGGCGCCTTCGTACCACTCCCGCGGGCTTGCGCATGACCCCGCTCCGCACGTTCGGCTCGGACGCATTTACCTGGGCCGATCTCCTCCGGGCGCCGCTCTCGTCGTCCGTGAAGATCTACGTCCTTTATTTCCCGTCGCGGTTCGATCTCCCGGTCGACGCGGTCGCCACGGCTTCGGCCCGCAAGTTCGGTCCGCGCGTGCCGGACGGCACGAGCGTGAACATCTGGGATCCGGCCGACGAGCACATGTCCGACGCGCTGCGCCTGTTCGGGCTGCGCCGGCCGCCGGCGCTCGTCCTGACGACCGGGGCCGTCGAGCCTCTCTACTGCATCAAGATCAGCGACGAGGCGATCCTGGCCGACCCGGAACGCACCGCCAAGGCGGTGAACGCGGCGTACGAGGTGCTGGTGCGCTGCGATCCCAAGGAGATCGCCGGCTACATCCGCGCCCGCAAGGCCGAGGGCATCGCGCAGGCCGTCGGCCGGGTCACGGGCCTGATCCGGGACGAGCTCATCAAGCTGCACCTGAAGTTCGAGTTCCCGGACGGGTCCTCCATCGGAATGGGGTGAGCGACATGCCCGGGCGGGATGCCGACGTACTCTTCAACCAGGCCAACGGCTACTACGAGGCCGGCGACACCGATCGGGCGCTGGAAACCATCGACGCGGCCCTGACGGCCGGCCGGGACGATGAGCGGTTGCGCGCCTACCTCCTGCTCCAGAAGGCACAGTGGCTCCGGGAGAGCGGACGGCCCGAGGAGAGCGGCCCCCTGCTCGACGAGGTCGAGCACTACCTGGAACGGAACCCGAGGCCCCCGTTCGGGACGGAGTGGGCGATGCTGCTCGGCGAGCGTGGCCGCGACGCCGACCGCCGCGGCGACCTGGGTGCGGCCGAGGACCTGCTGCTCCGGGCGCTGGAACTGGGCCGGGAAAGCCGGGCCGCGAGCTTCCTCGTGCCCGACACGCTGGCCAACCTGGCCGCCGTCCACCTGGCTCAGTCACGGCTGGAGGAGGCGCAGCGGGCACTGCTCGAGGCGCTGGAGATCGACGAACGGATCGGCAACGACCGCAACCGGGCCAACGATCTCAACATGCTGGGCCTCGTCCACCAGCACATGGGTGACGTCGACACGGCGCGTGCGTACTTCGACCGCTCGATCGAGGTGGCCACCGAGGCGGGCTTCGTCCGGATGGCGCTGGAAGCGGCGACCAACCGAGCCGCCCTCGCCGATCTGGCCGGCGACCATGAGCTCGCGGGCGACCTCTTCCGCGGCGTCGGCGCGTTCTGGACCGACGCCGGCGACGAGTCGGGCGTCGCCTGCGCCGTCGCGAACGAGGGGGTCGCCGCGGCATTGGCCGGCGACACCGAACAAGCGGCCGAGCGTTTCGCGACCGCCCGCCGGCTCCACGAGGAGGTCGGCAACTGGAAACACGTCGTGCACGATCAGCTCAACCTGAGCATCCTCGAGCTGCACCGGGACGAGCCCGCGGCCGGTCTGACCGCGGCGCTCGGTGGCCTGTCGACCGCCCGCGACCACGGCTTCGTCGACCTCCAGTGGCGCCTCGAGTACGCGGTCGCCACCTGCCGGATCGAGGCCGCCAAGGCGGCCGGCGCACCGTCGATGATCCCGGAGATCGAGGAGGCGCTCGAGGCACTGCGGCGCGCGGCCGACATCGTCGAGCTGCTCCGTGCGAACATCGGCCGGCCCGAGGAACGTCAGTGGCTGCTGGCCGACAAGGAGGGCCTCTACGAGATCGCGATCGGCATGTGCGCGGCGTTGCAGCGCGGCGCCGAGGCGTTCCGGTTCGGCGAGCGCGCACGGGCCCGGGCCTTCCTGGACGCGGTCGGCGGCAACCGCCTGGATCGGCTCGATCGGGCCACGCCCGGCGGTGAGCGCCGCCAGGCTCTGGTCGCCCGGCTGCTCGACGAACACGTGCCCGCCGAGGAGAAGCCGCGACTGCTCGACGAGCTTCGGACGTTGCGGGCGCAGCTGACCGCCGCCCGACCGGCGGCGGCCACGACGAGCGAGGCCGAACTGCCGGCATTCGAGGAGATCTGCGCGGCCATCCCCGAGGAGACGTACGTCCTGGAGTATTTCGCCACCAGGTCGGCGCTGTTCCAGTTCCTGCTCTCGCGGGAGGGCTTCGTCAACGCCGAGATGGTGCAGGTGGACGAGCTGCCCGCGCTCGTGCAGCGGTTCCTGGCCGAGGTCGAGGCCGGCGACCCGGACCTGCCGACCGGCAACCTGCTCTTCGCCGCCCTGCTGCGCCCGCAGATGCCGCACCTCGCCCGGATCGCCAACCTCATCGTGGTGCCGCACCGCGACCTGAACTATCTACCGTTCAGCGCGCTGTGGTTCGTGCCCGGCGGTGACGACGCACCGCCCCGGCAGTACCTGCGCAATCGCTTCTTCCTGGCGACGGTGCCGTCCGCGAGCTATCTCGCCGTCCTGGCCCGCACCGCCGGCGACCGGGCGCCCCACGGCGAGCCGGTCGTGCTCGGCGATCCGACCGGCGATCTGCCGGGCAGCGCCCACGAGGCGCGCGCGGTGGCGACCCTCCTCGGCGTCCGGGCGCGGATCGGCACCGACGCCGGTCGGGCGGCCCTGCTCGACGCCGGGCGTCCCCTGCTGCTTCACCTCGCCTGCCACGGCAGCTACCAGGCGGCCGACCCGCTGCTGTCCGGGCTGCACATGGCCGACGGCCTCGTCACGGTCGAGGACCTGCTGGACGGCGGTCCCGCACCGCGGCTGCTGATCCTCAGCGGCTGCCTGACCGGCCGGTCGGAGCGCCGCCCGGGCGACGAACTGGTCGGGCTCGCGCAGGCCGCGCTGCGCAACGGCACCCGGGCGGTGGTCGCCGCGTTGTGGGCGACCAGCGACGACTCGGCCGAGCTGTTCTTCCGGCACTTCTACCTGGCGCTGTCGACCGGGGCGACCGTGAGCCAAGCGATGGGGTGGGCGCAGACCCAGGTCGCCGACCCCGAGGCCGGGTACGACCAGCCGGTCGACTGGGCCCCGTTCGTGCTGATCGGCGACCCGGCCACGACCGTCGAGCTGAAGGCCGCGGGCTGACCGCAACCATCGACGACCCTGCTCGCACCGCAGGTGCAACGCATCGACAAAGTCTCACTCAGCCGGGCCGCCCGGCGTGCCGATCGGAGCCCCGTAGCCGACTTCACAAGAGGAGAACCGTGACGCAGAACAGCCACCCGGCGTCCTGGTGGGCCCAGTTCGAGGAGTGCGCGGAGAAGTTCGACCGGGGCACGGTGACCGAGGCGCTCCTGGACGAGATCCTCCCCCGCATCCCGTCGCTGCTGCTGCGCCGCGAGGCCGAGCTCGCCGGTGACGTCGTGCTGCGGCACCTGAACCGGCCGGCCAGCCCCGAGCTGGCCGAGCGGGCCGAGGACGCGACGTCGCGGCTGATCGCCACCGTCGGGCACCTCACCGAGCGGTCGACCTCGATCAACCCCGGGACCAGCGAGGCGTACGCGGTCTGCCACCTGCTCGACGGCGACTGGGCCGAGGCCGCCGCCGACATCGAGCCGTTCACCGGCACGGCGCCGCTGCTCCGGGCGGTCGTCACCGCGTTGCGCCTGGAGTCGTTCGGGACGGAGGTCGCCGTACGGCTGCTGAAGGCCGGCCACTCCCCCGCCGCCGCCATCCGGTCGAGCCGGGCCGTCGGCCGCTATCAGTGGTGGCCGGACTGGCTGCTCACCATCGTCACCGAGCGCCTGGTCGCCGGCACGCTCGACCCGGCAACCGTCACCGCACTGCAGAGCTGCGCGTACGCCGGCCTGAGCCCCACCCAGGCCCGGATGGCGCGCCGCCTGATCGCCGCCGAGCCGCAGCTGGTCGAGGCGACCGCGTCCCGTCTCGAGGGCCTCGGCGAGCACCCGGCCGCCCACAAGCTCCGCCGGGGTGACCTCGGCACGGTCGCCTTCGCCGCCCGCCTGATCCCGGTCTGACGCGCACGTAGGCTGGGCCGGTGGCACAACGCATCGAGGGAGTTCTCTTCGACGCCGGTGGCGTGCTCACCGGCCCGGTCGGCGGCCGCTGGAACCCGCGGTTCGACTTCGAGGCCATCGTCCTGGCCCATCACCCGGCGGCCGACCGCTTCGCCGAGGCGATAGCCGAGGGCCAGCGCGTCCTGGACGCGGGCAGCACGACCGTCAACCGCACCGTCTACCACCGCGCGATGCTGCGCGTCCTGGGCATCACCACGCCGTCGGACGCGCTCCTGGCGGAACTCGAGGCGCCGCCGGCGACTCCCGCCGTCGAGGTCTTTCCGGACGTACGCCCCACGCTGGCCCGCCTGCGCGACCGGGGCATCCGCATGTCGGTCGTCTCCGACAACTGGGCCGGCCTCGACGATTTCTTCCACGAGGCGGGCATCGGCCACTACTTCGCGGGCTTCGTCATCTCCGAGCTGATGGGTTGCCGCAAACCCGATCCGCGCATGTACGCCGCCGGCAGCGACCTGCTCGGCCTGCCGCCCGCCGCCTGCCTGTTCATCGACGACGACCCCGCCCTGGTATCCGCGGCCGTGCGGCTCGGCTACCAGGGCGTCGTCATGTCCCGGGACGGCGGGCGCCCGGGCCTCCGGACGCTCGACGAGTTGCTCAGGACGTGAGCTTCCACTCCTGGGAGCCGTCGGTGCGCAGGGTCTGCAGGGTCAGCGGCGCACCGGCGGCGCTGCCGGTCAGGTAGAGCGACGGGTCGGCGGCGGACTGGAAGCGGCCGTAGCCGCCGGACGTGGGGACCTGCCGCCACAGGCCCGCGGGAGTGTCGTCGACCCACTGGCCGATGCGCTGTCCCGCGGTGGCACGGCCGGTCCAGATGGCGGCGGCGCGGCCGCCCGACTTGTTGAGCAGCGTCGCCGCGCCGTCGGGCTTCACCACCAGGTGCCAGCGCTGGGTGCTGGACGCGGCGGGGGTCTCCAGCGCCACGTCGGGGACGTCGCCGTTGCCGAGGTCGGCGTCGTTGGTGTGGTTGCCGGTGCCGATCGCCTGGCCGGTCAGGCGATTGACGACCTGGTAGTACGGGCCCGCCGAGTTACCGAGGTCGAGGTCGGCGTAGACGATGGTGGACTGGCCGCGGTTGCTGAGGATCGAGACCCGGCCGGTGCGTTGCACGTACGTGAGATTGCGGCTGTAGCCCGCGCCCACCGTGGTCCGGAACTCGGTCCACGCGCCGTCGCTGCGGCCGCTCGCGTTGACCCACACGTTGCCGCTGCCGCCCGCGTTGTAGACCAGCCGCCCGTCCGGCAGCCGGATGAGCACGGGACTGCCGCCCTGGGCCGGCGGGTGCGACCCGGCCGTCACCGGGAGCGTGGAGATCCCGGTCTCGGCGGCCGTCCGGAACGTGAGCGGGCTGCCGGACACCCGGAACCGGACGTTGTCGCCGCCGCCCCAGTACTCGTACGTCATCATCCATTTGCCGTCGCTGGTCGGGACGACATTGGTCATGCCCGGGCGGCCGCCGCCGGTGTTGCCGATGCCGGCCGCGTCGACCACCGGGCCGCTCCACGCCGCGCTCGTGCCGTCCCACGTGCGGTGGGCGAGGATCTGGTCGATCGAGTCGGCGCCGGTCGCGTTCGAGGCGGACAGGATCGGCGCGCCCGACGAGTCGACGCCGGTGTAGTCGTTCTCGTCCGAGTAGTAGGCGACGAGCCTTCCGCCGTACGTCGTGAGGTAGGGCTCCCAGACGGGATCCACCTGCCGGTACGTGTTGGCCGCCGCCACGTTCCGGCCGGGCGCCCCGGCGCTGCCGCCCTGCCAGCCCCCGGTCGCGACGATGTTGACGAACGCCCACGAGACGCCCTGGTCGGTGCTCTTGAACAGGGCGATCGCGACGTCCTTGCGGTCGCCGTCGTTGTCCGGCGCCCACGCGGGGTCGGCCGCCTTGTGCTCGCGGTAGAAGTAGTCCTCGCCGGAGACGACCGAGGCCAGGAGCAGGGTTCCGGCGGCGAGATCGCCCACCCTCGCGGGCAGGACATAGAGGTACGGGTTGGTCCAGTTGCTGGTGTGGACGCCGCCCGGGGGCGCGACCGCCGACAGCGACCGCCACGTGGTGCCGTCGTCGTCGCTGGCGTAGATCGGCAGCGTCTCGCCGGCCGCGCCGCCGGTGGCGGCCACGACGGTCGCCTTCTCGAACGACGCGATCAGCCGGCCGCCGGGCAACTGCGCCGCCTTCGGGTAGATCGCGCAGTTGCCGCGCCCCTTGAGGCACGGCTGCGAGGCGGGCAACTGATAGATGGTGCCGCCGGTCGGCGCGTAGGCCGCCGCGGGGACGGCCGGCAGCAGGAACATCGCGGCGGCGACCGAGGCCACCGCGATCCGCCTTCTCGGATCCATGACAACTCCTGGGTATCGAAGGATCGGGGCGGGGAGTGCCTCGATGTCTACGTAGTCATCGAGCAGATGTCAAGCCCTTGACGGAACGGCGACGACTACGTAGACATAGCTGGCGACTACGTAGTCATCACCAGACGGGGGCAGCCATGGCGGACACGAGCAGGCGGCGGGCGGGCGGCACCGACGTCGCCCGGCTGGCGGGCGTCTCGCAGAAGACCGTGTCGCGGGTCTTCAACGACGAGCCGAACGTCACCGGCGAGACCCGGGAACGGGTGCTCGCGGCGGCCCGGCAGCTCGGCTACCGGCCGAACGGGGCGGCGCGTGCCCTGCTGACCGGGCGGCACTACCGGATCGGCGTGGTGTCGCTCGGCACCGCGCACTTCGGGCCCTCGTCACTGCTGGTGGCCCTGGAACGGGCCGCGCGCCGGATCAGCTACTCGCTGAGCGTCGCGAACTCGTTCGAGGAGGATGCCACCGGGCTCAAGGCCGCCGTCGACAACCTGCTCGTGCAGGGCGTCGACGCGATCATCCTGTCCGAGCCGGTCGACGACGAGAACGGGGAGGCGCTGGTCATCGACGTGCCGGTGCTGACCCTCGGCGCCGCTCCGGTGGTGCAGGCGCCGACGGTGCTGTCGGTGCGGGCGGCGGAGGGCGGCGACGCGGCCGCCGACGTGACCCGGTACCTGCTCGGGCTCGGGCACCGCACCGTGCACCACGTCGCCGGGCCGCCGCGCTGGTGGGCGGCCCGGGAGCGCCGGCAGAACTGGCACGACACCCTGGTCGCGGCCGGCGCACCGATCCCGGAGGCGCTGACCGGCGACTGGACCGCGCGCAGCGGCTACGAGCAGGGCCTGACGCTCGCCCGCGACCCCGGCGTCACCGCCATCTTCGCGGCGAACGACGAGATGGCCGTCGGCGTCATCCACGCCCTGCACGAGACCGGGCGCGACGTGCCCGGTGACGTCAGCGTCGCCGGCTTCGACGACATCCCGATCGCGGCCCACGTGTGGCCCTCGCTGACCACGGTCGGCTCGGACAACGCGGAACTGGCCGAGGTCGGGCTGCGCTACCTGACCGATTTCCTCAACGACACCGGTCACGTGCCGCCGGCTCCCCCCAAGCACGTGCACCAGATGGTGATCCGCAATTCGACGGCCGCACCGGCCGAATAAGAGTGCCGGCCGCCGTCTGCCCACCGGCTGCGAACCCCGGGCGAACGGCGACCGACCGACACGGAGGAGCACCCCATGTCACGTCCATTTTCCCATTGGCGACTCCTGGCCGCGGCGGCGGCCTCGATTCTCGCGCTGACCGCGTGCTCGGGCCCCGAGAAGACGGCCGCGGCGGCGACGCCGGTCACCCAGGCCGACATCGACAAGGCGATGACCACCCCGACCACCCTGACGTTCTGGACCTGGGTGCCGGACATCGAGCAGGAGGTGGCGCTGTTCGAGAAGAAGTACCCGGCGATCAAGGTGCAGGTCGTCAACGCCGGGCAGGGCGCCGAGGCGTACACGAAACTCCGCACCGCTTTGAAGGCCGGCTCCGGCGCGCCCGACCTGGCGCAGATCGAGTACCAGTACATCCCGACCTTCGCCATCACCAAGAGCCTGGTCGACCTGCGGCCCTACGGCGCCGAGGCGGACAAGGCCAAGTTCGTCGACTGGACCTGGGCGCAGGTGACCGGCGCGGACGGCGCGATCCTCGCCTACCCGCAGGACACCGGGCCGATGGGCATGCTCTACCGGGCCGACCTGTTCGAGAAGTACGGCATCGAGGTGCCCAAGACCTGGGACCAGTTCGCCGCGGCGGCCCGCAAGCTGCACGCCGCCAACCCGAAGATCTACCTCACCAACATGTCGGCCAACGAGGCCGCCGGCTGGCACGGGCTCATGTGGCAGGCCGGCTCCAAGGCCTACACGGTCAACGGCTCGACGGTCGGGCTCGCCGTGAACGACGCCGCCTCCAAGAAGGTCGCCGACTACTGGGGCGGCCTGGCCCGGGACGGCGTGGTCTCCACCGACCCCGACTTCACCGACAACTGGTTTCAGGGCTTCACCAACGACAAGTACGCGACGTGGCTGACCGCGGCCTGGGCCCCGGTGTTCCTGGGCGGCAGCGCCAAGCCGACCGCGGGCAAGTGGCGAGCCGCGCCGCTGCCGCAGTGGGACCCGGCCAAGCCGGTCTCGGGCAACTGGGGCGGCTCGACGACGGCGGTGGTCCAGGGCGCCAAGAACCCGATCGCGGCCGCGAAGTTCGCCGAGTTCCTCAACACCGACCCCGAGACCACGAAGATGTTCAACACCGTGCAGAACTTCTTCCCGGCCACCAAGGCGCTGCTCGCCGATCCGGCGTTCGCCGGGCAGAAGAACGACTTCTTCGGGGGCCAGGCGGTCAACGGCGTGTTCGCCGGCATCAGCGACACCGTCGACAGTGGATGGCAGTGGCCGCCGTTCCTCGACCAGTCGGTGAAGGACTGGACCGAGACGGTGGGCACCGGGCTGGCCGGCAAGGGCGACGCGGCCGGCGCCACCGATCAGTGGCAGCAACGGCTCACGACGTACGCGAAGGATCAGGGTTTCACCGTCAGCGCCGGGTCATGACCAAACGTGCCGGCTATGTCTTCGTCGCGCCGTTCCTGGTCTTCTTCGTCCTGCTGTTCCTGCTTCCGCTGGGCTACGCGGGCTACCTGAGCCTGTTCAAGGACCAGCTGATCGGCGGGACGGTCTTCGCCGGCCTCGCCAACTACACGCACGCGCTCACCGACCCGCAGCTCATGCACGGAGTCCAGCGGGTCGGGCTCTTCTTCGTCCTTCAGGTGCCGGTGATGCTGCTGGTGTCGCTCGGCGCCGCGCTGGCCATCGACAGTGGACTGTTGCGGGCGGCGAGGCTGTTCCGGCTCGGCGTCTTCGTCCCCTACGCGGTACCCAGCGTGGTGGCGGCGCTGATGTGGGGCTACCTCTACGGGCCGAGTTTCGGGCCGCTCTCCCGCTTCGGGGTCGACCTGCTCACCGGCACTTTGATGCTGCCCGCCCTCGGCAACATCGTCACCTGGGAGTTCGCCGGATACAACATGATCATCCTGTACGCCGCCCTGCGCACCGTGCCGGCCGAGCGGTACGAGGCGGCTGCCGTCGACGGGGCCGGCCCGTGGCGTACGGCCTGGCACATCAAGCTTCCCGCCCTGCGGCCCGCCCTCCTGCTCTGCCTGGTCTTCTCGGTCATCGGCAGCTTCCAGCTGTTCGCCGAGCCCAACCTCATCCAGCGCCTGGCGCCGACCGTCATCGACTCCGCCTACACCCCCAACCTGTACGCCTACAGCCTCGCCTTCACCTCGCAGCAGATGAACTACGCCGCCGCGGTCTCGTTCCTGCTCGGCTTCGTGATCCTGGTCGTGTCCTACGCCGTGCTGCTGACCGCCAACCGAGGCCGCCGATGACCCGCCGCAGCACCGCCCTGACCCTCGGGATGGGCGCCGTCCTCGTCTACTTCCTGTTCCCGCTCTTCTGGCTCGTCGTCGCGGCCACCAAGACGACCGGCGACCTGTTCTCGACGTTCGGCCTCTGGTTCGCCCACGACTTCTCGCTGGTCGCCAACGTCCGCGAGACGTTCACCCACAACCACGGCGAGTACGGCCGCTGGATGGCCAACACCCTGGTCTACGCCACGGTCAGCGCCGCCGGCGCGGCCGCGCTCGCCACGTTCGCCGGCTACGGGTTCGCCCGCTACGCCTTCCGCGGCCGGGGCGCGCTGCTCGGTCTCGTGCTCGGCACCATCATGGTCCCGACCACGGCACTGGCCATCCCGACCTATCTGCTGTTCAGCAAGGCGGGACTGGTCAACACGCCGTGGGCGGTCATCCTGCCGTCGCTGGTCAGCCCGTTCGGCCTGTTCCTCATGTGGGTCTACGCCCGCGACGCCGTCTCCGACAGCGTGCTCGAGGCGGCCCGCATCGACGGCGCCGGCGAGCTGACCATCTTCTTCCGGGTAACGCTGCGCAGCCTCGGCCCCGGCTTCGTCACGGTCCTGCTGTTCACCCTGGTGGCGACCTGGAACAACTACTTCCTGCCGCTCATCATGCTCAACGACCCGAGCTACTACCCGATCACCGTCGGGCTGAGCTCGTGGTCGGCGCAGGCCGTCGGCGGCAGCGGCGCGAACGCCGACCTGCTCGCCTGCGTCGTCACCGGCTCCCTGCTCTCGGTCGTCCCGCTGATCGCGGCCTTCATCCTGTTGCAGCGCTACTGGCAGTCCGGCCTCTCCGCCGGCGCGGTCAAGGAATAGGAGAACCATGTCCGTCCTGTTCGGTGCGGCCTACTACCACGAGTACCGGCCGTCCGCCTCGCTGCGCGAGGACCTCGACCTGATGGCGGCGGCCGGATTCACGGTCATCCGGGTCGGCGAGTCGGTCTGGTCGACCTGGGAGCCGTCGAACGGCGTCTTCGAGCTGGACTGGCTCCAGCCGGTGCTCGACGGCGCGCACGCCCGTGGCATCTCGGTCGTTCTGGGCACGCCGACGTACGCCGTTCCGCCCTGGCTCTTTCGTCTTTACCCGGAGATAGCCGGTGAACGGGGCACGGGACAGCGGATCCCGTGGGGCGCCCGCCAGGAGGTCGACTTCACCCATCCGGCGTTCCGCTTCCACGCCGAGCGGGTCATCCGGGCCGTGGCCGGGCGCTACGCCGCACATCCGGCCGTCGTCGGGTTCCAGGTCGACAACGAGCCCGGCCTCGAGCTGCTGCACAACGAGGGCGTGTTCCAGCGCTTCGCCGACGACCTGCGCGAGACCTACGGCACGGTCGAGCGCCTCAACCAGGAGTGGGGGCTGGTCTACTGGTCACACCGGCTGTCGACCTGGGCCGACCTGTGGCGGCCGGACGGCAACGCGCAGCCGCAGTACGAGCTGGCCTGGCGTCGGTTCCAGGCGCGCCAGACCGACGAGTTCATCGCGTGGCAGGCGGCGATCGTCCGGGAATACGCGTCGCCAGCGCAATTCATCACCACCTGCATCGCGTACGACCGCCCGGCCGTCGACGACAGCTCGGTGACCGGACCGCTCGACGTCACGGCCGGGAACGCGTACTACGTCATGCAGGACGGCCTGGCGTTGCCCGACGCCCGCACCCCGGCCCAGACCTGGACCACCGACGGCGTCTGGTCCCTCTACCTGACCGCCGACCGGATGTACTCGTCGAAGCAGGCGCCGTTCCTGGTGACCGAGACCAACGCGTCGTCCATCGGCTTCTCCTGGGACAGCCGGCCCGCGTACGACGGGCAGTGGCGCCAGGCCGCCTGGGCGCTGATCGCCCGCGGCGCCCGGATGGTCGGGTACTGGCACTGGCACACGCTGCCGTTCGGCACCGAGACGTACTGGGGCGGCATCCTGCCGCACGGCGGGACACCCGGCCGCACCTACCGCGAGATCGCCCGGCTCGGCGCCGAGCTCCATCGGGCCGGCGACGCGCTCGACGGCCTCGTGCCGGACGCGGACGTCGCCGTCGTCATCGACGTGCCCACCCGCTGGATCATGCAGAAGTACCCGGCCCTGTCCCATCCCGACGGCACCCCCGACGAGCGCGCCTACCAGGGCCTGGTCGAGCCGTTCTACCGCGGCGCGTTCGACGCCGGACTCCAGGCGCGGCTACTGCACGCCGGGCGGCTGCCGTCCGCGGCCGAGGCGGCGCAACGCTTCCCGGTGCTGGTCGCGGCCGGGCTCTACCTGACCGAGGACGCGACGCTCGACTGGCTTCGTGCCTACGCGGAGGCGGGCGGGCACCTCGTCCTGGGCCCGCGCACCGGGTACGCCGACCGGGAGGCGCGCGCCCGTCCCGACCGGATGCCGGCACGGCTCGCCTCGGCGGCCGGCGTCTGGTACGACGAGTTCAGCAATCTGCGTACGCCCATCGCCGTCACCGCCGACCCGGATCACCTCCCGGGCGCCGAGGACGCGACCGCCACCCGCTGGATCGACGGCCTGCACGCCGAGGGCGCCACCGTCCTCGCCACCTACCGCCATCCCCACTTCGGACGGTGGCCGGCCGTCACCACCAACGCGGCCGGGCGCGGGCGCATCACGTACGTCGGAACCGTGCCCGGCCTCCGCCTGGCCGAGGCGATTCTGCGCTGGGCCGCCCCCGCCTCCGCCCGCGCCTGGTCCGGCCGGCCCGCCTCGGTCACCGCCACGACCGCCACCACCGCCGACGGCCGCCGCCTGCGGTTCCTGCACAACTGGTCGTTCGAGGCCACCCGCCTCACCGTCCCGCACGACGGCCACGACCTGCTGACCGGCAAGCCCGTTCCGGCCGGCGCCGACGTCGACCTGACCGCCTGGGACGTGCGCGTTCTCATCGAGGAGGGCGACTCGCGGTGACGCCCGGGGAGACGCGGACGCGGCGGCGGTTCCGGTTCCGGGTGAGCAGGCGCCAGGTGAGGACGGTCGAGACGCCCAGGGCGGCGACCAGCACGATGAGGCGCTCGCGCGAGGTGGGCGAGAGGAAGCCGCCGCCCGAGCGGGCCTGGGCCACCCAGGTCTCGTGCCTCGGCACGCCGCCCGGCAGCCTGGCCGGGGCGGCGGTCGTCGCGACCGGCACCAGCGGCATGTGCAGCAGGCCGGACTTCTGCAGCAGCGCGAGCTGACCGGTGACCATCGCGGCCGAGCGGTCGGCCAGCTTCCGCACGGCGGCGTCGGCGGTGGTCGCCTTCACGGTCGTCGCGATCGGGAGCAGGGCGCTGTCCGCCGACCAGAGGAAGTTGACGAACTCGGTGTCGAAGGCGGCGCCGGTGTGCTGCCGCAGGGTGGACAGCGCCGATTGCTGATCGGCGGCCGTCAGGGTGAGCTTCAGGCCGGTGGCGGTGCTGCGGGCCAGCTTCTCCAGCTCGGCGGCCTGGGTGCCGACCTGGGCGGCGAGCGTCTTGACCGCCACGCTCGCGGCGCTGTCCCGGGCGAGCGCGGAGGCCGGGGTCAGGTCGAGGATCGTGAGGTGCACGCGGCGTACGAAATCGGCATCGGTCTTGTCCGCCGCGTGCGCCGCCACCGGCGTCGCCGTGATGGCGAGCAGCGCTACGGCGGCGATGATTCCGGTGCGTGGCCTCAAGACATGCTCCCTGTGTTCGGACGGGAGGCAGTCTAGGAGGCACATTCCGGTATTTGTGCCTTCGTTAAGGAAACCATGAGCTAACTCCGACGGTTACTGTCCGTCACCGCGCTCGGTCGTCCGGCAATGCTCAGCTGCTGATCGCGTCGATGAGGTCACCGACCGGCCGGTCCGGCAGGGCCCGGGCCACGTCGGCGACCGCGACGATCCCGACGAGTTGATGCCCGTCGATCACCGGCAGCCGGCGCACCTTGTGCTCGGCCATCGTCCGCAGTGCCTCGGACGTGTCGTCGTCGGCCCCGATCGTGATCGGCTTGCCCTGGGCCAGCTCGCCGGCCTTGACGTCGCGCGGGTCGCGTCCCTTGGCGACCGCCTTGGTGACGATGTCGCGGTCGGTGAGCATGCCCTTGAGCCGGTTGTCCTCGCCGCAGATGGGCAGCGACCCGACGTCGAGCTCGGCCATCTTCCGCGCCGCGTCGGCCAGTGTCTCGTTCTCGCCCACGCAGGTCACGTCGGGGGTCATGATTTCGCGTGCGGTGGTCATCAGGACCACTCCTCTCGGTGTCTTACCGCCGCATACCCCGTCGCGCACGAGTCAAGCGCGGGGTCAGCCCTCCTCGCCGGTGACGTGGTGCGGGGCGCCGACCGGTTTCGACTGCGACGAGCCGCGCTGACGGAGGTAATGGCGGATCCTGTCGATTCGCCGGCTGCTCCTCGCCGAACGCGGCCACCCCGGCGATCGCCTGTGCCAGCCACGACGCGAGGAAGACCCGCCCCCATTTCGGGGAGCTCGGCTCCGCGTACGGGCCAATCCGCTGTTCCTTCTCGGTTTCCCGCCCGGCCCGGCCGAGCGGCTTGGACTCGGGCGACCCCTTCTGCAGCAGCCAGACCGTGAAGAAGATGTAGAGGAAGAACTGGAGGTATTCCGACTGCCAGTTCTCGGCGACGTCGACGCCGAAGCTCGCCGACGTGAGGTATCGACCAAGGGAAATGGCGGGCAGGCCCGTGAGCAGCCAGTTCGCTACGGTGGCGGCGGCCGTGCCGCGATCACCGACTTCACACCTGCGGCGGCGCCACTCTTGTGGGTGACGCCGCCGCGGGCTTGTTCACGCTGCCGCGGGCTAGTTCACGCTGCCGCGGCTGATCCGGGTCAGGCCAGCGGGTCGCCGGTGGGCGATGCGGCCACCGCGCTGCCGGTGGGCGATGCGGCCGCCGCGCTGCCGACCGGCTCGCGGCGCTTCCGGGCGCTCGCGGGTTGCTTGTGCGCGGCATCGCCGAGCTTCTCGGTGGCGCTGCCGATCGCCGTCTTGGCCTTTTCCTTCGCCTGCTCCGCCGTCGAGCTGTTGTTGAGCTTCCGGGCGGTGGCGGCGATCTGCTCGAACTTCTCGCGTCCCGCCCGGGCGCCGAGCACGTAGCCCACGGCGAACCCGGCGGCCAGCTTCACAATCTTCATCGGGGTTCCTCTCCCTTTGTCGCTCTCAGCCCGGCCACTGGCCGGTGGCTTTCTCCACGCCGGTGGCGCCGGCCCGATCGACGGCGGCCTTGACCAGGGCGAAGATCGCGCCCTGCAACGCCGCGGCCAGCAGGATCTCGCTCCAGCCGCGGTCCCGGTCGGTGGCGTCGGGCGCGTCGTCGTCGTGCCCCGCCAGCTTCCAGATCTGCTTGAAGACCAGCCCGGCGACCGCCCCGGCCCCGGCGCCGAGCAGCAGCCCCACCGGCTTGTACGCGATCTTGACTGCCTTGCCTGCCATGCCTGTCGTCCTTCCGTGCCGCTCTCCTGCCGAAGGGGTTGCCCGCGCCACGACGTCCCAAACCCGCACGATCGCCAGGTCAGGCCCGGCCTCCTTCACCCCGACCGCCCGCCACCCCGATCGCCGGCTGCCCGCCGTCCTCGCCCGCCGTCCTCGCCCGCCGGCCCCGCCCGCCGGCCCCGCCCGCCGGCCCCGCCCGCCGGCCCCGCCCGGATCGCTCGCCGCCCAGCCGGCTGATCTCCCGCCGGCGTCGTCCCCTTGTGTCCCGTCGGCCCCCCTTTGCCCGGGTGAATACCGTCGCCGCGTCATCCCGGCGGGTTTCGGGCGCGGCCCGGCGGGCACGCATAACCCCGGGCCGACCAGCCCCGAACCACTATGGAGGAGTGCTCATGGGCTTCATGGATGAGGCGAAGGACTTCGCCGACAAGCACGACGAGCAGATCGACGAGGGCCTGCAGAAGGCCGGCGACCAGGTCGACGACCGCACCGGCAACAAGTACTCGGGTCAGATCGACAAGGGCGTGGACGAGGCCCAGCGCCGCACCGGCGAGGGCGACACCCAGCAGCAATAGCGCGTACGGCCGGGCGCCTCACGACCAAGCGAGGCGCCCGTCGCCTCTTGACGCCGATGCCGACCTTGTTCTCCGATGTGCGCAGGCAGCGCTCACAAGGAGGAACGGCATGAGCTATCCGCGCGGGCTGTCCGCGTTCTCGCTGGAGGGCAAGAAGGCTCTGGTCACCGGGGGGAACCGCGGACTGGGGTACGCGTTCGCGCGGGCACTGGCCGAATGCGGCGCGACGGTCGCGTTCGTCGGGCGTAACGGCGACGCGAACGAGGCGGCCGTGAAACGTCTCGCGGAGGCCGGCGTGCGAGCGCACGCGATCGGCGCCGACGTGTCGGTGGACGACGAGGCCCAGCGGGCGGTGGACGAGGCCGCCGACGCGCTCGGTGGCCTGGACATCGTGGTGAACAACGCCGGCGTGTGCTTCCACAACCCGGCCTGGGACGCCACCGACGACGAGTGGCAGCAGGTCTTCGACCTCAACGTGCGCGCGGTGTGGAAGGTCAGCCTCGCGGCCGGGCGCCACCTGCGCGAGACCGGCGGCGGCGCGATCGTCAACATCGGCTCGATCTCGGGCCTGATCGTCAACCGGCCGCAGTGCCAGGCGCCGTACAACGCCTCGAAGGCCGCCGTCCACCAGCTGACCCGATCGCTGGCCGCCGAGTGGGCGCCGCACAACATCCGGGTCAACGCCGTCGCCCCCGGCTACGTGAAGACCGAGATGGCCCCCGTGGACCGCCCGGAGCTGCGCCGCATGTGGATCGAGGACGCCCCGCAGCAGCGGTACGCGATGCCGGAGGAGATCGCCCCTTCGGTCGTCTACCTGTGCTCGCCCGCCGCCGCCTTCGTGACCGGCTCGGTGCTGGTCATCGACGGCGGCTACACGGTCTACTGACGACCGGGCCCGCGCCCCCGGTCGATGCGTCGGTGCAGGTCCCGGCCCGTCGCCGCCGCCACCGCGGCCAGCAGCGCGAGGACGACCGCCGCCGTCCCGGCCACGACCGCGACCCGGGGCCAGGCGGGCAGCGGCAGCCGGGGCGGGTCGAGGCCGGCCAGCGGCAGCGCCCACCCGGTCAGCCCCCACGCCGCCAGCGCGGTCACTACCCCCACCACCGCCGCGATCGCGACCAGCGCCGGGTAGGTCCACACGGTCGCCCGGCCGGTGACCGCGCGGCGCACCCCCTGCGTCCGCAGCGCGGACAGGTCTTCCACCCGGCGGGCGCGGTCGACGGCCGCGGCCAGCACCAGCGCGCCCGCGCCGAGCAGCACCGAGAGCGCCCCGGCCAGGAAGTAGAAGTACAGCGACAGCGCCGGCCCCTGCCGGTCGAGGCTGCGCCGCACCTGCGCCGACCGGGTGTCGTCGGTGACGGTGAGGCCCTGCGCGGCGAGCCGGTCGAGGATGTCGGCGGGCGCCCGGTCGTTGAGCCACACCTGGGGGTCGAGCGCGTTCGACGCGTCCGGCGCCACCCGGTCGGCGTAGTCCAGGTCGACCAGGACCGCGCGCGTGCCCAGCCGCGGCACGGCGGGCAGCCGGTCGGTGAGCGTCACCGGCAACGGCTTGGCGTCGAGCCCCGTGATCGAGCTTTCGAAGGGCGGGCTTCCCGCGTACGCCGCCGGCAGTGGCGCGGGCGCGTCGGCCGGCCGCACCCAGAGGCCGTCCGGGATGCCGCCCGGCGCGTTCACGTCGATGCGCAGGCCGGCGGGGTCGGCCGCGAGCGCGCCGAGCGCGCCGACCCGCCAGCGACCCGTCTCGGCCAGTTGCGCCGCCGGCAGCGCCGGCCGGACCGGGTTGATCGTCCCCAGCGCGTTGATCACGATGCGGCCGGTGACGTCGTTGTCGTTGGTGGCGATGGCCAGCTCGATGCCGTTGAGCCGGCAGCCCGGGCGGCACGCCGGCACCCGCTGCTGGTAGGTGGCGCGGCCGGCCCGCAGCGTGCCGAAGTCGATGTGGACGTCGCCGAGGTCGCCCACCGACGAGACCGCGACCACCAGCTTCAGTTCCTTGCCGCGGCCCATGCCGGTCGCCGTGGCCTCGACCGTCACGTCCTGCCCGGCGAGAACGACCGGATCGGCGGCCCGCGGGCGCAGCCGGTCGGCGACGTCACCCGCATCGGGCGCGCCGGCCGGCCAGGACGCCACGGCGGCCAGCCGGCGGGTGTCGACGGCGAGGCCGGGCGGCTCGGCCGCGGTGGCGCTCGGCATCCGGACCGCGGCCATCGCGAACCGGCCGTCCGGGTCGACCTGCTCGACGGCGTGCAGCAGCCGGCTGCGATGCAGCGGGTCGATGCCGAGCACCCGGTCGGCGCCGATCCCCAGCCCGGCCTGGACGCCGCGCCCGCGCGCCGCCACGTCGACGGCGCAGGCCGCGTACCCGGCGACCGCGACGGTGGCCACGAGCAGCGCGAACAGCCGTTGCGCGCCGGGACGCCGGGAGAGCTGGAAGGCGGCCAGCGCCGAGCCGAGCCGGCCGGCGCCGAGCGACCGGGAGGCGTAGCGGGTGACGGCCGGAAGCAGGGCACGGGCCGCCACCAGGGCCAGGGCCAGGATGAGGAACGCCGGGGCGAGCAGGGCCACGCCGGTGAGCGCGCCGCCGGAGACCGCGAGCTGGACGCCGCTGACCACGGCCAGCACCACGATGAGGGCCTCGACCGCGAAGGCACGCGTTCCGCCGGGCGGACCCGGGTTGCGGCGCAACAGACCGGCGACCGGGCTGGTCAGCTGGCGGCGCTGGGCCAGGATCGCGGCCACCAGCGCGGCCAGGGCGGCGATCGGGGCGTACCGCAGGGAGGACCAGCCCGCGGCGACGCCGACACCCGGAAATCGCACCGCCGCGACCGCGTTGACCAGCAGTTGCCCGGCGATGCACCCGGCCGCCGCGCCGGCCAGGATCGCGACCAGGCTCTCGCCCGACGCCAGCCACCACCGCGTCCACCAGCGGGTGCCGCGCAGGGCGACCACCGCGAGCTCGGGCTGCCGTCCCTGGGCGCCGTAGCCGACCGCCAGGAAAATGCTGAAGCAGGCCAGCAGCACCAGCGGCACGGCCAGCACCGGCACGAGCAGGCGCGCGTTGCCCCGGCCGTCGTCGATGCGGTCGAGCAGGAACGGCAGGTCCGTGTTGATCTGCACCGACGGCCCGAGCTTGGCCGACTCCACCTTGAGCTCCTGCAGCCCCGCCCGCAGCTGCGGCAGCCGGTCGATGTCGAGCGCGGCCGCCCCCGCGTTCCCGTCGATGGCCAGCTCGGTGCGCCCGTGGTCGAAGACGGCCAGCGTCGACGCGCTGGTGAAAACGGGCTCCCCCGGCCCGCGCCCCGGCGCCGCGGTGAAGTACCCGTGCGTCCCCCAGTAGACGTCGGCCGGCGCCGGCACCGTGTAGATCCCCGCCACGTACAGCCGCTTGGGCGCCCCGTCCGCCTCGTAGAACGGCACCCGCGGCTTGTCGTTGAACTTCGCGAACGTCAGCGTGATCGGATCCCCCGCCGCCAGCCCGAGCCGCCGCCCGGTGCCGGCGCCGATCACCACGCCCCCTTCGTCGATCAGGCAGCGCCCCGCCACGATCCGCAGGTGCGAGCACGCGTCCTGCCGGAACACCACCCGCGACGCGACCGTGGTGTCCGGCTCGATCCCGATCGCCTTGAACTCGGCCGAGTACAGATAGTCGAACCCCGGCAGGTCGACGAGGGCCGAGCCGACGTTGCTGAAATCCGGGTTGCTGGTGTCCTTGGTCCGGTCGTCCCGCGCCCCGCTGAGCACGATGCCGAGCTCCCCCGGCGTGGCGGTGGCGATCTGCCCCGCCGCGACCGCCCGCTCGGTGGCGGCCAGGTAGGCGGGCGACGCCACCGCGGCGGCCACCGCCAGCATCGCCAGCATCGCGAGGGTCACCGACTGCCCGCGCCGGGTCCACACCATGGCCAGAACGAGCGACATCATCGGCCGGCCTCCGGGCGAGCACGGTGGCCGAGTGCCGCGAAGCCGGACAGGGCCGGCCGGCGGTGGAAAGAGCGCGCGAGCGACATCATCGGCCGGCCTCCGGGCGAGCACGGTGGCCGAGTGCCGCGAAGCCGGACAGGGCCGGCCGGCGGTGGAAAGAGCGCGCGAGCGA
>NZ_JBVJIU010000013.1:128740-311679 GCF_055586105.1 Actinoplanes sp. NPDC051537
GACATCATCGGCCGGCCTCCGGGCGAGCACGGCGGGCGGGAAGGGCGGGCGGCGCGCCGGCGGACTCGCGGCGCAGCGGACGGGTCAGCGGCAGCAGCGCGAGCCATCCGGTGAGGCCGAGCACGAGCAGCGCGATCACGGCGGCGAGCGCGAGCGCCACCGGGCCGAGGGCGCCGGGCGGGGGCAGCACGTCCCAGCCGTCGGCGAACGCGGGCACGGCGATGCGCGCGATCGGCCGGGCGAGCAGGGCGGCGATCAGCCCACCGGCCAGGCCGGCGACGATCAGAGAGGCGATTCCCGCGTACGCGGTGACGACCGCGACCGGCCCGGCCAGGCCCTGCACCCGTAGCGCCCGCAGTTGCTCGAGCCGGAACCGCCGGTCCACGGTGCCGGCCACCGCGAGCGCCGCGGCCCCGAGCAGCAGCACGACCAGCCCCGCGACCAGCGAGAAGCGCGTGACCACTGCGGGCGCCTGGTCGGCCAGCCCGGCGGCCCGTTCCCCGATCGACTCGTCGGCGGCGACGGTCAGCCCCTCACGCTCGAGCGCCGCCACGATTCCCTCCCTCGCGTCGTCGGCCAGCCACACCTGGAACCTTCCAGGGGGAACCCCGTCGCCGATGATCCGCCGGGTCGCGTCGAGATCGGTGAGCACGCCCTGCCGCCCGACCACCGGCAGCCCCGAGGCGCCACCGACGACCCGGACCGGCGTGGGTTCCCGCCCGAACGCGAGCAACGTGGGCTCCCCGAACTGCCAGTGCGGCGGCGCGGGCCCGGCCAGCACGACGGGCAGTGGCAGCTCGGTGTCCACCGCATAGGCCGCGGTGCCCGGCTGTCCCGGCCCGGCGGCGGTCGACAGGGTCAGCACCCCGCCGGCGGCGGCCAGATCGAGGGCCGTTCCCGAGCTGCCCGACCGCCAGAGCGCGATGTCACCGAGCCGGGCCCGGTCGAGGATCACCGCGGGCGGGCCGGCCTGCTCGAGCCCGCGCACCGAGACCGACGTCCCCGGCGGCAGCGACCCGACCCGCCCGGCCGGATCGGCCGTCCCGGTCAGATCCCACCGCAGCAGGCGGCACCCCGGCGCCACCGCACAGCCGGGAGCGGACGCCCGCAGGGTCTGCTCCCCCGCCGCGAGCCGCCCGAACCGCACCGGCACGGGCGCGCCGCTCCCCTCGTGCTGCAACGTCAGCGTGAGCTCGGCCGCCCGCGACCCCGAATACCGAACCCGCACCGCCAGCCCACCCCCGGTCACCGCCGGAAAGGCGGACGGACCACCCGAGGCGGACGCGGCGCCATCCGAGGCGGGGGCGGCACCACCCGAGGCCGGCCCGGCACCACCCGAGGCAGGCCCGGCACCACCCGAGGCCGGCCCGGCACCACCCGAGGCAGGCCCGGCACCACCCGAGGCCGGCCCGGGATCGGGCGGGGAGGGCGCAGGGGCGGGGAGGGCGCCGACCGGGCCGTACTCCGGACGCCAGCGGGCGACGGCGGCCAGGCGGGAGGCATCGACGGCGAGGATCGGCGGGCTCGTGCTGGTGTCGACGACGGCGGCCATCGCCTGGCGGCCGGACGGGTCGGCGCGGCGGACGGCGCCCAGCAGGGCCGTGCGGTTGGGGGCCTGGACGGTCAGGACGCGGGACGCGCCCAGCTCGGCGGCGGCGCGCTGGAGCCGGGCCGTGCGCTCGCCGGCGTAGCCGCCGACGGCGGTCGTGAAGACGGCCACCGCGACCACGATCAGGGCGAAGACGCGGTCGCTGCCGGGCTGGCGGGACACCTGCACGGCGGTCAGGCCCAGGCGCAGGCGGCCGGTGCGGACGGCGGCGCCACCGCCGCGGTCGGCCAGGCGGCCGAGCAGGCGGGCCAGCAGCAGAGCCACGGCGAGGGCGACCAGGGCGGGGGCGGCCAGCGCGAGCCCGCCGACGGCCGCGCCGGCCCGGGCCTGGTAGATCGCGGCGACGGCCACGGTGAGCAGCAGCAGGTCGGCCAGGCCGCCGCGCCAGTCGCCGCGGCCGCCGGTGATCTCGCGGAGCAGCTCGGCGACGGGACGGCGCAGCGCGGCCGCCTCGATCAGGGCGAGCACGGCCAGGCCGCCGACCAGCACGGCGGCGGCCGCCGCGACCGAGAGCACGAGCGCGTCGTGCCGGTCGGCCGCCCGCTCGACCCGCCCGGCCAGGAGCTGGGCCAGCAGGTAGCCGAGCGGCACGCCGGCCAGCGCGCCGAGGGTGAGCGGCACCAGGTGCTGCCCCCAGGCCAGCCGGAGCATCGCGCCCCGGCCGCTGCCACGCAGCTTGAGCAGGGCCGTGTCGCCGCGCCGGTCGCGGCCCGTGTAGTGGCCGGCCAGCCCGATCGCGAACCAGGCCAGAACCAGCACCTGCAGCACCGCGACGAACACGCCGCGGTCGATCGCCTGCCGGTCGCGGGCGATCGCGGTCAGCAGCGGGCCGGTCGAGTTGACCAGGAGCAGCTGGGCGGCGCTGAGGTCCCGATGGGCGGCCCGCAGCACGCCGCCCAGGTCATAGCCGTCGTCGCCGCGAACCAGCCGGTCGGGGACCTGCACGTCGTACGTGATCGTGGGTGATGTCAGCCCCGCGGACCGGAACGTGCCGACCGGGGTGAAGGCCGGGTCGAGACCGCCCCCGGCCTGGAACAGCGGGTTGCTCCAATAGGCGCCGCCCGGATCGTCCAGCGCGTAGGTCGCCACGACCCGCAGCACCAGCGGCTTCGCGTCGGGCGCCGTGCGCAGCTCGAGCCGGCCGCCGGGGCCGAGGCCGAGGGTCTGTGCCGCGTTGACGCTGATCGCCGCCTCGCCCGCCGCCTCGGGGCAGCGGCCGGCCAGCCGCAGGTGGTCGCAGAGCCCGTCGCGGTAGGCGATCGCCATCGAGGGCGTGTCGGAGCCGCGCGTGATGATCAGCGGCAGCACCAGCCCGCTGATCGGGTCGGTGGCCGGCAGCGGGAGCAGCCCGCGCGTGTCGGCCGCGAACTGGTCGATCGCGCCCTGCGGGTCGCCCCGGGTGTCGACCATCTTGCGGATCGAGAGGGTGCGGTCGCCGGCCGGGGCGCCCGCGACGTCGGCGGCCGCCGCCCGGGCGCCGCCGGCCGCGGCGAACCACGGACCGGCCGCGGCCACGGCGGCGGCCAGCGCGGTGAGGATCAGGACCGTGAGCACCTGCGCACGGCGGGTGCGGACGGCGCCCCAGACCAGTGCGAACATGCCACACCTCCCCCGCGGAAGTTTCCCGGGAGGTTACGCCGGATCGGCGCGCGGCGGGCACCCCTGTGGACAGAGCGCCTCAGACCGTCGTGATCATGCCGCCGTCGATCGTCACCTCGGCCCCCGTGACGTTGCCGGAACGCTCACTGGCCAGCAGCAACACCAGGTCGGCGACCTCCTCGGGCCGGGTGAAGCGCCCGGTGACCATGGCCGCCTTGGCGCCCGCCTCGACGTCGGCCGGGTCGATGCCCTGCGCGGCGCCCACGGTCGCGGCCACCCCGTTGCCGCCGAGCCACAGGTCGGTGGCGACCGGGCCGGGCGCGACCGTGTTGACCCGGATCCCGCGCCCGCCGAACTCCTTCGACAGCGACTTGGCGAAGTTGGTGAGCGCCGCCTTGGCCGCCGAGTAGTCGATCACCAGCGGGTCGGCGAGCCGGGCGTTGACCGAGCCGGTGTTCACGATCGCGCCGCCACCGCCGGCGAGCATGATCGGCAGCGCCGCGCGGACCGCGCGGACCGCGGACATCACGTTGAGGTTCCAGGTGGCGGCCCACATGTCGTCGGTGACCTCGAGGAAGCCCTGCGGCCGCGGCGGCGCGATGCCGACGTTGTTGACCAGCACGTCGATCCGGTCGCCGGCGGCGGCCACGAGCGCGGCCGGCCCCGCCTGGTCGGCCAGGTCGACCTCGACCGCGGTGACCCCGTCCAGCTTCGCCAGCTCGGGCGTGATGCGACGGGAGCCGGCGATCACCGTCGCGCCCTCGTCCACGAAGCCGCGCACGATGGCCAGGCCGATGCCCTTGCCCGCGCCGGTGACCACTACCCGTTTGCCCGCCAGACCAAGATTCATGAGTGAACCTTAATCACTTCCGCGTGACGGTCATGCGCGACTTCACCGCGCCGTTGTTGCGGTCGGTCCCGCTGACGACCAGCGTCCCGGTCTTCGTCTTGGCCGGCGTGACCGAAAGTGCGGCGGTCCCGTTCGCGCCGACCGTGGCCGAGCCCAGCGTCACCGTCTTGCTCCCGTAGGTCTCCTGGACGGTGAGCTTCGTGCCGGGCTTGAGGTTCGCGCCCTTGACGGCGATCTTCGAGCCGGCCGACGCGCTGATGGTGCCGGCCGGGTATTTCGCCGCGGCGCGCACGGTCACCGGCGCCGAGAGCCCCGCCGGTCCGATGGAACGGACGGTGTAGGTGTACGTGACGCCGGCCGCGACCTTGTCGGTGAAGCCGACCGTGGTCGAGGAGACCGTCGCCAGCAGCGTCGAGCCGCGGTAGACGCGGTATCCGGTGAGCGGCCGGGCGGTCGTTCCGGTGACCTTGGTCCAGCTCAGCCTCACCGCGCCGGCGGCGGAGGTCGCGGTCAGCCGGGAGGGCGCGGCGGGAGCGGAGAGCGCCGGCGTGGTCGGCGTGGGAGTGGGCTTCGGGGCCGTGGTGGTCGGAGCCGCGGAGGTGGGCGCGGTGGTCGGAGCCCCGGAGGTGGGCGCGGTGGTCGGAGCAGTGCTGGGAGGGGCGGTCGGGGTCACCGTGGGCGCGGGCGTGGCGCCAAAATCAACACCGGTGATCAGCCGGTACGGGTTGAGCAGCCCCGCCCCGAAGTAGGCATCCCACCCGGCGGCGCCGAGGTCGGTTGCCGACGTCTTGAGCGCGGCCGTCACCTGGGCCGGCGTCGCCGACGGGTGCGCGGCCCGGTACAGGGCGGCGGCCCCCGACACGTGTGGCGTCGCCATCGACGTGCCGGACATGGAGGCGTACGACCCGGTCTTGGCATCGAAGCTGAGGATCGAGACCCCGGGCGCCGCGATCGTGGCCGTGCCGCTGTGGTTGGAGAACGAGGCGATCGCGTTCGTCCGGTCGGTCGCGGTCACGCAGATCGACCCCGGCGAGGCGCCCGGCCACATCTTGGCGTTGTCCTGCGCGCCGTTGTTCCCGGCCGCCGCCACCACCGTGACGCCGTGGTCGGTGGCGTACTGGATCGCCGTGTCGTACGACGCCGAGTAGCCCCCGCCGAGCGACATGCTGAGCACGGTCGCGCCGTGGTCGACGGCCCAGACGATGCCCTGCGCCGTCGTGGTGCTGTTGCCGCTGCCGGTGGCGTCGAGGACGCGTACCGGCATGATCTGCACGCCCGACGCGACGCCCTCCACCCCGACGCCGTTGTCGCCCACCGCGCCGATCGTCCCGGCCACGTGCGTGCCGTGCTCGTGCGGGTCGACGCAGCCGTTGCCGCCCGAGCTGGTGGTGTAGGCGTCGTTCGCGAAGTCGGCGCCCAGGTCGCAGCGGATCTGGCCCGGGTTCCAGTCGGCCATGCCGGCGTTCACGCCGGAGTCGATGACGGCCACGATCTGCCCGCTCAGCGCCGAGAGGTACGGCTTCACGTCGTCCACGTGCAGCGTGTCCATGTCCCACTCGGCGCCGCGGTACGTGTCGTTGCTGGTCGCCGCCTCGACGGAGACCGGCTGCTCGAAGGCGTGCCCGATCGACCCGGGCAGCGAGTCGGCGATCCGCACCTCGTCGGCCACCGTCCGCCCCTGGACCGGGACGAAGTCGATGCTGCCGTCGGCCCCGATGACCTGCGCGACGGTGCCGGCGGTGGCGCCGGCCGGCGACGTGGCGGCGGCCAGCGCGGGCGCGGCGGCGCCGAGCGACCCGGCGAGCACGGCGGAGACGACGGCGAGGTGGCGCAGACCGGAACTCATGCCGTGCCGCATCGGCGGCGGGCGCGCCGACTCAAGGAGAAATCGCCGGATTTTCGCGCTTGGTATGCCCCGGACGTGGTAGGCACCAGCGGTTTGCCGTCGATGTTTGGCATGCTGTGCCGGGCAGGCATGGGCGGGCGATGATCGGGGAAAGCACGGGCGATGAGCGAGGACGTGCGGCAGGTGTTCGCCGGGGGTGGTGATGTCGGCAGCGACCTGGAAACCGTGGTGTGGGAGGCGACCCCGCTGGGCCCACCGGGCGGCTGGCCGCAGAGCCTGCGCACCGCGGTCAGCATCCTGTTGTCCTCGCGCTTCTCGATGTGGATGGCGTGGGGCCCGCAGCTCACCTTCTTCTGCAACGCCGCCTACCGGCGCGACACGCTGGGCCGCAAGTACCCGTGGGCGCTGGGCCGGCCGGCGAGCCAGGTGTGGGCCGAGATCTGGGGCGACATCGGTCCCCGCATCGAGTCGGTGCTGGCCACCGGCGAGGCGACCTGGGACGAGGCGCTGCTGCTGTTCCTCGAGCGGTCCGGTTACCCCGAGGAGACGTACCACACGTTCTCCTACAGCCCGCTGCGCGACGACGACGGCGCGGTCGTGGGCTTCCTGTGCGTGGTCAGCGAGGAGACCGACCGGGTGATCGGCGAGCGGCGGATGGCGACGCTGCGCGACCTCGGCTCCGACCCCAGCGCGATCCGCACCGAGCAGCAGGTGCTGGCGTTCGCCGGGGCTCAGCTCGCCCGCAACCCGCGCGACCTGCCGTTCACGCTGACCTACCTGTTCGACGGAGACGGCGGCGGCGCGCGGCTCGCCGGCTCGACCGGCATCGCGGCGGGGCACCCGGCCGGCGACCCGGCGCGCTGGCTGCCGCAGGCGCCGAGGGGCGGCGAGTCGGTGCTGGTGCCGCTCGACGGCATCGCCGACCTGCCGGCCGGGGACTGGCCCGACCCGCCGACCCAGGCGCTGCTGGTGCCGCTGCTGCGCCAGGGCGACTCCCCGTACGGCTTCACGGTGGCCGCGCTGAACCGATACCGGGCCCTGGACGAGGGCTATCGCGGCTTCGTCGAGCTGGCCGCCGGGCACGTCGCGGCCGGCATCGGCAGCGCCCGTGGCTACGAGGCCCAGCAGCGCCGGGCCGAGGAGCTGACCGAGCTCGACCGGGCGAAGACCGCGTTCTTCTCGAACATCAGCCACGAGTTCCGCACCCCGCTCACCCTGATCATGGGCCCGGTCGAGGAGCTGCGCACCCGGGCCTCGATCGGCGACGACTGGGTGCGCGCCGAGCTCGACGTCATCCACCGCAACGGGCTGCGGCTGGGCAAGCTGGTCAACACGCTGCTCGACTTCTCCCGCATCGAGGCCGGGCGCATGCAGGCCCGCTACGAGCCGGTCGACCTGTCCACCGCCACCGCGGAGCTGGCCAGCGTGTTCCGCTCGGCGGTCGAGCGGGCCGGGCTGACCTTCGAGGTCGACTGCCCGCCGCTGGACGAGCCGGTGTACCTCGACCGCGGGATGTGGGAGAAGATCGTCCTCAACCTGCTCAGCAACGCGCTGAAGTTCACCTTCGCCGGGAGTGTCCGGATCGGCGTACGGGCCGGGGATGCGCACGCCGTCGTGACGGTGACCGACACCGGGATCGGCATTCCCGGGCCGGAGATGCCCCGCCTCTTCGAGCGGTTCCACCGCATCGAGAACGCGCGGTCCCGCTCGAACGAGGGCAGCGGCATCGGCCTGGCCCTGGTCAAGGAGCTGGTCGAGCTGCACGGCGGCACGATCACCGCGGACAGCGTGGCCGGCGTGGGCACCACGTTCGTCATCCGGGTGCCGTTCGGGATCGGGCACCTGCCGGCCGGGACGCTGGTGTCGGCCGGCGGCGCCGGCGCCGTGTCGGCGACCGCCGACCCCTACGTGCAGGAGGCCCTGCGCTGGGCCGGGCAGGACGACGAGGCGCCGACCGAGACCGTGAACGGCCGCGCCGCCCGCACACCGGCCCGGCTGCTGGTCGCCGACGACAACGCCGACATGCGCGACTACCTGACCCGGCTGCTGCGCTCGGCCGGCCACGACGTGCAGGCGGTGGCCGACGGCCAGGCCGCGCTCGACGCCGCCCGCATCCGCAAGCCCGACCTCATCGTCAGCGACGTGATGATGCCGGTGCTGGACGGCCTTCAGCTGGTCGCGGCGGTGCGCGCCGACCCGCGGACGGCCGGCACCCCGGTGCTGCTGCTGTCGGCGCGGGCGGGGCAGGAGGCCTCGATCGAGGGCCTCGAGGCGGGCGCCGACGACTATCTGGTCAAGCCGTTCTCCTCGGCCGAGCTGCTGGCCCGGGTGCAGGCCAACGTGGAGCTGTCCCGCCTGCGCTACCACCACGCGCGGTGGCGCACGGCGCTGATCGACTCGCTCCAGGAGGCGTTCTTCGTCTGCGACGAGGACGGCTCGGTCATCGAGATCAACTCGACCTTCACCGACATCCTCGGCTACGGGCCGGAGGGATTGCCGTACGCGCCGGTCCACCCCTGGTGGCCGGACCAGCGGGCCGACCCCGACGGCTACCGGCAGGTCGTCGCCGCCTTCGACCTGCTCCGGACCCAGCAGCGGGGCTCGTACACGGTCCCGCTTCTGCACCGCGACGGGCACGTGTTGTGGGCGGCGGCGTCCTTCAACCAGGTCGCCGACCCGGACACCGGCCGCAACGTCATCGTCGGCACGTTCCGCGACGTCACCGCCGAGCACTACGCCGTCCAGCGCGACAGCGCCCTCGCCGCGCTGAGCGTGCGCCTCGCCCAGGCCGAGAGCCTCACCGGCGCGATGCGCAGCGTGCTGGCCGAGCTGGCCGGGCTGTGGCAGGCGACGAAGGTGTACGCGGCGGTGTTCGGCGGCTCGGACGTGCCCGCCCTGCTCACCACCGAGCCCGAGCAGTCCTGGAACGACCTCGACGAGCCGCGCCGCCGGGCGCTGGACTGGCTGCGGGACGCGCCGCTGCTCGCCCCGGTGGCCGAGCAGACCGGCGGGGCCGGGGTGGCGCTCGAGCATCCGGACGGGACGATGGCGCTGCGCGTCGAGCTGGCCGAGAACCGTCCGTTCACCGAGCAGGACCGCACCCTGCTCGCGCTGCTGGCCGGCCACCTGGCGCAGGGCCTGCACCGGATTCACCAGATCGACCAGCAGCGGGAGACCGCGCTCGCGCTCCAGCGGGCCATCCTCGGCCCGGCCCAGCTGCCGATCGGCTTCGCGGTCCGGTACGCGCCCGCGACCCGCCCGCTGAAGGTCGGCGGCGACTGGTACGACACCGTCGCGCTCGCCGACGGGCGGATCGGCATCGTGGTCGGCGACTGCGTCGGGCACGGGCTCCAGGCCGCCACCGTCATGGGCCAGCTGCGCAGCGCGTGCCGGGCCCTGCTGCTGCAGAACCCCGAGCCGGCGCGGACCCTGGCCGCGCTCGACCGGTTCGCCGCGCAGCTGCCCGGCGCGATGTGCGCGACCGTCTTCTGTGGCGTGCTCGACCCGGCGACGGGCGACCTCGCGTACTCCAGCGCCGGGCATCCGCCGGCCGTGGTCAGCCGCGCCGACGGCACCATCGACCTGCTCGACCAGGGCCGGTCCCGGCCGCTCGGGGTCCGCTCGGTCACCGACCGGCCCGACGCCCGCTACACCGTGCCGCCCCGGGCGACCCTGCTGCTCTACACCGACGGGCTGGTCGAGCGCCGCCGGCAGCCGCTGACCGCCGGCATCGACCGGGTCGCCGCCGCCGTCCAGCAGGGACGGTCCGCCACGCTCGAGGACCTGGCCACCGACGTGATGGCCGGCATGGCGCCGGACGGCGGCTTCGACGACGACGTGGCCCTGCTGCTGTACCGCCAGCCCGGCCCGCTCGAGCTGGACTTCGACGCCGAGCCGAGCCGGCTCGCCACCGTGCGCTCGTCGCTGCGCGGCTGGCTGGCCCGCTGCGGCATCGACACCACCACGACCCAGAACGTTCTGGTCGCGGCCGGCGAGGCGTGCGCCAACGCGATCGAGCACGGGCACCGCAACGTCACCCGCGGCCGGATCCGCCTGGTCGCCGCGGCCACCGCCGGCAGCCTGCGCCTGACCGTCTCGGACAGCGGCGGCTGGAAGACCCCGCAGCCGGAGGCCAACCCGCACCGGGGCCGCGGCCTCATGCTGATGCGGGCGCTGATGACCGAGGTGACCATCACGACCGGCGCCGCCGGCACCATCGTCGACCTGCACACGAGGATTCCGGGATGAGCACTGCGCTGACTCTCGCCACCGATCGCCGCAAGGACGGCACCATCGTCCTGGTCGCCGTGGGCGAGATCGACATGAGCAACGCCGAGACCTTCGGCGACGCCCTGAACGAGGCCGGCCGGGCGAGCGAGGGCCCGTTCGTGGTCGACCTCACCCAGGTGGAGTACATCGACAGCGCCGGGCTGGCCGCGCTGTTCCCGCACGTCGAAAACCTGCGGCTGCTCGCGACGCCGCTGCTGAGCCCGGTCCTGACCATCGCCGGGATGGACGACCTCACCACGATCCAGCGCTGATTCGATCGCCGTCTAAAATAGACGGGGACGGATGCCCTTTTCCGTTCTTGTTCCTTCTGCGTTCAACCGCCCGCCGCTTCCTGCGATGTACATCTATTCCTACGGTTCGTAGGAGGGGCGGCGCATGGAGACTGTCCGGGCTATCCGGGCGCGCGGGGTCACGAAGAGTTTCGGCGAGGTCGTGGCGCTCGACGGCGTCGACCTGGACGTCGCCCAGGGCCAGATCCACGGCCTGGTCGGCCCCAACGGCGCCGGGAAGACCACGCTGCTCGGCCTGATGCTGGGCCTGGCCGTCGCCGACGGCGGCAGCCTCGAGATCCTCGGCACGCCGGTCCGCCGGGCGCTGGACGCCCCGGACGGCGTCGCCGGCTTCGTCGACGGTCCCGGCCTCTACCCGTCGCTCACCGCCCGGCAGAACCTCGCGGCGCTGGCCGGCCTGCGCGGCCGCGACGGGCGCACCGCCGACATCGGCGACGTGCTCGGCGAGGTCGGGCTCACCGACGTCGCCGACGACCGGGTGCACGGCTTCTCGCTCGGCATGCGGCAGCGGCTCGGCCTCGCCGCCGCCCTGCTCACCCGGCCCCGCCTGCTGGTGCTGGACGAGCCGTCGAACGGCCTCGACCCGACCGGCAAGCGGCACGTGCACCGGGTGCTCACCGGGCTCGCGGCCGGGGGCGCGACCGTGGTGCTCTCCAGCCACCGGATGGACGACGTCGAGGCGCTCTGCTCCGAGGTCACCATCCTCGCCACCGGGCGGGTCGCCTTCTCCGGGCCGCCGGCCAAGCTGGCCGCCGAGAACCGCGCCCTCGACTACCGCCTGGTCACCTCCGACCCGGCCGCCGCCCGGGCGCTGGCCCTGCGGATCGCCGGGGTGACGGTCGCCGACGGAGACCCGCTGGTCGTACAGGCGCTGGTTCCGGCCCTCGACGAGCTGGTCGCCGGCCTGATTCGCGACGGGATCGCCGTACGCGAGCTCACGCCCGTGGTGTCGCCGCTGGAGGCGGCGTTCCTGGCCCTCACGGAGACCTCGTCATGACCACGACCCTCGAACGCCCGGCCGTCGCCGCCCGGCCCGTGTCGGTGCCCCGCGGCTACCGCTTCGAGCTGGTGAAGCTGTTCGCGCAATGGCGGATCCGGCTGCTGATCCTGGCCTGCTGGCTCGGGCCCGGCCTGTTCGTCGCCGCCGTGAGCCTGCAGAGCACGCTGCCGGTCGACACCCTGTTCGGCCGCTGGATGCACGCCACCGGCTGGGCCGCGCCGCTGGTGATGCTCGGCTTCGCCGGCCTCTACGCGCTGCCACTGCTGACCTCGCTGGTGGCCGGCGACATCTTCGCCGCCGAGGACCGGCTCGGCACCTGGCGGCATCTGCTGGTGGCGGTCCGCTCACCCCGGCGCATCTTCGTCTCCAAGGCGCTGGCCAGCCTCACCGTCATCCTGCTGCTGGTGGCCGGGCTGCTCGTCTCGAGCGCGATCGGCGGCCTCCTGGCGGTCGGCGACCGGCCGCTGACCGGCCTGGACGGACATCTGCTGAGCGCCGGCGACGCGGCGGCGCGGGTGGTGCTCGCCTGGGTCTGCGCGCTGGCGCCGACCCTGGCCCTGGCCGCGATCGGCCTGCTCGGCTCCGTGATGCTCGGCCGCTCGCCGATGGGCCTGCTGCTGCCCGCGCTGGTCGCGCTCGCCCTCCAGCTGGCCCAGATGCTGCCGCTGCCGGTCGCCGTGCGCCTGGCCCTGCCCGGCTACGCGTTCCTCTCCTGGACCGGGCTGTTCACCGGACCGGCCCAGACCGGACCGCTGCTGATCGGCGTCGGCGTGAGCCTGCTCTGGGCGGTGGTCGCGACCGGCCTGGCCTATCTGCTGTTCGTGCGGCGCGACTTCACCGACCTCGCGTACGACGGATCCGGCCGCCGCGCCCTCCGCTACGGCGTGCTGCCGCTGGTCGTCCTGCTCGCCGTCTCGGCCGGGGCGATCGCCGTCACCACCGGCGCGACCGGATCGGGCATCGAGCAGGACAAGGTGCAGCGCTCGGTCGCCACCGCGTTCGCCCACCTCTACCGCATCCAGACCGGGGAACTGAACCGCCCCGACGTCACCGAGGAGCAGCTCCAGGCCACGGCCGAGTGCACCAAAGGCGGCGGCAAGCTCGACCCCGAGGGCGCCGGCAACGACTGGCGCTGCGTCGTCTCCTGGCGCCTGCCCGGGGTGGACGCCGCCGGACAGGCCATCTACCAGCTCGACCTCACCCCCGACGGCCGCTACATGGCCGACGGCGACGGGCCGAAAGAAGTCAACGGCTATTTCCTGGTGCACACCCCGTCCGGGGACGCACCGAACCCGCTCTGGCAGTTCGACGGCAATGTCGATCTGCTGCACCACTGAGCCGAAGGGACAGCTCTCCATGCAGGTAACACGCCGTCGACGCGCTCGCGTCGGGCGCCGGACATCTCTGCTCACCGTGGGCACGACCGTTCTCGTGGTCGTCGCCGGCGGGGGCATCGCGTCCGCACAGACGCATCAGTTCGGCACCGATCAGGTCGGCCAGGTCACCCACCGGGGCCAGGTCGTCTCCGCCGACCAGTACATCGACCCCATCGGCACCCGCCTCGTCATCAACAACGGCAAGATCATGTCGTCGTCGGTCAGCCCCGACGGCACCCACCTCGCGGCCGCCGTGGCCGACGGCGGGATGGCGCTGGCCATCGTGGACCTCAAGTCGTGGAAGGTCCAGCAGCTGGTCGGCAACAACGCCAAGGCCGACCTGAAGATCAGCGGCAACGATGTCGGCCAGGAGGGTCCCGCCTACTCCCCCGACGGCTCGCAGCTGTGGCTCGGCCAGGCCGACGGCTACCGCAGGTTCACCGTCAACGCCGACGGCAGCCTCGCCGACCCGGTGTTCGTGCCGATCGCGGCCGACGGCGCCAAGCGGGCGCTCGTGGCCCAGGCCGTCTTCTCGGCCGACGGCGCGACCGTCTACTCGGCGGTGAACGGCCAGAACAAGGTCGTCGCCATCGACGCGGCCACCGGCGCCATCACCCGGACCTGGGCCGTCGGCAACGCGCCGCGGGACATCGCGATGGTCGGCCACCGGCTCTACGTCAGCAACGAGGGCGGCCGCACCGCGCAGGCCGGCGACACGACCATCAACTCGTACAACACCCCGGTGCCGGCCGACCCGGTGACCGCGTCGACGACCACCGGCACGGTCAGCGTCATCGACGTGGCGAACCCGTCGGCGGCCGTGCAGAGCATCAAGGTGGGCCTGCACCCGACCGCCGTGTACGCGGCGCGCGGCGCCGTCTTCGTCACGAACACGGCCACCAACGACGTGTCGGTCATCGACACCAACCGCAACAAGGTCGTCCAGACGATCGCCACCCGGCCCTGGCCCGAGGCGTCGGTCGGCTACGAGCCGGACGCGGTGACGCTCACCGGCGACGGGCACCTGCTGGTGTCGCTCGGCCGGGCCAACGCGATCGCGGTCTACCGCTACTTCAGCCCGCAGTTCCCGGTCAGCTACATCGGCCTGCTGCCGGCCGACTACTTCCCGGCCGAGCTCGCCACGGTCGGCAAGGACATCCTGGTCTCCAACACGCGGGGCATCGACGCCCGCCGGCCGACCACGGCCGCCGGGCACGGCACCCACGACACCACTTCCAGCGTCGTGAAGTTCACGCTGCCGAGCGACCGGGTCATCCGGGAGTCGACCGGCAAGGTGTTCGCGCAGAACGGCTGGACGCCCGGCTCGGTCACCTACGGATCGCGCCACACCAAGGCGACCCCGGTCCCGGCACGGCTCGGCGACCCGTCGACGATCAAGCACGTCTTCCTGGTCGTCAAGGAGAACCGCACCTACGACCAGATGTTCGGCGACATCGCGAGCGGCAACGGCGACCCGGCCCTGGCCGAGTACGGCGAGAACGTGACGCCCAACAACCACGCGCTGGTGCAGCAGTTCGGGCTCTACGACAACACGTACGACATCGGCACCAACTCGGCCGAGGGGCACAACTGGCTGATGCAGGCCGACGACCCCGAGTACACCGAGTCCTCGGCCGGTGAGTACCTGCGCAGCTACGACACCGAGGACGACGCGCTCGGCCACCAGAAGTCCGGCTTCATCTGGACCGGCGCCCAGGCGGCCGGCAAGACCGTCCGCGACTTCGGCGAGTTCCACCAGTTCCTCACCAAGCCGGCGGGCGCGACCTGGCAGAACCTCTACTGCGACAGCAAGAACATGACGACCGGGGCGGAAACGGCGTACCCGCTGGTCTCCTCCTCGCCGATCCCGTCGCTGAACGCGGTCTCGGTGCCCGGCTTCCCGAAGTTCGACACCGACGTGCCGGACCTCTACCGGTACGAGATCTGGAAGAAGGACTTCCTCAAGAACGGCCCCGCGAACCTGAACATGTTCTGGTTCTCCAGCGACCACACCGGCGGCCCGCCGAACGGCGCCGCTCAGGTCGCCGACAACGACCTCGCGGTCGGCAAGCTGGTCGACACCATCTCGCACAGCAAGTACTGGAAGGACTCCGCGATCTTCGTGGTCGAGGACGACTCCCAGGCGGGCCTCGACCACATCGACGGCCACCGGGCGCCGATCCAGATCATCAGCCCGTACGCCAAGCGCGGTGTCGTGGACAACCACTACTACTCGCAGATCACCATGGTCCGTACGATCGAGCAGATCCTCGGCGTGCACCCGATGAACCAGAAGGACAGCGCGGCCACCCCGATGACGGCGGCGTTCACCGCGAAGCCGAACTACACGCCGTTCACGGCGCTGGCCAACCGGACCTCGCTGACCGCCGGCCTCACCACCCTGCCGGCCTGCGGGGCCGACGTCCCGGCCGCGCAGGACCCGACGGCCGCCGCCGCACCCACCGGCGTCGTGCCGGCGGACAAGAAGCAGATCGCGGCGCAGTGGGACGCGTGGCGGGTGCAGCAGCGGCTGACCGGCCCGACCGCGAAGGCCGACTTCGCGAACCCGGCCCAGATGAACCACTTCTCCTGGTACCAGTCGCACGACTGGAAGAAGCCCTATCCGGGCGAGTCGGCGATCGTCGCCCCGGCGCAGGTGCCGGGCGCGCTCGTCCCGGCGGCCGAGTCGGACTGACCCGGTGAACGATGGCCCCGGCGCAGGCCGGGGCCATCCACCGTTTTCAGGCTCGCTTCAGGGCCGCGTCAGAGCCGGGCGCAACCCTGTCGATATGTCGAGAACAGCCGCACGACTCCTGGCCGTCGCCCTCGGCGCGGCCACCACCCTGTTCGCGGTCGCCCTGGCCGATCCGGCGCAGGCGGCCGACACGACGACCATCACGGCCGTCGCCGACAGCGGCTTCGCCGCCACCGCCGGCGAGGACCTCCCGCGCACCATCACCTGCCGCATCTCGACCGGCGCGCCCTACGCCGCCCCGGACGGCGCCGGCTACCCCATCGTCGTGGCCACCGGCGTCACCCACTGCACCAACCGGGTCGCCGAGATCGCCCAGACCCACACCCTCTACTGGGGCGGCATCGTCGAGTCCCAGCCCTACCTGGCCCACTGGGACACCAGCGAGGTCGACACCTACCCGCAGGGCCCGTGCGCCGCCGGCCCGTGGCTCTCATCGGCCGAGGCGTGGGTCTACTTCCCGGCGGGCTACTACCCGCCCGTCGGCCTCATCCACATCTCCGCCCAGTCCTCGGTGACCACCGACCAGTGCGCCGCCATCCTCAACGGCGGAGGCGGAGGCGGCGGCGGCGGTGGTGGTGGCGGTGGTGGCGGTGGCTGCATCATCACCTGCCCGATCGCCCCCGGCGTGCTGCCCGAGGCCATCCGTCGCTGAGTCGGCGGCCGGCCGGTCACGTCCGGCCGCGGAGGACCGCCACCGCCTCGCCGGTGAGGTCGTCCAGCGGCTGGACGCGGCCGGTCATCGCCAGCACGAGGGCGACCAGCGGGCCCGCCGCCTCGGGGCCGTCGCCGTGCGACCAGTCGGCGTCGGTGGCCCGGAGGTGGACGCCGGCGACGCGGGTCTTGGCGCCGATCAGCATGTTGCTGCCGGCGTAGAAGTCGGCCACCGCGACCAGGTGCTCGGCCGGGTGGTCGCGGTATCCGCCCAGGGCGCGGAACACGTCCTCGCCGTGCACGATCGTCTCGCCCAGCCAGGACGTGGCCGGGCCGGGCGGGCCGGTGCGGGCGTCGACCAGCGTGCGGTAGTCGGCCACCAGATCGGTGTTGCCGCGGCCGTCCGCCACCCGCCGGATGTTGGCCGTGGTCATCGCCTGGAAGTTGAAGCCGCTGGCGATCATCCGGCCGAAGAAGGCCGGCGGGGTCATCCGGGCGGTGGCGACGAGGTGGGCCACCACGTCGCGCACCGACCAGCCGGCGCACAGCGAGGGATGATCCCAGGCGTCCGGCGGAAGTGCGGCCAGGGCGTCGGCCAGCGCGGCCCGTTCGGCGCGGATCGCGTTCCAGGTGTCCGTCACCAGGTCATGATGCCCGTCCGGGCCGGTAGTGGCGGCGACATCACCCGAACAGGGTGGGGCAACCTCAACCGCATGGCGCCGCCGTGGACGCGGGTCAGGTGGCCGGCCGCGGCCAGCCGGGCCAGGTCGCGGCGGGCCGTGGCGGCCGACGTGCCGGTCACCGCGCGGACCTCGGCCACCGTGGCGTACTCCCGGCGCTCCAGCAGCGCCACGATGCGGCGGTGGCGCAGCGCCGGCAAGAGCGTCACGAGATCGGATAGAGCTGGCCGCCGCTGTCGCCGGACACCGCCGGTCCGAAGTCGACCTCGCGGCCGCCGACCGTGAACCGGTAGCGGGACAGCCGCCGAATCTCCGGTCGCGCCGAAAGGTACTCCCGGAGCTGTTCGAGCTCGGCCGCGGTGAGCCAGCTGGGCGGGTCGGAGACGGCCCGGAAGCCGCAGATGTCGGCCAGGTCGCGCAGCCAGCCGAGCTGCTGCGGGGTCAGCAGGTTGAGCTTGCCGCGGAAGTAGACGACGTCCGGGTCGACCTCGACCAGCGGCGACCACCACAGCCGGTGGACGCTGTTGACGACGGCGTTGCGGGCGGTGGCGTCGGACGGGTCGGCCGAGGCGTAGTTGTCCCACATCGGCGCCACGTCGGGACCGCTGCGTAGGCCGTCGAGCAGCCCCAGCGAGGGCAGCAGGATCGCGCCCGAGCCGAGCAGGTAGACGTCGTCGCCGGCGGCCTCGCGCACCAGTTCGAGCGCCGAGCGGTAGACCTCCTCGCCGCCCAGGGCGGCGGCGTTGATGAAGTCCAGCTTGAGATAGCGGAAGCCCCACTCGTGCACGACCGTGCGGATCAGCGCGGCGACGTGCTCGCGGGCCTCGGGCAGCGCGAGGTCGAGCGCGTGATAGGGCCCGCCCCAGTTGTAGCCGGCCACCTCGGGCCGCAGCAGGTCCGGGCGCTCCCGGGCCAGTTCGGAGTGCGGCAGTGCGATGAACGGCGCGAGCCACAGGCCGGGGGTGAAACCGGCGTCGGCGATCCGGCCGGCCAGCGCGTCCATCCCGCTGGGGAACTTCGCGTTCGGCCGCCAGTCGCCGACCGTCTCCTCCCAGCCGTCGTCGATCTGCACGACGTCGAACGGCAGCCCGGCCAGGTCGCCGACGTCCTTGGCGAGCTGGGTCTCGGTGATGTTCTCGTAGTAGGCGTACCAGCTGCACCACACGTTCCCGGCCCGCCGCCGCACGCCACCGAAGCGCTCGGCCAGCAGGTCGGTGTACGAGCGAAAGACAACGTCCTCCTCCCCGTACGCGAGGAACCAGTCCCCGCCCCCCGAGAAGTACCAGCCGGCCAGGGTGTCCCGGTCGGCCGTGAGCCGTGGCGTGTCCCGGCCGAGCGCGCCGAGCAGCAGCGTGCGCCCGTCCTCGCCGCGCAGGGCCGCCACCGCCGAGCCGTGGTGCCGGGCCGGGTCGTCGAACCGCGGGTCGTCGGCGGTGACCATCCGTTCCGGGTTCGGGATGCGCAGCGGCGGCTCGCTCAGCCGCCGCCACCCGCACGGGCTCCACGAGTTCTGGCCGTGGCGATAGAACGAGGCATCGCCGAGCCCGTGCAGGATCGCGACGCGGCCCGGAGGGAGCAGGACGCCGCCGGGTGCGGGCCGCGCTGTCCCGCCGCCGGAGTGCTGGAAGGCGAAGGGACGTCCGTCGAGCTGCACGAGCTCAGCCATGATTCTCCTTGTGCGGTTGTGCCGAGCAGTTACTGGAGCAGGCCGTTGACCTGGTCGTTGGCCTTCTTGAGGGCGTCGGCCGGCGGCGCCTGCCCGAGCACGATCGACTGGATCGAGTCCTGCACGATCTGGCTCACCTCGTTGCCGTGGTCGGTGATCGGCAGGAAGAACGTGCCGCCCGAGGCGGTCGCCTCGTCGGTGAACACGTGCACGTCGCGGCCGGCCGCCTTGTGCGCGGCGAGGGCCTTGTCGGTGCCGGACTTGATGGCGGGGAAGACGACGGCCTTGTCGCCGACCAGGTTCTGGCAGCCGGGCGAGCCGAGGAACTTCACCCAGGCCCACGCCTGGTCGGGGTGCTTGGTGCCGGCGTAGATGGCGTCGGACAGGCCGTTGATGGCGGTCTTGCGGCCGGCCGGGCCGGTGGGCAGCGGCGCGAACGCGTACTTCTGCTTGGCCGCGTCGCCGAGGTAGGTGCCGATCGTCCACGAGCCGGCCACGGTGAAGGCGCCGGTGCCGGACTCCATGACGGCGTCCCGGCTGAGCGTCGACTGCTTGTCGAACTTGGGCGCGTAGCCGGCGTCGATGAGGTGCTTGAACCAGGCGATCGTCTCGGTCAGCTTCGGGTCGTCGTAGTTGTAGTGCGTGCCCCACGGGTTCTTGTCGAGGTAGTTGAACCCGTTGGACACGGCCAGGTCACCCCAGCCGTTCTGGCCCTGCGCGCCGTCCGCCCACTCGGGCAGGAAGCCGTAGACCTTGACGTGGGCCTTGTCGAAGGCGGGGTCGAGTCCATTGTGCCCCGCGGCGTCGACGGTCGCCGCCGCGATGGCCTTCTCGAACGTGCCACCGTCGGCGGGGTTCCAGGTCAGCCCGTCCAGGCCGCTGGTGTCCTTGACCAGCTTGGTGTTGTAGACCAGCGCCATCGTGTCCCAGTCCTTCGGCAGCCCGTATCGCTTGCCGTCCTTGACGAACAGGTCGGCGAGGCCCGCCTGGAACTGGGTCAGGTCGACCTTGTCCTTGTCCACGTACGGCTGGATGTCGAGGATCTGGTTGCTCGAGACGAATTGCGGATAGTAGGACGCGTGGTCGGTCCAGACGTCCGGGGCGCTGCCGCTGGCCAGCTGGGTGGTGAGGTTCTGCCAGTACTGGTCCCAGGCGGTCTGGGTGAACTTGACGGTGATGGCCGGGTTGGCCTTGGTGAAGGCGTCGGCGCAGGCCTGGTACGCGGGCAACTGCTTGTCGTCCCAGAGCCAGTAGTTGAGGGTGACGGGGCCGGAGTCGTCGGAGGTGGATCCGTCCGAGCAGGCGGCCAGGGACGTGGCGAGGGCAGCGGCGGTCAGCGCCGCCGCCAGGGATCGACGGAGCACGGGGAGTTTCCTTTCGGGGAAGTTACTTGATGCCGGTGAAATTGAGTGACTGCACGAGGCGCTTGCCCAGGAAGACGAGCAGCGCGAGGACCGGCAGGACGGACAGCGCGGAGGCGGCCATCAGCCCGGTCCAGTCCGGCTGGGTGTTCGGGGACTGCTGGAGGAACACCCCGAGCGCGACGGTCAGCACGCGGGTCTGCTCCCCGCGGCCGACGAGCAGCGGCCACAGGTAGTCCTTCCACGCCCACACCGAGGTGGTGAGCGCGATCGTGATGAGCGGGCCGCGGCTCATCGGTATGACGACCCGCCAGAAGATGCCCCAGCGGCCGGCGCCGTCGATGACCGCCGCCTCCTCGACCTCACGCGGCACCGAGAGGAAGAACTGGCGGAGGAAGAAGACGGCGAACGGGGTCATCAGCAGCGCCGGGGCGACCATGCCGGCGAACGTGTCAATGAGGCCGAGGTTCTTCACGAGCGTGAAGTTCGGCAGCAGCGTGAAGATCGGCGGAACCATGAGCGCGGCGATCATGACGGCGAAGACGACGTCCCGGCCGGGGAAGCGGAGCCGCGCGAACGCGTACCCGGCCATGGCGCAGCAGAAGGTCTGCACGCCGGCGATGACCAGCGAGTAGATGGCGGAGTTGAGGGTGTACCGCAGGAAGTTGATCTGAGCGCCGGAGCCGCCGGCGTCCCGCGCGGTCTGCGCGTCGACCAGGCCCAGGATCCGCCAGAAATTGATCATCGTGGGGTGAGCGGGAAGCAGGTTGGTGCTGTCGGTGAAGATGTCGCCGGCCGGCGTGATGGCCGTGCGGATCATCCAGTAGAACGGCAGGATCGTGACGACCAGGAAGACGGCCAGCACGGTCCACGCGACCATGCGGCCGGGGTTGAGTCGCATCGCTGCCCCTCAGGTCAGATCGGATCGGGAGGCGCGCAGCAACCGCATCTGCACGGCGGTCAGCAGGCCGAGGATGACCACCAGGACCATGGCCACGGACGAGGCGTAGCCCATGTGGAAGTACGTGAATGCCTGCTGGTAGATGTAGTAGTAGATGACCCGGGTGGCGCCCGCCGGATCGCCCTGGGTGGTGACGGCGACGGTGTCGAAGATCTGAAAAGACCCGATCAAGGACACGACGAGCACCAGCGCCAGTACGGGCCGGAGCAGCGGCAGTGTGATCTTGCGGAACATCTTCAGCTCGCCCGCCCCGTCCAGCGCGGCGCTCTCGTACAGGTGCTGGGGAATCTGCAGCATCCCGGCGTAGAGCAGCAGCGCGGTGTACCCGGTGTAGGCCCAGCTGTTGATCGCCGCGATCGACGGCAGCGCCCAGCCCGGCGACGTCAGGAAGCCCTGGTTGCTCAGCCCGACGGCGGTCAGCAGGTGGTTCACGAAGCCGAGATTCGCGTCCAGCAGCCACATCCAGAGCAGGCCGACGGTCACGTTCGGCACCAGCCAGGGCAGCAGCAGCGTGGCCCGCAGCACGAGCGAGCGGGTGAGCCGGTGCATCAGCGCGGCCAGGCCCAGCGCGAGCAGCGTCTGTGAGCCGATGTTCAGCACGACGTAGTAGGCCGTCACCCGCATCGAGTCCCAGAACTGGCGGTCGGTCGCGAGGTGCGCGTAGTTGTCGGCGCCGACGAACTTCGGGGCGCTGAGGAGGCTGTAGTCGGTGAGCGAGTACCAGGCGCCACGGATCGTCGGGTACAGGTAGAACACCGCGAAGCCGATCAGCACCGGCAGCAGGAACAGCCAGGCGACCCGGCGGTCGTCGCGTGGCCGGCGGGAGCCGGTGGCGGCCACGGCGGCGGGCGGCTCATCCGGCGGGACGGTCACCGCGACGGGGTTGAGCGTCACGATCCGACCTCTTTTCGTCAATCGAAGATCTTCGAGGTTTGCGTCTTGCGGCGGGCTCGAGGCGGGCGCTAATAATGATGAAGCTCATGGAAACTTTGTCAACACCTCCGCGTAATCGAATGCCGACGAGGACGCCCGCTCTCCTCGCGTGGAGGTTTGATCCGTGCGTCGACGTCCTCGCCGTCGACGGCTTCTCGGTCAGTAGCTGAGGTTGACCACCGTTCCCGTTTTCCGGGCCCGCTCGGCCGCCCAGACCACCCGGTGCGACGCCAGGCTGGTCGCCATGTCGGAGCTGAGCAGACCCGGATCGCCCGCCCCGACGGCGGCGAGGAACGCCTCCACGAGGCCGCCGTCGCCGCCGTCGTGGCCGGTGCCGGCGTGCCCGTCGCCCGGTCCGGCCGAGTCGAGCGTCTCGGTCTCGCCGGTGCGGAAATCGGTCACCCGCAGCACCTGGCCGTCGCCCTCGATGCTGCCGTGGCTGCCGAACAGGCGGGTCTGGCGGCGGCCCATCGCCGAGAACGCGGTCATCGTGAACGTCGCGGTCATCCCGTTCGGATACTGCATGGCGACGACCTGGTGGTCGACCACGTCGTTGTCGCAGTCGTAGACGCATCGGCCGTACGGGCCCTCCCGCAACGCCTCGAGAACGCCCTCGCGGGTCGCGTCGCCGGTCACCGCGCCCAGCGGCCACACCGTCCGCCGCTCGTCGCCGAGGCAGCCGAGATAGAGCCGCACCGCCGAGTACGGGCAGTCCGGCTCGACCGCGCAGCTCACACAGCGGTCCGCGGCGCCGGCCGGGCGCTTCTCCGGGCGGAAGTGGGCGAGCCCGCCGAACGACGCCACCGCGCTCGGGGCGTCCCCCACGAGGTAGGCGAGCCAGTCGAGGTCGTGGCAGGACTTGGTCAGCAGCATCGGACCGGACTCGGCCTCGTTGCGCCAGTTACCCCGTACGAACGAATGCGCTTGATGCCACCAGCCCACCGGTTCCAGATGCTGCACGCTGACCAGCTCGCCGATCCGGCCCGAGTCGAGCAGGTCCTTCAGCAGGCGGGTGTAGCCGGTGTACCGCAGCACGTGGCACACCGCGCCGATGACGCCGGCCTCGTCGACCGCGGCCCGGATGCGCGCGGCCTCCTGCTCGGTCGGCGCCATCGGCTTCTCCAGCAGCAGGTGGTAGCCCTGACCGGCGAGCGCCACGGCCGGGTCGAGATGGAGCCGGTCCTGGGTCGTGATGACGGCGGCGTCGGCGACCCGCCCGGCGGCGACCAGCTCCCGCCAACCGGCGAAAACGGCGGACGACGGCAGCGCGTACGCCTCGGCGAAGGCCGCTCGCCGGGCCGGATCCGGCTCCGCCACCGCGACCACCCGGCCCCGCCCGCTCTCCTCGGCGAGGCGGGAGTACTGCCGGCCGCGGATGCCCGCACCCACCACCGCCAGCGTGGGCTTGCCAACCGTCGGGTACTTTGTAAACTCCATAGCGATATTGGGCGGGAGTCGCCACGACACGTCAAGGGGTGGGCCGGTGACGGATCAGGTCATCTCGGGAACGGACCTGACGCGGCTTCGTGAGCTCAACTCCCTGACCGTCGTGCGCGCGCTGCGTGATCAGCCGCCGACCACGGTCACCGAGCTCGCCAACCTGACCGGGCTCTCCCGGCCCGCGGTCGACGTGATCGCCCAGGGCCTGGTCGCGAGCGGTTGGGCGACGATCGTCGAGCCCGGCGGCAGCAGCACGGTCGGCCGGCCGGCGCGGCGCTACCGCTTCCGCGCCACGGCCGGGCACGTCATCGGCGTGGACGTGGGCGCGCACAAGATACTGGCCCTGCTGGCCGACCTGGACGGCAACGTCGAGCACACCGTACGGGTGTCGGTCGCCGCCGACGCCGACCCGTCCGCGCGTCTCGCCGCCCTCGACCAGATCCTCGCCGCCTGCCTGGCCGAAAGTGGCAAGTCGGCGCAGGACATCTGGGCCGTCACCGTCGGCGTCACCGGCCCGGTCGACGACAGCGGCCGGACCACGCTGTTCACCCCGCTGCCCGGCTGGCGCACGGTCGACCTCGCCGCGCACCTGAGCGGTCGCTTCCCGTGCCCGGTGGTGGTCGAGAACGACTGCAAGCTCGCCGCGCTGGCCGAGCGCTGGCAGGGCGCGGCCCGCGACGCGAACGACATCGTCTACCTGCTGGCCGGCATGCGCATGGGCGCCGGCCTGATCATCGACGGCGTGCTGCGGCGCGGCTTCGGGGGCGCCGCCGGCGAGATCGGGGCGCTCAAGGCCGTCCGGTGGCTGGCCGCTCCCGCGCACCTCGAGAAGTGCCCCGGCGTGCCCGCCACGGTGAGCCCCGACGACGCCGCGGCCTGGGTCTTCAACGCCGCCCGCGACGGCAACCGCGACGCCCGGACGGCGGTCAACCGCTTCGTGAAGGACATAGCCGTCGGCACCGCGGCCCTGGTGCTCGCGCTCGACCCGCAGGTCGTCATCTTCGGCGGCGGCTTCTCCCGCTCGGCCGACCTGGTGCTCGACCCGCTGCGACGCGAGCTGGAGAAACTGGTCCTGCGCGTGCCCGAGGTGCGGGCGTCCACGCTCGGCGCCGACAGCGTCGCGTTCGGCGCCCTGCGGCTGGCACTCAACGAGGTCGACGCGCGGCTGTTCACCGTCGGCCTGAGCGCACCGGTCGCCCCGACCCGCGACTGACCCACCCGCCCCGCCCGGTTCCCCACCCGCTGGTGGCGGGACGTTGCGTGGTTGCGCGTGCGCGAGGATGGACGGCGTGGACGAAGCCGACGTGGTCAGCCGGGTGGACCAGCTGCGACGTGGATCGGCTGACCGAGCGGCAGAGACGGTGGGAGGCCGGCAGCACGATGTGCGTGGCGGGGTCGGCCGGAGCCGAGCTGTTCGTGCCACCGGTTCCGGCGGCGCGCGTCGTGGTCAAGCACCGATTCGACATCTGGCAGAGTCATCAATTCCTCGACGTCCTGGCGGACTGGGACATCGATGGCTTGGTGATCGGCGGGGTGGAACTACAGTGCTGCGCGCTGTACGCGGTGCTGGGGGCCGAGGAACGCGGTTTCCACTACGTGGTCCCGCAGGACCTGGTGTCGGGCATCGATCGGTGCGAGGCGACCTCCAACCGGGTGGTCCGTGATTACTTCCGGTTTGCGCACCCGTCGCCCGAGTCGTGCGGCGTGCTGCTGGCCGGCTGGCGGCGGCGATTGACCACCGGCTGACGGTGGGCGGGACGTTCTGGGGATGTCCGCGGCGGCGGCAGCTTCAATGGCACCACCGGCTACCCCAGTCGGGCAGCCATTGCTGCGCCGGGGGTGCGGGCACGAGCCGAGCGACCAGGTAGTCGCGGAGGCGTGCCAGCGATGGGTGCGGGTTGCCGGCCCGCCAGATCAGCGACATCGGGTAGATCGGCGCCGGGTCGCGCACCGGGATGCGGCGCAGGTCGTAGCGGTCCGGCCACAGGTAGCGCGAGTTCTCGCCGACCAGGGTGGCCAGCTCGGCCGAGTCGGCGATCTCGGTGAGCAGGGCCTCGTAGCCGAAGACCGGGCCGACCCGGTCGATGGTGAGCCCGAACGCGGCGGCGAGCTGGTCGTAGTAGTCGGACCACTCGGTGCCGGGCGCCATGCCGGGCATCCAGATCCGGTGGCCGGCCAGCCGGGCCGGCGTGACCGACGCGGCCCCGGCGAGCGGGTGGCGGGGCCCGACCAGCAGCTCGTGCCGTTCGTCGATGACCCGCACGGCCTCGATCCCGGGCGGCAGCGGCTGGGTGACGGCGTGGAAGGTGGCGTCGATCGTCCCGGCCGCGACCTCCTCGGTGGCCGCGCCGACGTCGGCGTCGAGCAGCGTCACGACGTCCAGGTCGACGCCGGGATGGGCCCGGTAGAAGTCCTGCAGCAGCACGCCGGGGGCGGTCCGGCGGCTGTGCACGTCGACCCGCAGGGCGCGCCGGCCGGGTCGCACCGAGGCGTCGGCCCGTCGTTCCGCCCGCAGCAGCTCGCGGGCGTGCGGCAGGAAGGCCTGGCCGTCGATGGTGAGCCGGGCCCCGCGGGCGGTGCGCGTGAACAGCCGCACCTCGAGGTCCTTCTCCAGCGCGGCGATCCGCTTCGAGACGGCCTGCTGGGTGATCGACAGGGCGGCCGCGGCCTCCTGGAACTGGCCATCGTCCGCGACGGCGACGAACGTGCGCACGGCGTCGAGATCCATGCGGCAAACCATGCCAGACAACGTACGGTTGTGGCTCGCCGCCGGGCCGGTTGTTTGATCGCGGCCGCCGGCCCTGCTTCGATCACCCGATGTCGCGACGATCGCTCGGCCGGCCGTTCGGGTGGCTGTGGGCCTCCTACGCCGTCAGCGCCTACGGCTCGGGTCTCGGCTTCGGCGCGCTCCCGCTGCTCGCGGTGCTGGTCGTGCACGCCGGGCCGGCCCAGGTGTCGGCTCTCTCGGCGGTCGGCCCGGCGGTCGGCGCGCTGGTCGCCATGCCCCTCGGGCCGTGGGTGGAGTTCCGGCGCAAGCGGTCGGTGATGATCGGGACGGACCTCGCGCGCTTCGCCGCGATGATGACGATCCCCCTCGCGTACGCGCTGCATCGTCTCTCGTTCGCGCAACTGCTGGTTGTGTCGGCCGTCGTCGCGACGGCAAAGATCGCCTTCAACGCGGCCAGTGGCGCCTACCTCAAGGCGCTCGTCCGGCCGGCCGATCTGCTCGTCGCCAACGCCCGCTTCGAGTCGACGAACTGGAGCTCGATCGCGGTCGGGCCGCCGCTGGGCGGGGCGGCGATCGGCCTGTTCGGACCGGTCACCACCGTGCTCGCCGACGCGGTCAGCTACCTGCTCTCGGCGCTGGGCATCACCGCCATCCGGCACCGCGAGGAGCCGGCGCAGCGCCCGGCCGGCCGGCTGCGGCCCGGCGACGTGCTCGACGGCTGGCGGCACATCCTCACCCACCCCGATCTGCGGCCGCTCTACCTCAACCAGCTGGTCGTGAGCGGGCTCATCATGGCCACCGAGCCGCTGCTGGCGGTGCTGATGCTGCGCACGCTCGGCTTCCCGCCCTGGCAGTACGGGCTCGCCTTCGCCGCGCCCTGCCTCGGCGGCCTGATCGGCTCGCGGCTGGCCCGCCGCACCGTGGCGCGCCACGGCCGCGACCGGGTCCTGCGCGTGGCCGGCACGCTGCGCGCGGTCTGGCTGATCGGCCTGGTGTTCATCCGGCCCGGCGTCGCCGGTCTGGTCACGGTGATCGCCGTCGAGCTCGCCATCATCATCGGCATGAGCCTGTACACGCCGGTGCTGGCCACCTACCGCCTCGAGGCGACGCCGCGGGAGCTCGTCGCCCGCACGCTGACCGCCTGGTCGATCGGCACCAGCGGCGCCATCGCCGTGCTCAGCGCCCTCTTCGGGGTGCTCGCCGGCGTCACCGGCCCGCGCGCGGCGATCGGCTTCGCCGGGCTGCTGATCCTGGCCAGCCCGCTGCTGTTGCCCCGCCGCCGCGCCGCCGACCGGCTCGCCGTCCGCACGCCGGGCGGGTAGAACCGAGGCATGACTTCGACGTTGCGCCTGATCTGGCCGCAGTGGCAGGGCGCCGGCACGTCCAGCGTCCGCGAGCTTGCGCCCGAGTTCCCGTTCGAGGTGGCCCGCCGCGGCTACGCCGTCGGCTCCGCGGTGCTCGCCGCCGTGCTGCCGCCGCACGACGGCCCGACCGCCGCCGTGCCGGTCGCCATGGACGACACCGGGCTCGGGCTGCGGGACGGCATCGAGGCCAAGGACGTGGTGGTCACCCAGCTGGCCGGGGCCCTCGAGGTCATCCGTCGGCACGACCCGGCGCGGATCGTCACGCTGGGCGGCGAGTGCGCGGTCAGCGTGGCGCCGTTCGCGTCGCTCGCCGCCCGCTACGGCGACGACCTGGCGATCGTCTGGGTCGACTCACACCCCGACTGCGGCACGCCGGCCAGCGACTACCCGGGTTTCCACGCGATGGCGCTCGGCGCGCTGACCGGCCACGGCGACCCGGAGGTGCTGGGCCTGCTCCCGGCGACCGTGCCGCCGTCCCGCGTCGCGGTGGCCGGCCTGCACGCCTGGAACGAGGAGGAGCACCGCAACCTCGACGCCTGGGGCGTGCACGACTTCGCCCCGGCCGACCTGCGCACGACGTCGCAGCCGCTGCTGGAGTGGCTGGCGGCGACCGGCTGCTCGAAGATCGCGCTGCACTTCGACGTCGACACCGTCGACAGCAACGAGGTCGTGCTCGGGCTGGGCGCCGAGCCGGACGGGCTGACCGGCGCCCAGGCGCGCCGGGTCGTCGCCGACCTGAGCTCGGCGGCCGACGTGGTGGGCCTGACCATCGCCGAGTTCATCCCCCGTCAGGTGATGCATCTGCGGCAGCTGGTGGCGGGCTTCCCCCTGCTCGGCTGAGGTTTGCCGAGTGAACCGTGGGGCATCTTCGCGGAAGACGAAGGAGGTGCGCATGCCCGCAGGTTCCAGCCCGAAGAGGGAGCGGCAGTACGAGCACATCAAGGAGAGCGTCGAGGAGCGCGGCGGCTCGGAGAAGCAGGCCAAGGAGATCGCGGCGCGCACGGTCAACAAGGAGCGGGCCCGCGCCGGCGAGTCGAAGACGGCGAGCCGGTCCTCGATCAAGGACGTCTCCTCCGGGCACCGCGGCGGCAAGCGGTCGCACACCGGGGCCGGTGGCCGCACCAAGGAGCAGCTCTACAACGAGGCGAAGAAGCGCAACATCAACGGCCGCTCCTCGATGACGAAGGCGCAGCTGGAGAAGGCGCTGGCCGGCTGAGGGTGGTTCGGACGCGGATGGCCGGGTAAGCGGAGACCATGCGCGTAGTGATCATCGGAGCGACGGGAAACACGGGAACGGCACTCCTGCGCCGCCTGCGAACGGAGTCCGGTCTCGAGATCGCCGGGGTGGCCCGGCGGCTCCCCGAGGACACCGGCGTCTACCACGGCGTCGAGTGGCACTCGGTGGACGTCGCGGGCGAACGGGCCGACGAACGGCTCACCGACGTCTTCCGCGGCGCCGCCGCCGTGGTCAACCTGGCCTGGCAGATCCAGCCCAGCCACGACCAGCGGCGGCTGTTCCGCACCAACGTGCTCGGCGCGGCCGCGGTCGCCCGGGCCGCCCTGCGCGCCGGGGTGGACGCGCTGGTGCAGGCCTCCTCGGTCGGCGTCTACTCGCCCGGCCCCAAGCACGACCTGGTCACCGAGGACTACCCGCGCCGGGGCGTCCTGCGGTCGTCGTACAGCCGGCACAAGGCGCTCGTGGAACGGATGCTCGACGAGGTCGAGTCCGACCACCCCGCCATGCGGGTGGTCCGGGTGCGTCCCGGCCTCATCTTCCAGCGCGAGGCGGGCACCGAGATCTCCCGGTACTTCGCCGGCCCGCTGCTGCCCGCCCCGCTGCTGCGTCCCCAGCGGGTGCCGCTGATCCCGGCGCATCCGCGGCTGCGGCTGCAGGCGGTGCACGCCGACGACGTGGCCGACGCGTATGCCCGGATCGTGCTGTCCGACGCGCGAGGCGCGTACAACGTGGCGGCCGATCCGGTGCTCGACCCGCGCCTGGCGGCCCGGATCTTCCAGGGCGTACGCGTGCCCGTGCCCGGATTCGCCCTGACCGGCGCCGCCGCGCTCACCTGGTGGCTGCGGCTGCAACCGGTCGACGCCGGCTGGGTGCACCTGGCCCTCGCCGCGCCGCTGATGTCCACCGGGCGGGCCACCGGCGAGCTCGGCTGGCAGCCCCGCCACGACGCCGTCTCGGCCCTGCGCGAGCTGGTCGCCGGGATCGCCGAGCGGGCCCACGCGCCGAGCCCGCCGCTCTCCGGCGATCCGGCCCGGCCCGGGCGACCGGCCGGGCTGCTGCGCGGGCGGCTGCCCGGGACCGGCGACCCGTACTGACCGCTCAGGTCGGGGTGCTCGCTGCCGACATGTCAGGGGTTGGAAACCGTTCCCGCCCGGAAGGCTCCATGACCCCCTGGAGAGCGCTCGCGCGAGACCCGCTGCTGCGGTTCCTCGCGCTCTGGTCGCTGATCGCCGTCGTCCTGCTCGCCGTCATGTCCGGCGAGGCGAGCCGGCAGGCGCAGATCCTGTGGGTGGCCCAGCCGCCGATGGACCTCGCGTTCGCCTGGTGCTCCTGGCGGGTGGCGGCCGTCACCGGCGAGGCCACCCGCCGGTTCTGGCGGGTGATGGCGGCGGCCGCCGCCCTCTTCGTGGTCGGCGACAGCGTCCAAGCGGTCCAAGCGTTGGTCGACCCGGCCGGCTCGCTCGCGCCCGGCGTCGCGCAGTCGGCGCTGCTCGCGGTCGGCCAGCTCGCCGTCACGGTCACCATGCTCACCCACCCGGTGGCCGACCGCGGGCGGACCCGGCTGGCGCGCTGGCTCGACTCGGCCACGGTGCTGGTCGGTGGCACCATCGTGGCCTGCTGCTTCGTGGTCGGCCCGTCCGGGCGCCCGGAGGCGGCGCCGATGGCCACCGCGATCGTCGCGGCCGTCTCCACGTTCGCCGCGGTCAAGATGGTGCTCTCCGGCAACGGGCCGATGCACCGGGCCGCGGCGGCGCCGATGGTCACGGCCGCGCTCCTGCTGTGCGCCGGGCTGCTCGTCCCCCCGACGGGCGACCACGCGTCCACCGTCATGCTGGCCGTGCAGTTGCTGGCGTCGCCGCTGGTCGCGGCCGGACCGCGGATCCAGCAGCTGCTCCTGCGCGACGCGGCGAACCCGTTCGGGCCGCGCCGTCGCAAGCCGTACAGTCTCGCCCCGTACGTCTCCGTGATCGTGGTTTTCATCGCCCTGGTCACCACCCTGCCGGATGGCGCCGGCACCCGCGTGTGGATCTCGGTGGCCGGCGCCATCGCCGTGGTGGCCCTGGTCGTGGCCCGGCAGCTGGTCGCGTTCCAGGACAACGCCGCGCTGATCGACGAGCTGCGCCGGCACGAGGTGCGGCTGCGCGACCAGGCCCTCTACGACGGGCTCACCAAGCTGGCCAACCGGGTGCACTTCACCGACGAGGTGGCCCGGGCGATGGCGGCCGGACCGGTGTCGCTGCTGCTGGTGGACCTCGACCACTTCAAGACCGTGAACGACACGATGGGCCACGCCACCGGCGACGCGCTGCTGGTCGAGGTGGCCGGCCGGATGCGCGCGGTGGTGCGGGAGACCGAGCTGGTGGCGCGGCTGGGCGGCGACGAGTTCGCGGTGCTGGTCACCGGCGGCGACGCGGACGGCATCGCCGAGCGGATCCTGGCCGAGCTGGCCCGGCCGTTCCCGCTGCTGCACAACGACGCGACCGTGGGCTGCTCGATCGGCGTGGCCCGCAGCGACGGCGTCAAGGATCAGGCCGAGCTGATGAGCGACGCCGACATCGCCATGTACGAGGCCAAGTCCCGCGGCCGGGCGACCTGGGTCCGCTACACGCCGTCGCTGGGCGGCCGGATCCGCCGCACCGCCGACCTGGCCGCCCGGATGCGCGACGCCCTGGACTCGGACCAGTTCCGCCTGGTGTTCCAGCCGATCGTCCGGCTCGACGGCGGCGGCCTGGTCGGCGCCGAGACGCTGCTGCGCTGGCACACGGGGCCGGAGCTGGGCACGGTGCCGCCGGACGAGTTCATCCCGATCGCCGAGGAGAGCGGCCTGATCGTGCCGCTCGGCCGCCGGGTGCTGCGCGAGGCCTGCCGGCAGATGGCGGCGTGGCGGCGGGAGTTCCCGGCCGCGGCGACGATGCGGGTCGGCGTCAACGTGGCCGGCCGGCAGCTGCGCGAGCCCGGCTTCGTGGCCGAGGTGCGCGACGCGCTCGCCGAGGCGGGCCTGACCGGCGAGAGCCTGACCATCGAGGTCACCGAGAGCGCCGTCTTCGACGACGACGCTGCCGTGGCCGCCCTGCACGACCTGCGCGCGCTGGGCGTCGCGGTGGCGCTCGACGACTTCGGCACCGCCGCGTCGTCGCTGGGCCTGCTGCTGACCTGCCCGGTGACGGCGCTGAAGCTGGACCGCTCGTTCGTCCGCGAGGTCACCACCGAGGCCCGCCCGATGGCGGTCGCGCACGCGGTGAGCCAGATCTCGACGGCGCTGCGCTTCGGCTCGGTGGCCGAGGGCATCGAGACGCCCGCCCAGGCGGCCATGCTGCGGGAGATGGGTTACCAGTACGGCCAGGGCTTCCTGTGGTCGCGCCCGGTCCCGGGCGACGAGTTCGCGGCCGGCTGGCTGGCCGCCCGCCAGCAGGTCGGCGCGGTCTAGCCGCCGGTGCGGTGGCGGCCCGGGGTGGTGCCGACGATGGCGGTGAAGGCGGCGATGAAGTGGCTCGGGTTGGCCCAGCCGCAGGCGGCGGCCACGCGGGTGGTGTCGTGGCCCTCGGCCAGCAGCACCAGCGCGTGGCAGACCCGCAACTGGGTGCGCCACTCGTAGAACGTCATGCCCAGCTCGTCGCGGAACAGGCGGCTGAGCGTACGCGCGCCCGCCCCCACTTTCTTTCCCAAGGCGGCCAGGGTCGCGTTGTCGGCGGGATCGTCGTCCAGGATGCGGGCCACCGCCCGCAACCGGTCGTCGCGCGGCGCGGGTAGGTGCAGCGGCTGCTCGCGGGCCTCGCGCAGCTCGTCGACGAGGACCCGGTGCAGGCGGCCCCGGGCGGCCCGGTCGAAGGTGCGGTCGCCGGTGAGCGTGAGCAGCACCTCACGGGCCAGGCCGGACGTCGCGAACACGGCCGGACCGCCGGGGGCGCGCCGGGCCAGGGACGCCGGCAGGAAGACGATGCGCATGTCGGTGTCGCCGTGCGCGCGGTGGTGGTGGGCGGAACCGGCCGGGATCCAGGCGACGCGGTTGGCCGGGACGATCGAGGTGCCGCGCTCGGTGTGCATGGCCAGGACGCCGCTCGCCGCGTACACGAGGTGGCCGCGGGGGTGGGAATGCTCGGCGCTGGCGCCGCCCGACGGCCAGAGATGGACGCCGCCGGATGGCCAGATCCGGGATTGGCGGGCTATGGGCATGACTTGGCATTCTACCGGTGGACGGCCACGTCGGCGGCGAGCGACCGTGCAAGGCATGACGACGATGCGTGCGGCGGTCTGTGTGCGGGCGGGTGGCCCGGAGGTCCTGGAGATTCGTGAGCTGCCGGTGCCGGCGGTCCGGCCGGGCTGGAGCCTGGTGCGGGTGCGCGGCGCCGGGCTCAACCGGTCCGAGCTGCGGACCCGGCAGGGGCATTCACCGGGCGTGCGGTTCCCGCGGGTGCTGGGCATCGAGTGCGTGGGAACCGTGGCCGCCTCGACCGATCCGGCACTGCTCGAGGGCACGACCGTGGCGGCGGTGATGGGCGAGATGGGCCGGCGGTTCGACGGCGGCTACGCCGAGTACGCGCTGCTGCCGAACCCGCTGCTCATGCCCGTCGCCACGACGTTGCCGTGGGAGGTGCTGGCGGCGCTGCCGGAGACGTACCTGACGGCGCGGGGCGCCCTCGACGCGCTGGGGGCGGGACCGGGCGACCGGCTGCTGATCCGGGGCGGGACGTCGTCGGTCGGCCTGGCGGCCGCGTCGATCGCGGCGGCGGCCGGCGTCGAGGTCTGGGCCACCACCCGGTCGCCGGCCAAGGCGGGCGGGCGGATTTTCCTCGAGGGCGAAGCCCTGCCCGGCCGGCCGACCCACGTGCTCGACCTGGTCGGGGCCCGCACCGTGGCCGACTCGCTGCGGCGGGTGTGCCGGGGCGGGACCGTGTGCGTGGCGGGCTCGCTCAGCGGCTGGCTGGTCCCGGACTTCGAGCCGATCGCGATGATCCCGTCGGGGACGCGGCTCACGGCCTTCCACAGCGATGACCTCAAGGGGGCCGCGGCCGTGCTGCAGCGGATCGTCGACCAGGTCGAGGCGGGCGTCCACCGGCCACACGTCGACCGGGTGTTCGCCCTGGACGAGGTGGCCGCCGCCCACGGGCACATGGAGGAGAACCGGGCCGCGGGGAAGCTGGTGCTACTGCCCTAGGACGTCGCGCAGGCCGGTGGTGGCGGCGATCCGGTACGCGTACGGCCGAAGTCCCTCGACCCGCACCTCCGCGCCCCGCGCCCGCGCCGCCTCGTGCAGCGCCACCAGCACCCCGATGCCGGCCGCGTCCAGCGCCGGCACGCCCGAGAGATCCACCACCAGGCGCTGCTCGGCGCTCACGACCGCCAGCAGCTCGTCGCGAAGGAGGCCGGCGTTGTCCCGGTCGACCTCGCCGCGCACCTCCAGCCGCAGGTCGTTGCCGTGCCAGGAGGTGGCGAGGACGAACCGGCGATCGGTGCGGTCGACGCCCGACCACGGCGGGATCTCGTCGCCGAGCATCGCCTCGCGCAGCCAGGCCAGCGCCCGGCCGAGCTGCCGCGAGACGTGCATCTGCGAGATGCCCAGCTCCTCGGCGATCTCGGCCTGACTGCGGTTGCCGTAGAAGCGCAGGGCCAGCATCCGCCGCTCGCGGGCCGGCAGGTGGCAGATCAGCCGCTCGACGGTGAGCCGGTCGTCGATCCGGCTCAGCTCGGGGTCGAGGTCGCCGAGCAGGTCGCCGACCTCCCGCGCCTCGTAGCCCTCGGCCGGGGCGTTCAGCGAGCCGGGAGCATAGGCGGCGGCGACCGACCGGGCGTCGCGCACGTCCTCCACCGCGATGCCCATCCGGGCGGCGACCTCGTCGTCGGTGGGCCGGCGGGACAGCTCGGCGGTGAGCGTCCGGGTCGCCTGGCTTACCTCGAGCATGAGGTCCTGGAGGCGGCGGGTCACGTGGACGCCCCAGCCGTGGTTGCGGAAGTGCCGCTTGAGCTCGCCGGTGATCGTGATGATCGCGTACGCGGTGAACGAGCCGCGCTCCGGGTCGAACCGGTCGACCGACTTCACCAGCGCGAGCCGGGCGACCTGCTCCAGGTCCTCGGCCGCCTCGCCGCGGCCGCCGTACCGCCGGGCCAGCCGCCCGGCCAGCGGCAGGCAGTGGCCGACGAACTCGTCCCGCAGCCGCTCCCGGCGCCGGTCGCCGGCTTGCTCGCGGGCGGACAGGTACCGGCCGGCCACCAGGTCCAGATCCTCGGTCAGCTGCACGAACCTAAACTTGCCCAATGACAACAATTGCAAACACCGGAATAACCGGGCCGGTCCGGGGCACCCCGGAGACCCATGAGAGCTTTGACATGGCAGGGCACCGGCAAGGTCTCGGTGGAGACGGTCCCCGACCCGCAGATCCAGGAGCCGACCGACGCCGTCGTGCGCATCACCTCGACCGCCATCTGCGGCTCCGACCTGCACCTCTATGACGTGCTCGGGATGTTCCTCGACCCCGGCGACGTCCTCGGGCACGAGCCGATGGGCATCGTCGAGGAGGTCGGTCCCGAGGTCACCCACATCCGGCCCGGCGACCGGGTGGTCATCCCGTTCAACATCTCGTGCGGCCGCTGCTGGATGTGCTCCCGCGGCTACTTCGCCCAGTGCGAGACCACCCAGGTCAAGGACCAGGGCAAGGGCGCCGCGCTGTTCGGCTACACCCGGCTCTACGGCCAGGTGCCGGGCGGCCAGGCCGAGCTCCTGCGCGTCCCGCAGGCCCATTTCGGGCCGATCAAGGTGCCGGACGGCGTCCCCGACGAGCGGTTCCTCTTCCTCTCCGACGTGCTCACCACCTCGTGGCAGGCGGCCCGATACGCCGACATCCGGCCCGGCGACACCGTCTTCGTCACCGGGCTCGGCCCGATCGGCCAGATGACCGCCCGCATCGCCCGCCACCTGGGCGCCGAGCGGGTGATCGCCTCCGACAACGTGCCCGAGCGGCTGGCCATGGCGGCCCGGCACGGCATCGAGGTGCTCGACACGTCCTCGGTCGAGGACATCCCGGCGGCGGTGCTGGAGATGACCGGCGGGCGCGGCGCCGACGGTGTCGTCGAGTCGGTCGGCATGGAGGCGCACGGCTCGCCGGTGCAGGCGGCGGCGGTCAAGGCGGCCGGCAAGCTCCCCGACGCTCTGGCCCGGAAGGCGATCGACACCTTCGGCATCGACCGGATGGCCGCGCTCACCGACGCTTTCGGTGCGGTGCGCCGGGCGGGCACGGTGTCGATCATCGGCGTGTACGGCGGCCAGGCCGACCCGTTCCCGATGATGGATCTCTTCGACAAGGGCGTCACGCTGCGGATGGGCCAGGCTCACGTCAAGCGCTGGGTCGACGACATCGTGCCGCTGCTGACCGGCGACGACGACCCGCTCGGCGTCGACGACCTGGTCACGCACCGGTTGCCGCTCGAGGAGGCGCCGCACGCGTACGAGATCTTCAAGAACAAGCAGGACGGCTGCATCAAGGTGGTCCTCAAGCCGTGACCGTGCGGAAGCCGGTGTTGCCGGTCGACGAGTCGGGGGTGTTGGCCGAGCGGGCCGAGTTGCGGTAGCGGTTGCAGTACGACTCGTGGCAGAGGTAGGAGCCGCCGCGCATGACCCGCTGCTCCCCCGTCGGCGGGCCGGCCGGGTCGGCCGCCGGCGACACGGCGTAGTAGTCGCGGTCCCACCAGTCGGCGCACCATTCCCAGACGTTGCCGACCGGCTGCCAGAGGCCGTACGCGTTGGGCCGGTACGCCCGGACCGGCGCCGTCGTGATCCACCCGTCGGCGCCGGAGTTGTGCCGGGGGAACGCCCCCTGCCAGATGTTGCAGGGCCAGTCGGCGGCCAGGTCGTCGCCCCACGGGTAGCGCTCGCCGGCGACGCCGCCGCGGGCGGCGCACTCCCATTCGGCCTCGGTCGGCAGCCGGCGGCCCGCCCAGGCGCAGTAGGCGGCCGCGTCGTGCCAGGTCACGTGGACGACGGGGTGGTCGGCGAGGCCGTGCAGGCTCGACCGCCGGCCACCCGGGTGCCGCCAGTCGGCGCCCCGCACGCCGAACCACCAGGGCGCCCCGCCGGCCGGCCCGATGATGTCGGCGTGGTCGGCGGCCACCGCGCCGTGGAAGACGGCGGAGTAGCCGTACCGCTCGGCCTCGGTGACATATCCGGAGTCGGCGACGAACGCGCCGAAGTCGTCGTTCGTGACGGTGGTGGCGTCGATGGCGAACGCGCCCAGCGTGACCTCGTGCGCCGGCGTCTCGCCGTCGCCGTGCCGGTCGTCGCCGTGCCGGTCGCCCATCCGGAAGGTCTGCGCCGGGACGGGCCGCTGCTCGATGCCGTGCGTTCCCCGGACGGGCGGGCGGTCGCGGCGGACGGCGGTGGCCGGCGCATCCGGCCCCCGGCTCGGGGTGCAGCACGCGTGCGGGTCCACGGCAGCAATCGTCGCGGGCGGGTGCGGCCGGCGTCCTCACCCGCGACGGATGAGGACGCGGCCCGGTCCAGCCCGGACACTCGGCGAAACCACGAGCCGAGCCGGGAGGCCGATGATGACCGACGGACCCGATCGCCACGCGCGGACGATGTTGCCGATCCCCGACCGCCCGGCGCCCGGCCTGACGACCTACGACGCCAAGGACCCGGACACGCGGTACCCGCCGATCGAGCCGCTGCGGCCGCCGGCCGGGGCGCCGAACGTCCTCATCGTGCTGCTCGACGACGTCGGCTTCGGCGCGTCCAGCGCGTTCGGCGGCCCGTGCCGGACGCCGACCGCCGAGCGGCTCGCGGCCGGCGGCCTCAAGTTCAACCGCTTCCACACCACCGCGCTGTGCGCGCCGTCGCGGGCCGCGCTGCTGTCCGGCCGCAACCACCACTCGGTGGGGATGGGCAGCATCACCGAGACCGCGACGTCGGCGCCGGGCAACAGCTCGCTGCGGCCGAACACGAAGGCGCCGCTGGCGATGACGCTGAAGCTGAACGGGTACTCGACGGCCCAGTTCGGCAAGTGCCACGAGGTGCCGGTCTGGCAGTCCTCGCCGATGGGCCCGTTCGACGCGTGGCCGTCGGCCGGCGGCGGCTTCGAGACGTTCTACGGCTTCATCGGCGGCGAGAACAACCAGTGGGATCCCGCGCTCTACGACGGCACCACCCCGGTCGAGCCGCCGGCCACCCCCGAGGAGGGCTACCACCTGACCGAGGACCTGGCCGACCGCGCCCGCAACTGGATCCGCCAGCAGAAGGCGCTGATGCCGGACAAGCCGTTCTTCGTCTACTTCGCGCCGGGCGCGACCCACGCGCCGCACCACGTGCCCGCGGAGTGGGCGGACCGGTACCGGGGACAGTTCGACGAGGGCTGGGACGTCCAGCGGGAGCGGACCTTCGCCCGGCAGAAGGAGCTCGGCGTCATCCCGGCGGACGCCCGGCTGACCGAGCGGCACGCCGAGATCACCGCCTGGGACGACATGCCGGACGAGCTCAAGCCGGTGCTGGCACGCGAGATGGAGGTCTACGCCGGCTTCCTCGAACACACCGACCACCACGTGGGCCGGGTGATCGACGCCATCGAGGAGCTCGGCATCCTCGACAACACGCTGATCTACTACATCGTCGGCGACAACGGGGCGTCGGCCGAGGGCACCATGAACGGCGCCTTCAACGAGATGGCCAACTTCAACGGGATGGCGGCGCTGGAGACCCCCGAGTTCCTGCTCGGCAAGGTCGCCGAGTTCGGCTCCCCGACGTCCTACAACCACTACTCGGTCGGCTGGGCGTGGGCGATGGACACCCCGTTCCAGTGGACCAAGCAGGTGGCGTCGCACTGGGGCGGAACCCGCAACGGCACGATCGTGCACTGGCCGGCCGGCATCGCCGAGCGCGGCGGCCTGCGGTCGCAGTTCACCCACGTCATCGACGTGGCGCCGACCATTCTGGAAGCGGCCGGCCTGCCCGAGCCGACGATGGTCAACGGCGTGCAGCAGTCGCCGATCGAGGGCACGAGCATGCTCTACAGCTTCGGCGACGCGAGCGCCGCGGAGCGGCACGACCTGCAGTACTTCGAGATGTTCGGCAACCGCGGCGTCTACTACCGGGGCTGGAGCGCGGTGACCAAGCACCGCACCCCGTGGGTCATGGTCGGCGGGGCGATGCCGGCCTTCGACGACGACCTGTGGGAGCTCTACGACGGCAGCGACGACTACAGCCAGGCCGACAACCTGGCGGCGAAGATGCCGGAGATGCTCGGCCGGCTGCAACGGCTGTGGCTGATCGAGGCGGTGAAGTACAACGCCCTGCCGCTCGACGACCGCACCGCCGAGCGGATCGACCCGGGGATGGCCGGGCGCCCGACCCTGGTCCGCGGCCGATCGCAGGTGTTCTACCCGGGCATGGGGCGGCTCTCCGAGAACAGCGTGGTGAGCGTCAAGAACAAGTCGTTCACGATCACCGCCGACGTCACGGTTCCCGACGGCGGCGGCACCGGCGTGATCATCGCGCAGGGCGGCCGGTTCGGCGGCTGGTGCGTGCACGTCCGCGACGGCCGGGCCCGGTTCGTCTACAACGTGCTCGGCATCCAGGAGTTCGTCACCGAGGCCGACACGGCGATCCCCGCGGGACGCCACGAGGTGCGCATGCATTTCGCCTACGACGGCGGCGGGCTGGCCAAGGGCGGCGCGGTCACCCTTACCTATGACGGTACGCAGGTGGGCGCCGGCCGGGTCGGAGCAACCCAGCCGATGGTCTTCTCGGCCGACGAGACCACCGACATCGGCTACGAGTCGGGCACCCCGGTCACGCCCGCCTACACCACCGCGACCAGCCGCTTCACCGGAAAGATCCACCAGGTGCGGCTCGACGTCGGCGACGACGACCACGGGCACGCCATCGACCCCGAGGAGCGCCTGCGCATCGCCATCGCCCGTCAGTAAGGCCTATTCGAGCTGCTCGGCCAGCCCGACGACGATGCCCTCGGGGCCGCGGACGTAGCAGAGCAGGAAGATGTCCTCGAAGCGCTCCACGGCGCCGACCAGCTCGGCGCCGTGGGTGCGCAGGCGGGCCACGACGTCGTTGATGTCGTCGACGGCGAACATGACGCGGCGGATGCCCAGCGTGTTCGCCGGTGCGTCGACCGGCTCGGACCGGATCGCCTTCGGCGTGTGGAACATCGCCAGCTCGATGCCGCCGGGGGCGCCCGGGATCCGCAGCATGGCGACCTCCTGCCGGACGTCGTCGATCCCGATGACGCGCTCCACCCACTTTCCCTCGACCGGTCCCCGGCCCTCGAGCTCCATGCCGAGCTCGACGAAGAACGCGATGACGGCGTCGATGTCCTCGACGACGATGAGGACGTTGTCCATGCGCTGGATGGCCATGTGGATTCTCCCTTGTCAGCGGTCGTTGCCGGCGCGCCAGCGGACGTAGTCCGCCACCGCGGTGGTCACGTCGAAGGCGGGCGTGAAGCCCGTGTCGGCGGTGAGCCGGGCGATGTCGACGTACGGGTCGGCGCCGGGGCCGTGCCGCCGCCCGGGCCGCAGCTCGATCCGCCGGCCGGGGATCGCCGCCTCGACCGCGTCGGCGAGCTCCCGGTTGGTGAACGGCCGTCCGCCGGACACGTTGTAGGTGTCGTGCCGCAGCTCGTCCGCGGTCATCAGCAGGGCGATCGCCCGCCCGGCGTCCGGCGCGTAGCAGAAGTCGCCACCGTCGCCGGCGTACGTCGGCCGGGGCTGTTCCCCGCGCAGCGCGGCGCTGATGAAGGGCGGGATGGAGTTGAACGGCGACTCGGGGTCCATCAGCGGTCCCCACGTGCTCCCGATCCGCAGCACCACCGGCTGGACGCCGCTGCCGGCCAGGCCGTGCGTGGTGAGCGGCTCGACGGCCTTCTTGAACGCGATGATCGGGTGCGGCAGCGACGCGGCCGGCAGCGCGAGACCCTCGTGCCAGGGGATCTCGCCGCGTCCGATGTACGCGCCGAGGCTGCTCGCCACCGCGAACCGGCGCACGCCCCGGGCGCGGGCCGCGTCCAGCGCGTTGAGCAGCCCGGCCAGGTCGGCGCGGAAGAAGCCGACCGGGTCCCCGGCCGGGATGCTGCCGGCCAGGTGGACGATGTCGCCGACGTCGTGGCGATCGGCGACGGCGAGGAACGCCTCCCGGTCGGTGACGTCGAGGCGCTCGACCGTGACCCGGCCGGCCAGGAAGGACGGCACCTGCGCCCGGTGATGAGCGGTGACCACGACCTTGTGCCCGAGGTCGGCGAGCGCGCCGGCGGTGTGCGCGCCGATCATGCCGAGGCCGCCGGTGACCAGGATCATCGGGCGTGGCTCCTTCGCTGTCGGGTGGGGAAGCGCCTCCGACCGTATGCCCCCGCGCCGCCCCGGCCTTGAACGAAACGCGCGGCGATCACCGGGTCGAATATTTTCGCCGTCTCCGTTTGCGGGGTCGTTCAAACCGGTTTAGGTTGACGTTCAAACCGGTTCAGACGTACCCCCTGGAGGCGGGATGACCAGGCCGGAACGGCCCACGATCCGCGATGTAGCGCGGATCGCGGGGGTGTCCAAAGGCACCGTCTCGTTCGCCCTCAACGGGCGGCCGGGCGTGGCCGAGGAGACCCGGCAGCGCGTCCTCGACGCCGCCCGGGATCTCGGATGGACACCCAGCCACCAGGGCCGCGCGCTGTCCGTCTCCCGGGCCTTCGCGGTCGGGCTGGTCCTCGCGCGACCGCCCGAGCTGCTCGGCGCCGACCCGTTCTTCCCGGCCTTCATCGCGGGGGTCGAGCGCACCCTCTCCGACCGCGGGCAGGCGCTCGTGCTCCAGGTCGTGCCCGAGGACGAGGAGGAGGCCGGCTACCGGCGGCTGGCCGACGCCAAGCGGGTCGACGGGGTGTTCCTGCTCGACCTGCGCGTCGCCGACCCGCGCATCGCGCTGCTGCGCTCGCTGCACCTGCCGGCGGTGACGATCGCCCGGCCGGACGTGCCCAGCGACTTCCCGGCCGTGCTGGTCGACGACCGGCCGGGCATCGAGGCCGCCGTGCGTCACCTCGCCGAGCTCGGGCACCGGCGGATCGCGCACGTCGCCGGGCCGGCCCACTTCCTGCACGGTCACCGGCGGCGCCAGGCCTGGGCGGACGCGGCGGGCGCCCACGCCGGCCCGGTGATCGAGGCCGATTTCACGGCCGCCGGCGGGGCCCGGGCCACCCGGACGCTGCTGGCCGCCGGGAACCGGCCCACGGCGATCGTCTACGCCAACGACCTCATGGCCATCGCCGGTCTCGCGGTGGCGCTCGAGCTGGGCATCGCCGTCCCGGCCGAGCTGTCCGTCACCGGGTTCGACAACACCGACCTGGCCGGTTACGTGAGCCCGCCGCTCACGACCGTGCGCACCGACCCGTACCTCTGGGGAAAGACCGCCGCCGAGGCCCTGCTGCAGCTCATCGAGAAGCCCGGCGCCTCGGCCGACGTTCCCGCTCCCCTCGCCCAGCTCATCGTCCGCGCGTCCACCGCGCCGCCACCGACCTCCCACCGGAGACGCCGCACCTAGGAGACACCATGAAACGCACCCTCCCGGCCATCTGTCTCTCCCTCACCCTCGCGATCGCGGCCGCCGGCTGCGGTGGCGGCGGCGGGGACGCCAAGAAGGCCAACGCCGCCACCGGCCCCATCAACGTCTGGCTCTCCAACAACGAGGAGGAGCTCGCCTGGGGCAAGGCCATGGTCGCGGCCTGGAACGCCCAGCACGCCGACCAGAAGATCACCGCGCAGGAGATCCCGGCCGGCAAGAGCTCGGAAGAGGTCATCGGGGCCGCCATCACCGCCGGCAACGCGCCCTGCCTCATCTTCAACACGTCGCCGGCCGCCGTGCCGCAGTTCCAGAAGCAGGGCGGCCTCGTCGCGCTCGACACCTTCGACGGCGCCGCGCAGTACATCAGCGACCGCACCGGCGAGACGGCCGAGCAGTACAAGTCGCCGGACGGCAAGTTCTACCAGATGCCGTGGAAGTCCAACCCCGTCATGATCTTCTACAACAAGGACATCTTCGCCAAGGCGGGCCTCGACCCCGAGAAGCCGGCATTGAGCACGTACGACGATGTGCTCGCGGCCGCGCGAAAGATCAAGTCCACGAACGCCGCGCAGTTCGCCATCTACCCGGCGCCGACCAGCGAGTTCTTCCAGTCCTGGTTCGACTTCTACCCGCTGTTCCTGGCCGAGACCGGCGGCACCCAGCTGGTCAAGGACAACAAGGCCCAGTTCAACTCGCCCGAGGGACAGAAGGTCGCGGCGTTCTGGAAGACCCTCTACGACGAGGGCATGGCCGGCAAGGAGACGTACAACGGCGACTCGTTCGCCGACAAGAAGGCCGCCATGGCGATCGTCGGCCCGTGGGCCATCGCCGTCTACGGCAGCAAGGTGAAGTGGGGCGCGGTGCCGGTGCCGACCTCGACCGGCAAGCCCGCCTCCGAGATCAAGACGTTCAGCGACGCGAAGAACGTGGCCATGTACAGCGCCTGCCAGAACCGGGCCACCGCCTGGGAGGTCATGAAGTTCGCCACCAGCAAGGACCAGGACGGCGCGCTGCTGGAGAAGACCGGGCAGATGCCGCTGCGCAAGGACGTGGCCGCCGCCTACCCGGACTACTTCACCAAGAACCCGGCCTACAAGCAGTTCGCCGACCAGGCCGCGCGCACGGTCGAGGTGCCGAACGTGCCCAACTCGGTCGCCATCTGGCAGGCGTTCCGGGACGCGTACTCCTCGTCGGTGATCTTCGGTAAGCAGCCCGTGCCGGACGCGTTCTCGGCCGCGGCCACGAAGGTCGACCAGCTGGCCAGCGGCTCCTGATGGCGGCGGCCACGCGGGACCGGGTGCTCGGGCGGCACCCGGTCGGGATGGTGCTGGCCGCGCCGTACGCGGTCTATCTCGCCGTGATTTTCGCCTACCCGTTCGGGTTCGCCGTGTGGATGAGCTTCCACGACTACTTCTTCGCGGCGCCCGGGGCCATCGTGGACCATCCGTTCGTCGGGTTCGACAACTACAAGGCGGTGCTCTCCGATCCCGGGGTGCGCCAGGCGTTCCGCAACATCGTGGTGTTCCTGGTCATCAACGTGCCGCTGACCACCGCGCTGGCGCTGCTGCTGGCGGTGGCGCTCAACCGGGCGGTGCACGGGCGGGCGTTCCTGCGGGTGGCGTTCTACGTCCCGTACGTGACGGCCAGCGTCGCCGTGGTCGGTGTGTGGCTGTTCCTGTTCAACTCGGACGGCCTGGTCAACCAGGTGCTCGGCCCGCTGGCGCCGAACCCGTCCTGGCTCATCAACGAGCACCTGGCGATGCCGGTCATCGCCGTCTTCGTGACCTGGAAGCAGCTCGGCTTCTTCATCCTGCTGTACCTCGCGGCGCTGCAGAACGTGCCGAAGGAGCTGTACGAGTCGGCGTCCGTCGACGGCGCCGGAGCGTGGAACCGGTTCTGGTCGGTCACCGTGCCCGCGGTACGCCCGGCCACGGCGCTCGTGGTGATCCTGGCGCTCATCACCGGCGCCAACCTGTTCACCGAGCCCTACCTGCTGACCGGCGGCGGGGGCCCGGACGGCGCCTCGTCGTCGCCGGTGCTGGTGATGTACCAGCGCGGCCTCCAGCAGGGCGAGCCCGACTTCGCGGCCGCACTCGGGGTGCTCCTGGTCATCGGGGTGCTGGTCGTCGCGTACCTCAACCGCCGGTTCATCGAGAGGGACTGACATGAAAGTCCTGCGTTACGCCGGCCTCTTCCTCGGCGCGCTCATCTTCCTGTTTCCCTTCTACTACATGCTGATCGGCTCGCTGCAGGCCGAGCCGGACACGTCGGTGAAGGGCGCCTTCCCCACGCACGGTCTGACGCTGCAGAACTACGCCGACATCAACTCGCGGGTCGACCTGGTCGGCTCGCTGGTGAACTCGGGCATCTTCACCGGCGGCGTGCTGCTGGGCACGGTCGTGTTCGGCGTGCTCGCCGGCTACGCCCTGGCCCGGCTGCGCTTCCGCGGCCGGGGCACGCTCTTCGTGCTCGTCCTGCTGGTGCAGGTCATCCCGTTCCAGCTGCTGCTGATCCCGCTGTACGTGCTGATCGTCCGCGGCTACGGGCTGGCCGACTCGTACCTCGGGATGATTCTGCCGTTCGCCATCAACACGACCGCGGTGTTCGTCTTCCGGCAGTTCTTCCTGCAGCTGCCGGACGACCTGTTCGCGGCGGCCCGGCTGGACGGCGCGAGCGAGGTGCGGATCCTGTGGTCGGTCGCGCTGCCGCTGGTGCGCCCGGCGCTGCTGACCGCGGTGCTGCTCACCTTCATCGGGCCGTGGAACGAGTTCCTGTGGCCGTTCCTGGTCACCAAGCAGGCGGACATGCAACCGCTGGCGGTTTCGCTGGCCAACTACATCAGCAACGTGTCGGCGCGGGCCACGAACCCGTTCGGCGCGATCCTGGCCGGCGCCTGCGTGCTGGCCGCCCCCGCGGTCGCGCTGTTCATCGCGTTCCAGCGGCAGTTCATCTCCACCGACATCGGCTCCGGCGTGAAAGGGTGACATGGTTCCCTACGCGATGACCCGGCTCGGCGTCCTGATGGCGCCCGAGCCCGGCAATCCCCTCGAGGCGGAGGGAGTTCTCAACCCGGCCAGCGGCCGCGGGCCCGACGGCAGGCTCTACCTGCTGCCGCGCATGGTGGCCGGCGGCAACGTCTCCCGGGTCGGGCTGGCCGAAGTGGAGCTTCGCGACGGCGTCCCGTCCGCAGTGCGGCGGCGCGGGGTCGTGCTGGCGCCGGACGAGGGCTGGGAGCGCGGCAAGAACAACGCGGGCGTCGAGGACCCGCGGACCACCTGGGTGCCGAGCCTGGGCAAGCATCTGATGACGTATGTCGCCTACGGTCCGCTGGGCCCGAGGCTCGCCCTCGCCGTCTCCGCCGATCTGCGGGCGTGGCAACGGCTCGGGCCGGTCCAGTTCGCCTACCAGCCGGACCTGGACACCGACCTCAACCTGTTCCCGAACAAGGACGCCGTCTTCTTCCCCGAGCCGGTGCCGGGGCCGGACGGGCGCCCGTCGTACGCGATGCTGCACCGCCCGATGTGGGACCTCGGCTGGTTCCGGCCCGGCGAGGGCGTGCACCTGCCGGCCGGGGTGACCGACGAGCGGGCCGGCATCTGGATCTCCTACATCCCGGCCGACGAGGCCCGGGCCGACCTCACGGCGCTGGTCCGGCCGCGGAGCCACCGGTGCGTGGCGCTGTCCCGGTTCCCGTTCGAGGAGCTGAAGATCGGGGCCGGCCCGCCGCCGCTGCGCGTGCCCGAGGGCTGGCTGCTGATCCATCACGGGGTCACCGGCTACATCCCGCCCGGCTTCGATCCCACCAACCAGCGGGTGACGTACGCGGCCGGCGCCATGCTGCTCGACCCGGCCGACCCGGGTCGCGTCCTCGACCGTACGGCCGAACCGATCTTTGCCCCGGAGACCGAGGACGAGCAGCACGGAACCGTCCCCGGTGTCGTCTTCCCCACCGCCATCGAGCAGGTCGACGGCGTCCACTACGTCTTCTACGGCATGGCGGACTCCAAGATCGGCGTGGCTCGCCTGGATCGCATCACCGAAGGAGTGCGCGATGAAGCGCCGGTCCGTCTTGTTGGGCAGCGGCCTCGTCCTGACCAGCCCGCTGCTGAAGTCCACACCGACTCGCCTCACTAACCTCGCCCACCTCGACTTCCTGCGGGACACGGTCGCCCCGCCCGCGCAGGCCGGGCACACCACCTACCGGCTCGTCTCGTCGCCGTCGATCGGGGTGCTCTGGACCTATGCGGAGCCGAATCCGGATGGGACCTACCGGCGGATCGGCGGCGGGGCCTACGACGCGGCCACCGACACGTACGGGCAGGGGGCGTTCAACTCCGACGACATCGCCCGCGCCGCGGTCGTCTATCTGCGGCACGGCTCGTCGTCGTCGCGGAAGGTCGCGTACGAGCTGTTGCGCGGCCTGACCTACCTGCAGTCCCCGAACGGGAACTTCGTCCTCTGGATGCAGCCGGATGGAACGATCCACCCCAGCGCGAACCCGCCGGACGCGCCCGATCCGTCGGACAGCGGGCCGTCCTACTGGATGGCCCGCGCGATCTGGGCGCTCGGCGAGGGCTATGCGGTTTTCCGCTCGTCGGACCCGGCGTTCGCGGCGTTCCTCAAGCAGCGACTCGACCTGGCCATCTCGGCGCTGGACCTTTCCCGGTACGGCCAATGGTTGAACGTCGACGGGCGCCGCCGGCCGGCCTGGCTGATCGTCGACGGCGCGGACGCGAGCGCGGAGGCGGTGCTGGGTCTGTCCGCGTACGTGTCCGCGGGCGGCACCGCGGCGGCCCGGCGCGCGCTGCGGCAGCTCGCCGAGGGGATCGCGGCGCTCTCCGGCGGCGACGCCCGGCACTGGCCGTTCGGGGCGGTCCTCCCCTGGGCGCTGTCGCTGTCGGACTGGCACGCCTGGGCGTCGCAGATGCCGGCGGCGCTGGCCCGGGCCGGTCAGGTGCTGGGCGATCCCGGCCTGGTGCGCCCGGCCGTGACCGACGCGGCCGTCTTCACGCCGTGGCTGCTCACCTCGGGCGGGCCGGACAACGGGCGGCTGCCGACGCGGATCGACCGCAGCCAGATCGCGTACGGGGTGGACTCGCGCCTGCAGTCGCTGCTGGCCGTGGCCGGCGCCACCGGCCGCACCGGGTTCCGCCGCCTCGCCGGGATCCTGGCGTCCTGGTACTTCGGGGCCAACGCGGCGGGCGTCCCCGCCTACGACCCGGCGACCGGGCGGACGGTCGACGGGATCGCCGGCGACGGGACGGTCAACCACAACGCCGGCGCCGAGTCCACCATCCACGGGCTGCTCAGCATGCTGGCCCTGGACGCCCACCCCGATGTGGCCGTCCTGGCCCGCCAGGGCAGCGCCGTGGATCGGGTGGGGCTGACCACGGTGGAAGCCGAGACGGGAGCGCTCGGCGGGGGCGCCACCGTGGTCACTCCCCCCTCGGCGTGGACGGGCGAGTCCCAGTACGGCGACGGGAAGTACGTCCAGGTGCCGGCGGGCGGGTCGGTGCGATGGCAGCTGCCTCCCTCCGACCAGTCTCGGTTGGTCATCCCCGTGGTCGATCTCCAGCCGGGAAGCGCGGCGGTGACCCACTGGTCCTCGCTGGGACAGATCCGGCATCGCGGCGGGCCTCAGGGCGACTCGCCGGCGCCCGGCGCGCTGCTTCCGATCACCCTCGCCCGCGAGTTGCCGGCGGGCGCCACCGATCTGGTCGCGACGGCGAGCGGCGGCGACGCCGTGATCGACGCCGTCATGCTCGAGCCGCTGGTGTCCCGCTACACGATCGCGGGCGGAGGCGGCACGACCACGCTGCTGCGGAGCGCCGCCCGCACGCCGCAGACCGTGGTCGTGGGGTCCGCGACCATCGAGACCTACGACTCGTCGGGAGTGCTCCGGGGGACGTCGTCGACGCGGGCGACCGTGTTGCCCGGCGGTTTCACCGTCATCCGGCGATAGCGGGGTTCACGCTCGCAGGCGCTCGCACAGGCCACGCAGCTCGGTCCCGCCGGCCTGGCGGCGGGACCGGTCGAGCAGGATCCGGGTGGTCGCGGCGACCTCGGCCGACGTGCGCACGTGCTGCGGGGCGATCCGCTCGGCGGTGAGCAGGAAGCGGATCGCCTCGCGGTCGCGGCCGCCGATGCGGGTCAGGGCGCGGGCGGTGTCGGCGTAGTAGAAGACCTGGCGGACGCCGTACGGGATCGCCGCCGGGTCGGTGTGCCGGGCGATCTCCACCACCCGGCCCGGGTCGCCGTCGCCGGCCTCGATGCTCATCCGCCAGATGTCCACGTTGGTGGGGCCGAAGAACAGGCCCAGCGTGTCGACCCGGCCGGTGCGGGCGGCCAGCGCGGCCGCCGCGGTCAGCCACTCCCGGCTGTCGTCGAGCCGTCCCCGGCACCGGCCGGCCATCGCGGCGACCAGGTGCAGCGAGCCGAGGACCTCGAGGGCGCCGGGCCGGGCGAGGTGCGGGCCGAGGGCGTCGGCGGCCCGCTCGGCGAGGGTCTGCCCGCGCTGGTGCGACCCGCAGGCGACGGCCGCGCGGGCCAGCGCGTACGCCGCGAACCCGCGTAGCACCGGGTCGCCGGCCGCCTCCGCCGCGTCGCGGCACCGTTCCGCGCTCAGCCAGGCGTCGGCCGGATGGCCGAGGCTGCGCAGCACCGAGCAGGCGACGTGGGTCGCCTCGCAGAGCAGCCGCAGCGCCGCCCGATGGTCCGGGCCGGCCGTCTCGGTGTGCAGGTCGCGCAGCAGCTCGGGGAGCAGCCGGGCGGCGCCGGCGTAGTCGCACTCGTTGTGCAGGGCGTCGGCCAGGGCGACCCGGCGGCCCAGCTCGGCCACCGGCGGCGCGTCCCCGGCCGACGGCTCGGTCAGGTCGATGTCGATCAGGGCCCGGCGCAGGCCGAGCACGCCGGCCCGGGCCGCGGTGGTCGCCCGGTCGGCGGCCGGCACCGCGACGCCGGCCAGCTCGTCGGCGGCGCACTCCAGCGCCCCGGCGATGCCGGCCAGCATGAACCGGTTGTCGGCCGCCTGGAGGCCGCGCTCGATCCGGCTCCAGGTGGCGTGCGAGACGCCGGCCCGGCTCGCCGCGTACCGGACGCTCCACCCGCGCAGCAGCCGGCGCGCCCGGATCCGGTCGCCGACCGCGGGGTCGGTGCTCCGGCGTGAGGTCATGCGACCGACCGTAGCCGCGCCGGGCGGCGAGGTGGTGCGGCCCTGTACCACCGCTCAGCGGTAGCCCCGCTTGAGTAGGTATTTCGCGCCCGCCGCGAAGCCCTCGCCGGTCATCACCGCGAAGTCGAACGCGTCCGCGAGCCGGTTGGTGATATTGAAGGCCGTCGCCACGGCCAGGGCGTCCTCGATCTGCTGTGGGGAGACGCCGGCGGCCAGCACGGTCCGCATGTCGCCGGCGTCGACCGTCGCCAGGGTCAGCTTTCGCAGCATGCGCAGGGTCGCCCGCAGCCCCTCCTCGATCGGCGCCGTCTCGAGGTCGGCCAGCACGGCCTCGACCTTGGTCCGGTCCCCGTAGGCCTGGCCGGCGGTGGCCGAGTGCGCGCCGACGCAGAAGGCGCAGTCGTTCGCGTGCGAGACGACGGCCGCCATCAGCTCCCGCTCGGCGACCGACCACGCGGACGGGCCGCGCATCGCCTCGTGGGTGAACGCCTTCGCCCGGTTGCCGTAGTAGTCCGGCCGATAGAAGACAATCTTGGCCGCGTCCGGGAGCGGCTGCCCGGAGAACAACCGGACGACGCCGAACAGCAGCTTGGTGGCCGGCTTGTAGCCCCGGTCGAGGATCTCCGGCCTCATCGGTCGCGGGTCGCTTCGGCGAGGGCGGCGAGCCCGGACTCGTACATCCGGGTGGCCTGTCCGACCGCGGCCGCGATCACCAGCTCGACCACCTGATCGTCCGGGAGGCCGGTGTCGAAGTCGGCGTCGGTGATCTGGGTGGGGTCGGTGGCGACCTTGCCGATCAGTGGCCGCAGCGGCGGCGGGACGTCCACGTTCTCGTACGCGCTCGCTCGCTGTTCCGGGGTCGTCGCGCCCGGCCCGCGCAGAATGCGCTCCACCAGGGCCCGATGGGCCGCCCGCTTGGCGTCCTCGCCCGCCATGCCGCCTCCGTTCCGCACCGCACCACAGTCGACCGTTGTTGCCCGGCCGTGACCAGATGAACTTTTCCCCATAGACCTCGACCGGCTTCGCGAGAGACCCTAGCCTTTACGACTCGGAAAGCGTTGGGTAACGGAAGGTAAATCGATGACGACCAGCCGGGTCGACGTCACCACCGAATCTGATGGCACCCTCGTCATCCGGCCGCACGGCCAGGTCGACGTCACGGGCACCGCCGAGCTGCGGCGCACGCTGATCGAGGCCATCCGCCACACCCGGCCCCGGCTCCTGGTGGTCAACCTGTCCGACGTCGACGACCTCGATCCGATCAACCTCGGGGCCGTGGCCGCCGCCTGCCACCTCGGCGACGACCACCGGGTGGTGGTGTTCCTCGACCACTGCTCGACGACGCTCGCCGAGCAGCTGACCGCGGCCGGGGTCGCGCGGCACCGGCTGCGGCACGTGCGCAGCTCGCCGGCGGCCGGCTATCGCGACGTCACGCTGGCGCTCGACGCCCGGGACCTGGCCGAGACGCTTCTCGCCGGCCTGCCGGAACGGTGGCGGCACACCGCCGGCGTCGCCGCCCGGGCCGAGCAGCTCGCCGGCACACTGCCCGCCGACGCGGACGCCGGGTCGCTGGTGGCGGCGGCCTGGCTGCACGACATCGGGTACGCCGAGGCGCTGCACGACAGCGGCTTCCATCCTCTCGACGGCGGCCTGCACCTGCGGGCCGCGGGCTGGCCGGACCGCATCGCCGGGCTGGTCGCCCACCACTCGGAGGCGTGGTGCGTCGCCGAGGTCCGCGGCCTGGCCGAGCGGCTCGGGTCGTTCCCGCGGGAGCGGTCGGCCGTCGCCGACGCGCTGACCTACGCCGATCAGACCGTCGGCCCGAACGGGCACGGCATGGAGTTCGAGGACCGCCTGGCCGACATGCTGCGCCGGCACGGCCCGGAGTCGCCCAACGCCCGGGCCCACGCCTGCCGCGAGCCCCTGCTGCGCGCGGCCGTCTACCGGGTCGAGCGGCGCCGGGGCCGGGCCGGCCCTTGACCCGCCGCTGGTGAAGGGGATATGACGTGGCGATGGCCGAGCTCACGGTGGCCGACACCAACGGCATTCTCCGTCAGCCCTGGGTGCGGCCCGAGCGGACCAGCCGCGGGCTCGGCTGGGAGCGGCTCTACGTCTCGACCCAGAGCGAGCGGGCCTACCAGGCGTCGTTCGGCGGCGCCGCCAGCCACCTGGTGATCCTGCACCTCAACGGGCCGGTCACGGTTCGCCGCGGGCATCTGGGGCTGACCCGGTCGCGGACGGTGCCGCCGGGTGGGCTCTTCGTGCATCCGGCGGGGAAGGATCTCACGGTCGAGCTGGGCGGGGCGCTGGACACGGTGCACGCATACCTCACCGACGACGCCCTTCAGGAAGCCCACGAGGGGGCGCCGGTCGAGCTGGCCGAGGAGCTGGGCGCGCTCGATCCGCTGCTGGAGCAGCTGCTGCTCACCCTGGACGGGGTGTTGCGTGCCTGGGAGCCGTCCGCCCGCACCTACGTCGACCACCTCGGCCACGCGCTCGCCGCCCAGCTCGCCCGCCGGCACAGCGTCGGCGCCGCCGCCGGGCCCACGCCGGCCGCGACCCGGGCCGGGCTCGCCGACCGGCAGCTGACCGCCGTGCGCGAGCTGGTCGAGGCGCACCTGGCCGAGCCGCTGCCGCTGCGGGTCATGGCCGCCGCGGCCGGGCTGAGCGTGAGCCAGTTCGCCCGGCAGTTCAAGGCGCGCACCGGCCAGTCGCCGCACCAGTTCCTCATCCAGCGGCGGGTCGACGAGGCCGCCCGGCTGCTGCGGGCCGGCCGGCTGCCGATCGCCGAGGTCGCCCAGCGTTGCGGCTTCTCCCATCAGGAGCATCTGAGCCGGGTGCTGCGCACCCATCTGCACACCACGCCGGGGGCGGTCCGCCGAGGCGCGTGACGCGCCTTTCGTGCAGCCGGCTCAGCACGATCGTGCAGGATCGCCGGCCGCCGCCGCGCCGAGACTGGGCCGGTGGAGACAGTCGAGACCGATGTTCTGATCGTCGGGAGCGGGCCGGCCGGCGGGGCCGCGGCGCTGCTGCTGAGCACGTACGGCGTGGCGAACATCGTGGTGACCAAGTACGGCCGCCTCTCCGACACCCCGCGCGCCCACATCACCAACCAGCGCACGATGGAGGTGCTGCGCGACGCCGGGATCGAGGACCAGGTCGTCGCCCGGGCCACCCCGCAGCGGCTGATGGGCGACACCACGTTCTGCTCGAGCCTGGCCGGCGAGGAGCTGGGCCGGCTGCACACCTGGTACACGCACCCGTCCCGGCGGGCCGACCACGATCTCGCCTCGCCGTCGAGCATCTGCGACATGCCGCAGCACCTGATGGAGCCGGTGCTGGTCGAGAACGCGATCGCCCGCGGCACGTCGTTCCGCTACCAGACCGAGTACCTCACGCTCGAGCAGGACGCCGGCGGGGTCACCGCGACCGTCCGGGACCGGCTGCGCGGCGACGACTACCGGATCCGGGCGAAATACCTGATCGGCGCCGACGGCGGCCGCAGCAAGGTGGCCGAGGACATCGGGCTGCCGATGGTCGGCACGATGGGCGTGGCCGGCAGCATCAACATCGTCTTCGAGGCCGACCTGACCAGGTACACGGCGTACCGGCCCAGCACCCTCTACTGGGTTCTGCAGACCGGGTCGGACGTGGGCGGCATCGGGATGGGCCTGGTCCGCTGCGTGCGGCCGTGGCACGAATGGCTGATCGTGTGGGGTTACGACATCGACGGCAAACCACCGAACCTCACCGAGGAGTACGCCCGGCGCATCGCCCACCATCTGATCGGTGACGACTCGGTGCCGGTCACCATCAAGTCGTCCTCGGCGTGGACGGTCAACCACATGTACGCCGAGACCTACCAGCGGGGCCGGGTGTTCTGCGCCGGCGACGCCGTCCACCGGCACCCGCCGTCGAACGGGCTCGGCTCGAACACGTCCATCCAGGACGCCTACAACCTCGCCTGGAAGCTGGCCCTGGTGCTGCGCGGCGCGGCCGGTCCCGGGCTGCTCGACACCTACTCGGCCGAGCGGGCGCCGATCGGCAAGCAGATCGTCGACCGGGCCAACCGCAGCATCGGCGAGACCACCCGCATCTTCGAGGCGCTCGGCCTGCTCTCGGCCGGCGACCCGGACCAGCTGCGCCGCAACATGGCGGCGCGCAAGCTGGCCACCCCGGAGGCGGCCGAGCAGCGGCGGGCGTTGCGCGAGGCGATCGAGTTCAAGAACTACGAATTCAACACCCACGGCGTCGAGCTCGATCAGCGGTACGCGTCGAGCGCCGTGCGCCCGGACGGAACCGAGCCGCCGGTCAATCCCCGCGACGCGGAGCTGTTCCACCACGCCACCACCGCGCCGGGCGCCAAGGTGCCGCACGCGTGGGTGGTGCGCGACCGGGCGACGGTGTCGACGCTGGATCTCGGCGGGCAGGGCCGGTTCACGGTGCTGACCGGGGTCGGGGGCGAGGCGTGGGCGGCCGCGGCCGAGACCGTGGGCGACGAGCTGGGCGTGCCGCTCGCGGCCGTCACCATCGGGCCGGGCGCCGATTACGAGGACGTCTACGGCGACTGGGCGCGGCTGCGCGAGGTCGGCGACGCGGGCTGTGTGCTGCTGCGCCCGGACAACCACGTCGGTTTCCGCAGCGAGGGCCTGCCCGCCGACCCGGCCGGCGCGCTGCGGGAGGCGCTGCGGGGCGTCCTGAGCCGGCCATGAGACGCGCGCGGCGCTGACGGGCGGCCGGGCCTGGGGTCAGGGGCGGCCCTGGAAGGCGGCGCGATAGGCCTCCGGGGTCACGCCGCGCACCCGCCGGAAGTGCCGGCGCAGCGTGTCGGGGCTGCCGAACCCGCACCGGCGCGCGACCGCGGCGATCGGCGTGCGGGTGAGCTCGAGCAGCTGCTCGGCGCGGCGCACGCGCTGCTCACGGACCCACGCGGCGGGGGCCGAGCCGGTCGCGGCGGTGAAGCGGCGGATGAAGGTGCGGGTGGACATCGCGGCCCGGGCCGCCATCGCCTCGACCGAGAGGTCCTCGTGCAGGTGGTCGCCGGCCCAGTCGAGCAGCTCGGCGAGGCCGGGAACGGGCCCGGTCGGCGGCGGCGTCACCGGCACGCGGGAGAACTGGGCCTGGCCGCCGCTGCGGTGCGCGGGGACGACCATTTCGCGGGCGACCCGGCCGGCGACGTCGGCGCCGAACTCGCGGCGCACCAGGTGCAGGCACAGGTCGATGGCGGCCGACGAGCCGGCGCTGGTCGCCACCGGGCCGTCGACCACGTAGATGCGGTCGCGGTCGACGGTCACCCGCGGGTGACGGCGGGCGAGCTCCTCCGCGTACGCCCAATGTGTGGTTGCCGTTCGTCCGTCGAGCAGACCGCCGGCCGCCAGCTGGAACGCGCCCGTGCACAACGCCGCCACCGTGGCGCCGCGCCCGGCCGCCCGTCGCAGCGCCTCGGTGAGCGCCGGGCTGACCGGCATCGAAACGAGCGCCGAGGAACCGGTCACGATGATCAGGTCGGCCTCCTCGAGCGGGCCCAGGTCATCGGTCGGCGTGATGCCGAAGCCGGTCGAGGTCCGGAGCGGCGACCGGCGCTCGGCGCAGACGGAGAACCGGTACCGGGGCAGCTCGGGGTCGATCCCGGGCAGTCCGAAGATCTCGGCGGCGACGCCCAGCTCGAACGCGGGCACCGGCTCGGCGACGACCACCGCCACATCGGTGAGCATCCGACCATCATGGCATGAACTGCGGCATGTATGGCAGAAGTGCCATCGCCGGGCGGGCAAGGAAGGGGTATGACCTCGACCGGACCGCTGCTCATCGTGTACGTCGTCTGGGGCTCGACCTATCTGGCCCAGAAGGTGGGCCTCGACGGGATCCCGCCGCTGACGCTGAACGCCGTGCGCTTCCTGATCGCCGGGCTGCTGCTGTACGCGTACTGCCGCCTCCGCCGATGGCGGTCCCCCGATCGCCGTCAGTGGCGCGCCGCCGCGATCCAGGGTCTGCTGCTGCCGGCCGCGGGCACCGGCGGGGCGGCGTGGGCCGAGCAGACGCTGCCGTCCGGCGTGACCGCGCTGTTCCTGGCCACCATCCCGCTCTGGATCGTGGTCGGGCGCCGGTTCAGCGACGGCGAGCGGATCGGCTGGCCGGTCGGCCTCGGCATCGTGGCCGGGCTCGGCGGGGTGGCCGTGCTGACCCGGCCGACCGGCACCGCCGACGTGGTGGCGATCGCGGTGGCCCTGGGCGGCGCGCTGTGCTGGGGTCTCGGCTCGGTCTATGCGACACACGCGCCGCGGCCCGAGCACGCGCTGGTGGCCAGCGCCGCCGAGATGCTGTGCGCGGGCGGCATCCTCACCGTCCTCGCGATCGTGTCCGGCGAGCCGGGCCGGGTCGAGGCCGGCCCGCGGTCGGCGGCCGCGCTCGCCTACCTGATCGTGTTCGGCAGCATCGTCGCGTACACCGCCTACACCTGGCTGCTCGACCACGTCCCGGCCCGGATCGCCGGCACCTACGCGTTCGTGAACCCGGTCGTCGCGGTGCTGCTCGGCTGGTGGCTGCTGGACGAGCCGCTCGACGGCCGGGTGCTGATCGCGACCGCGCTGATCGCCGTGGGGGTGGCGCTCATCGTCATCGCGCCGGGACGGAGACCGGACCAGCCGGCATCGGGCCGCCGGCCGGGGGAACCGGAACTCTCCGCTCCGGCGCGACGGTGAGGCTCGCGCTCAGGCCGTGGTGGGCGTGCGGACGGGTGCCCGCCGGGGCCAGACGCAGCAGACGACGATCGCGAGGATCGGGACCAGCGACAGGATGGCGAGCGGCTCGGCGCCGAAGAACACGAAACCGCCCCAGTACACCGAGGGACCGTGGCCGTTGCGGTGGGTGTTGGCCAGCAGGGAGCCGGTCGAGGTGGGGATGTTGCCCAGACCGGCCGGGGCGAGCATCAGCAGCGTGGCCACGCAGAGTCTCGAGTACACCCGCTGCCGGCCCGGCTCGTAGCGGCGCATGCGCTTCGACGTGAAAAGCCCGAACAGGGCGCCGAGCAGAGCGCCGGCCAGGCCGCCGAGGATGGTGTCGCGCCGGTGGCCGGGCGGCTCGGCCCACATCAGGTCGAGATTCAGCGCGGACGGGTTGGATTCGGCCTCGGTGATCTGCACGGCGGCGAGATAGCCGGTGCGCGTGCCGGTCACCTCGGCGAACACGGCGGGCACGGTCCGCGGGCCATTGCGCTGGACCGTGGTTCGCACGTCCTGCCAGCCGTGTGCGCGCATCTGCCGGTTGACGGCGGCGGCGACCTGCTCCGCGCCGGTCTGCGGGGGCATCATGCCGGTCACACTGGTCCGGCCGACACGTACGCCGGTGCCGCCGTGCAGAGTGTTCTCGCTGAGCGGGTTCCAGAAGGTGTGCCGCCCGTACTGGTCGACCCGCGCGTCGAAGGGGACCGGCAGGACCGTGGGGGCGAGGCCGATCGCGGTGGTCTTGTCCGGCGCCATCGGGTCCACGTCCCGCCAGGCCAGCCACGAGCCGAGCGCGATCCCGCTCAGCCCACCGAGCACGGCCGCGAACGCCGCGATCACGAACGCCCGGCGCCCGAACTCGGCGAGACGCCGGCCGAGGCCGTGCCGCAGCAGCAGCGCGGCCTCGCGGGCGGCCGGCCGGGATCGGCCCGGATCGGCGGCGTCGAGCAGTGTCGCGAGGATCTCCGGACCACGCTCGTGTCGATACGCTCGGGGGTAGGCCGACAGCCACCGCCGGTACCTGCGAGCCAGACGCGTGGTGCGGATGTCGTCGGGCATGGTGATCCCTTCAGGGGGTCGATTCAGGCCGGGCGGGGAGCACCGGCGGGGCGGGCTCCGCTCAACCGCTGGGTGACCATCCGGGCGTCGCGGCGCATCTGCTCGGCCTCGGCGGCCAGCGCGGCGATGCCCGGATCGGTCAGCCGGTAGTAGCGGCGGAGCCGGCCGTCGACGGTCTCCTCACGGTCGACCTCGACGAGGCCCTCGTCGTCGAGCCGGTCGAGTGCCGCGTACAACGTGCCGGCGGCGAGGCGCGTCCGGTCACCCGACAGCCGCGCCACTTCCTTGATCACCGCGTACCCATGCAGCGGCGCCGCAGCCAGCGCCGACAGGATCAGAAAGGTCGGTCGCCGCATGCTCGCCATGGCCGCCAATATACAGTTGATCGTCCTATCGGCGAAGCCGGTCAGCCGGTCGCGGTCAGCAGCGGCACGTCGAGGCGGTCGCGCAGTTCGTCGATGGTGACGCCGAAGGTGTCCCGGACGACCACGCCGCCCGGTGTGATCAGGAAGGTGGCCAGGTCGGTGTAGACGCGGTCGACGCAGCCGAGGCCGGTCAGCGGATACGTGCATTTCGGCACCAGCTTGGGCGAGCCGTCCTTGGCGAACAGCGTCATCATCACGTACACACTCTTGGCCCCGATCGCCAGATCCATCGCCCCGCCCACCGCGGGAATCGCGTCCGGTTCGCCGGTGTGCCAGTTGGCCAGGTCGCCGCCGGCCGCGACCTGGAACGCGCCGAGCACGCACACGTCGAGGTGGCCTCCGCGCATCATGGCGAACGAGTCGGCGTGGTGGAAGTAGGCCGATCCGGGCAGCTCGGTGACCGGCACCTTGCCCGCGTTGATCAGGTCAGGGTCGACCGCCGGGCCGGTGGCGGCCGGGCCCATGTTGAGCATGCCGTTCTCGGTGTGCAGCACCACGCCCGAGTCGTCCGGCAGGTGGTCGGCGACCAGCGTGGGCTGGCCGATCCCGAGGTTCACGTAGGCGCCGGGCGGGATGTCCCGGGCCACCAGCGCCGCCATCGCGTGCTTGTCGAGGCTCATACCGCCACCACCCGGTCCACGTAGATGCTCGGCGTAACCACGGCTTCGGGGTCGAGCGCGCCGGTCTCGACGATCTCGCTCACCTGGACGATCACCAGCGTGGCCGCGGTCGCCATCACCGGCCCGAAGTTGCGGGCCGTCTTGCGGTAGACCAGGTTGCCCATCCGGTCCGACCGGTAGGCGCCGATCAGCGCCACGTCCCCCTTGATCGGGTACTCGAGGACATAGGTACGGCCGTCGATCTCGCGCGTCTCTTTGCCGGAAGCCAGCGGCGTGCCGACGGCGGTCGGCGAGTAGAACGCCCCGATGCCGGCGCCGGCGGCCCGCATCCGCTCGGCCAGGTTGCCCTGCGGCACGACCTCGAGCTCGATCTTCCCGGCCCGGTAGAGCCCGTCGAACACCCAGGAGTCGGTCTGCCGCGGGAACGAGCAGATCACCTTGCGCACCCGGCCCTTGGCCAGCAGCGCCGCCAGCCCGGTGTCGCCGTTGCCGGCGTTGTTGGACACCACGGTGAGTCCGGAGGCGCCCTGTTCGATGAGCGCGTCGATCAGGTGCACCGGCATGCCGGCCATGCCGAACCCGCCGATCAGCACGGTCGAGCCGTCCGCGATGCCGGCGACGGCCTCCGCCGCATCATCGACCAAACGGGCGCTCATGCCACGTTCTCCAGCACGACGGCGAGCGCCTGGCCGACGCCGATGCAGATCGCGGCCACGCCCCAGCGGTCGCCGGTCTCGCGCAGCCGGGCGGCGAGCGTGCCGAGGATGCGGCCGCCGGACGCGCCGAGCGGGTGGCCGATCGCGATCGCGCCGCCCTTGGCGTTGACGATCGCCGGGTCGATGTTCCAGGCGTCGACGCAGGCGAGCGACTGGACGGCGAACGCCTCGTTCAGCTCGACCGCGGCGACGTCGGCCCAGGTGATGCCGGCCCGGGCGAGGGCCCGGTCGGCCGCCTCGACCGGCGCGTAGCCGAACATCGGCGGTTCGACAGCCGAGACGCCACGCCCGGCGATGCGCGCGATGGGTGCGATGCCGATGCGGCTCTCCATCGACGCGGACCCCAGCAATAGAGCCGAGGCGCCGTCGTTGAGCGGGGAGGCGTTGCCGGCGGTGATGGTGCCGTCCGGGCGGAACGACGGTTTCAGCTTCTCCAACGAAGCCGCCGACGAACCGGGCCGGATGCCCTCGTCGCGGGCGAGCGAGACACCCGGAACCGGAACCACCAGCTCGTCGTAGAACCCCGCCGACCAGGCGGCGTCGGCCAGGTTGTGGGACCGCGCCGCGAACTCGTCCTGGCGTACCCGGGAAACGCCGAACTTCTCCCCCAGCAGCTCGTTGGCCTCGCCCAGCGAGACCGTCCAGTCCTTCGGCATGTTCTCGTTGACCAGCCGCCAGCCGAGCGTGGTCGACACCGCCGTCACGTTGCCGGCCGGGAACGCCCGCGACGGCTTCGGCAGCACCCACGGCGCGCGGGTCATCGACTCGGCGCCGCCGGCCACCACCACGTCGGCGTCGCCGGACTCGATCGCGCGCGAGCCGATCATCGCCGCGTCGAGCGACGAGCCGCAGAGCCGGTTGACGGTCGTCGCGGGCACCGACACCGGCAGTCCGGCGAGCAGCACGGCCATCCGCCCGACGTTGCGGTTGTCCTCGCCGGCCTGGTTGGCGCAGCCCCAGACGACGTCGCCGATCGTGGCCGGGTCGAGCGCGGGCGCCTTCGCGAGCACGCCCTTCAGCGCGATCGCGGCGAGATCGTCGGGGCGCACCTCGGCGAGGGCGCCGCCGAAGCGGCCGAACGGGGTGCGCGCGGCGGCGTAGAGGTAGGCGGAGTTCACGTCCTCCAACCTACGACGAGCCCACCGATCGACTCCAATACACAATCAAGGGCGATTGATAACGTACGCGAATGGAACTGCGCCACCTGCGATCCTTCGCGGCTCTCGCCGAGGAACGGCACTTCGGCCGCGCCGCCGAGCGCCTGCACATCGCCCAGCCGGCCCTGTCCCAGCAGGTCAAGCAGCTGGAACGGGAGCTCGGCGTGGAGCTGGTCAGCCGGACCACGCGCCGGGTCGAGCTCACCGGGGCCGGCCACCGCTTCGCCGAGCACGCCCGCGCGGTGCTGGGTTCGGTCGACCGGGCGACGACCGACATGGCGCTGGTCGCCGAGGGGCGGGCCGGGCGGGTTTCGGTCGGCTTCATCGGCACGGCGAGCTACGACCTGCTCCCGCTGGCCGCTCGGGAGGTGCGGGACGCCCTGCCCGGCGTACGGCTGGATCTGCACAGTGAGCTGCTCAGTCCCGCCCTGCTCGACGGGTTGCTGGCCGGCACGTACGACCTGGTGGTCCTGCGCCCCGACGGCATCGCCCGCCCCGAGGTCGACCTGCGCGTGCTGCGCACCGAGCGGCTGGTCGCGGTGCTGCCCGACCGGCATCCGCTGGCCGCGCGCCCCCGGATCGACCTGGCCGAGCTGGCCGGCGAGCCGTTCGTCATGCACTTCTCCGGCCACCGGTCGTCGATGCACGAGCATGTGCTGGCCGCCTGCGCCGCCGCCGGGTTCCGCCCGCCGTCGACGATGGAGGTGGGCGAGACGGTCACGCTGGTCGTCTTCGTGGCGGCCGGCCTCGGCGTCGCGCTGGTGCCCGAGCCGGTGCGCAGCCTCGCCCTGCGCGGCGTCGCCTACGTCGAGCTGGCCGAGCCGGCCACGGTCGACCTGGCGATGGCGACCCGGGCCGGCGAGACCTCCCCGGCCGTCCATCGGGTCGCCGAGATCATCGCTTCCCGTCAGGCGGGGTGGGGATCAACCGGCTCCCGGGGTATACCGGCGGTATGAGTTCCGACCGGATCTTCGTGGTGCAGCGGCACCGGGCGCGGCGGCTGCACTACGACTTCCGCCTCGAGGTCGACGGGGTGCTGGCGAGCTGGGCGGTGCCGAAGGGGCCGACGCTCGATCCGGCCGTACGCCGGGCCGCGTTCCACGTCGAGGACCACGCCATGGACCATGCGTCGTTCGAGGGCGTCCTTCCGTCCGGTCAGTACGGGGCCGGGGACGTGATCGTCTGGGACAACGGGACGTGGCGGCCGGCTTCCGACGCGCCTTCGCCGGAGAAATCCCTTTTATCGGGAGAATTGCACTTCGACCTCTTCGGCGCGAAGCTTCGCGGCCGTTTCGTGCTGGTGCGTTCGCGGATCGGCGCCGGCGGGAAAGAGGAGTGGTTGCTGCTGCACAAGCGCGACGAGTTCGCGGTGACCGGCTGGGATCCGGAGGACCACCCGCGCTCGGTGCTGTCCGGCCGCACCAACGACGAGGTCAGGCAGGGTTAGGGGGCTTTCATGGCACGGCCGATCTGGACCGGGGCGATCACATTCGGGCTGGTGTCGGTGCCGGTCGCGATGTATTCGGCGACCCACGAGCACGAGGTGTCCTTCCACCAGTTCGAGAAGGACACGTCCGACCGCATCCGGTACAAGCGCGTCAACGAGCGCACCGGCAAGGAGGTCGACTTCGACGACATCGTCAAGGGCGCCGAGGTCGGCGGCGGCGACTACGTGATGCTCGACGCCGACGAGCTCGACTCGGTGGCGCCCGGCCGCTCGCGGAGCCTGGAGATCGACCGCTTCGTCGACCTCGACGAGATTGACCCGATCTACTACCAGAAGACGTACTACCTAGGCCCCGGCAAGGGCGACACGGCGAAGGTCTACGGCCTGCTGCGCGACGCCATGGCCGACGCCGGCAAGGCCGCGATCGGCACGCTGGTGATGCGCAACAAGGAGTACCTGGCGGCGATCCGCCCCGAGGGCTCGCTGCTGATGCTCCAGACGATGTTCTTCGCCGACGAGGTGCGCAACCCCAAGGACGAGATCGAGGGCCTCCCCCGCAAGGGCGCGGCCAAGAAGAGCGAGCTGTCGATGGCCCAGCAGCTGATCTCCTCGATGGCCGGCCCGTGGCGCCCCAAGGACTTCCGCGACACGTACACCGACCGGGTCAACGACCTCATCAAGAAGAAGAAGGCCGGCAAGGAGGTCACGGCGGCCGAGCCCGCCCCCGAGCCGACGAACGTCACCGACCTGCTCTCGGTGCTGCGCCAGAGCGTCGAGAACGCCCAGAAGCGCCGGGGTGCGAGCAAACCCAAGAAGAAGAAGAAGGCCTCCTGATATCCCACTCGTGCGATAGGGATACGCTGCCGCGATGAGAGCCGTTCAGTGTCTCCGGTTCGGCGGGCCCGAGGTCCTCGAGCTCGCCGACGTCCCCGAGCCGGCGCCGGGCGACGGCCAGGTGCTCGTCGACGTCGCCGCGGCAGGCGTCAACTTCGCCGACACCAGCCGGATCGCCGGCACCTACCGGCCCACGCCGGAGCTGCCGTTCGTGCCGGGCACCGAGGTGGTCGGCCGCACCGGCGACGGGCGGCGGGTGCTGGCCGCCACGTTCGGCGGCGGCGGGTTCGCCGAGCGGGCGATCGTCGCCGAGCGCGAGCTGGTCGAGGTGCCGGCGGCGGTGGGCGACGCCGAGGCCCTGGCGCTGCTCGTGCAGGGCCTGACCGCCTGGCACGTGCTGACCGGCAGCGCCCGCCTGCGGGCGGGCGAGACCGTGGTGGTCAACGCGGCGGCCGGCGGCGTCGGGTCGCTCGCCGTGCAGCTGGCGCGGCATTTCGGGGCCGGGCGGGTGATCGCGGTGGCCGGCACCGCCGAGCGCCGGGCCCTCGCGCTGTCGCTCGGCGCCGACGTGGCCGTCGACGGCGACCCGGACGGTTACGCCGAGCGGGTCATCGCCGCGAACGAGGGCCGGCCGGTCGACGTCGTCCTCGAGTCGGTCGGCGGCCGGGTCTTCAGCGCCGGGCTCGAGGTGCTGGCGAACTTCGGGCGGCTGGTCACGTTCGGTAACGCGTCGCGCGAGGGCCGGCCGCTCGTCGACCCGGGCGCGCTCGCCGACCGGAACGCGGCCGTCGCCGGTTTCTGGCTGCGGCCGGCACTGGCCGGCGCCGGCGCCGGCGCCTTCGCCGAGCCGCTTGTGGCCATGTTCGAGCTGGTGACGGCCGGTTCGCTGCGCCCGCTGACCGGCGCGGCGTACCCGCTGGCCGACGCCCGCCGGGCGTTCGAGGATCTGCTCGCCCGCCGCACCACCGGCAAGGTCACCCTCCTCCCCTTGGCCCGATAGACCACCTCGCCTATGGTTTCGATATGGATAGCGGGCTGCGGTTTCACTGGTTCCTGCCCACCAACGGGGGCGACGGGCGGCACGTGGTCGGGGGCGGGCACGGCGTCTCGGCCGAGGGGGCCGGGCGGCCCGCGACGATTCCCTATCTCGGGCAGATCGCGCGCAGTGCCGAGCAGCTCGGGTTCGAGGCGGCGCTGACACCGACCGGGGCCTGGTGCGAGGACGCCTGGATCACCACGGCCATGCTCGCCGGGGTGTCCGAGCGGCTGAAGTTCCTGGTCGCGTTCCGGCCGGGGCTGGTCTCGCCGTTCCTCGCGGCGCAGATGGCCGGAACGTTCCAGAACCTCTCCGGCGGGCGCCTGCTGCTCAACGTGGTCACCGGCGGAGAGAGCCACGAGCAGCGGATGTACGGCGACTTCCTCGACAAGGACGACCGGTACCGGCGGTGCGGCGAGTTCCTCGGGATCGTCCGCGCGCTCTGGCGGGGCGAGACCGTCACGCACGAGGGACGGCACTACCGGCTCGACGGGGCGATCCTCGCGCAGCGGCCCGAACCCGTGCCGGAGATTTATTTCGGTGGGTCCTCGCCGGCCGCGCTGGAGGTCGCCGCCGAGCACGCCGACGTGTACCTGACCTGGGGTGAGCCGCCGGCCGCCGTGGCCGCGAAGATCGAGCGCGTGCGGGCGCTCGCCGAGAAGGAGGGCCGGGAGCTCCGGTTCGGCATCCGCCTGCACACGATCGCCCGCGACACGGCGGAGGAGGCATGGGCGTACGCGGACCGGCTGCTCGACGGGATCTCCGAGGAGCGCATCCGCCGGATCCAGGACGGGCTGCGCCGCAGCGAGTCGGAGGGCCAGCGGCGGATGCTCGCGCTGAACGCCGGCACCAAGGACGGCCTCGAGATCCACCCGGGCCTGTGGGCGGGTGTCGGCCTGGTCCGCGGGGGCGCCGGCACCGCGATGGTCGGCTCGCACGCCCAGATCGGCGACCTCATCGAGGAGTACGCGGCCACCGGCATCACCGAGTTCGTGCTCTCCGGCTACCCGCACCTGGAGGAGGCGTACCACTTCGGCGAGGGCGTCCTGCCCGAGCTGTCCCGCCGCGGCCTGTGGGCGCACCCGGCACCGCCGCGCCACACCCCGGCCGCGGTGCCGTTCGGCGCGCGTTAGAGGGGCGTCCCGGCGATCAGCCGGACGGTGAAGCCTTCCGGGCCCCGCTCGTAGCTCACGTGGTTGCACGACTGGTGGGTGATCCACATGCCGAGCCCGCCGCCGCTGCCGTCGGCGGCCGGCAGCAGGCCCGCGAACGGGTCCTTCGGGCCCGGGCCGGCGTCGGTGACGCTGACCACGACCCGGTCGGCGGTGGCCCACAGGCGCATCCGGATCGGGCCGAGGCCGTGGCGCTGGGCGTTGGTCACCGTCTCGCTGACGGCCACCACCAGATCGTCCAGGTCGTCGGGCGGCAGGAAGCCGGCGTCGGCGGCGTAGACCGCGAGGCGCGCGTCGGCGGGCGTGGGATCGGCCAGGTCGAGCCGCGGCTCGGTGAGCTGGACCGGGTCGGGGAACGGCGCGCGGGGCACGCTGAGGTAGCCGACGGGGTCGATGTACTGCCGGTTGACCGGATGGCTGCCGTCGGGCCGGGCGGTGCGCGGGTGGGTGCGCAGCACGTCGTCGATCACCGGGCCGGGGGTGACCCGGACGTCGTACGCGCACATGCTCCACAGCGGGAACTCGTCGTACGCGTGGTTGATCGCCGACTCGTACCGCGCCCACCAGTCCCAGGTCGGGCCCAGCGCCTGCGGGGTGACCTCGCCGATGATGCGGATCTGGCCGGCGCCCGCGCCCACGTGGTCGGCCAGCAGCTTGCGATAGGTGCGGATGGCCGACGCCGGTCGCGCGTACATGCTGCCGCCGGTGAGGAACGTGACCCCGTCGCCGGCCGGCAGCGCGGCGCGCACCAGCTCGGCGTTGCGCTCGCCCAGCGCCACCACCGTCGGCTCCCCCGCCTCGACCCCGCCCATCAGGAACGGGACCGCGACCCCGAGCAGGTGCTCGTCGGAGTCGTAGCAGACCGCCTCGTGGTAATAGCCGACGTGCCCGGCCGCGGCGCCCGTTCTCATGCCGCGCTCCGCACGACGACGCGGGACAGGTCGAGCAGGCCGGCCAGCCGGCTGACCGACGCCTTTTCCGTACGCAGAACCACTGTCACCGATTCCTCCGTGGCGAGCCGCTGCAGGTGCAGCAGCGCGCGATGGTCCACGAACCGCAGACCGCGGGCGTCGATGACCACGTCCTTGCCGCCCGAGCCGAGCCCGGCCCGCCTCAGCGTCTTCACGAACAGTTCCTCCCCGGCCGCGTCGACCTCGCCGTCGAGGATCGCGACACCCGGGCGGCCCGACGCGTGCAGCCGGAACGGCACGCGCGCGTTCGTGTGCTGGTGCACGCCGGCCAGCTCGGCCACGGCGCGATCGCCCAGCTCACGGCGGTCGTACGCACAGACGGCCCGCATCGGCGCGACTCGCATGTACCCACCGATCAGGTACTCGTACCGCGCGAACGCGTCGAGCTCGGCCGCGGTGCGCACGAGTGGCGTCGGATCGGCACAAACCCGCAGCCCGGCGAAGCCGTCGGCGAGCGCCCGCTCGGTGGCCGCCGCATAGGCCTCGACCTGCGCTTCCGGGTCGGTGACCCGGCCGGTGGCGTAGGCGTCGCCGGGCCACACGACGCGGGCCGAGCCGGGGCGCCCGCCGCCGGCCGAGCCGGGGCGCCCGCCGAGCTCGGTGAGCCAGCCGGCGATCGCGGCGCTCGACCGGTCCCCCGGCACGTACCAGACCTGCTCACCGCGGGCGAGACCGTCCGCGAGGTAGGCCCGCGCGTACGCGTCGAAGGCCTGCTGGTCGTCGTACGACCAGCAGACATGCGCCGCCTCGCCCGTCACGGCGCCACCCTAACCCCTCGCGTGGGGCGCGGCCATTTGCGGGCATAGACCCGCGTCGCGGGGGCATCCACCGCCGTTAACGGGGTACAGGCCCTCGGAGCGCCCCAGGAGGTCGATCCCGTGCATCCGCAACCGCCCCGCCGCACCACGCACGTCACCGGAAGCCCGCGGAGCATGATCGTGTTCGACCGCTGGGGCCGGTTCGGCCGGCCCGTCCTGCTGCTGCACGGGCTGCTGCTCGACCGCACGATGTGGTGGCCGGCCGCCGCCGAGCTGATCGCGACGGCCAGCTGCACGGTGGTGGCGCCCGACCTGCCCGGGCACGGCCAGAGCGCGGCCCGCGACGACTACGGCGCGGAGCGGCTCGCCCGGGACCTGGCCGTGCTGGTCAACGGGCTGAACCTGCACCGGGCGCCGGTCGTGGTCGGGCACGGGGAGTCGGCCGGGCTGGCGATGACGTTCGCCGACGCCTACCGGACGCGCTGCGTGGTCACCCTCGAGTCGCCGGCCGTGCCCGACGAGGTGCCCGCGGAGTTGCGGCCCTATGCGAATCCCAGCGCCGATCGGGGGCTGCTCCACGCGTACGGGAGCTGGCTGCCGCAACCCGCGATGGCCGGCGCCTCGGCACCCACCCGGACCGGCTCCTTCCTGCCCTTGACCGACCCGGCGGGCTTCGCCGGGGAGCTCCGCACGCTGCTGTGACGCCATGCAGACCTTCCTGCCCTACCCGGACTTCGCCGCCGGCGCCGCCGTGCTCGACCCGCGGCGGCTCGGCAAGCAGCGGGTGGAGACCATCCAGGTGCTGCGGGCGCTGACCCGCGAGACCTACGGCTGGAAGCACCACCCGGCGGTGAAGATGTGGCGGGGGTACGAGGAGGCGCTGACCCGGTACGGGCTGGACATGTGCGCGGTCTGGACGGCGGCCGGGCGGGCGGACACCTGCGCGGTCACCCTGGTCGAAGACCTTTCCACGGGTACGGGCATAGCGGCCGCCCGCACCCAGAAGGAGCTCGAGGTGGCCGGCGAGCTCCCGCCGTGGCTCGGCGACCCGGCCCTGCACCGAAGCCACCGGTCGGCGCTGCGCCGCAAGGAGCCGGCGTACTACGACGCGCTGTTTCCCGACGTGCCGGACGATCTGCCGTACGTGTGGCCGGACTCCGACCGATGAGCGACCGTTTCGTGGTCATCAAGGGGCGGCGTTGGCGTGCCGCGGATCCGGCGATTCCCGAGGACGTCGCCGCGCGGCTGCGCCGGGTGCTGATGGCCGCCCGTCGTGACGTGGGCGCGGCGCTGCGGTCGGGCGAGGACACGGCGCCCGCCCGCGCCCGGGTGCAGGCGGCGAAGGTGGCCCTCGGCGAGCGCGGCACGCCGTGGTGGGAGCAGACCCTCGCCGAACGGCGAGAGCGCTGGGAGAAGGGGCTGGCCGACTAGGTCGCGGCGATCGCGCCGTACGGGCGGTGCGTGCCGTCGCTCGGCCGGCGGAGGCGATCGACCTCGTGGAAGCCGGCCCGGGCCAGCCGCCGGGCGATCTCGTCGGCAGGCCAGCGGTAGGCGGTCGTCACCTTGTGGTCGAAGGCCTCGACCTTGTCGCCCTCCTCGCCTTCCTCGCCCTCCTTGGCCTCCTCGGCCTCGAAGTAGCCGACGATCAGCGGGCCGCCCGGGGCCGTCACCCGGCGGAACTCGGCCAGCACGCCGTCGAGCTCCGGCGGCGGCAGGTGGATCAGCGAGAACCAGGCCAGGATCCCGGCGATCGTGCCGCTCTCCGCGTCCAGGCTGGTGATCTCGCCCAGCCGGTAGTCGCCGTCCGGATGGGTCGCCTTCGCGTGGGCGATGAACTCGGGGACCACGTCGATCCCGGCCGCGTCGACGCCCCGGGACCGGAGGTAGGCCGTGAGATGTCCCGGCCCGCAGCCGAGGTCGAGCACCTTCCCGGTTCTCGCCGATATGTGTCGGCCGATGAAGGCGAGGTCATCGGGCTCGACCTGCTCCCTGGTGCCGTACAGCTCGATGTAAAGCTCCGCGACGGACGCATACGCATCCCGGACCCGCTCCACGCTCATCCGCGGACCGCCCGAACCTCGGCGAGCCGCCGGACCGCGTACGCGTCGTCCCAGCAGACGGCGGCTTCCCAGGCCGCCGACGCCTGCGCCGCGATGTCGTGCGCGCCGTCGTCGAGGCCGGCCGCGTTGCCGGGCAGCACGAGGTCGAGGTCGGGCACGTCGACGTGCGCCTCGTCCCAGTCGATCAGCGCGACCCGATCGGCGGTCACCCGGACGTTGCCGGGGTTGGCCGGGTTGCCGTGCACGACGCAGGCAGGGTGCCCGGCGAGCCGCGCCCAGGCCGCCCGGCAGCGCGCCACGCTCTCCGGGGGCATCGCGCCGAGGTCGACCTTCGTCCCGGTCGCGGCGTGCAGCAGGTCGGTCGACGATCGCCAGCCCGGCCGTTGCGGCCAGTTCCGCGTCACCCGGTGCAGCTCGCGCAGCGCGCCGGCCACGCGACGCCAGTCGTCGCCGGTCTCGGGCGGCCCGCCCTCCAGGTAGGTCATCACCACCAGGCCGCCGGCGAACAACCGGCCGTCGGTGGCCGGGATCGGCACCGGCACGGTCAGCCCGGCCCGGTCGAGGTGCTGCAGGAGCCCGGTCTCCCAGGCGAGATCGGCGTCGCTCCGGCGGCCGAGACGACCGACCGCGAGACGCCCGTCGACGCGAACGCTCCACACATCGTTGGCGACCCCACCGGCAAGCGGCTCGACGCGAGCGACGTCGTGACCCCACCGCTCGAGCGCTTCCCACCCCACGGGCCACACCTTACGGGCTCGCCTTCCTGCAGTGGGACCGCGGCGTGGCCGGATCTGTCGCCACCCGTTCGTAGGCCTCGCGCCCGGCGGCGACCGCGGCGCAGCGTACGCAGAGGAACCAGTCGCCGCGAACAACACGGATGCGGCGGCCGCCACGCCGCCGGCCCGGGTCTGGCAGGGGCTTCCCGCCGCATGCCCGACACTGACCGCTCCGCCCTATGGCGTGGCCGCGACCGGCAAGCGGGTCGCCGGCTACGTGGCTCCCGGGGAGCAGGAGTCCCTCGACAAGGTCGTTCCCGGCGCCGTATTCGACCAGATGAAGTGCGTCTACACCGCGCCCGGCAAGGCGTCGCCGCTGGTCGAGACCAATGTCACGATCTTCCGCGGTGACGCCGGCACGACGCACGCGACCGCCTGGTTCCAGTCGGAGAGCGCGGCGGCGATCGGGATGGGCGGTGTCGAGGTGGCCGGCCTCGGCGATGGGGCGTTTGCCGACATCGTCGAGCCGAAGGTCAACCTTCGCGCGCGCTCGGGTAACGCCTGCCTTTCCGTCAGCGCGCTCCCCGGCATGGAGGTCGTCCGCACATTGGACAAGGTCCAGCAGCAGGCCCCGGTCCTGACCGCGACCATGAAGGACGTTCTCGCCGGCCTCGCCTGACGGATCACCCGGTGGTGAGGGCGACGATCCGTTCCCGCAGGTGCCGGATGTGTCTGCGCTTCTCGCCGCACCAGCCGGCGAGGTAGTGCAGGCCGCCGACGTCGAGCACCTCGTGCGACCCGTCCGACCAGTCACACTTCTGGTGCGGCAGCCGCATCTCCCGCACCAGATCGCCGTCGGTGGCCAGCCGCCGCAGCTCGCCGGCCGCGGCGTCGGTGAGCCGCCCGGTCCGCGGGATCCAGGCCCGCAGTCCGTCGATCTTGTCGACCCGGTTCCAGGTCCAGTCGCCGTCGGGCGTGATCGTCCACTCCTGTGACGTCCCCTCGAACCCGCCGCCGCTGGTCATGCGGATCGCGGGCAGCGCCGAGCCGGACCCGGCGCACCCCGCGCATCCGGCCAGCAGAAGCAGAACCACCACCACGACCCGCATGACCGTTCCGACGACCGGGCGGCCCCGGCGGTTCCGCGGTCAGGCGCCGCCGAGGAGCCGGCCCATGTTTTCGGGGGCGAAGAACTCCGGTGGGGACGTGACGCCCGAGTTGAGGCGGGCGAAGGCGTCCATCGCGGGCTGGTTGCCGGCGATCGCGGTGACCAGGCCGATCATCTGCTCGTCCGGCGGCTGGAGCGAGGCGATCCCCAAGGTCATCTGGTAGACCGGCATGGCGCGGGTGTCACGGCGGGTGCGATATCCGGCCAGGGCTTCCTCGTACGGCGTTGCGCCGCTCAGCGTCTCGTCCAGCGCCGCGGCCAGGCCCTCGGCGTCGAGGAACGCGTCGGTGATGCCCTGCGCGGTGATGAAGTCGCGGCTGTAGCCGGCGTCGCCGACCAGGGCCCAGCCGGGGCCGGACGGAACCCGGAAGTAGTTGGGCACCGAGGCGCCGACGATGCGCTCCTCGCGCTTGGCGTCGCCGATGCGCTCGGCGAATGCGGGCGACATCGCGAACGTACGCATCAGCTCGGCCTCGACGTCATCACGGTGCTCGGCCAGCTCGGCGTGCGGCCAGCCGCCGATGACCAGGGTGAGGTCGTCGTTGGTGGGGCAGACCGCCCAGCCCCGGCCGGGCCGGCTGTACGCCTCGAAGGTGTCGGTCGGCAGGTTGCTCCAGTACGAGTAGTAGCCGACGGTCAGGGCCGGCACGTCCTCGTACCGCACCGGCCGCACGGCCTTGGCGACGACCGAGTTGCGGCCGTCGGCGCCGACCACGACCCGGGCGGTGAGGACGTCGCCGTGGCCGCGGATGCCGGTGACGGCGCCGTCGGCGATCAGGACCTCCTCGACGCTGAAGCCCTCGCGGACCTCGGCGCCGGCCGCGGCGGCGGCGTTCAGCAGGATCTGGTCGAGCAGCAGGCGGCGCGGCGCGTACGCGTACGGCGTCTCCGATGTGCCCGGCGCGCCCGCGAGGGTGACCGGCCCGAAGTCGAACGAGTAACGCCCCACCGGCGGGCACCCCGTGGCCGTGACCTGCTCGGCAAGCCCCCAGCGCTGCAGCGCGGCGACGCCCGGCGGATGGATCACATGCGTGGACACGGTGTCGCTGGGAAACGTCGCCCGGTCCACCAGCAGCGTCCGATAGCCGCGGCGGGCGAGCAGCATCGCGAGCGGCGCGCCGGCACAGCGAGCGCCCACCACGATGACGTCGTAAGTCGGATCCGTCATGGTCTCCCTCTTCGTCGTTGAGGCCATAGTGGAGGACCACCCGCCCGGTGTCGATCGTTCCGATCGGTAGGGTGTGGCCCGTGCAGCTCGGCGTGAACCTCCCGCAGACAACCGCGTACGACCTGGCCAGCGACGTGACGATCTTCGCCCGGGAGGCGGAGCGCATCGGATTCGACAGCCTGTGGGCGTACGACCGGGTGCTCACGCCGCTCGACCAGAGCGGCGCCCACGGCCTGTACGGCATGACGGACGTCGCGTGGCCCGACCGGTACGGCTACACCACGGACCCCCTGATCACGCTGGCCCTGGCCGCCGCGGTGACGTCGCGGGTCGAGCTCGGCACCGGCGTGCTCGTGCCACCCCTGCACATGCCGGTCCGCCTGGCCAAAACCCTGGCCGCCCTGGACGCGGCCAGCGCCGGCCGCCTGATCGCCGGCCTGGGCGCGGGTTGGTCGATCGACGAGTTCGAGGCCACGGCGCCACGACCGCTGACCGAACGCGGCAAGGCGCTGGACGAGTTCCTGGACGTGGCGTCGTCCGTGTGGGGCCCCGACCCGGTGTCCTTCGACAACGGCCGCTACCGAATCTCCCCGTCCCGCATCAACCCGAAGCCGTCCCGCCGCATCCCGATCGTGCTGGGCGGCCGCAGCCCCGCCGCCCTGAACCGCATAGCCCGCCGAGCCGACGGCTGGCTGCCGACCGGAATGCCCGCCACCGAGATCGCCGCGACCATGTCTCGGCTGCGGGAAATGGCGGAGTCGCACGGCCGGGACCCGTCGTCGATCGGCTGCGTGGTGCAGGTCGGCGTGTCGGACCCGGCGGCCCTCTTCGGCGACGGCCTGGCGAGGACGGTCGACCAGATCGCCGAGCTGGCCGCGGCGGGCGTCGAGCACGCCTACGTCACGCTCCCGTCCGCCGCCCGCGACCTCGGGGAGCTGCTGGACGCCGCCGAGGCCCTGCACGAGGCCGTGCTGGGCGCGAGCGTGGCGTAGCCGCTCGGCCTGACGCCGCACCAATCCCCACGCCCGATGCCGCGCATGAGTGCGACGGAATTCCTCACTGCCGGCCGAGTAATGGCGCGCCTTGGTGCGATCGCGCATAGCGGCCAACTCACTAGTGGTAAATCATGCCATTCCAAAACAAATGAAAAGCGGAAGAAAAAGGCAGAGCGCGAGGGCGAGATGGTGTTCGGGAAGCGCTTTTAAAGGCCGCGCGGGCAGAAGCGCAAGAAGGAACGCGTAGATGAGCGCCCATCCGGGTATGCGGACCCCCATGGCGCTTGGAACGATCCGCACCGACGTGCCCGCAAGACTCGACCGCCTCCCCTGGGCCCGCTGGCACTGGATGATCGTCATCGGCCTCGGCACCGTCTGGATCCTCGACGGCCTAGAGGTCACGATCGTGGGCAACCTCTCCGGCCGCCTCTCCGAACCGGGCAGCGGCCTGGACATCACCCAGAGCCAGGTGACCGGCCTGGGCGCCGCCATCTACGTCCTCGGGGCCTGCTGTGGAGCCCTCTTCTTCGGCTGGCTCACGGACCGGTTCGGCCGCAAGAAGCTCTTCATGGTCACGCTCGTCGTCTATCTGGTCGGCACCGCGCTGACCGCCCTGTCGTTCGCGCCCTGGTGGTTCTTCCTGTGCCGGTTCATCACCGGCGCGGGCATCGGCGGCGAGTACGCGGCCATCAACTCGGCGATCGACGAGCTGATCCCGGCCAAGCACCGCGGCCGGATCGACCTGATGATCAACGGCAGCTACTGGGCCGGCGCGGCGTTCGGCGCGCTGCTGACCGTGCCGATCCTCACCCAGCTGCCGGTGAGCTGGGGCTGGCGGGTCGCGTTCGGCATGGGCGTGGTGCTCGGCCTGGTGATCCTGCTGGTCCGGCGGCACGTGCCGGAGAGCCCGCGCTGGCTGTTCATCCACGGTCGCCAGGACGAGGCCGAGAAGCTGGTGCGCGACGTCGAGGAGACGGTCGAGCGGGAGGACGACGTCACGCTCGAGCCGGTCGACGAGAGCAAATCCATCGAGATCCACCAGCGCCGGACGATCGGCTTCGGCACCATCGCCAAGACCCTGGTCACCCGCTATCCGAAGCGGGCCACGCTGGGCCTCGCGCTCTTCATCGGGCAGGCGTTCCTCTACAACGCGATCACCTTCGGGTACGCGCAGATCCTGCAGACGTTCTTCAAGGTGCCCTCGGGCAACACCGGCTACTACTTCGCGGTCATCGCCGTCGGCAACCTGCTCGGCCCGCTGCTGCTGGCGCCCCTGTTCGACACCGTCGGACGCAAAATCATGATCACCGGCACGTACGTCACCTCGGGCGTCCTGCTGCTGGGAACGGCCTGGTTGTTCGACCGCGGCGCGCTCAACGCGACGACCATGACGGTCTGCTGGTGCGTGGTGCTGTTCTTCGCCTCGGCCGGGGCCTCCTCCGCGTACCTCACCGTTAGTGAGATCTTCCCGATGGAGACCCGCGCCCTGGCCATCGCGTTCTTCTACGCGGTCGGCACCGCGGCCGGCGGCATCACCGGTCCCCTGCTGTTCGCCCACCTGGTCGGCACCGGCGAGGTCGGCGACACGGTCGTCGCGTTCGTCATCGGCGCGATCGTGATGATCATCGGGGGCGTGGTCGAGGCCGTGCTCGGCGTGAAGGCCGAACGACGTAGCCTCGAGGACATCGCCGCACCATTGACCGCGACCGAGGCGCGTACCTGAGAATGCTTGCTGTTGCCCACCGGGCCGGGAACACCATCGCCGGCCTGCAGGAGGCCCTGAAGGCCGGAGTCGATCTGGTCGAGGCCGACATCCACCTCTACCGCGGCGTGCTCGAGGTGCGGCACAGCCGGACGGCCGGTCCGCACCTGTACTGGGAGCGCACGACCGTCACCCGGCGGTGCGATGTGCGGGTGCCCGAGCTCGACGAGGTGCTGACGGCGGCGGGCGGCGACCCGCGGCTCATGCTCGACCTGAAGGGCCGCTCGCTGCCGGTCGCCGCCCGGGTCGCCGAACGGCTGCGGGAGCGGATTCCCGGCGTACCGGTCGCGGTCTGCACCCGGCAGTGGGAGATGCTCGAAGCCTTCGATCCGCCGGTCCGGAAAGTCTTCTCGGCCGGGAACCGGTCGGAGATGGCCCGGCTCCGGGCACGGTTGAACGGCAAACACGTCGACGGCGTGTCGATCCGGCTACGGTTGCTGTCCGTGTCATTGGTGGAGGAGCTGCGCCGCGCCACCGATCTGGTGCTGGCGTGGCCGATCGACACCGAGGCCGACCTCGCGCGGGCGAGGGCGATCGGCGTCACCGGGGTGATCAGCAAGAACATGCCGATGCTGGATCGGCTGATGAGGGGACGGCGATGAGGAAGCTCTTCGGTGCGGCACTGGTGGTCGCCCTGGCCGGGTGCAGCTCGGCGGCCGAGACCCCGGCGGCGGCGCCGATCCCGTCGCCCTCGTCGGCGTCCCCTGCCACCACGGCTCTCTCCGCCACGACCGTGCGCCCCCTCGCCGGCACCGGCGCCGCGCCGTTCGACGAGGACCGGAAGCTGCAGGCCCCGCCCGGCTGGACGGTCACGGTCTGGGCCCGCATCCCGAGCGCCCGCCTGCTGGCCTGGACCCCGGACAACAAGCTGCTGGTCTCGCGCCCCAAGTTCGGCGACGTCATCGCGCTGACCCCGGCCGCGTCCGGCGACGCGTCCCCGGCCCAGTCGACGGTGGTGAGCGGCCTCAACCAGCCGCACGGCCTGGCCTTCGCCGGGAACACGCTCTATCTGGCCGAGAGCGATCAGGTCGACACCTTCGCGTACGCCGGCGGCGCGCTCACCGGCAAGAAGGTGGTCGTGGGCGGGCTGCCCGACGCGAAGAGCCCGGAGCTGGGCGGCGCCTACGCCCACGCGCTCAAGAGCGTCGCGATCGCCAAGGACGGCACCATCTACGTCTCCGTCGGCTCGACCGGCAACATCTCCGAGGTGGACCGGTCGGCGAGCCCGGAGCGGGCCACGATCCTGAAGGCGCCCGCGGGCGGCGGCACCCCGACGGTCTTCGCGCGCGGCGTCCGCAACGGCACCGGCCTCGCGATCGACCCGGACGGCGCGGTGTGGACCGCCGTCAACAACCGGGACAACGTCGAGTACCCGTACGACGGCAAGGACCAGGGCAAGGTCGAGACGTGGTACGTGAACGACCATCCCCTGGAGCCGCTGGCAAGGCTGACCCAGGGCCGTGACCTCGGCTGGCCGTACTGCAACCCGGACCCGGACGCCTCCCCGGGCCAGAAGGACACGGCGCTGAGCTACACCAAGCGGCCGTTCGTGCGCGACCTGCAGACCAACAAGGACGGCGCCAAGCTCGACTGCGCCACGCTGCCGCCGGTCGAGCAGGGCATGGGCGCGCACTCGGCGCCGCTCGGGCTCAGTTTTGCCACGACGCCGGGGCTGGGTGGAGCGTACGGGCAAGGTGCTCTGGTCGGGATCCACGGCTCCTGGAACCGGAAGCCGCCGCGCGCGCCGGAGGTTTCGTTCTTCGCCTGGCGCGACGGCACGCTCGGGCCGCAGCAGACGCTGCTGACCGGTTTCCAGAACGCGGACGGCTCGCGGTGGGGCCGCCCGGTGATGGCCGTGCAGGGGCCGGACAAGGCGCTCTACGTGAGCGACGACCTGGCCGGCGCCGTCTACCGGGTGACTCCCGTTCTCTAGCCGAGCAGCCTGCTCAATGCGTCGCGGGCGGCGGCATCTCTCGCCGCGAGCTTCGAAAGCAGGCCGGCCAGCGCGACCAGCCAGTCGTCGACGCCGACCGTGGCGCGCTTGATGGTGACGCCGTGGACGATCTGGTGCACCTCGGCGTGCACCCCGTGCGCCTGCTGCTGGAGCAGGAGCTTCTCGTCGGGGGTGGACACGGTCAGCGCGACCGGCGTGCCGGGGCGGCCGTTCATCCGGTCGGCCATCGACCGCTTGCGCTCGACCTCGACCATGCCCGGCGGCAGCGCGTCGCCGAGCACGGTCGTCAGGACCCGGGTGTAGGACTCGACGTCGGCCCGGTCGGCTCGCAGCGCCGCCGCGATCAGGTGAAGGTCCCCCATGGGCCCGAGACCCGCGCTCATTTGTCGGTCAGGGGCAGCACGAGCTGCGGCTTGGCGATCACGTGGTCGGCGCGCAGGGGGCGCACCGCCGTGCCGATCGCGAAGAACTCGGTGGTGTGCCCGCCCCAGCGGTGGGTGTTGGAGAGCATCTGCACGCCGACGATGCCCTCGGCGCCGAGCTGCTCGGCCTCGGCCTGCATGCGGCTCATCGCCAGCTCGCGGGCGTCGTAGAGGGCCTCGGTGTACTGCGGGATCTCGACGTTCTGCCCGATGTTGCCCATCGCCTGCCAGAACCGCTGGTGGGCGATGTGGTAGACGCAGGTGCCCATGGTCATGCCGAGCGGGGCGTAGCCGGCCTGGATCAGCGTCCAGAAGTCCTGACCCGAGAGGTCGCTGGTGAACGGCTGGTTGCGGTTGTTGCGCCAGCTGTCACCCGTGTCCGCCTTCACCGCGGTGCCGATCGCGATGAACTCGGCGAGCTCGTTGCCGAACTCCTTGAACTCGATGTCGAGGCGTACGCCCACGATGCCGTCGGCGCCCAGCGCGTCCGCCTCCGCCTCCATCCGGGTCATCGCCAGCTCGCGGGCGTGGTACATGGCCTGGGAGAGCTGGTCGAGCTCGCGGTTCTGGCTCCACCGGCCGAACTGGATGCCCACGTGGTAGATGCTCGAGCCGAGCACCAGGCCGAGCGGGCGGAAGCCGGCCTCGCGCACGAGCAGGAACTCGTTGACGCTCAGGTCGGAGGTGAACAGGCTGGTGGCCTGGCCCGGGCGCATCTGCGCGAGACGGCGCATGGCGTCGTCGGGCACGCCGGTCGTGTTGACGGTCATCGGGAGCTCCGCAGCGGCAGGATGGTGAGACTGCTTGTTTGCTTGCCGATCTTTTCGTTCACCCGGAACCGGGCGATCGCGTTGCCGGTGACGAGGCACTCGGCGGCGTGGTCGGTGTGGTACTGCTGGCCGGTCTCGACCCGCCACATCGTCGACCACAGGCTGGACATCAGCGCGGCGTCGGCGCCGAGCGCGGCCGTCTTGGCGGCGAAATCCCGCCGGGCTTCGGCCCGGACGTGGGTGAGCAGCTCGGTGTAGCCGAAAACCTCCTGGTTACCGGCCCAATAGCCGACCGAGGTGCTGGTACGCCAATCGTCGTGCCGGATGACGATGGCCAGCCCGTAGATCAGCCCCACCGGCACCCAGCCCGCGCCCAGCAGCTTGGCCACGTCCTGAGCGGCGAGGTCGGTCGTGAACGGCCGGGCCGGCCGCTGCCGCCCGCGCGACCGGACCGCGGTGCCGAGCGCCATGAACTCGCGCTTCTGCCCGTCCATCCGCTCCTCGGTGAACCGCACCCCGACCACGCCGTCGGCGCCGAGCGCGGCCGCCTCCTGACGCATCCGCCCGAGCGCCGTGTCGCGCCCTTGGCGGATCGCCCGCGCGTACGGCTCGTAGCCCGACCACGGCGTCGGCGGCGCCATCCGGGTCTGCGGCCCCGCCTCGGCCTCGAGCAGGCCGGCCATCGTGTTGCGGTAGCCCACCCGGGCGCCGCACCCGCCGTAGCCGGTCCAGCCGATCTGCATCACCGTCGTGCCGAGCACCTCGCCGACCGCGTCGAACCCGGCCACCTCGAGCCCCGCCAGCCCGTCGGCCGACAGCAGCGAGGTGCGCACCCCACCGGCCGCGGCCCGCGCGACCCGGTCCCGCGCGACGGGCGGCAGTCCCCGCCCGTCCCAACCGTCAACCGTCACGTCCCAAGTCATACTCCTCCCACGCCAGCGCGGCCTGTGAGACCCTCGTGCATCGTGGTGACGGTTGCCGACTGCCAGCGCGTCCAGACCGACTGGTTCCGCCTGCGGGCCGAGACCTGCGGCGGCACGGTCTGGACGGACGGCCCCCTGACCTGGATCGACGGCCCCGACGGCCTGAACCTGATGTTCCCCTTCTCCATGACGACCGCGGCCGTGAGCCGTGGCGTCGACCACGCTCGCATGCGAGGCCTGCCGATCGTCGGCGCCTGGCTCGCCGCGGACGTCGACGCGGGGCCGCTGGCCGAGGCGGGCTTCTCCCCCGGGTGGGCGCCGTGGTGGATGACCGCCGACCTGTCCGCGCCGGTGACCGATCCCGATCCCCGGGTCACGTTGCCGCTCGAGACCTCCGATTACGAGCACGAGGATCCCGGCTACGCGGCGCTGCTGGCCGTCGCCCGGCTCCGGCCGGCGCGTGCCTGGTACGCCGCCGCCTATACGCCCGGCACGGGGCGCTTCGCCGGCCGGGCATGGTCGTTCCTCGACGGCGACCTGGCCGGCATTTTCGACATGGACGTGTGGCCGCCGTTCCGCCGCCGCGGCTACGGCAGTGGGCTGCTGCAAGCCGTGTGCGCGGCGGCGCGGGAGGCGGGCGCCCGCAACGCCGTGCTGAACGCGACGCCCGAGGGTGCGCTGCTGTACCGGGCGCGCGGCTTCACGCCGATCGGCCAGGGGTGCACGTGGTGGCGGCATGCATCATGGCCAGGTGGCTGAGTTGCCCTTGCTCGCGGACCACGACCAGATCCAGGCGATGGCTGATCGTCCGGCAATAAGCAAGGACGCGATGGCGATCAGCGTTGAGGCGAACTTCCCCCGGAGGTGTGGACACCGTGAGACTGGGCGTTGATGTCCAGAGGAAGGGGTGTCCCGTTGGGGCGTCCACCGAAGTTCACACCGGAGTTCAAGCGCCGGGCGACGTCATTGACCGTCCGCGCTGACGACAGCACCAGATCAACGGCATCGCCCGGACCTGCCCGTCGGAATACGGCTGCGGAACTGGGTGAACAAACGCCGCCGACAAGGCGGCCGCGTATTTCGCCAAGGAGATGGATCGGTGACCAGCCGCTTCCGGTTCATCTCCACCCATCGAGCCGAACACGGCGTGAAGCGGTTGTGCCAGATCCTGGCTGTCTCGACCTCCGGCTACTACCGGTGGGTCAACACCGGCCCGGCCCGACAGGCACGCGCCGCCGCGGAAGACGTCCTCGCGGGGCAGATCCGGCAGGCTCATGAGCGCTCCGGCGGCGCCTACGGTCGCCGCGGGTCACCGTCGAGCTGCGCGAGCGGGGTGTGCCGGTCAACCGCAAACGCGTGGAACGGATCATGCGCCGGCGCGGAATCGTCGGCGCGCATCAGCGCCGCCGGATTCGCACTACCTTCACAGACTCGGCCGTGCCGGACCTGCTGCGGCGCGATTTCACCGCCACCAGCCTGGATCAACGCTGGTGCGGTGACATCACCTACCTGCCGGTGGCCGGCGGCTGGCTCTATCTGGCCACCGTCATCGTCATTGCCTCCCGCCGGCTGATCGGCTGGTCGATCAACTGGGTGGGGTGACTTTACGGCCCCAGTACGACATTTCCGCGTGCTGTCCACACCAAGCCACGGGCGTTATCCTCCGCCGATGGGGGTCCGGAACTATCTGATCGAGGGCGTCTCCGGCACCGGCAAGAACGCCGTGTGGGAAGAGCTTCGGCGGCGCGGTCTTCACGCCGTCAACGGCGACCGGGAGCTGGCCTACCAGGGCGACCCGGAAACCGGCACGCCGACCGAGGGCGCCACGCACTTCCACCACATCTGGCGCGTGGACAAGGTGCGTGCCCTGGTCGCCGACACGAGCGAGCCGATGACGTTCTTCTGCGGCGGATCCCGGAACTTTCCGAAGTTCATCGACCTCTTCGACGGCGTCTTCGTGCTCGACGTCGACGTCGACACGCTGCACGAGCGGCTCGGCCGGCGGGGCGAGGACGACTGGGGATCGAAACCGGAGCAGCGGGCGCTCATCACGCGACTGCATCACACCAAGGAGGACATTCCCCACGACGGCGTCGTCGTCGACGCCACCGCACCCCTCGCGGACGTCGTCGACGAGATCCTGCGGCGATGCCGGCGATAGCGGCCGTCACGATCGGCGCGTTCTCGGCGGGCGAGCTCGTCCAGGCTCTCCGCCGGCGTCGCGGCGCCACGCCCGCCGACCTGCGGGCGGAGGGCCTGTTCCGGCTGCTGTTCTTCGGCGGCATCCTCATGCTGCCGCTCGGCCGGGCCCTCGTCCCGGGCGCGACGATCGGAGGCGGCGGCGTAGTCATCGGCGCCGTCCTGGCCTGGCTCGGCCTGCTGCTGCGCTGGTCGTCGTTCTGGAGCCTGGGCCGGTATTTCACCGTCGTGGTGCAAACCAGCGCCGACCAGCCCGTCGTGACCCGCGGCCCCTACCGGTTCCTGCGGCACCCGAGCTACACCGGCCTGCTGCTGGCCGGCGCCGGCGTGGGCCTGATGGTGGGCAACTGGGTCGGCGCGGCCGCCTCGTTCACCCTCCTGCTGGGCGCGCTGGTCTACCGGATCCGGGTCGAGGAGCGCGCCCTGGCCGCGGCGCTCGGCGACCGTTACCGCGACTTCGCCGCGAGCCGGGCCCGGCTCATCCCGCGCATCTGGTAGCGATCCGGCGCGACTCGATCGCCAGCTGGCGCAGCATGCCGCCGAGCGTCACGTCGTAGCCCATGAAGAACAGGCCGGGCCGGGCCGGCGGGCCACCGTGCACCAGCGGCACCCCGGTGTCATCGAAGAGCGACGCGTCCTCGAACAGGGACCGCAGGCCGGTTCCGTAGCCGGTCGCCGCGATCACCGCGTCCGGCTCCACGTGGCTGCCGTCGGCCAGCAGCACCGACGAGCCGCTGAAGCTCCGCACGGCGGCGACCGGGCGCACCCGGCCGGCCCGGACATCGCGGACGATGCCGACATCCTGCAACGGCACATAGCGGTGGGTACGCAGGCGGGTCTTCAATCCCTCGGTGGGGCGTTCCATCCCGTACGGCCGCAGGTCCGGCATTTCGAGGCGAGCCATCGCGGCGGCCATGCCGTTGAAGATCGGCTCCGGCAGGCGGCCCAGCAGCAGTCCGTTCATCTGCGCCGGCCAGCCCGCCGTCTCGCGGCGCACGATGTGCGGCGGGGTGCGGATCGCGAGACTCACCGACGCGGCCCCGCCCTCGGCCAGGTCGGTGGCGATCTCGGCGCCGCTGTTGCCGGGGCCGACGACCAGGACGTTCTGGCCACGGAACGGCGCCGCGTTGCGGTAGTCGGCCGAGTGGATCAGCGAGCCGGAGAAGGTGTCGAGGCCCGGCCACGACGGCACCACCGGCGTGTGGAGGTAGCCGGTGGCGACGATCAGGGTGCGCGCCGACTCCTCGGAGCCGTCGGCGAGACGCAGCGACCAGCCGTCGGCGGCGGGCTTGACCCGCTCGACCGTGGTGCCGGTCCGCACGTCGAGGGCGAACTTCTCCGCGTACGCCTCGAGATAGCGCACCAGATCGTCCCGGCGCACCCACCGGCCGTACTCCCGCGGAATGGGGAAGCCCGGCAAACCGGAGAGCCGGCGGATGGTGTGCAGCCGCAGCCGGTCGTAGCGGCCACGCCAGCTGGTGGCCACGCCGGGGCCGCGCTCGAGCACCACGCACTCCACCCCGCGCGCCTTGAGCCGGCCCGCCACCGCGAGCCCGGCCGCACCGGCGCCGAGCACGATCACGTGTGTCATGCGGAGAAGTGTGCCTCAGGCGGTCTTGTACAGTCCCCCGGCCTTCCAGGTGGACCAGGGCAGATTCCAGTCGCCGTAGCCGTCCCAGCTCGGCATGGTCGGGCCGCCGGTGTTGGTGAAGACCGCGACGTCGCCGACCTGGGCGAACGCGAAGTAGCGCTTGGCGTCGTTGACGTTGAGGTTCGTGCAGCCGTGCGACGTGCTGCGCTGGCCGATGTTGCCGCCGTTCCAGCTCGCGGCGTGGAAGAACTCGCCGGAGTTGGTGAGCCGCACCGACCACGGCACCTTCAGGTCGTAGCCGGGTCCGGTCATGCGCTGGACCTTGTCCTTCTCCATGACGATCTTGGTGCCGCTGAAGGTGGGGGTGCTGGCCTTGCCGAGCGAGACCGGGAAGCTGAACACCTGCTTGCCGTCGGAGGTGACGACCATGCGCTCGGCCTTGCCGTCGACCTTGGCGACGTTGGCGGCGCCGGTCGACATGTCGAGGGTGAGGCTGTTGTCGTAGACCAGGCCGGTCCCCGCGGGCTGGCCCTTGGTCGCGAGGTCCATGTGGATCTTCGCGTGCGCCGGCCAGACCTTCTCGGTCCGGTAGTGGGCCTCGAGCGGGTACCCGGCGTAGATCGCCGACCGCTGGAAGAACCAGGCGCCCCCGGCCGGCTGCCCGTTGACCGTGACGGTGGTGGCCGCGGCGAAGGCGTGCGCGTCCGAGATCTTGGTCGAGAGGTAGGCGATGATCGGCATACCCACGCCCCAGGTGGTGCCGTCGGCCTCGAACAGCCGGACGTGGACGGGTTTGCCCGCGGGAGTGGCCGGCGGGGCCGATGCCGAGGGGGCCGCGGAGGCCGCGCCCGACGGCGCGGTTTTCCCGTCGCCGGAGCCGGACTTCGAGGAGGATCCGCCGCAACCGGCCAGCAGCGCGCAGACCGCGACCGGGACCGCGAGCAACCACTGAGAACGTCTCATGACTGGAGACGATGCTACGAATGCGGCGCGCCTGCCACCCGGCGACGGACCACGGCCATCCCGCCGCGGGCCGGAGCGACGGCGATTCCCCGGTTGTGGGCGCGCTCCGGCGGCTCGGTGGTGGGCTCGAAAACGAACTCCCGGAGCATCGTGCGCAGGACCACCCGCATCTCCAGCGAGGCGAAGGCGGCGCCGATGCAGCGCCGCACGCCGCCACCGAACGGGATCCAGCCGTACGTGTCGCCCTGGAACCGCCCCGGATCGAAGCGCGCCGGATCGGGGAACAGCGCCGGGTCCTCGTGCAGAAGCGCGATGCAGACCGTGACGACGGTGCCCCGGGGCAGGGTCCAGCGCCCGATCCGGAGCGTGTCCGCGCGTACCTGCCGGGCGGTGATCTCGACGACCGGCCGGACCCGCTGCACCTCCATGATCGTGGCATCCAGCGTCGCGTCGTCCGCTTCGTGAAGCCGCGCCAGCAGTTCCGGTTCCCGCCGCAGCCGCTCGACCGCCCAGGCCAGCGTCGTCGCCGTCGTCTCGTGCCCGGCGGCGAGCAGGGTGAGCAGCTGGTCGGCGATCTCGCCGCGGCCCATCGGCGAGCCGTCGTCGTACCGGGACTGCACGAGCATGGCGAGGATGTCGTCGCGTTCGCCGAGCCGCGGATCGTCGGCCGCCTGGTCGATCAGCCGGCCGACGATCTCGTCGTACCGTCGCCGGTATCGGTCGAATCGCGCACCGGGACCGAATCCGCCCAGCTCGCGCCGCACCACCGGCAGGACCGCCAGCACCGAGCCGAGCTTGACCGCCTTGGGCAGGAGCTCGCGCAGCTCGTCGAGCTCGGCCCCCTCGGCGCCGAAGACCGCCCGGAGGATGATGTTCAGCGTGATCCGCATGGTCGACGGCATGACCGGAAACGGCCGGCCTTCCGGCCACGACGCCAACTCGCGCGCCGTCTCACTTTCGATGATCTGCTCGTACGCCCGGAGCCGGCGCCCGTGAAACGGAGGCGTGAGGAGTTTGCGCTGCCGCCGGTGCTCGTCGCCGGTGATGGCGAAGAACGAGCCCTTGCCGAGCACCGAGCCGAGGTTCTGATCGGCGGTGTCGGCCAGCTCGGGGCTGGTCTGGAACAGCTCGCGCACCTCGGCGGGATCGGCCAGCATCACCATCCGGCCGAGGCTGAGCGACGAGACGCTGAACGCCGAGCCGTAGCGTTTCCGCAGCTTGCGCATCGTGCCGTGGCGGGCGAAGGCGAAGCTGACGGCCTGCACGAGGCGGGGCGTCCGGGGGCCGGCGGGCAGAACCGCGTCGGCCAGGGATGTCGCTGTCATCGCAACCCTCCGGTGGTACGTCCGCGTACCACCTCACGGTACGTTCGCGTACCAGGGCCGCACAAGTACTAGATTTGCCCCGTGACGTCGACGCTCGCGCCCAGTTATCGCCAACGCCTGACCGAGGGCATGGCGGCGTGCATCCGCGCGAACGGCTACGCGGACACGACGGTGGCCGACATCGTCCGGGCCGCCCGCACCTCCCGGCGCACCTTCTACGCGCACTTCACCGACCGGCAGGAATGCCTGGTCGCCCTGATGCACGAGAGCAACCAGCGCACGATCGCCCGCATCTCGGCCGCCGTCGACCCGGCGGCCGGCTGGGAGGCGCAGGCGCGGCAGGCGATCGAGGCGTGGATCGCCGCCGTCCAGGCCGACCCGCCGATCACCCTGAGCTGGATCCGCGACGTGCCGGCGCTGGGCGCGGGCCGCTCTTTTCAGCGGGCGACGATGCGCGAGTTCGTCGAGCTGATCCAGCGGCTCACCGACACCCCGCACCTGCTCGCCGCCGGCGTGCGGCCGCCGTCGGAGCAGACCGCGATCATCCTGCTCGGCGGCTTGCGCGAGCTGATCGCCACCGCCGTCGAGGACGGCCACGACGTGTCGACCATCATCGACGCCGCCGTGGAGGCGACCCAGCTGCTGCTGGGCCCCCGGGGTCTTTGAGCGCCGACGTCAGCGCCGGGCGCAGGCCATCACGACCAGCAGCGGGATGACGCGCTCGCCCGGCACCGCGTAGTGGGCCCGGCCGGTGGTGTGGAGCCAGCCGGCGGCGACGAGCTGGCGGACGTGGTGGTAGAGCTGGCCGGTGCTCTCGATGCCCTCCACGGCCTGGAGCTCGGCGGCCGAGGCGGCGCCGCGCAGGACCTCGCGCAGGATCTGGAGGCGGGCCGGATGGGCCAGCGCGGCCAGGACCGGCGCCTGTGCCGTCCAGTCGGAGTCGAGCACGCCCTCGACCGGGACGCCCTGCTGCCACTCGTAGTGCTCGCCGCTCGGCAGGTCGATCAGGCCGGTGAAGAGCACGGCGCCGGGTGAGGTGGCTCGGTCGCGCAGGCCGGCCAGCGCCCAGAAGTCCTCGGGGCTCGGCGGCGGGAAGTCGGCGCCGCCGGTCTCGAGGGCGTCGAGGCGGCGCTCGATCTGTGCCAATCGCTCGACCAAGGTGTCGTCCACGAGCCCGCCTCCGCTATGTTGGAACTCCGTAATTCCGGAATTCTAGCGGAAAGGACGTCTCCATGGCCCGGATGATGGCTCGGCTGATCGCGCGTGTTCGGGTGCCTCTGCTCTTCGTCGTGATCCTGGCGGTCCTGGGGCAACGGGTCTTCGATTATGACGTCGCCTGGTGGGCGTCCGCCTCGCTGATCATCGGGGCGCTGGCGCTCTACGGGTGGGTCGGGCAGGTGTGCGCCGCGCCGGTGCTCGTCGAGGCGCCCGTGCGCGGCGCGTGGCGGGCGATGAACAGCCCAGCCAGCCACGTGCCCAGTCACGGCATTCATGCGTACGGGCAGACCTATGCCGTTGATCTGGTTTTTGATCATGCCGACATCCACGGGATGAGACCGGCCGGAGACTTCCCGGGCTTCGGCCAGACCGTGCACGCCGCGGCGAGTGGGCGGGTCGTGCGCGTGCGGCAGGGCCAGCGCGACCATCGCAGCCGCACGTCGGGGCCGGCGCTGGCCTACCTGATCGCCGAGGGCATGCTGCGCGAACTGCTCGGCGCGGGCCGGGTGATCGGCAACCACATCGTGATCGACCACGGCGACGGGCGGTTTGCGCTTTATGCGCACCTGAAACGCCACTCGGCGCTGGTGCGCGCCGGCGACACCGTCACCGCGGGGCAGCCGATCGCCCAGTGCGGCAACTCGGGCAACTCCAGCGAGCCGCACCTGCACTTCCAGCTCATGGACCATGCGCGGCCCACGTTCGCGGCGGGGCTGCCGTTCGCGCTGCCGGGCGGTCTGCCGGCCAACGGCGAGCTACTTCCGGAGTGGGTCGTGACCCCAGTTCATCAGTGAGTACCGCCAGCTGGTCTCCTCGACGTCCCCCTTCGGACGCTGCGCGAGGTGCCGGTGGACGTAGCCGATCACCTTTCGCATGTGCGCCTCGTCGGCTTCGGTGAGGTCGGCCTTCTTGCTGCGCAGGATCTCGATGATCCGGCGCCCGGAGTCGTGGCCGACCGACTCGCCGCCGCCGGACGGCTTCCGGCCGACCTCCTTCGATTCGGCGGTCGCCAGCCACTTCTCCAGGTCGGAGGCCGTCATGTTCACCGCGTCCGCGAACTCCGTGTGGGTGTCAGCCATGGCGTTGACCTACCCCGCAAGCTGCGGAAATAACGCGGCGGGCGGCGGGCGGCCGCGGCCACCAACACGGCGGGTCGCCGGCGACGGGCTGCGGGCGGCGGGCTGCGAGAGCGCGGGCGATGAGCGCGCGGGCACTCACGCCCAGGCGCCCACCGCGCGGGCACTCACGCCCAGGCGCCCACCGCGCGGACACTCACGCCCAGGCGCCCACCGCGCGGACACTCACGCCCAGGCGCCCACCGCGCCGGCGCACACGCGTGTGCGCGACCTTGCGGGCACCACACGCAGGCACCAGCGGCGAGCTCGCGCGCGGCGGGCTGCGGGAACAACGCTCGCGCGGCGACGTGGCGACGAGCACGCCCGCGCGGCGGGCCACGCCAGCGCGGCGCACGCCCGCCCGGTGGGGCACGCCCGCCCGGTGAGGCGTGGGAATGCCGCCCGCGCGGCGAGGTGCGGCAGTCACGCGGCGGCGTCCAAGCGGTAGGCGCGCTGCTCCCGGTGGGTGATCACCTGGTCGGCAAGGCCGTATGCCACGGCCTCGGCCGCCGTCAGGGTCATGCTGCGGTCGGTGTCGGCGCGGATCTTCGCGGTGGAGTGGCCCGTGTGGTCGGCGAGGATCTGGTCCATCTCGGCTCGCACCTTGGCCACCTCCTTGGCCTCCACGGCCAGGTCGGGCAGCGTGCCCCGGGCCTGGCTGGACGGCTGGTGCAGGGTGACCTTGGCGTGCCGCAGCACCGAGCGCCGGCCGGGGGTGCCCGCGGCCAGCAACGCCGCGGCCGCCGAGGACGCCTGGCCTACGCAGATCGTGGCTATGTCGCAGCGTACGAAATGCATGGTGTCGTAGATCGCCGTGAGGGCGCTGAACGAGCCGCCGGGCGAGTTGATGTAGAGGCCGATCTCCTGCTCGCCCGAGGACTCCAGGTGGATGAGCTGGGCGATGACCACGTTGGCGACGCCGTCGTCGATCTCGGTGCCGAGGAAGATGATCCGGTCCGACAGCAGGCGGCTGTAGATGTCGAAAGCGCGCTCGCCGTTCGGCGTCTTCTCGACCACGGTGGGAATCGTGTACTGGCTCATGCGCTCAACCCCATCGGCTGGCGGGTCATCTCGGGGCGCACGTCGTTCACGCTGTCCAGGACATGATCGATCAGCCCGTACGCGAGAGCTTCGGCCGCCGTGAACCAGCGGTCCCGCCGGCTGTCCCGCTCGACCGTCTCGATGTTCTGGCCGGTGTGCTCGGCGGTCAGTTGCAGCAGCGTCTGCCCCACCCGTTCGAGCTGGTCGGCGTAGATCTCCACGTCGGCCGCCGTCCCGCCGAAGCCGGCCGAGCCCTGGTGCATGAGGATCTGCGCGTGCGGCAGGCTGAACCGCTTGCCCGGCGTGCCCGCGGTGAGCAGGAACTGGCCCATGCTGCCGGCCAGCCCGAGCGCCAGCGTGCTCACGTCGTTGGGGATCAGCCGCATCGTGTCGTAGATGGCGAGCCCGGCGCTGACCGAGCCCCCCGGCGAGTTGATGTAGAGGCTGATCGAGCCGCGCGGGTCCTCGGCCGACAGCAGCAGGAGCTGGCCGCAGAGCCGGTTGGCGATGACGTCGTCGACCTCGGTGCCGAGGACGATGATCCGCTGGTGCAGCAGCCGGGCGGCCACCTGATCGTCGATGGACCCGGCGGTCCACGGGGACGCCCCGTTCGTCAGTTGCATGACGCCTCCAAAGCTTGGCTTGACCTCCACCTTTGGCCGCTCGGGGCGGGCGCGCCAAGCCGATCTGCTGTCAGCAGATGTCCCGTCTGCTGTCAGCAGACGTCACCCCACCGCGACGACCGACAGCCGCCCGTTGGTCGCCTGGCACATCAGCCGGTCGCCGGTGGCCGTGCAGGTCTTGCCGGTGAGCCCGTCGATCGAGCCTTGGAGGCGGCGGCCGCCGTTCCGCGGGTCGACCTGGGAAGACCGCGGTCCGGCCCGGCGGCCGCACGGTGTCGCGCAACAGGAAGGACGGCGTGCCGGCGGTCGGGTCCCAGACCGGGTAGCCGCCGCCGAGATCCGCGATCAGGGCGCCGTCGGCGGCGTCGAGCAGGCCCTCGGCGCCGCTGCCGGCGTTCTCGACCAGCAGCCGGCCGCCGGTGACCGCGGCGGCGTGGATCCAGCCCGCGGCCCGCCACCGCCGCCGTCCCGTCGCCAGGTCGTAGCCGCTGGTGGCGGCGCCCTCGCCGAGGCAGAGCACGGCGCCGCACCGGTGCGCCTCGCGGCCGTCGGCACCGCCGTCGACGGTCCACCGGGGTCGCAGCGTTGCCAGGTCGAACGCCGCCACGGTGAGCCGGTCGGAGGCCCGTTTCAGATAGAGCGCCGTCTCGTCGAGCTCGACCGAGATCGCTGTGCTCACCGCGAGCTCCTCGCCATCCACCGGCAGCCGCCCCGCGGCGGCCCGCGCACCGTCGGCCAGCCCGATAACCTCGGCGCGGCCGTCCGCGCCCACGGTGACGAGATGCCCGGCGCCCGCGAGCCAGTAGGCCGGGTGGCCCGCGTCGTGGGTCCACAGCGGGGTGCCGTCGGCGATCCGGACCTGCCGGAACGTCTTCGGCCGACCGCCCCGCGGATCGGCCTCGACCAGCAGCGCGGTGCCCGCGTCCCGGTGGCCGACGCCGCCCGGGAGCCGCCAGCGCTCGGCGCCGGTGACCGGGTCCAGCGCATAGGTCGACGCGGTGACGGTGTCGAGCTTGCCGAGGCCCTCGGCGTCCTCCCGGTAGATCCGGGTGAGGCCGGACGGCAGCAGCAGCGCCGTCAGGTCTTCGTTGGTGGTGATGGCCTGGGGCTCGCCGAGCCGCTTCGACCAGCGCATCCGCCCGTCGGCCAGCGCGTACGCGGACAGGTCCCAGCCGTTGCTGAGCACCAGCACGGTGTCGCCGTTGATCGTGAACTGGCTGAGGTCGGTGGCGGCGATGCCCCACAGGGGACGCACCAGGTGCACGGGATCGGGCCGGGCCGAGGCGGCGACGGCCGCGAGGCCGAGGGCCGTGAGCACCGCCAGCGACACGCGCGCCAGGCGGCGGGTATTGACCGGCGGCTCGGGCGCCTGCGCTGGGCCGGCCGTGACGTCGCCAAGGTCAATGGCGCTCACGCTTTCAGCGTAGACCGGTCGCGACCGGCCGGAACTCGGCCGAGCAGTCGGGCATGGGACAGGCTCGGCCCGGGGGTGCGCGGGGCATCCACACTGGGCTGATGCTGGGCGAGCGGGAGGGCCCCGAGCGCGAGGCCGTGGCGCCGGAGGGCGCACCGCCTTCGACGCGCGCGGCCCACGGTCCGCCGGGGCCGGCGCTGCTGGCGGGCGGCAACCGCGCGGTCTCGAGGCTGCTCACGGGCGTGAGCGGTCCGGACGACGCGGCCGAGCGGGCGGCCGCCCGGTTCGCCGCGAGCGGCGCGTCGCTCGCCCCGCTGCTCGGAGGCGTCCGGGTGCACACCGGCGCCGACCTGAGCCACCTCGGCGCCGACGCGGTCACCCGGGGCAGCGACATCTACTTCGCGCCTGGCGCCTACCGGCCCGACACCCCGGACGGCGCGCGGCTGCTCGCCCACGAGGTCGCCCACACCCGGCAGGACCCGTCGGTGGCGTACCGGTCGGGCGAGGCGGTGGCGGTCAGCTTCCGGATCGAGGCGGCCGAGCCGGAGGTGTTCCTGTTCCCGGGCACCGCCACCCGCGAGCAGCTGTCGACCACGCTCTACGGCACGCCCGACCGGGCCGGGGACGTCACGTTCGTGCCGACCCGGGAGGGCTCGAGCGTGGATGGGATCGTCGCCCAGGGCGCCCGGCCGCGTACGCCCGCGGGCCTGGTCCCCGCCGCGCTGGAGTCCCTGCGCTGGGCCCTCGACACCGCCCTCAAGACCGACGTCGAGCGCACGATCGCCCTGCTCAGCGAGCGCTCGGTGTCCGGCGGACCGCTGGCCGAGCTCACCCTGCGCTGGTCGCAGCGCTCCGACGTGACCACCGCGGGCGGCGGCAGCTACTTCGACGCGTACCTGCGGGCGCTGAAGCACCGCACGCTGAGCCAGCCGCACTGGTACACGCTCGGCCAGACCGAGACCGAGAAGACCGCGCTGGAGTGGCTGCTGGACGAGGCCGGCGGGGCGAAGGAGCAGATCCAGAAGGCGATCGAGCTGCGGTCGGCCGAGTTCAAGGGCACGGTCGGCTACACCGTCACCGATCAGCGGCCCGAGTTCCGCACCGGCGATCTGATCGGCCGCTTCTACGGCAGCGACGGCGGCACCACCCCGGTCCGGGTGCTGCAGGCGATCGCCGACGACTCGACCGAGGAGGGCTGCGCCCGGCTCGTGCAGCACCAGATCACCGGCAAGGCCAGCTCGTCGGGGCTGGGCGCGGGCGTGGTCGTCCGATCCCCCGCCGGCGGCTTCACCGGCTACCTGGTCGACTTCGCGCTGCTCGACGCCGGCTCGCACCACCCGTTCGAGGACGAGGCCGGCCACTACTTCTGGTACTACCCGGGCACCCGGCCGGTCTTCGAGCACCAGATGTGGGACGCGGCCAGCCGCCGGCAGTTCCAGGGCAGCGTGCGCGGGCAGAACCAGGACTGGCGCGAAGACCTGATCGCGATGGAGGGCGCCGCCACCAAGATCCGGGCGACCGCCACCGGCGCGCTGCTCCCGCCGGACTTCCTGCAGGCCTGGCAGGCGGCCGACCGGGCGATGATCGAGGTGAGCGACCGGCTGTCGGCGAAGGGGCAGATCGACGCGGCGGCGGCCGCCCCGCCGGTGCGGGCCTTCCTCGCCCGGGCCCGGGCGCAGGTGCAGGGCCTCGACGAGACGAAGACGGTCACCGGCAACCCGCGCTTCACCGGCGGCGGCTACACGTACGTCACGAACGCGTACATGACGGCCGAGCGGCACGACCAGATCGTGAAGCGGCTGACGGCGGCGACCTCGATCGCCGACTGGCGGGCGATGCTCACCGACTACCACGGCGTCGCGGCGGCGATGGACGAGTACGTGGCGATGCGGCTGCGGGCGTTCGGCGGGCCGGCCGGCGCCGAGCAGGCCCGCCAGCTCCAGTACGCCGGGGCCGCCGCCCGCGAGCTGGACAACCTCGCCGTCGACCACCCGGAGGGCAAGAAGATCCGGGCCACATTCTTCCCCCGCGACACCCTGACCGCGCAGGACGCCGGGCTCGCGCCGGCCGACGCGGTCGGGGTCGACCTGCTGTTCTACGTCCACCGCGACACCGACGGCACGTGGCACCTGACCGACCTGACCACCCCGAAGCAGGCCAAGGTCACCGAGGCCGGCGGCGGCGACGCGAAGAACCCGCCGTGGCTGCTGTTCGAGAAGCTCAACACCGCCCTGCGCTTCCCGCACGGCGCCTCTACTGGGAGATGCCGGACGGCACGATCCGGCTGATGACCACCACGGCGCCGATCCCGTGGTCGGCCTGGGTCAAGGCGGCCGGCATGACGCTCGGCTTCCTCGCGATGGCGGTGGCCAGCGGCGGCGCCAGCGTCCCGGGCACCCTGCTGATCGTCGCCTCGACCGCCGCGAACATCGTCGGCACCGGCATGGATCTGGCCGACAAGGCCGACGCCGGGGTGCTCACCTCGGTCGACGTGACGGTCGGCGTCATCGACATCATCACCGGGCTGGCGCAGGCCGGCTCGGCGGTCAGCGGCCACATCGTCGCGGCCGCGGCCAAGGCCCGCACCGCCTCGGCGCTGGCCCAGAAGCTCGACGGGTACGTCTACCGGCAGCTGGTCGGCGTGGGCCTGTTCGGGCAGGCGGCGTCGTTCGTGGTGACCACCAAGGACATCCTCGACCAGTACGACAAGGCCAAGGCCGAGGCCGACTCGACCAACAGCGACCTGGCCCTGCGGCGGCTCGTGACGCACCTGCTGATGTCCGGGACCATGCTGGTGATGAGCGGCAAGAGCGACCTCGAGACGATCGCGCGGGGGCGGGTGCTGCGGCTGGGTGACTTCCAGGGAGCGGGCGTACGCGAACCGGGCGCGACCGCGCGGGCGGAACTGGACTCCGCCCACGACGCCTGGGTCGCCGAGATGAAGCAGGCGGGCATGCGCGGGGCGGCCGGTCCGCGGTCCGGGCCGCCGCTGGAGCCGGGGCTGGTCGGCGTCTACGACAGCCCGCAGGCGGCCTATCACGCGTACGAGAAGACGCTGAGCCGCCCGGGCGAGGCCGAGGTCGGCGTGTTCCGCAACCCGCAGGGCGAGTACGTCGTCATGATCGGCAAGGCCACCCGGGTGGATCCGCCCGACGGCGGCGGCCCGTGGCAGGCGGTCGTGCACTACCACAGCACGCCGACCAACGCCCTGGCCATGCGTAACCCGGCGGCCGCCGACGTCGAGGGCGCGCTCAAGGCGGCCCGCGGCTCGGGGCGGCCGGTCACCGAGTTCGTCGAGGCCGCCCTGCCCGGCGGCGGGCGCACGGTGACGTCGTACACGGCGCACCCCGACGGCCACATCGTCATCGAGTACACCCGGCCCAACGGCGAGAAGAAGACCTCGACGTACGCGGACGTGCACGCCTACGAGGCCGAGGTGAGCTCCCGCGACGTCATGGTCGACCCGAACAGCCAGCAGTATCGCGAGCTGCGGGAGGACATCGACAAGCTCTACAGCGGCGAGGGCGGAGGAGCGGCCGGCGGCCGTACGGCGCTCGGCGGCACCTGGCGCAGCCGGCTCGACGCGGTGGCGGGCAAGGCCGCGCGCGCCGATCTGGAGGCCGCGTTCACCCGCAGCGGCGCCGACCTCGAGGCGCTGCTCGCGGCGACGAACAGCGAGGCCCGGGTGGCGGCCCTGGCGAACCGGCTCGGCGCGGACCGGCTGGCCGAGCTGACCGCGCACGTCGGCGTGGCCGGCCTGGAGCGGATCACCCGCGGCATGAGCCCGGCCGCGTCCGGGCCGTTCGCCACCCAGCCGAAGGACCACATCCGCTGGGCCTCGGCCCACGGGATCCCGGCCGAGGGCCGCGAGCTGCTCGCGCTCAAGCCGTCGACGCTGGACGTGCTGGCGCACGCGGACGCCAAGCTCTCCCCGCAACTGGTGTGGGAGCTGTCGAACGGCACCCGGGCCGCCCCGGCCGGCCGGCTCGACAAGGTGGCCGGCGCGCTCACCGCGCCCGAGGTGGGACGGCTGCGCGACAACTTCGGGGCCGAGGGCTTCCACCAGGTGATCCGCACCGAGGACCGGATGGACAACCTGCAGCGCATGGCCTCCCGCCTGGACGCGACGAACGCGCCCGAGCTGGCGACCACGGCGCCGCTGGCCTCCGGCGCGACCGTGCTCGACTCCAACCTGCTCATCCCGATCCAGGACCTGCGGGCCGGCGCCCCCTGGGTGCCGCCCGCCGGCACCCCGGGCCTGTCACAGGCCGACCGGACCCGGCTGACCGCGCTCGGCGCCCGGTTCGGCGTCTCGTTCACCGGCCCGCACGGCGCGCCCACCCCGGTGGAGCTCGAACAGCTGATGACCGCGACCGGCAACCGCGTGTCGGCGGTGACGATCGCCGAGACCCGCTCGGTGCCCGGCCATTCCCGCGGCACCGGCATGGAAGTGAACCGGGCCGACCCCGCCTACGAGGCGGCGCTGCGGGAGATGGAGCAGCCGGGCACGAACCGGATCACGAACCCGAAGGGGGCCAAGCCGACCATCGCCACCCAGCCCGCCTACGAGGTGGGCGAGGGCGTCGGCGGCATGGACCGCATCGCGATCGGCGACGTGCTGTTCGCCCAGCGCGAGCCGGGCGCGACGATGCCGGTGTACCACAGCGCCGACGAGGGCGTGGTGACGGCGCTGCTGATCCGCTACGGGGAACCGAGCAGCTACAAGGACGTGCCGCTGAACACCCCGAAGGGCACCCCGCCGGCCAGCGCGCCGGCCCGCTTCCAGGCCGCCAACCCGAACGGCTTCGTGATCACGATCGGCGGGCGCCAGGCGCGGGTGGTCTGGCTCCCGAAGAAATAGAACGCGCGTCGGGAGCAGGTTTGTTGCGGGCGGCGGCGAAACCCGCATGATCGGGCGCCGCCGCCGATGGTCGGGGCGTGACAGCCGCCGACCTCCTGCCCCCGGACCCCCTGCTGCATCTGCTGCGGCGGGCCACCTACGGCCCGACGTCGGCCGCCATCGCCGAGATCCGCCGGCTCGGCGTGCCGGCGTGGCTGGACGCGCAGCTCGACCCCGCGTCGCTCGACGACACCGTCGCCGACGGGGTGGTGGCGCGGTTCCCGTGGTGCGCGGCGAGCATCCCGGCGATCCGGGCCGCGGTCGCGGCCAAGACGCTGAAGCAGTACGACTGGACGCCGATGTGGCAGCTCAGCTTCGCCACCCCGGCCCGGGCGATCTGGAGCCGCCGGCAACTGCTCGAGGTGATGACCGAGTTCTGGTCGAACCACCTCAACGTGACCTGCCCATCCGGCGACTTCTGGGACAGCCGCACCGACTACGACGCGGCGGTGATCCGCAAGTACGCGCTCGGCAGCTTTGCCGACCTGCTCAAGGCCTCGGCCCGGCACCCGGCGATGCTGACCTACCTCGACAACCGGTCGTCGACCAAGGCCGCGCCCAACGAGAACTACGGGCGGGAGCTGCTCGAACTGCACACGGTCGGCCTCACGTACGCCGAACCGGATGTGAAGAATGCCGCCCGGCTGCTCACCGGCCTGACCGTCGACCACGCCACCGGCGCCTACCGGTACGACCCGGCCGCGCACGCCGTCGGCCCGGTCACCGTCCTCGGCTTCACCCACGCCAACGCGACCACGACCGGCGGCGAACAGGCCGCGCTCGCCCTGCTCGACTACCTCGCCGTGCACCCCGCCACCGCCCGCCGGATCGTCACCAAGCTCTGCGTCCGGTTCGTCGCCGACGACCCGCCGGCCGGCCTGATCACCAGCCTCGTCAAGGTCTACCTGGACAACCGGTCGGCGATCGCGCCCGTGCTGCGCGCCCTGTTCACGTCGGCCGAGTTCGCCGCCTCGATCGGGGCCAAGACCCGCACCCCGTACGAGGACATCGTCGCCACGCTGCGCACGCTCGACTACGGCCCCGAGCCGTCCGGCACCAAGGCGATCGAGTCGCTCTACTGGACCTGCTCGAACGCCGGTCAGGCCCCGCTGGCCTGGGCCCCGCCCAACGGCTACCCCGACGTCGCCTCGGCCTGGGCCTCGCCGTCGGGGCAGCTGGTGCGCTGGAACGCCCACCTCAACGTCGGCGCCGGCTACTGGCCGACCACGCTGGTGCGGCCGGCCTCCCTGGTCACCGCCTTCTCCGGGAGCACGACGCCGGCGACGTACGGCGCCCTGATCGATGCCGTCTCCACCCGGCTGCTTCAGACCACCCTGCCGGGACCGCAGCGGGAAGCGCTCGCCGGGTTCTTCGGCAAGACGCCGGCCAGCCCGGTCAAGGCCAAGGACCCGGCGATCGACTGGATGTTCCCGTACCTGATGACGATGCTGCTCAACTCCCCGACGTTCGCTCTCCGATAAGGACGATCCGTGACCGACATCCTGTGCAAGCGCCGGACCCTGCTCGCCGGCGCCGCCGCCGGCCTGACCGCCACGATGCTCGACACCCGCTTCGCCTTCGCCGCCGACCCGACCGGCAGCCGCGACGTCTTCGTGCTGCTCTCACTGCGCGGCGGCTTCGACGGGCTGTCGGCGATCGTGCCCGCCGCCGACCCGAACTACTACGCGTTGCGCCCCACCATCGGCGTGCCGCAGTCGCAGCTGTTCGGCGGCGACGGGTTCTTCGGCCTGCACCCCGCGCTCGCGCCGCTGCTGCCGCACTGGCAGGCCGGCACCTTCGCCGCCGTGCACGCCGCCGGCCAGCCCACCCCCAACCGGTCGCACTTCGCCGCGATGGAGGAGCTGGAACGGGCCGCGCCCGGCACCACGATCCGCACCGGCTGGCTCGACCGCGTGCTCGGCGGCTTCGGCTCGCCCGGCGGCTTCGGCGGCGTCTCGATCGGCAGCCCGCTGCCCGCCCGGGTGCTCGCCGGCGCCGCCCCGCACCTCGGCGTCAGCTCGATCGACGGCTTCAAGCTCGACGGCGACGTGGACGGCCGGCCGCTCGCGGCCACGATGGCCGCCATGTACCAGGGCGCCCCCGACGCGCTGGCCACCACCACGACCCAGATGCTCGGCGCGCTCGGCGCGGCCAAGAAGCTGCAGGCCACCGGCTACACGCCGGCCGCCACCTACCCGGCCACCGACCTCGGCAACGCCCTCAAGGACGTGGCCCGGCTGGTCAAGGCCAACGTCGGGCTGCGCACGGCGACGCTCGACTGCGGCGACTGGGACATGCACGAGGACCTCGGCCCGGCGGTCACGGGCAAGCGCTACTACGACAACCTGAGCGCCCTCGCCACGGCGCTGGCCGCGTTCGCCGCCGACCTCGGCCCCGACGGCATGCGCCGGGTCACCCTCGTCACGATCAGCGAGTTCGGCCGGCGGGCCGGGCAGAACGGCTCCGGCGGCCTCGACCACGGCTACGGCAACGCGATGCTGCTGCTGGGCGGAAACGTCAGGGGCGGCAAGGTGTACGGCCGATGGCCCGGCCTCGCCCCCACGCAGCTGCTCGACGGCGACCTCGCCGTCACGACCGACTACCGAGCCGTGATCGCCGAGGTCCTGCGCGTGCGCTGCGGCCTGACCAGCACGTCGTCGGTCTTCCCCGGCGTGCCGACCAGTTCCCTGGGCCTCGTCTCGGCGTAGCCGTTTCCACCCTCGCTTCCACCCATGGTTGGTACTGCCCCGGGCGGAACGCGCCGAGTATCGGCGGCGGCGTCGCGGAACGGCCGCGACCGGGGGAAGGGAAGTGCGCCGTGGCGGCGATACTCGCTCGGGTCGGGGCCTTCTGCGCCCATCGGCGGTGGGTCGTGGTGGGGGCCTGGGTGGTCGTGCTGGTGGCCGCCGCCGGGCTGGCGATGCGGTTCGCCGAGCCGCTCGACACGCACCTGACCGTCTCGGGGCTGCAGTCGACCGAGACGCTCGATCAGGTGGACCGGGAGTTCGGCGGGGGCGCGGACGGCGGCAAGGTGGTCTTCGCCGCGCCGGCCGGGCGGACGCTCGCCGGCTATCGGGCGCAGGTGGCGGCGCTCGGCGAGCACCCGACGCTGTCGCCGGACGGCCGGATCGGCTACGTCAGCGTCGCCACGGCGCCGGAGCAGGCGATCGACCGGGCGCGGGCGGCGGGGCTGACGGTCGAGGAGTCGTCGGAGCTGGCGCCGCCGCCGGGTGGGGGCAGCTCGCCGGGGATCGGCCTGCTCATCGCGCTGGTCGTGCTGCTGGTGACGTTCGGGTCGCTGACCGCGGCGGGGCTGCCGCTGCTGACCGCGGTGCTGGGGCTGGCGGTCTCGCTCGAGGCGCTGCACGCGGTGACGGCGCTGGTGCCGGTCAACTCGGTCGCGCCCACCCTGGCCATCCTGCTGGGGCTGGCGGTCGGGATCGACTACGCGTTGTTCCTCATCGACCGGCATCGGCGGCAACTTCGAGAGAGCGATCTGGACGTACGCGCGTCCCTCGCCCTCGCGACCGGAACGGCCGGGTCGGCGGTGTTCTTCGCGGCCCTCACCGTGATCATCGCGCTGGCCGGGCTGGCGGTCGCCCGGGTCGGCTTCCTCACCCAGATGGGGCTGGCGGCGGCGGGCGCGGTGCTGGTCGCGATGCTGATGGCGCTCACGCTCACCCCGGCGCTGCTGAGCCTGGCCGGCCGGCGGGTGACCGGTCGCGCGTTCTTGTCGCGCTTCTCGTTCTCGAGGCGCTGGGCCGCTGCGATCGTGCGGCACCGGGCGGTGGCGGTCGTGCTGTCGGTGCTGCTGCTCGGGGCGCTGTCGATTCCGGTGCTGAGCATGCGGCTGGGACTGCCCGACGACGGGACCGATCCGTCCACGGCGACGGACCGCCGGGCGTACGACCTGATCGCCCAAGGTTTTGGTCCGGGAGCGAACGGTCCGCTCCTGGTGCTGGCGCCGGCCGGAACCGCGCTCGACCCGGTGCCCGGCGTGGCCCGGGTCCTGCCGCCGCAGATCCACGGCGCCGACGCGCTGTTCACCGTCATCCCGGCGAGCGGGCCCTCGGATGCGGCCACCGCCACGCTCGTCACGCGGCTGCGGGAACAGCCGGGCGTGAAGGTGACCGGGCAGACCGCGGTGGCCATCGACATCTCCGACCACCTGGCCGGGGCGCTGCCGCTCTACCTCGCGCTGGTGGCCGGCTTCGCGTTCCTGCTGCTGCTGATCGTCTTCCGGTCGGTCCTGATCCCGCTCAAGGCCGTGCTCAGCTTCCTGCTCAGCCTGGGTGCGGCGCTGGGCTGCACGGTCGCGGTGTTCCAGTGGGGATGGCTGGGCGTGGCCGATCCGCCGGGGCCGCTGCTGAGCTTCCTGCCGACGATCGTGATCGGTGTCCTCTTCGGGCTGTCGATGGACTACGAGATGTTCCTGGTCTCGGGCATGCACGAGGAGCATCGGCGCGGGGCCCTCGATCCGGTCGTGTCCGGTTTCGGCCGCGGCGCCAAGGTGGTCACCGCGGCCGCGCTCATCATGATCGGCGTCTTCGGCGGCGGCGTGGCGGGCGGCGACCCGGTGACCCGGCCGATCGCGTTCGCGCTGGCGGCGGGGGTGCTGGTGGACGCGTTCGTGGTGCGGCTGGTGCTGGTGCCGGCGGCGATCTCGCTCTTCGGCCGGGCCGCGTGGTGGCTGCCGCGCCGCCTGGACCGGGTCGTGCCGGCGGTGGACGTGGAGGGCGCGGCGCTCAGCTCCTGACCGGCGCCTTCGCGGAGGCCGCCACCACGACGGCCGCCGCGACCAGGAGACAGACGGTGAGACCCAGCGCCAGCCCGGCCGGCTGGCGCAGGGTCCACTGCGGGATCTTGCGCTGCGGCACCACGACGGCTTCCGCCGCCTCGGCGACGCCCTGGCCGCCGTGCCCGCCACCGACGACCCGCTGGCCGACGTGATCGCGCTCGGCCTGGCCTACCGGGCGGCCGCGCTGGCCAGCCCCCACCTTTACGGGCTGATGTTCGGCCGGATCGCCCCCGGCTTCACGCCGGCCGACGCGGACCGGGCCGCCGCCGACCTGACCTACCGGCCCCTGGTCGAGGGCGTCGCCCGCTGTCAGGCCGCCGGCGTCTTCGCCTCCGGTGACGAGGAGCGGGTCGCCCTGCACCTGTGGGCCGTGGCGCACGGCATGGTGTCGCTCGAGCTCAACAACCAGACCGGCGGCGACGACACGTACCTCGAGGCCCTCGGGTATGCCGGCGTGCCCTTCCTGGCATAAACGCCGGGCCTTCCTTGTTTGACGTGGCAATCGTATGATTGACGTGTCAATTACAGGAGGACAGTCATGATTGATCTCGTGCTCGGTCTCGACACCTTCGGCGACGTGCCGGTCGGCGACTCCGGGGCCCCGATCTCCCAGGCCGCCGCGATCCGGCAGGTCGTGGACGAGGCCGTGCTCGCCGACGAGCTCGGCGTCGACGTGATCGCCCTCGGCGAGCACCACCGCCCCGAGTACTCGATCTCCACCCCGGAGACGGTGCTGGCCGGCATCGCCACCCGCACCAAGCGCATCCGGCTCGCGTCCGGCGTGACGGTGCTGAGCTCCGACGATCCGGTACGCGTCTTCCAGCGCTTCGCCACCGTCGACGCCCTGTCGAACGGCCGCGCCGAGACCATCCTCGGCCGCGGATCGTTCACCGAGTCGTTCCCGCTGTTCGGCTACGACCTGGCCGACTACGACACGCTGTTCGAGGAGAAGCTCGACCTGTTCGTGAAGCTGCTCGACGAGAAGCCGGTCACCTGGACCGGCACGATGCGGCCCGCGCTCGAGAACGCCGACGTGTTCCCGAAGACCGAGAACGGCCTGAGCACGTGGGTCGGCGTCGGCGGCTCCCCGCAGTCGGTGGTCCGCACCGCCCGGTACGGCCTGCCGCTCATGCTCGCGATCATCGGCGGCTCGCCCGACCGGTTCGCCCCCTACCTCGACCTGTACCGGCGCGCCGCCGACCAGCTCGGCACCGTCGCGCACCCGGTCGGCATGCACTCGCCCGGCTTCGTCGCCGACACCGACGAGGAGGCCCGGGAGCTGTTCTACCCGGCGTACAAGGTGATCCGGGACCGGATCGGCGCGCTGCGCGGCTGGCCGCCGCTGCGCCGCGCGGAGTTCGACGCCGAGGTGGCGCACGGCTCCCTCTACATCGGCTCGCCCGAGACGGTGGCCCGTAAGATCGCCGGGGCCGTCCAGACGCTCGGCGTCGGCCGCTTCGACCTCATCTACACCGCCGGCGCCCAGCCGGTGAGCGCCCGCACCCGGGCGGTCGAGCTGTTCGGCGCCAAGGTGGCGCCGATGGTCCGCGACATCCTGGAGGGTTGAGTTGACCACCACGATCGGCATTCTCGGCGCCGGCAAGGTCGGTACCGTGCTGGCCCGGCTCGCCGTGGCGGCGGGCTACCGCGTGCTCGTCGCCGGCCCGGGCGCGCCCTCGAAGATCTCCCTGATCGTGGAGATCCTCGCGCCCGGCGCCACCGCCGTGACCGCGGCCGAGGCGGCCGGTGAGGCCGACATCGTGGTGCTGGCGCTGCCGCTGGGCAAGTACCGCAGCATCCCGGTCGAGGCGCTGCGCGGCAAGCTCGTGGCCGACGCCATGAACTACTGGTGGGAGGTCGACGGCGTCCGCGACGACCTCACCGACCCGCGCACGACCTCCAGCGAGATCGTGCAGGAGTTCCTGCCCGGCTCCCGGGTCGTGAAGGCCTTCAACCACATGGGCTACCACGACCTGGAGGAGGGCGCCCGCCCGGCCGGCGCGGCCGGGCGGCGGGCCATCGCCATCGCCGGCGACGACCCCTCCGACGTGGCCGCGGTCGCCGCCTTCGTCGACGCGCTGGGCTTCGACCCGGTGGTTGCCGGCCCGCTGGCCGAGGGCGTGCGCATGCAGCCCGGCACCGAGCTGTTCGGCGCCAACACCGACGCTGCCGAGGTGCGCGCGATGCTCGACCGCTACCCGGCGACCGAGCCCGGCCGGGCCGGCTGACCTACTGCTGCGGCGCACTCGCGAGGCTCGGGTCGGCAGCCCGGAGCGTGCGAGCATCGCGGTACGCCGGCGGAGTCGCCGAGCCGGCCGAAGCGGCGCGGGCCGAGGTCGCAGTTCGCAGTTCGCAGTTCGCAGTTCGCAGTTCGCCGAGACAAGCTCGATGGTGGCGAGATCGGAATCGCCGGGCAGCGGCGTCAACCCGGCGGCGCAAGAGAACCGCTCGGCCGGCTCGGCCGCGGCGCGGGCGCGGAACCAGGGGAACGTCTCGTCATCCGATCGGAAGCCGGCGACGCGCCCGCTCGTGGTCTCGGTGCGCCCGATCCAGCACGGATCGACCGATACGGATGACGACAACGCCGATGACCTCGCCGCGACTCTGAGGAAAGCCAGTCTCCTCACGGGCGGCGCCTCTGTCCCCGGAATGCCGGGAACGGGTCAGGGCCGGATGTTCTCCAGGTCTTCGAGCAGGCTCGGATGCACCGGCTTCCAGCCGAGGACGTCGCGCGTGTGGGCGCTCGACGCGGGCTGGTCGGCGGCGAAGATCGGGCCGAGCGGGCCGTACGTCTCGGCCGGCACCGGCTCGACCGGCAGGCCCAGGCGGCGGCCGATGACGGCGGCGATGTCGCGCACGGCGTCGCCCTCGTCGGCCACCGCGTGCCAGGACGTGCCGGCCGGCGCCTGCTCCAGGGCCAGCCGGAAGAGGACGGCGGCGTCCCGGGCGTGGACGGCGGGCCAGCGCTGGGTGCCGTCGCCGGGGTAACCGGAGACGCCGCTGCGGCGGGCGATCCGGGTCAGCAGGCCGGCGAAGCCGCCGTCGCCGTGGTGGTGGACCGTGCGGGGCATGCGGACGGCCGAGCTGCGGACGCCGCGGGAGGCGAGCGCCAGGGCGCCGTTGACGGCCCGGCCGCGGCCGCCGACCGGCCCGTCGGTGGGGGCGGGGTCGTCCTCGGTCGAGGGGCGGCCGGGCACCCACGGCGTGCCGGCGACAGTGACGAACGGGCGGCCGGTGCCGATCAGGGTCTCGCCGAGGGCGGCGATGGCGGCGCTCTCCTCGGCGACCGACCGGGCGAGGGCCTCGGGGCTGCTGAAGTCGTTGCCGAAGGCCAGGTGGATCACGCCGTCGGCGTTGGCCGCGGCGGCGCGCAGGACGTCGAGGTCGGCGAGGCCGCCGCGGACGGGGGTGGCGCCGGCCGCCGTCGCGGCCGCCGCGGAGGCGTCGGAGCGGGCCAGCGCCCGCACGGTGTGGCCGTGGCTGAGCAGCTCGGCGACGACCGCGGAGCCGATCAGGCCGGTGCCGCTGGGAACCCGGCGCGCGCGAACGGCTGGTCGTGGCCGCCGTCAAGCTGTTCACCGAGCAGGGGTACGACGCCACGACCGTCGCGCAGATCGCCGAGCGGGCCGGGGTCACCAAGAGCACGTTCTTCCGGCACTTCCCCGACAAGCGCGAGCTGCTGGTCGCGGGGCAGGAGACGCTGAGCCGGCTGCTGGCCGAGGGGATCGCCGAGGCGCCGCCGGGCGCGACCCCGCTCGAGGCGGTGGCGGCCGGTCTCGAGCGGGCGTCGAGCGCGATGGGTCCGGTGAACCGCGAGCTCGGGCCCCGGCTCAAGGCGGCGGTGGCGGCCAGCGCCGAGCTGCGGGAGCGGGACGCGCTCAAGAGCGTCGGCATGGCGGCGGCGATGACGAGCGCGCTGGCCGGGCGGGGCGTGCCGGACGCGACCGCGGCGCTGGCGGCCGAGCTGGGGCTGCTCGCGTTCAAGCGGGGTTACGCGGCGTGGACCGAGGGCGATCTCGCGCCCTGTGCGCTGGCGGCCCTGGACGAGCTGCGGGCCGCCAGCGTCACACTGGGCTGAGGTCAGGCGCAGATCAGCGCGACCGCGGCAGGCAGCACTTCTTGTACTTGAGGCCGGAGCCGCACCAGCAGGAGCCGTTGCGCTCCGGCGGCCACGGGATCCGGTCGGCGCCGGTGGCCACGCGCTGCACGTAACCGGAGCGGGTCTTCGGATCGGTGGGGTCGCCGTCGGCGCCGGCGAAGCCGGTCAGCCCGTCGACCGAGCCGCGGTACATGGCCCGGCTGGAGCGGACCAGCTCGGTCTCCAGGCGGGCGCGGTGCTCGTCCCAGTTCTCGCCGTACTCGCTGCTCAGCGAGGGCCACTGGGCGAGCAGGCGATCGAACTCGGGCCGCGGCCAGAACAGCAGGTCGCCGGCGGGCGCGGCGGCGGGGGCGGCCAGCCGGGTCTCGAGGCGCTCGGCCAGGTTGTCGTGGGTGTCGTGCTGCAGGCCGAGCGCGTGACGAAGGCGGTGCCGCTGCTGGAGCAGGAAGAACAGCAACCCGGCGTCCTCGGCGGAGGCCGGATCGGTTCCGCCGCGTTCGGCGACCGTTTCCCGTACGGCCTCGGTCAGCCACTCCTCGGCGACCCGGTTACGCCCACCGGCCGCCAGGGCGGCGCTGACGTACGCCGCCGCGTCCGGGTAGCGGGTCAGGGCCGGGCGCAGCGGCTCGAGCTCGGCCATCGCCTCGTCCCCGCGGCCGGCCCGGAACAGGATGCGGGCCCGCAGCGCGTGGGCGGCCCCGGCCTGGCTGTCGTCGCGCTCGGCGTAGGCGGCGACGGCCCGGTCGGCGTAGCGGAGCGCGGCATCGAGCTTGGCCCGGCTCTCGGCGATCTCGGCGGCGAGGGCGAGCGCGTAACCGGCGTCATCCGGGTCGGCGAGCCGCCCGGCGTCGGCGGCGTCGGCCAGGTCGGCGGCGACGCCGAGCGGGTCGGCCGCGCCCAGGGCGGAGCGCCGGATCTCGGCGAGGTCGGCACTGGTCAACTCAGTCTTCAACGGCACGTCGTCAACGTACTGCGGCGGCGCCGCCCGGGTGTGTTGATCTGCGTCACGCAAGATGATGACGCGACTACCCCGCAGGTGCGCACTGGAGTGGGGGCCGGCCGATGACCAGAGTGCCAAGGATGCCGACCACACACGCCGCCCCGCCCCTGGAGATGCTGCGCAACCTCCCGGCCCGCCATCGGGAGATCATCGTCGCGACGTACTTCGGCGGCCGGACGGTCGGCGAGGCGGCGGAGCTGCTGGGCATGGAGAAAGCCGAGGCCAGGAAGCGGTTGTACGAGGCGATGCGCGGCCTCTCCGGCATGCTGGCGACCGGCCTCACGCGGAGCGACCCGACGCTATCGCCGCCGCGTGGGCCCGGTCGCGGGCGCCGAGCTTGGCGAAGATGGAGTTGACGTAGCTCTTCACGGTGGCGACGCTCAGGAACAGGTCGGCGGCGATCCGGGCGTTGTTGTGGCCGAGCGTGATGGCCTCGAGCACGTCGGCCTCGCGTGCGGTCAGCGCCGGGAACCGTTCGCGCAGGCCGGGGCGGGGCGCCGCGTCGGTGAAGCCTTGCACGAGCCGCTCGGCGATCTCCTTGGCGAACGTGGCCTGCCCGGAGGCGACCGAGCGGACGGCGGCGGCGAGCTCGGCCCGGCCGGCGTCCTTGGTCAGGTAGCCGCGGGCGCCGGCGCGCAGGGCCCCGGCCAGGGACTCGTCGTCGGCGTAGGTGGTCAGCACCAGCACCGCCGTCCCGGGCGCCGAGGCGGCGATCTTGGCGGTGGCGCCGGCGCCGTCGAGCCGGGGCATGCGCAGGTCCATGAGAACGACGTCCGGACGCAGCTCGAGCGTCAGCCGTACCGCCTCCTCGCCGTCGGCCGCCGCCCCGACGACCTCGACCCCGTCCGCCAGCTCCAGCAGGGTGACGAGACCATCGCGTACGGTCGCCTGATCGTCCGCGACAAGGACCCGGATCATGCCGCGAGCTCCCCCGGAAGCCGCAGCACCACCTCGAAGGGTGGTCCCTCCCGCACCGTCATCGTGCCGCCCGCCTCGGCCACCCGCTCGCGCATCCCGGCCAGGCCGTGGCCGCCGCCGGGCGAGACGCCGGCCGGGCGGGAACCGGCGGGAGTGGCGGCGGTGATCGTCAGCATGTCGTCGTCCCAGTCCAGATCGAGCGTGGTCGGCGCGCCCGGCGCGTGCCGGCGGGCGTTGGTCAGCAGTTCCTGCACGGCCCGGCGGACGGCGGTGCGGCCCGCGGCGGCCAGCGTGCCCCGGTCGGCGTCGCCGCGCACGGCCACCTGACCGCCGATCGACCGGTGCGTCTCGGCCAGCGCGGCCACCACCCGCGAGAGCGGCTCGTCCGGCTCGTGCAGGGCGCTGACCGCCTGCTTGGCCTCGTTGAGGCCGGAGACGGCGAGCTTGCGGGCCGACTGCACCCGGTCGCGGGCCTCGCCGGCGCGGCCGGACTCGAGCAGCGCGTCGACCGCCTCGAGCTGGATCACCAGGCCGCCGAGCGAGTGGGCGAGCACGTCGTGCAGGTCGCGGGCGATGCGGGACCGTTCGGTGAGGGCGGCGACCTGGGCGCGCTCCTGCTCGACGGCGACGCGTTCCTCGAGCAGGGCCAGCGACTGGGCCTCGGAGACCCGGTACTGCCGGCGGCTGAGCCCACCCAGCGCGCAGATGAGCAGCAGCGACACGACGCTGAGCGCGGCGCCGCGGTCGGCGGGGTCGATCAGCAGGCCGAGGCCGATCAGGGCCAGCGATCCGGCGCAGGCGGCGACGACGACGCGGACCGGGATGGCGGGCGTGCCGGTGACGATCAGGATGCCGATGACGGCGGGGACGAACGCGACCGCGTGGGTCGCCGCCCCGGCGAGCGAGCCCCCGGCGATCATGCCGAGGGCCAGGGCTGCTCTCGGGCGTACCCACGTCTCGGGAAGGAGGATCTCCACCACCCAGAGTGACCAGGCCGCCCAGGCCGCCACCATCATCGGCGCCGGCACGTCGCCCAGGGACCGCTGCGTCAGGTCGATCGCCACGAAGACGAGGCCGATCAGGTTGAGCACCACGGTCCAGGCGCGACGTGTCGGAGTGAGGAACACGGATCTATCTTCCGGCCATCGCGAGCGTTCGGCGGGGCTGGCGCGCCGAGACGACCACCGCGCTGGCGGCCCGGTTGAGCGCGAGCACCAGCAGGATCGAGCCGGTCGAGACGGCGAGATCGGAACCCATCCGGTGGCCGGCCACGTCGAGCGCGATGCGGACCGCGATGAGGCCGCCCCAGATGGCGATGCCGAGCCAGCCGGTGCGGCTCTCCATGAAGCGCGGATCGGTGGGCGAGGGCCGGAACCGGGCGATGCGGCCCATCAGCGTGCCGGAGATCAGCGCGAACACGGCGGAGAGGCCGAGGATCACGACGTCGACCGGGTGGATGGCCACGGTCTGCCGGGCCAGCGAGAGAACGCCTGCGGCGCCGAGGATCAGCGGCAGCTTCCACATCCGGGCGGGATCGACCGGGCGCCAGCGGAGCTGCTTGGAGCAGATGTACGCGATGACGAGGAGGCCGATGAGAAGCTCGGTGGCGTTGCTCGAAGTCATGACCAAAGGATCGGCTCGACCGCTTCCGGCCGGTACCAACCACGGGTGGTAATGCGGGTGGTGCCCGGTGCTTGCCCTGAGGGAAACTTTCACCCGTGGAAGAGCTGCGCGGACGACGACGCGAGCAGGACGTGCTCGATCAGCTGCTGCGCGACGTCAAGGGCGGGCGCAGCCGGGTCCTGGTGCTGCACGGCGAGGCCGGCGCCGGGAAGACCGCGCTGCTGAACCACCTCACCGACCGCGCGACCTTCGGCCGGGTGCTGCGGGCGGCCGGCGTCGAGACCGAGTCGGAGATCGCCTGCTCCGCCCTCCAGCAGCTGTGCGCGCCGCTGCTGGGCGAGATCGACCGGCTGCCGCCGCCGCAGCGGGAGGCGCTGCGGGTCGTCTTCGGCCTGGCCGCCGGCGACACCCCCGACCTGATGATGATGGGCATGGCCACGCTGCGGCTGCTGGCCGAGGCGGCCGCGACCGAGCCGCTGATCTGCGTGATCGACGACGTGCAGTGGCTCGACCGGCTCTCGGCGCTGATCCTGACCTTCGTGGCCCGACGGCTGGACGCCGAGTCGGTGGCGCTGGTGTTCGGCTCGCGCGACCCGCAGCGCTTCGCCGGGCTCCCGTCGCTGCCGGTGGAGGGCCTGCCCGAGGCCGAGGCGCGGGCGTTGCTCGACGCGGTGCTGACCGGCCCGGTCGATCCGCGGGTACGGGACCGGATCGTGGCCGAGACCGGCGGCAATCCCCTGGCGTTGTTGGAGCTGACCCGGGGGCTGTCTCCCGCCGAGCTGGCGTTCGGCTTCGGCGGGACCGGCTCCCGGCCCGTTGCCGGGCGGGTCGAGGAGGGCTTCCGAAGGCGGATCGGGGCGCTCCCGGCCGATACGCGGACGGTGCTGCTGACCGCCGCCGTCGAACCGGTCGGCGACGCGCTCCTGCTGCGCCGGGCGCTCGGCCATCTGGGCGTCGATCCCGATGCGGCCGTACGGGCGGAGATCGACGGCCTCGTCGAGATCGGCGCCGTCGTGCGCTTTCCCCATCCGCTCGTCCGCTCGGCGGCGTGGCGCTCCGGTTCGGCGGCCGAGCTGCGGGCCGTCCACGCGGCGCTCGCCGCCGCCACCGATCCGGCCCGCGACCCCGACCGCCGCGCCTGGCACCGGGCGCACGCCGCCGTCGGCCCCGACGACGAGGTCGCCGACGAGCTGGAACGCTCGGCCGACCGGGCCCTGGCGCGCGGCGGCCGATCGGCGGCGGCGGCGTTCCTGGAACGGGCGGCGACACTGTCCCGCGATCCCGCCCGGCGCAGCGCCCTGATGGTGTCGGCGGCCCGGGCCCGCTTCGACGCCGGCTCGTTCGCGCTGGTCCCCGACCTGCTGGCGACGGCCGAGGTCGGCTCGATGAGCATGCTCGACCGGGCCCGGGTCGAGCGGTTGCGGGCGCAGGTGACGTTCGCGACGACGTACGGCCGGGAGGCGGGACCGCCGCTGCTGGCGGCCGCGACCCGGTTGCGTTCCCTGGACCCGGCCGCGGCCCGCGACACGTACCTGTCGGCGGTCGGCGCCGCCATCTACGCCGGCCGCTTCGGCCCCGACGACCTGCGCCGGGCGGCCACGGCGGCCCGCGAGCTGCCGGTCGGCGCCACATTCCCCGACCTGCTGCTGACCGGCCTGGTCGCGTGGGCCCTGGACGGCCCGGCGGTGGCCGCGCCGCATCTGAGCCGCGCGCTGGACGCGTGGACGCCGGCCGACGCGAAGCTGTTGTGGCTGGCCGCCTTCGTGGCCCACGAGCAATATCGGATGGACTTCCTCAGCCGCACCAGCGAGGAGGCCACCCGCTACGCCCGCGAGACCGGCACCCTGTCCCTGCTCCCGACGGCGCTGGCCATCCGAGCCGGCAGCCTCCTCTACGCCGGCCGCCTGGCCGACGCCGCGCTGCTGCAGGACGAGGTGGACGCCCTGATCCTGGCCACCGGCGGCTCGGTACAGCAGGCAACGCAGTTGACGCTGGCCGCCTACCGAGGCCACGAACAGCCGGCCCTGGACCTGATCGAGGCCCGCTTGCGCGAGGCGACGGCCCACGAGAACGGCCGCCTGTACACCTTGGCCCACCACACGAAGGCGCTGCTGCACAACGGCTTGGGCAACCACCGCCTGGCGATGGAGGCGGCCCTGGAGGCCGGTCGTCACGCCGATTTGTCGCTGCACGGCTGGTCCCTGGCCGAGCTGGTCATCGCCGCAACGCACGCCGGGGAGGCCGCGGTCGCCGCGTCGGCGCGCACCCGCCTGGCCGTGCACACATCGGCGGCGGCCACACCGTGGGCGCTCGGGACGCAGGCGCTGGCGGATGCGCTGGCCGGCCCGCCCGCGCAGGCGGAGGACCGCTTCCGGGAAGCTCTTTCCCAGCTGGCGACGACGGAGACGGCGATCGACGGCTATCGGGCGCGGCTGCTCTTCGGCGAGTGGTTACGCCGGGCCAACCGCCGGGCCGAGGCGCGGCAGGAGCTGCGGGTAGCGCACGAGGCGTTCCGCACCACCGGCGCCGAGGGTTTCGCCGAGCGAGCCGCCCAGGAGCTGGCCGCCGCCGGCGAGCCGACCCAGATTCCCGTCACCCGCTCCCCCAGCGCGCTGACCTCACAGGAGCAGGCCATCGCCCAGCGCGCCGCCACCGGCCAGACCAACGCCGAGATAGGCGAGGACCTGTTCCTCAGCGCCCGAACCGTCGAATGGCACCTCCGCAAGATCTTCGCCAAGCTCGGAATCGTCTCCCGGCGGGAGCTCCCCCGAGCCCTCGCCGACCAGTAGCGGCCCGCTCGCCCGCTCGCCCGCCCGCTCGCATCCGCGCCGCCGACAGCGCGCCGACCCCGCTGACCTCCCCGCCGCCGACCTCCCGCCCCACCTGGACGCCGCCGGCTCAGCCCTCTCGGTTCCAGCGCAGCGGACCCGGACGCACACTCCACCACACCCGCCGCCACCACGAGCGCCGCGCGCGCAGGGCATCCGCATAGGCGACGGCCTGTCGCCCAGCCCGGTCGGCCTGACCGGCGTCGGCCGCGCCCGGCGCGAACCCGACCGTGTTGATGCCGGCGACCAGGTCGTCCAGCGGCGGCAACGTTTCGGGCGGCCCCGATACAGCGGGCGCGGGGACGGCCTTGCGCAGGCGGGCTGGTCGCGGTGGGGCGGGCTTTACCGCGTACGCCGCCGCCTCGGAAGCCGCCAGGTAGGACGGCATCGGCCGGCCCGCCAAGCGCAACGCGTCCCTCAGCTCCGACCAGGCGCCCGTGATGCGGTCGTCGGGCGAGCCCGCCGCGAGACGGCGACGGCTCAGCGCGCGACGCATCGTGACCAGCGTCAACGCGGCCGCCGCGAGCACCAGCAGCAGCGACCCCGACGCTCCGCCGGCCACCACCGCCGCGCCCGGCCCGCCCCCGTCGCCCGCCGCCAGAACCGCCGGCGGCGCCGACGACGCGGAATCACTCGGCGTGGGCGGCTCCGAAGGCGGCGACGGCGGTTTGGTCGGCTTCGGCGTGAAGTCCTCCTCGACCGGGCGCGGGTTCTTGCTCTTGGGCATCGGGTCGAACGCCACCCACCCGAGCCCGTCGAACAGCACCTCCGGCCAGGCGATCGCGTCACCGCCGGTGACCGTCCCGCCCGCGGCCGGCGCGTCGAAGCCGACCACCACCCGGCTCGGCAGCCCGGTCAGCCGCGCGAGCAGCGCAAACGACGCGGCGAACTGCTCCGACGTCCCCCGCTGCCCACCCTGATCACGAGGCCCGAACAGGAAAAAGGCGAGATTGGGGTACGCGTGACCGCTCGGCGCGTCGGCGACCTTCCGATAATGCTCGGCCAGAAACTGCTCGATCGCCGAGGCCCGGTCATAGGCGGCGCCGTTGCCGTCGGCCAGCTGGTCGGCGAGCCGCTGGATCGAATCGGGCACCCCCGCCCCGACCGCCAGATAGCGCGCGACCGCATCCCCGGACGGCGAGTCCGCGGTGGTGAGCAGGTTCAAATCGGGCGTCTGCACCTCGGAGACGACGTCATATTTCACGCCGGTGGCCAGCTGCTCGGGCCGAATCAGCGTGCCGGTGGCGGCGTCGAACGCCACGCGCGCCCCCGTGACCTCGGTCGGCGTCGGCACGACGGGCATGAGCCGGCCGGTCAGTCCGTCGATGGTGATCTGTTGCCGTACCTCCGAAATCGCCGCATCCGCCAGCCGCGGCTGCTGCGGAAGCACCCGCCCCGCGTTGCGGTAGGTCGCCCCCACCCGCCAGGTGATCCCGTCGTAGTCCGGAAGTACCGCCAGCCGAAGCCGCACGGTCTTGCCCTTCTGTCCCTGCACGCCGGCAAGATCGAATAGATGCTGCTCGGGCGCCAGAGCCCAGCCCGAGATCCGGTTGAGGGGGCTCTCATCGAGGCTGTCGACCTGCGGAGGCTGCACGTAGCGTCGCGGGTCCACGGGGGCCGCGCTGACCTGCCCGCCTACCCAGGGTGCGATCGCCGCCGCACCGACCAGGACCACCGCCAATCCCCCGGCCGCTCCCGCCATCGCCCGAGCGCGCACGGCCAATCCCGCCGCCGTCCGCCCGCGCACAGCCAATCCCGCCGCCGCCCCGCTGCTCTCGGCCGCACCCGCCGGCCCTGCTCCCCGCCCGCGGCCCCTTCCGGACATTTCCGAAGTTTCGTCCTTTGATGTGCTGATGGCCAGTGCCGCGATGGCGCATCCCGCGAAGGCCAGCGTGGTCCAGCCCGCGGTCTCCGCGTTGGGACCGACCACGTAGAGCGCCCCCGCGAAGAGCGCCACCGCCGGCGCCAGCCCGAGCAGCACCCGCCCCGCCCGCACCGCAACTTCCGCGCCCGCCAGCCCCGCGAGCCAGGCCGCGATCACCGGCACCACCACCGTGTCCGGCGTCGGCTCCACCGGGATCATGGCGGTGAGCAGCCGCGGAATCCCGTTCACCAGCGAATCCCGGACAATCTGGGCAACCGGTCCCGCCACTCCGGCGCGACCGGCGACAAACGACAAGACGATTCCCGTGTACGCCGCGAGCAGCACCGCCGAAACCGGGGCAACCGTCCAGTTCGGCAGCCGGCGCAGCGCCAGACTCAGCCCGACCGACCCGGCAGCCGCCCCCAGCACGAGCCACACGAGCAGGTGATCCGCGAAGATCCGCCCCAGCACCGCCCCCGACAGCGTGATCATCCCAACCAGCACCGCCGCGACGACGAGCGAGCGCCCCCACCTCACCATCCGCGAGCCCCGTCGCCCGCGCGCCCGCTCACCCGGTCAGCCGAGCGCCCGCCCACCCCGTCGCCCGCGCGCCCGCCCACCCCGTCGCCCGCGCGCACGCTCACCCGGTCAGCCGCGCGCCCGCCCACCCCGTCGCCCGCGCGCCCGCCCACCCCGTCGCCCGAGCGTCCGCTCACCCGGTCGGCCGAGCGCCCGCCCACCCCGTCGCCGGCGCGCCCGCTCACCATCCGCGGACCCCGTCCCAGGCCGCCGCGAACTCCTGCCCGCTCTCGGCCTCGATGACGATGAGGCCGTCCCCCGCCGAGACCGGCGCCGCATCCCGATCGCCGAACAGCCCCGCCAGCACCACCGAATAGGGCCCGCGCAGCCCACTCACCGCGCCGAGATCGTGGCGCCCGCCCGGTCCCGTGAGAAAGACCAGCGTGTCCCCCAGCCGCTGGGCCCGCAGCCGACGCAGCGTCGCCGCGAGATCCCCGTCCCGCAGCGTGGCCCGGGTCAGCACGTCCAGATAGGGCCCCGTCGCCACGTCGGTGACCAGATGCAGCCCGACCGGCAGATCCTCCCGCGCGGCCGCGGCCACGATCGACGCCGCCGCCTCGCACGCGGCCTCGAACGACTCCGCCGTCCCGTCGCGCACCTCGGGATGAGCCAATGCCCGATCGTCGAGCAGCACCACGATCGTCGGCTCCGACGTGTCGAGCTGCTCGCGCACCATGAGCTCGCCGACCTTGGCCGAGCTGCGCCAGTGCACGCGGCGAAGCTCGTCCCCCACCACGTACTCCCGCAACGAGTCGAACGTGATCGTCCCGTGCGGCACCTTGTCGATCCGCCCGTCGAGGCTGCGCGAGATCCCCGCCGGAACCGCCCGCAACAGGTGGATGCGCGGATGCACCCACACTTCGGCAACGCCCCCATAGGTCCGGGCCAGCCGGATCAGCCCGAGCGGATCGCCCCGGGTGACCCGCAGCGGCCCGATCGCCACCACCCCGCGCCGGCTCGTCGGGACCGGATAGTCCACGGTCGTGTCCCGCCCCGGCCGCAGCCGCAGCAACGGAACCGGCACGCTCGCCCCGCCACACCGATCGATGGCGACAAGGTTGGCCGCCCGCACCCGGCTGGTGTTACGAACGGTAAGCGTCATCCGAGCCGGCTCACCCCGCGCGACCCGATCCGGCTCGGCGACCCGCCCGACCCCGAGCCGGGGCCGCCAGAGCGCAAAGCCGATACCGCAGACCACCGCGACCAGCCCGACCGTCCCGAGCAGCGCCAGATCCGGGTAGCCGAACCGGAACCCGCCGAAGACAAGCACGATGGCCCCGACCGAGAGGCCGACGCCGCGTCCGGTGATGCCGCGATTCCGCGGAAGCCCGAACCGGCCGATCCCCCGCCAGGCACCCAGCCCGCCGGTCCCGCGCCCAGCGCCCAGCCCACCGGTTCCCCGCCCGGTCGGCCCGCCGGTCCCGCGCGCGCTCAGCTCGCCCGGGCCGCCGGTCGCCCGCGCGCCAAGCCCACCGGTCCCGAGCACGCCCAGCTCCCCCGGGCCACCGGTCCCCCGCGCGAGGACTGGGCCGCCGGTCCCCAGCGCGAGGTCTGGGCCGCCGGTCCCCGGCGCGAGGACTGGGCCGCCGCCGGCCGGCGGAGCGCTGCCGGCCGGCGACGGCGGCTCGGTGAAGCCGGCCCCGCCCGGCCGTTCGTGCCCGGCCGGACCGCCCGGCCGTTCGTGCCCGGCCAACCCGCCCGGTCGCGGTGGTGCGGCGGCGTGCCGGTCGGGCGCGCCGTTGTCGCTGGTCACGCTCCGGCCGCGACGCGGTGGCCGTCCGGCAGCGGCACCGGCACCGACCGGATCGCGTCGGCCAGCACCTCGGCCGCCGTCACCCCGCGCAGCTGCGCGTCGGCCGACAGCAGCACCCGGTGCGCGAACACCGGACCGATCAGCTCCTTGAAGTCTTCCGGCAGCACGAATCCCCGCCCGCTGATCAGCGCGAACGCGGCGGCAGCCCGGGTCAGCGCGATCACCCCGCGGGGGCTGACCCCGACGCGTACCTGCGGATGGTTGCGTGTCGCCGCCGCCAGCCGCACCGCGTACCCGTAGAGGGGGTCCGCGATGTGCACGTGCATGGCCATCCGCACCATCTCGCCGATGGTCGCCGTGTCGGTGACCGGCTCGAGCGCGTCCGGCGAGCGCATCGCGGCGCCGCGCAGCACCTCGATCTCCACCTCCTCGCTCGGGTAGCCGACCGAGAGCTTCACCAGGAACCGGTCGAGCTGCGCCTCGGGCAGCCGATACGTCCCGTCCATCTCGACCGGGTTCTGCGTGGCGACGACCAGGAACGGCTGCGGCACCGGGTGCGGCACGCCGTCGACGGTGACCCGGCGCTCCTCCATCACCTCGAGCAGCGCCGACTGGGTCTTCGGCGACGCCCGGTTGATCTCGTCGGCGATCACGATGTTCGCGAACACCGGCCCCGGGTGGAACTCGAAGCCGCGGCTGGCCTGGTTGAAGATCGTCACGCCGGAGACGTCGGAGGGCAGCAGGTCGGGCGTGAACTGGATGCGCCGCCACTGCCCCTGGACGGACGCGGCGAGCGCCCGGGCCAGCGTCGTCTTGCCCACGCCGGGCACGTCCTCGAGCAGGACGTGCCCCTGCGCGAACAGGGCGGTCAGCGCGAGCCGGACCACGTCCGGCTTGCCCAGCACCACCGTGCCGATCCGGTCGGCCAGCGCCGCGGCGACCTGGGCGAAGCCCTGGATGTGCTGCGGCGGGAGGGGTTCGGTGTGCACGTGGGCGTTCCTCAGCAGGTCGGGAGGGCGTTGATGTCGTCCCCGCCGTCGAGGTTGAGCCACGCCCACGGGATGTAGTTCTTGCCGCTGTAGTCGACCTGGACCCACCAGGTGCTGCGTTTGTCGTTGTTGTAGATGTACGCGTACACCTCGTCGCCGGCCTTCTTGCAGTACGAGGTGAGCCTCGTCCCCGGCTTGGCCCAGCCGACCTGCTTCGCGTTCTCCTGCTTGGTGATGCTGAAGATCTCGTTGCCGTTGCGGCCGTCCACGTCGGCGTCGCAGTAGGTGGCGGTGTCGCCCTTCTGGCCGTTGTTGCAGGTCGCCGTGCCGACCAGGGTGTCGGTCGTCGCCTTGCTGGTGGCCGTGACCTCGCCGGCCGCGTTCTTGGCGGTGATCGTGAACGTGTACGCCGTGCCCGCCGTCAGCCCGTCGACGGCCAGCGACGAGCAGCTGCCCGACTTGGACCCGGCCCCCGACGCCGCCATCGAGCAGGTGGCCGTGCCGCCGCCGGCGTCCACCGTGAACGAGACCGTCACCGCGGTCGTCGACGGGTTCGTGCCGGTGACCGTGATCTTCGGCTCGGACAGCGTCTTGGCCGTGGCCGTGCCGGCGTCGCTCTCGCCGGCCTCGTTGACCGCCTTGACCTGGACCGCGACCGTGGCGCCGTTCCCGAACCCGGTCAGCGTCGTAGCCGTCCCGTCGGTCACCTCCGCCGACCTGTCGCCGGCCGTCACCACGTACTTGCTGATCGCCCGCCCGTTGTCGGCCGGGGCCTGCCAGCTCACCTGGACCGCGCCGGCCTGGCTGCCCACCGTGGACGCCTCGACGCCCTCCGGCCGGCCCGGCTTGGTGAACGGCACGACGCTGCCGCTGACCGGCGACGCGTTCGACCCGGCGCCGTGCTCGTTGACCGACACGACCGTGAACGCATACTGCTTGCCGTACTCGAGCGTGCCCGCCGGGATCGTCAGCGACGTCTCGGTGGCGTCCCCGACCGGCGCGCTGCCGCCCTCGGAGATCGCCGTCACGGTGTACCGCTTGATCGCCAGCCCCTGCCCGTTGGCCGCCGGCCAGCTCACCACGACGGACCCGTCCGGCTTGGCCTCGGCCGTCACCGCGGCCGGCGCGTCCGGCACCTCGGAGGTCGGGACGATCGTGTTGCTGGTCCGGGACGGCCCGTCGCCCTTGCGGTTCACCGCGTGCACCGCGAACTGGTACGGCTCACCGTTCGTCAGCCCCGTCACGGTCAGCGACCGCTGATCGGCGCCCACCTGGAACGTCTTGCCCGCGGCCGTCACCACGTACCGCGTGATCGGCGCTCCGTTGCTCTCCGCCGCCTGCCAGGTCACCCGGGCCTCGGCGTTGCCCGCGGCCGCCTTCACGTTGCGCGGTGCGCCCGGCTTGGACACCACCGGCTTCTTCGGCTTCGGCGGCGGGGGCGTGTCGGGCGTCTTGGGCTTCTGCGGCGGGTCGCCGCCGAGCACGTCGTCGGCGTATTTGTCGACCACGCGAACCGTGTGCGCGTCGTCGACCACCCGCGCGGTCGACGAGCCCGGCGCGTTGATGAACAGGTAACCCTCGCGCACCTCGAGCTCGAGCGGCCCGCCCGGGTTGTCGAACGCGATGTCCTTGCGCGCCTTGCCGGCCGAGTCGAAGACGTGCACCGCGCCGGAATCGGTGTCGGCCACGTAGAAGTAGCCCTGCCAGGCGACGGCGGGCTGCATCTCGTCGCCGCTGCCCGGCACCGTGAAGTCGGTGTGCATGCCCTGGTCGCCGACGACGTAGACGTGCCGCGAGTCGGTCACCGTCACCGGCACCGAGCGCCCGTCGGTGTGCGCCGGCATCGAGCCCGGCCCCGCCAGCGGCAGCGTGATGGACGCGGGCTTCTGGTCACCGTGGATGGTGGCGAGCGCATTGGTCGTACGGTCGAGGACCGCCACGCCGTCCTCCAGCGTGGAGAGCGCCAGGTCGTGGCTGCTCGCCGCGACCGCCTCGGTGCGCACGATCCGCGGGCTCGCTATGTCACCGCCGGCTCCCGCCGATGACAGTCCCGCCGGCGCGATCGCCGTCACCGTGCCCTCGCTCGGCGCCGCGATCCACAGTCGCCCCTTGCCGTCGAACACGCCGCCCGTGATGCCCGGCGGGAACCGCAGTTCCTGCCCGACCGGCCCGAGCGTGCGCGGATCGAGCTGCTGCACCCGCCCCTGCACGGTGTCGACCACGAACGCGGAGTCGTCCTGCAGCGCGACCCGCACGCCCAGCCCCGGGGAGGAGGAATTGCTCCAGAACTGCTGAAGGGTGGTCAGATCCATCGAGCCGATCGCGCCCGTGTTGACGTCGCGCAGGATCACGAACCGGTCGGTCTGGCTCACCTCGAGCTGGTGCCCGCGCACGTCGGGCACGTCGACCCGGGTGTCCACCTTGGCGGTCACCCCGTTGATCCGGGCGACCTCCCCTTTGGAGCGGCTGAACACCCAGGACGCGGCGTCGAAGCTGGCCACCGCCTGATCGGCCGCGCCGAGCCCGAGCACGGTCAGCCCGAGCCCACCCGCGAGCACGAGGACGGTCGCCATCGTGACGAGATAGCCCCGACTGCGCCACCGGCGTCGTGGCGCGGTCGCCTCGATGGTGACGCTATCTGCGCTGGTCACTGGCCGCGTTCCTCCCCTTTGACGGACCCCCTCCGCAAGGACGTGGGCCATCATAGGGGGAGGGAGGTGGGCGTCGATACCCGGAAGTCACGGTTGTGGATAACTCTGGACGCGGAGCGTGATCATCAATTGGTCGACGTCGGACGGTTCGTACAGGCTTGCTGCGAGGTGGCGAACTTGTCGTCCCGATACACCGCCACCACGGCGAAGCAGTAGTTCAGCTTCACGTTGAGCCCGCTGACCTCGTAGGAGGTCTTCCCAGGTCCCAGCGTGCCGACCGGCTTCAGCTGCTGTCCCGGCTGCGCCATCGCGACCAGGAAGGACACCCTGCCGGCGGCCGGATCCGACCAGGTCACCGTGATGCTCGCGCCGGCGTCCTTGATCCGCACGTTCGAGGGCGGATCCCCCGCGAGAGTTGGCACATCTGATCCACCGTTGTCACCCGCCCGATTGGCAAGGACAAAGACGAGCGCGGCCACCGCGATAACTGCGGCCAGGACGGCGGCTATAGCCGCAAAAACACCCAAACCCCGCTTCTGCCCGTACGTCGGGGAGCCTGTTTCCAGTTGTTGCGGGTACGCCGGCGGAGGCCCCATCGGCGGCGGTTGCCCCCATTGCGGTGCGGCCGGCTGAGGCCCGCCCGCTTGAGGCCCGCCCCAGCCCGGCGCCGCCCCTTGTTGTCCGGCCGGCTGAGGTCCGCCCCAGCCCGGCGCCGCCCCCTGTGGCGCGCCGCCCCAGGCCTGGTGCGGCGGTGGTTGCTGCACCCACGCCGGTCCGGGCTGCGGCTCCACCCAGGCCGGAGGCGCCTGTTGCGGCTCGCGGACCGGCTCGGCCCAGACCTGCTGGTTGGCCGTCGACGGAGGCTGCACCAGCTCGTCCCGCCCGGCCCGCACCACCGGCAGGGTGGTCGTCGGGTCCTCCGGCTCAGGCGCCGCGGCCTGCCTGGGGACAGGAGTGAAGGCCGTCGTCGGCTCGTCCGGGGAGACTTCCGGCGGGGCGCTCACCGGCGGCGGCTCCACGCTGGGCGACCGAACGGCCTGAGTCGGCGATTCCTGGATCGAAGGAGCCGGGTCGGATGGCCGTACGGGCGCAATCGGCTCTTGCCCCAGATAAGCCCGCGCCCGCGCGACCGCCGGATGCCCACCACCCAGCGTGGCCGGCCCGAGCTCCGCCACCCGGCTGAAGGCCTTGCGCGCCTCGAGCCGGTTGCCCAGCTCCTCGGCCACCGCGCCGATGTCGTGCGAGATCTCCAGCATCAGGGCGTCGGAGTCCCCCAGCCGCCACAATCCCGCAGCGTAGGCGTTCTCCAGCACCCGCCGAGCCCCCGACGGATCATCGTCCCGCCGCAGAAGGCCGCCCAGCTGAAGGGACGTCCGCAACACATCCGGATCATCCTCAGCCAGGTTAACTTTCCCCAGCTCAACGGCCCTCTCCAGCAGCGCGATGGCCCCCGTCAGATCACCGGAGTCAGCCAACGCCTGCGCCCGCTGCCGAGCAGGAGTAAGTGGGGATGGTTGCGACACGCCCGCCATGCTCCCCCGCCCCACCCCACGAACGCCAGGCAGACCCCACCCGCCGGCGACTATGCCCGCTTTTGTCCAACCCCCCACCCCTGCTGCACCGGTCGCGGAGGGCCATGTACAGTTCTCTCCTGTGCGGCTGACCGGGCGTACCGATACTGGGTGGGATTCCCAGGGAGGGCACCGGTAGGCTGTAAGTGCAGGTCCGGGTGGCGGAATGGCAGACGCGCTAGCTTGAGGTGCTAGTGCCCTTTATCGGGCGTGGGGGTTCAAGTCCCCCTCCGGACACAGATTCTCCGCATTGGTGCGCAGTTTCCGGTGTGCGTGTTCAGAGCGATCTGGACACGCACTTTTGCTTCTCTGCCACTGGTCGCCCGGTACCGGGCGGCGGGGGTGGTCGGCATGACCGTCCCCCCAACCACGACGAACTCCGCACCGCCGCCGGTCACGCTGATCCCCGCGGTCATTCCGGCCACACCCCGCACCCGCCGGACCGCGGCGGGCACCGGCGGGCCATTGCGGCGGCCGCCGCTGCCGCTGCCGGAACCCGGCCCGGCCGGACCCCGCACCGCTGATCTGGTCTACGCGTTGACGGCGGTGGACAAGAGCGGCCGCCTCGCCGCCCGGGCGGTGCTCGCCGCGCTCGGCTGGCCGCCCGGCACCCGTCTCGAGATCGGTGAACGGGCCGGGTTGGTGACGGTCGCTGCCGCGGCCGGCGGTTGCCGGGTGCTCGACGGCCGCGGGCACCTGGTGCTGCCACTGCCGGTGCGGCGGCGCTGCCGGTTGGCCGCCGGGGACCGGCTGCTGGTGGTCGCCGATCCGGACGCGGCGACGCAGACGGGCTATCCCCTGGCCGTGCTGGACCGGCTGCTGACCGCCGATCCGGACGGCCCGCCCGGAGCGCGGTCGTGACCCGGCCGGGCAGCCGGGAGGCCGAGCTGGCGGCGGCCCGGTTGCTGCTGGACCGGATGGGCATCTCGGTCGACGAGCTGATCGCCGGACCGGCTCCCGTCGCCGCGGTGCCTTCGTTCGCCGAGTACGCGCCGGTGGTGGCCGAGGCGGTGTCACCGGGCACCCGCCGCGCGTACGGGACGTACTGGAACCGGGTGGTGCAGTACTGGGGCGCCCGGCGGCTGGACGAGCCGACGCCGACGGAAATCGCGTTGCTCAAGGCCCGCATCCAGTCCGACGCGCTGGAACGGCGCAACGGGCGCGGCGGCCGGTCGGCGGCCGAGCACCTGATCTCCGCGCTGCGCTGCCTGTACACCCGGGCGGTAGCGGACGGGCTGATCCGGGCGACGGACAACCCTGCCGCGAAAGTGGCCAAGCCCCGGCGGCTGCCCAGTACCCGCCGGGCGATCGGCGACACCCGCCTGGCAGAGATCAACCAGACCGCCGCGAGCTCCGGCGACGACCCCGGCCTGGACTGCCTGCTGCTGCGGCTGCACACCGAGACGGCCTGCCGGCGCGGCGGCGCACTGGGACTGCGGCCCCGTGATCTGGACCCGGACCTATGCCTGATCTTCCTGCGGGAGAAGGGTGGCACGTCGCGGTGGCAGCCGGTATCCCCCACCCTGATGACACACCTGCAGGCGCATTTCACCGAACGGGGCGCCGGTGACGATCAGGGCAGCCTGCTGCGCTACCGCGACGGCACCCCGCTGACCTACCGCCGCTACGACCATCTCTGGTTCCGGATCGGTCAGCGGCTGGCCTGGGTCCCTCCGCGGACTCCGTGACCTCCGGCACTGGGGCGCGGCATTCCAGAAGTCCTTCATCCGGAGAATCCGCCACGAGGCCAGCGCGACGAGAGCTTAGCGCCGGTCGGGATGGTGCTAAAGGTCAAGGCGCTTGCGTTCTGCGATGAATCGATCAGTCACGCCAGAATCGATATCGATCTTTAGTACAATCGTAAGTTCAAGATGTTCGTGCTCCGGGCTGTCGCTTGCTAAATGCGCCGGAATTTGTTCGGTTTCGGCAACTAGACGCGCCGCAAACTCTTGGATCGCATCAATTGCATTACGCGCAAACTCAGCGAGGAGGGAGAGCAGTGTAACGAATTCTTCAGGGCAGGAAGTCCCCCTAGTCTCAGCGGCCCAATCTAAGATGCCTTCATAAACTGATCCGAAGCGATCGCAGAGGTGCGCGATTCGGATTGGATCGCCAGGTTCCCCGTCTACGCCTAATGCCCACTCCTGGGCCTGAGCGCTGATTACCGTCTTAATCTGGCTTATGAGGCGCTTTAGCTCGTCTAGCTTTTGTGAGATGAATGTGCCCATTTCTTCTCCGGCAACGTGGCGTCCATTGCCGGGAGCGTATCCCAGCTCGAAATCTCGAGCCTTTTGCCCACGGGCCTCCACTCCTTGCCAGACAGCGCCGGCCAGAAGAAGGTACTCCCAGCCAGGGGGCCGTTGCGTGACCACCGCCTGTAGTGCGTCTGCCGTAAGTGGAACCCCCATCAGGCTATGCTGATCTACGACGGGCACCTCGGCGGCCGTATTGCCCAACTTCTGGAGCAGAAAATCGGCAACTTGCTCCGGCTGGACATGCCGACCATCAAGGAACCCGATAGTTGGGGGAAGCCCAGGGATCTTTGTGTCGTCAAGGCGCACTGGGAGAATGTATGCGGCGCCCCGCTCTTCGATGCCACGAGCCTGCGCGCTACGCCGTTCGTGCGAGGTCCACGCTTTCGCTACGTAGTGTGCAGACCCAAATAACACGACGTATCGAGACTTATTCCGGTAGACCTCGTCGAGATAGACAGCTAGGTCTTCGCCCCACAAGGTGGCCTGGTCAAACTGATCATAGAAGACTTGCACGCCACGGTCTCGCAGTGCACCAGCGACGCCAAGTACATAGTTGCGGTCCTCGCCAGCGAATGTGAGCGCCACGTCATACTCAAACGAGCCCATAGCCGGAACGATAGTCCACCGTGGACATGATCGCCAACACGTACTCACACGCGCAGCAGCCAAATACCCAATACCACAATGGTCAGCATGCACGGTATCGCGGCGACGGATGGAGCCGTGAGTGTGCGACTCCATGACCCCACCCCATCTTTGTACTTGGCAACCGACATATCGAAGATGGGCACCTTCGACGAACCGTCTTCGATACCAGCGACAGCAGCCGCAAATAAACCCCTATAGAGCCGCTCGAGCCGTAAGTAATAGGCGTCGAGTCCCCAAAAAATCCATGTAGGAACGACTGCCAGCAGAATGTACCCGGGCGGCATCTTGCTCTGCGAGCTGAGAAAGACAAACACGATCGTGACTACAGTGACCGACCAGCCCTTAATAGTGAAAGAATTCTGGGCAAACCTTGTCATGGCCCCCTGAATCAACTCAAGGTGGCGTAAACGAAGCTCCCTGTCCGTAGCCATACCACTCCTGCGATGGATGCGTGACTAACAACCCTAAGCCACGGACGCGGGCAATCGGGTCTATGGGGCGTCCGCCGCCACCTAGTCCAGGGAACCATCGCCGGTACAGCCGGTCGAAGAGGGGACTAATCGCACATAACGAGGCCAACTACAGCGCCAAACTGAACTGCCCTCGCTGGGCAGGCAGGCTCCGGGGACGGGCTCCGCACTGGTCAGCGGCAGGGTTCGGAGTCCGTTCCGGTCGCCTGGGCTTCGCCATGCCAGGGCGACCGGAAGACTCCCTAGGTATGCGAGTGCAAGGCGGCTCTACGAGCCGCTCGGGCCGTCTCCAGGCCGTGAGAGGTTCAAGCAGCCGCACCTACCTCTGTTGCTTCGCGGCGGGCCGTCAGGCTTGTCAGCATGACCCCCGCTTCATCAACACCGCCGGTTCGGTGATCGCCGGCGCGCTCGGCACCGGAATGATTCTCAGCGGTGAAGGCAGTGACTTGTCCGACATTCCGCTGCCGGCAAGCTCGTTCGCTTCGCCGAAGGCAACGTCGTGACCGACGATGGCGAGGCCCTCAACCGGGAGCTCGAGCAGATTTCGGTCAACCCGCGAATCGCGCGTGCGTTACGCAACAGCGGATGAGCGGAGGAGCAGCTGGCCCCGTCATGGCAGAGCTGGCTCGTGACCTCCTCGCCGGCCGCACCTCCCTACGCGCGCAATCAGGAACAGCTCGACCTACGCGGACTACTTCCGCGACGCCGCCGCCAAGTACGCCAACTGGCTGACCAGGCTCGCGCCAAAGGAGCGGGAGGCGCTGCGCAATCAGGCCGAAGACCAATTCGGTAAGCCTTATGTCGCCCACGGGTCTGAGGCATCGGGGGCAGCCTGGACGAACGAGTCCGAATCAGGGAGCAGTGGGCACCTTCCCGCTCCCGCGCACCGGCCCAACCCTCACAACAGCCCACCGAGCTTGTACAGCATGAGAGAGCCCGCGACGGCGGCGTTGAGGCTCGACCGGTGCGGACCATCGGGATCTCCACGGCGCCGTCGAGCAGGGGTCGAGCGCGTCCGCCAGAATGCCGGTGGCCTCGTGCCCGAGCAAGACGACAGTGCGGCGCGGCGCCGCAGGCAGATCGGCGAGCCGGATTGCCTCGTCCGACAGTTCCACACCAAGGATGGCCGTTCATTGCCGGCGACCGCGGCCGGTCGGCGCCGAACGCCTGAAGGTCAGGCCGGTCACTCGACCTCGCCCGTGTTGCTGCGACCGATATCGATGATCTGCCCTATCGGCGGTGCGCACCGTGCGAGGAGCGGCGATCATGGCGCCACCCCGATAGTTGTCTAATTGCGGCCCGGCCGCGGACGGGTCTCGTTCGACGAGAACGTTCGCCGGGTCCTTCGGCGGATTCGGGCGGCCGGGCGGAAGAATCGGCGCGAACACCTCGAACAATTTCTCGGCCTGCTCGAGCCGGTAGTCCTCCCAGCGCTCGGTGGCCAGCAGCCAATAGCCGCCGGCCGCGAGTTGGGCCGCCTCGTGGAAGACGCCGGCGGCCCGCAGGGCCGGGAGACCGCCGAGGCGGTCACCCAGCTCCTGCGCCATGATCGTCAGCCAGCCGTAGTCCCGGAGCACTTCCCGCGACCTAGGCCCGCGAGAGCGTCAGGCGAAGGTGCGCCCCGCAGTACGGCTCTGGACCTTTCGTAGCGACCAGGTTGAGCTGGGCGCCGACCCCTCGGGCAAGCGATTCGGCGTCGGAGAGCCCACGGCCGCGGGCCTCGTCGCGGGTTCCCCGGCCAGGGCGGAAGGCCGCGTACGGATTGGCGAGGGCGATACCGGCGCCGTCGTCGTGCAGATCGATCAGCACGTCGTCCTCATCGACGTGCACGGTGATCCTCATCCGGTGCCGGCTGACCGCGTCAAGCTCGTCGATCGAGTTCTGCATCAGCTCCGCCAGGAGAGTGCGCAGCACCTCCGCCGTCACCCCGGCCACGGCGTGCGCGGGGAGGTCGAGTTCCACGTCGATCGCCGGGTGGGCGGAGCGGAGGTCGGCCACCATCGTGTCGATGATGGCCACGACGTCACGGCCGGTGGAGACGGGGTCGGCCGCCTCGATGGCCGCCTCCCGCCCGGCCAGGAGCGCTGGCAGCGGCTCACCGGCGAGCGGGCTGTCGAGCAGCGCCCACCGATGGGAGAGCCACTCGTCGCCGTTCGTGACATCTCCGGACTCCCGTGCCTGGTCCAGCGACTCCAGCAACATGCGAGGCGCTTCCTCCCGCATATCCGTCAGGAGTTCGCATCGCCGGAGTCGGATGCCGCCGTCGCTGGCGTCGACCAGCGCGTGTCCGGCCAGCGCGTCGAGTCCCTCGGCGAGCAGGCCCTGCGGCGCGTCGCCGCCCTCGACGGCCACCGACAGTTTCAGGTCCGCGCCGGTCAGCGCGGCATCGAAGCCGTCCGCTGCCAGCGCGGCCAGGAAGGCGATGCGTGCAGCGGGGCGGGGTGCGGACCGAGGCACGACGGCCTCGGTGAGCCGGCTGACAGTGTCGACCGACATCCAGCGGTTGCGGTCCGGGCGGCGTACCCGGATTAGAACCTCGAGGAGGATGTGCAGCGCAGCCGGATGCAGGCCGACGTGGTTGACGAGCTGACGGGTCAGCTCGGTTCCGCCGAGGTCCAGGAGGTCGAGTAGCCAGGCGAGCCGGCCCAGGGAGAGCGCCTCGGCCGCCCCGTCCGGCTCGACGGTGATCAGCTGGCCGAGCGCACGGGCGTCGGAGACGCCGAAGGCGCTCAACGTCCAGTCGCGCCCGGCGAGGCGTAGGAGCTGAAGGGCACGGTTCTCGGTGGTGGTGCCCAGCCGGATGATGTCGCCTGGCGTCAGCAGGGCCATGGTGGAGCGGCCCGTCCCCGGCCTCGGCGGCTCGCCGTGGCAGTCGACGACGATCAGACGGGTGGACCTCAATGCCGCCGGCACTGGCTCGTCCTCGGTCCTTAGCACCATCCTGACGCCCGACAGCCAGGTCAGCGGCAGCGCCGTTCGGGCCGCGGAGAGGTCTGCCTGGAGGAGGAACCCACCGGGGAACGCGGTGGGTTCCCGCCATGGTGGGACGCCGATGAACTCGGAAAGGGCATGACTGAAAGCGTGGACGTCCTGTGCCCCGCCGCCCTCCAGCACTGCACGGAACGCCTCCATGAACGTCCGCCCGTCGGGGGCGGGCGACCAGTCGTGCCGGTGCGATCGGATCGCCTGGTTCAGCACCGTCGACGGATTAAGGGTCGGATCCCAGGGCTCCGGGCGCGGCACCGCGTCGGGTGGCGGCTGGTCGCCCGCGCCCGCATCGAGCAGCCGTGCCGCCGCGACTAGCTGTCCCCGTTCGAGCCGCTGGCGCCACGCGCCGACTACCGCTCGCGACATGCCCCTGCGGCGGCGAGCCGTGTCGCGCTCAGCTGCCTTCCGCGCCACGTCGATGTCCTCGTCGAGTGCCAGGGCCGCCACGTCGAGCCGGTCGCGCAGTTCGGAGAGCCGCCAGTCCTCGTCGGCGAACAGGTCGGCGACGTTGATCGGCGTCGGCAGGCCGGCGGCCTCGGCGCGGGCCGACAGGGCCTCGATCTCGGCACGCAGTTCGCCTTCGCAGCGGGCGCGCCGGTTCCGCAGACGTTGCGGGGCAGACGGATCTTCCCGGAATGCCGGCGACTCCGCGATCAGGGACTGCGCGGCCGGAAACTCACCCTGCTCCAGAAGCCAGTTCAGCGCGCTTCTCTCGTCGGTTCCTGCGGCCAAATCCCGGAGCAGCAGCCTGGTCAGCGCGTCGTCCGCGCCGGCTCCACCGGCCACCTCGACGAAGACTCGCGGATACCGGTGCCTCCCGGGCCAGCGGCCGAGGTAGGACGGGCCCAACGTCACGACTTGTCCTCCTCCCACTCGACCAGCGGCCGTAGCCGGTTCAGCACCGCGCGCAGCGGCTGGTCGTACGGCTCCGGAAGCCCGGCGGCCTGAGCGGTCAGCTCGATCCACCGCTCGTCCAGCCACCGGGCGGTGTCCAGGTCGTCGGGGCCGATTGACGGCTCCCAGGCTCGCTCGGGCGGCTCGGCGGCGACGGCGCTCCGGGCGAGGCGGAACGTCTCGTCGACCTTCTCCAGGAAGCGGCGGTGCTTGCTCCAGGCGATCGGCGGGCACGCAGCGGCCGCGACGATGGCGTCGAAATAGGGTCGTGCCTTCCGGGGAAGCGCGGCGACGGCGGCGCGACGAGTGATGACGTCGCCGTTTCGCGCGGCGTGCAGCAGGCGGGTGAGGACGCCGTCCTCGCCGGCGATACGCTGCATCATGACGCTGCCGGACTTGAAATCCCGGAAACGGTTGCGTAGCTGGATCAACCGGTCGGTCTCGTCCGCCACGGCGGTCCAGTGGGCCTCGGTGGCGTCCGCGTTGGCGTAGCGGGAGAGCGAGGCCACGATGTCGTCCAGAGGCAGCGGCACGCGGATCTCGCCGTACCGCTCCGTGACCATTCGAGCTAGTTCCTGCCAGGTGGGCGGCAGGAACTCCACGAGCATGTCCAAAGCCTGCGCCGCGGCGGCGTTCCCGCCGAGAAGATAGTCGGCGAGCAGGCCAGCAGCGCCGGCGGCCCGGCACTCCCGGATGTGGGGCCGGTCTTCGTACTGCGCCGCGAGACTGAAGGTCGCTTCCTCGAGGTCCGTATCCAGCGGCGCCAACTCGATCGCCGCGGTCAGCAGGCATGTCTCCGGCGGGATGGCCACGGGGACGTTGGGGAGCGAGCAGGCGAGCAGGGCGGCGGCCACGTACGATCCCTCATCCCACAACTGGCCGATCATCCGGCCGGTCCAGATCGCCCGAGTCCCCGCCGGCGTGTCCGTTCGTTGTAGGGCGGTCGCCACGGCGGAGGTCAGCAAGCGCGGGTCGGCACCGCTCTCCCGCAGCTTATCCAGGATCGGCCACGGGTCGCCGTATTGGTCGATGGCGTGGCGCAGGTAGTCGGCGACCGATTCGCCCTTCCGCTCCGCGTATTGCGCGCCCTGTGCCAGGGACAGCGCGCTGCGTGCGCCGCGCTGCCGGTCGCCGGCGTTGCCCCGGACGACTCCTTCGCTGCCGGACGGCAGTCCGAGCCAGTCCGCCATCTCGTCGGCGAGGCCGCGATGCTGCACGCGCACGGCGACCTGGCTACGCCGAGCGTCGGACTCGTTGCGGGCGACGGTGAGCGGCGCCGCGGAGCCGATGATCATCTGATGGTCGGCGAGCACGACCCGGCCGCGGGGCGACCGGGTGGCCGGGCTTCGGGGGAGCTTCTCGAAGGCCGCGCCGGCCAGGTTCTCCCGCGGCGGCGGGCAGTCCAGCTGGATCACCGCGGGACCATCGGACCTTGCTGCCAGGTCGGTAATGAGCGCATCCCGCAGGGGCCGTGTCTCGGTGCTGTCGTCGGCAAGCGCGAGCCGCCAGGTGGCGTGCGCCACCCGGTCGGCGACGGCATCATCGATCTCGCCGTCCAGCAACACCTCCACGGCCGGGTACCGGTCCGGCACCGCGAGCACGGCGTCGGCGAGTAGGTCGCGGTACTCTGCCCAGCTCTCCCGCCAGATGTCGCGCATCGCGTCGTCGGCGCCCTCCGGGATGGACGGCAGGGACAGGGCCAGCGGCGGTGGCCCGGCCTCCCTGGCCCGGGCCGAGAAGTCGGCCGGAGTCATGATCGTCTGTCCGAGCACCCAGTCGGGACATCGGCCGCGGGCCCAGGCGAGCAGCTCCAGGACTGCCTGGGCCGGTGGGCCTCCGGACCCCTCCGGTGGCCGGATCCAGAGCGCGGCCAACTCGGGCTTGTCGGGGCCGGCGAGGCTGCCTGCGCCGACAAGCGCGGCGCGGTCGTCCGAGATGACCAGGCCAGCCGCCGTCGCCGCTGGGTCGTGCGGCACGTGAACCTGGCCGGGGAATCGATGGCGCCACGCGGCTATCTGGGCGCCCACCGCACCCGACAGGGTGTCGCCGCCACGCGCACCCCAGATGAGCACCAGCTGGATCCCCTGAGTTTCGAGCGCGTGTTCGATGCCGCAGTCGACGAGAGTCCTCAGGTCGGCCGCGCGGACGTCGGCGGCGACAATGACCAGCTGTTGCCGGGTCTCGCGAATCGTCGCCCGCAGTCCCGCGAGCCGGGCCTCGCGGCTGAGCAGCAGATCTGCGCGGGCACGGCTACGGCTGAGGGCGTCGAGGTGCTGGTGGACGGACCGGGCGCTGGCCGCGAGTGAGGACTGCCGGTCGCGCCAGTGCGCGACGCCTTCCTTGTCGGGTCGGTCGAGTTCCTCGGTAAGGCGGTCGAGCAGCGTCTCGACGCTGGGCGCGCGTTCGAGCTTCTGCGCCGCCTGGGCGGCGAGCCGCGTGCTGAACCGGCTCTGCGGCCACCGTTCCACGTAGTTGGCGAGCCGGTTGCTCAGCCGGCCGACCGCGGGTAGCGGCCAGGCCCTTCGCGGGTCGGCGGCCTGCACGCGCAAGCGTCCGGTGACCTCGTTGCGCATGACTTGGACCCGGAAGGACACCCAGCGCAGGCTGGCGTCCCGGCCCTCAGCGATCCCGGCCGGCAACACCGACAGCACGACGCTGTGCGAGGCGGTCTGCTGTTCCTCGACGACCAGGCGCTGCACCGCCCCGCGCAGTTCGGCGGGCGAGGAATCAGTCAGGGTCAGGCCGGCGTCCACATCGGCGGGTACCTCGAGATGGTCACGGTGTGGGCGCCGCCGCCCCTCCTTCTGGCTGAAGACCAGCTGGGACAGCGGCTCGTACAGATATTCCCTGCGCTCGGTCCGGACCGCCGGGTCGTTGGCCGGGTCCCAGCCGCGCTCCTCCGCTCGGTCGGTGAGGCCGATGCTGCCGGTGTCGAAGTCGATCCAGATCCAGCCGGAGTTCCACAGGCTGTGCACGACGTCCGCGATCACCGGCTCCGGGACGGCGAAGAAGCCGGCCAGGCTGCCGGTGCTGTCTCGCCCCAGCCTGATCGCCTCGGCGACTAGGGCTTCCAGCGTCGTGCCGCCCTTCTCCGGGCCTAGCTGCACGTTGAGCACGATCACCCGGCAGGGCAGGCTCAGGTGCACGGTCATCGCACGACCTTCCCCAATTCCTCGGCCTTCACGACGGCGCGGAAGTGCTCGAAAGCGGCCACGACGCGGCGCCAGCTGTCCGTGCCGTGATTGCGGAAGTGCTCCAGGTTGCCGACCACGACCAGGAGCCGGCGTGCCCGCGACAGCATCACGTTGACCAGAGCGTCCTCGGCCACGAACCCAAGGTTCGACTGCACCGTCGAGCCCCGGGCCCGGTGCCGGACCAGCGAGACGATCACCTGATCCGCCTCGCGGCCCTGGAAGGAATGCACCGTGTGGAGCCGCTTCTGGAGACGGCTGTCGGCGTCCTCGATCGTCTTCAGCTGCTGGCGGTACGGCGAGAGCACGGCCAGGCTGCCCGGGCCCTCGGCGACGTCCACCCAGCGCGGGCGCAGCGCCTCGGCCAGGTCGGCCACCAGTCTCGCCTCGCCGGGATTGGACCAGCTCGGCTTCTCTCCGCAGTCGCCTTCGTCGCTGGTGTCCAGCCAGACCAGCGACCGCCCGACCAGGAATGCGGGCGCGGTCAGATCGTGATCGAGGTCGTCGACGTAGGAGGAGTCGAGCACCGTCGGGCGCAGGCCCGCCCGGTTGTCGTTCTCGTCCTTCGGGTAGAACGCGCTTCCGACCACATCGGCGATGTTCCGATGCATGCGGAACTGATGGACCAGGCGGTCGGCCGCCTTTGGAGGGCGCCGAGCGGGCGGCGCCGGCTCCGCGGGCGTTCCGTCCAGGTCCTTGAACATCGAGCCGAACAAGTCCAGGTAATGCAGGTGCTGATCCATCAGGGCGGCATGCAGTTGCGCCGTCTCGGTCCCGCTTCCGGCCAGGTGATCGAGAAAGTTCCGGAGGTCACCGGCGCGGTGGGCGCCGAGCTGGCGGTGATCGCCGATCAGCGTCCAACGGAGACCCTGCACCAGGGGGATAAGAAGCTCATTAGGCCAGGCCTTCGCGGCCTCCTCGACCAACACCCAGTCGAAGACCGCCGCACCGTCTCTGGTGAAGTCCAGGATCTGCGCCGAGACCGAACAGGTCGCCAAGGTGATCTGAGCGGCACGCCGCAACCGCTCGCCCAGCTCCACGATGTTGCCGTCGACGCGTTCCATCCATTTCTTGAGCAGCGCTTTCTGCGGTGTGTCCGAGGTGAGGTCCTCCCCGCCGGGACTAGCCAGCCGCGACTTCACGGAGCGCCTGATCGCCCGCCGGTAGTGATCGCGGACTTTGTCGATTGTGTACTCGGCGACCTCCGGGTGCTCCACCTCGCCGCGCTGGGCGACGGCCCGGACGACCACCACCTGGTTACGGTCGACCTGCTTGATGATCTTCGCGGCGAGGCTGTCCAGGGCGAAGTTCGACTGGGCGCTGACCAGCATCCGGGTGTAAGGGTGGAGGTTGAGGTACTCCGCGATCGCCCGGGTGGCCACCGTGGACTTGCCGGTGCCGGGCGGTCCCTGGAGGGCGTAAAGCGGCTCGACGGTGCAGATGTCCTTGATGATCTGCGGCGCGTTGCCGTTGAGCCCCGCGCCCGCGTCGGCCTCGACGACGTCGATCGCGGTGTCCATCGCCTGCGGCTTGGTGAGCTGCTCGATCAGGCCGGGCCGCTCCTCCAGCAGCCGCCGGGCCCGGGTCTGGCGGTCGAGCTGGACCTCGGTACCCTTGTCCTCGCTCGAGCGCAGCCAGCCCCGGTCGGGCACGACAACACCCGGATCGACCTGGACCTTGAGCATGTTCCTGTCTGCCATGCTGGCGACCACGACCTCGACGCCGTCGCGGAAGCTGGGCGGACCGTCGCGGTCATGACCGAGCGTCACGGTCGGCTCGCCGTTGGTGCTCAGCGTGTCGACGAAGTCACCCAGCCGCGGCCGGGCTCCGGGGAAGTCGAAATAGGCCGCCAGCAGGTCGCGTCTGCGTCGCCGGTCGTCGCGTTCGGGGTCGTACCGGATGAGGACGCCGTCCGGGGCGGCCACCCGCTCGTACGGATACCACCGGGCGCGCAGCAGAATCTCCTGGTACTCCTGCAGGAAGTCGATCGACTGGAGCAGGTCGCGGCCGATCTCGCGCCCGCGGCGCCGTAGCGGGTCGATCATCGGCTGCCACGAGGGGTGCGCGAAGACGTCGACGTTGAGCGGGTCGTTGGGCCGGTACTCGAGCAGCTTGACCCGGCCGACCAGCCGGCGCGGCAGGACACGCAGCAGGGACGCCGCGGCCCACGACTCCTTCTCCAGGACGAAGCGGATCACCATGACACGTGGGTTGGGTGGGTCGTCGGGGCGCGGATCGCGCAGGTAGCCTGCGAACCAGAGCGCCCGCTCCCCGATGAGCACCCACTCGGCCTGCCGCTGGGTCTTCGGGCTGACGGTGCTGCGGACCAGCCCGGCCGCGCCCCCGGGCACGTGGATCACCTCGGCTCGGCGCAGGTCGCGCTCCAGCAGCTGGGACAGCTCGGCGCGGCCCGCGTCGGTGTCCGGCTCGTGCTCGATCCACTCGAACTGACGCAGCAGGGTCGGCCCGAACTGCTTGGGCATGTATCCCAGCAGCAACGCCCGCTCCGGCTCGCGATTCTCGGCCGACGCCCGCACCGCCGACCAGCAGGCGGTCAGCGCGGCGGTCGCCTCGAATGCCGTGGAACGCGCGGCGGGATCTCGATCGATCATCTCCCGCAGCACATTGGCGAGCTGCTTCGGGATACGGGCGTGGGCGAGGTGCCGGCGCATCTCCTGCTGCAGCCGCTCGAGCGCCGGGCGCCGCTCCTCCTCGCCGGCCCGGTCCAGCCAGTCGTACTCGTCGGGCAGGACCTCCTCGATCGGGCCGCAGAACCACTCCCAGCCGATCACTCCCAGCCCGAAGACGTCCGTGGTGGCGGTGTCGGTGCGCAGGGTAGCGGCGTCCCCGAACAGGTAGGGGATCAGTTCCGGAGCGAGGCCGGCCAGGTGACGGGCGGGCCGCACGTCGCCGGATGGGGTCAGGGCGAGTGTTCGCAGGTTGTGGTGCGAGGTCTGCTCGTCCGGCCCCGGGCGTCGCCCCATCAACCCGCGCACGAGACCGCTGACCTCGAATCGTCCGAGCTGGCAGCGGTACAGCTCGTCGTTCTCGTCGTCCCGGAACAAGCGCACCGCGCCGAGGTGGATGTTGCGGTGGTAGATGCCGATGCTGTGCAGCTGGCTCAGCGCGTCGAGAAGCACCGAGAACTGTTCGACGGCGGTCAGCCGTTCCTCCGCGGTCCAGCGGTGGCCGGTATCGGCAAGGCTCCGACCGCGCAGCGTGGTGACCGAGTAGGCGACCTTGTCGTCAGCGTCGTAGCGACCCATGGCCAAGCTTGGCAGTCCCTGATGGCCCAGCGCCCGCAGCCGAAGCAAGCTGCGCAGGTGCCGGCTCCAGAGCTGGGCGGCGCCGTGCCCGATGCCGTCGAAGAGGAACGCCTCGTACCGGTCGGCGGGTTTGTCGACGGGGCTCAGCTCCACGCGGGCCAGGCGGTGCGGCAGCAGGATCTCCGGCGTGGACCGCTGGTCGAAGGACTGGCCGGAACGGTTACTGCGGCCAAATAGACGATCGGCCAGATCGACCCAGTAGTCTTCTTTGTCGTAGGTCATCGCATCACCACTGCTCGGCCGAGTCCGTCAAATCGATGGCCACCGCGCCCTCACGCGCACCGATCACCAGGCCGCGCCGGCCATCGACAGTGACGGCTCGCAACGCATTGATGCCCAGGCCGGTCGGAATGTCCCGCAGCGGTCGGCCCGTGCCGTCGTACAGGAAGATCTGCCCGGCCGCGTTACCGACCGCCAGGCGGGTCTCGCCCGCCGCGGTGCGCCAGGTGTCCGCCGCCCGTAGCCTCGACGACTGGTCGGGGGTGCTCCGCCAGCTGATGCCGTCGCCGGCGACGCACAGCACCTCGTCCGTGGTGACGACGAAAAGCGCGCCATTGTCCACGGCGGTCAGCGCCAGCGGCAGTTTTCCGCACGAGATCGGCGGCAGATGTGTCCATCGAGGACGGCCGCTGTCGTCGAGCCGCCAGCGCCGGACCAGGTCGTCGTCCCGCAGTGCCACCACCACACCGCTGCCGTCGCGGTAGCAGGCGATGGTCTCCGCGTCGACGACGCCGGTTTCGGCGTGGCCGGGTGCGTGTTCACCGCGCGCAAGGTCCCAGCGCCTCAGCACGCCGAGGTTGTCGAGGGTTGCGATCCAGCCCGTCGCGCCGGAACAGCCGCCAAGCCCGAGGATGGGTGTCGGAAGCGTCCAGGCGCGGGCGCCCGAGAGGTCGTCTCCGGACCACGTCAGCAGCGAGTCGCGGGTGGCGACGACGACGGGGGCCGGCCCGCCCACCGCGACGAGCCCGACGATGTCGCCCGTCACAGCCGGTTCGGCCATGCGCTTCCCGTCGTGGGCGGCGCACACCACGATCTCGCGGCGCCCAGCCAGCACGATCCGGTCACCGCTCGCAACGACCCGGCGCACGTGGCGGGCGGGGACGGCTCCCGGCGACTCGTCCAGCGCGGACATCGGCCAGACGCGAGCTACCCCAATGCCCTTCCCGATGGTGGCCAAGGCCCAGCCGGAACCGTCCGCCGGAACCCCGGCGACGAGGGCGTCGACCGGATCGCGATGCGCCCGCCAGTTCGCGACTGACCGGCCGGGCCGGTCGAGGTCCCAGAACCGCACCTCGCCGTCCGCGTCGGCAAGGGCGACCAGCCGGCGCCCGTCCGGCGCCCGCACCGACTCCACCCGCTTGGCGTTGTCAGCGTGCGCCAGCAGCTCGGCGTCGCCGCGCCGCAGCCCGAGCCGGTAGCAGTCGCCGGCCCCGTTCAGAACGGCAACGACGATCTCGTCAGCCCCGGCCGTCAGCACACAGAGATCGACGCCGCCCCGGTCGACGACCGCTCCTGCGGACCAGGGACGGCCGGTCCGGGCGTCCCACACCTCGACGGCGCCCGACTGGGACAGGACAGCGACCACCGTGGTGCCGGTCAGCTCGACCGCGATGATCGAGCTGACCGCGCCGGTCCCAGCGCGTAGCGCGGGACCGTCCTGCCGGCCGGTCAGCGGATCCCACCGCTCCACCTCCCCGCTGGCCCGAGCGACCGCGAGCCGTGCACCGCCGTCGCTGGCGCGGTAGGCGGCCAGCCCGTGCACGGGGGCGCCCCGGGCGACCGCGGTCGGGATGCGCTGCCCAGTGTCCGGGTCCCAAACGACCACCTCGCCGCCGACCGGGGCCCCGGCCAGCAGCGTCCGGTCACGGTGCATGAGCACGACGAGCGCGGCCACGCCCTCGCCCATGGGCCGGTAGTTCTGCCAGGCGTTTAGGTCGACAGTCGCGCCGGCCGGCTGGCCGGAGACCGGATCCCAGATCCGGACGGTGGTGTCGCCCGCGGTGACGGCCAGCGCGGCGTGCCCGCCGCCGCGGGGCACGAGCGTCATGGCCCGGGCGCCGGACGAGCTGAGCTCCGCGTCCCCGATCGGCAGGTGGGCCGGTCGCCGCGGCAGCATCGACCAGCGCACTGACCACGCGCCTGTGGGCGCCGGCCCCGACGACCGGCCACGGACCCAGGCCTCCCCGAGCGTGCGCAGGCCGGGCCGGTCGTCGTCCCGCCCACCAGCCAGGTAGGCGGTCGTCATCGCTCCAAGCACCGGGACCGGGAGCTGGTCTGCCGGGCCGGACCTGAGCGCGTCCCCGGCGACCGCGTACGGGTCGAGCCGATCCAGCACGTCGAGCCGCGCGGCCAGTTCCTCCCACGCCTCGGGGCCGGCGTGGGCGGCGTGAGCGGAGAGCCGCGTCCTCAGATAGGGGTTGAGCGGGCTGTCCCTACGGACGTGCCCGAGCAGCTGCCTGAAGACATGGAGGCGGCGGACCGGCAGGTCTCCGGCCCTCAGCAGCTGTTCCTGCAGGACCCGGTGCACCAGCCGGTAGACGCCCTGGCCCTGGTCATGGTCGAGCATGATGTACGCACCGGCCACATCGAGCACGTCGTCTATGTCGGCGAAAGTGACCGGCCGGTGGTCGTCCGTGAGCGCGGTCGCCGCCTCCTCCCAGATGCGGTCGTGCCGGGGCAGCCCGCGGCCGTGCGCCAGGGAGAGCGCGAGCAGGGCGGTACGCACCAGCGGGTTCCGTTCGCTTAGGCGTTCCAGCGCGATCTCGAAGAGCTGGCGATGATCCGTGGCCAGCAGGCGGTCGAGGCGCTCCGGATCGGAGGCCAGCTCAGCCGACCGCGCGTTGATCTCCTCGGCGGCCATGGCCGCCCAGAGGAATTGATGCTCAGCGAGAGCGTCCCGCGTACGCCCCGACAGGACGCTGCGGACTCGGTCCCGGAGGCCCTGGTCGCGGACCCGCACCGCCAGCGACTCGACGACGTCCTCCGTGGACGGCTGCAGGGAGAGGACCCGCCGATCCGCCTTGACAGTCTCATTGACCAGGATTTTCGTGAGGTCGACAGCGGTGCCGGGCACCTGGTCGCGGGTGCCGACGACCATGATGATCGCGAAGCGCCGCAGCAGGTCGTCGAAGAAGTGTGCCAGCGCGGCCGGCTCCTCGGACTCGTCGAGGGCGTCGGCGAGCACGCGCAGCGGCCGGGGCTGCCTGCTCGCCCGCCGGTAGACCTCGGCCACCGCATCCGCGCCGGCATGCCCGCCGTCGTCGCCGAGCCCGGCGAGGATCTGCGCGGCGGTGCTGCGGACGGTCGCCCCGGTCAGATGCAGCATGAGGTCGAACGGGTGCGCCGTGGCATCGGGCGCCTCGATGCCGCGATCACCCATGACCGTACGCAGTGCCGCCGCCAGTCTCGGCTGGCAGTCGATGAGCACGCTGCCGAGCAGGGCCGACTTGCCGGAGCCGGGCGGACCGCAGACCACCAGAAGGCGATGGTTGTCGGCCTCGGTGGTCTCGCGCAGCCAGTCGAAGATCTCCCGGCGTTCGCGGTCACGGCCGACGAAGTGCCAAGCGAACTCGCCGAGGTCGGTGCCCGTCCCCTTGGTCGCGTAGTGCATGAGCGCCTGAAGCGCGTTGCTGTCGGCGGAGACGTCGTCGAGAGCCTGCCGCAGGTCGCGGTAGTCGTTCCAGACCGCGGTCACCGGGCCGGGAATTACCCGCCGGAGATGGCTGTCGTGCGGGTCGAAGGCCGCGACCGTGTAGCGCTGCGTCCCGTCGGCCTCGTCTATCCCGCTCAGTAGCGTCGCCAGCCGACGCAAGGTGAGGACGTCCTCGGTGACTTGGCCGAGGACCCGCTCCAGATCCGTCCGTAGGGTGCCGGTGAACTGTGTCGCGCGGGCCGCCCCCGACCCGATCAACAGGGCGCGGTCGCCGAATTCCTGCTGTTTGAGCTGGATCTCGACCAGCTGGACGAAACGGGCACCGCCACAGGCCTCGACGACCACGATGGTCCACGCGTCGCGCTGCTGGTCGGCCGCGTACACGCGAAGGGCCTCGACGAGTTCCCCTGCGTGGAACGTCTTGTCGACACCCGTGCCGGGATCGCCTCGCACGAACAACGAGGCGCTGCGGAGGTTCACATCCGTCCGGCCGTGACCGAGCCAGATCAGTGCAGTGTTCCCCGACCGGCCGCGGTCCCGCCAGTATTTGAGCCGCGCCTCAGTCTGACCGGAGGTGCGCGGCATGGTAACCGGCTCCCACGCGTCCAGCCGTCCGCCCCACGGCCGCAGCAGGTCGGCGATGCTCGCCACGGCCTCGTCCGCGCGACGCGACTCCAGCTCGGGAGTCTCGTACACCGGATGTGGGCAGGCGACAATATCGAAGCCGGTCTCCGGGTCCCCGACCGTCATTGGTCGCTCGGATCGAAGACCAGAACCGCGTCCCGGATCGGTTCAACCCCGCCGGACACCTCGAGGACATGCGGACCTGGCTCCTCGACCTCGAACTCCACCGCATGCCCAGGCTCGTCGCGACGCACGGTGGGACGACCGACGACAGTGCCGTCAAGGTCCTTGACCACGCAGCTGAAGTCGCCACCCGACGAGGCACCGGTGACCCGGGCCGTCACCAGCGTCCCGACCGGCGCGTACTCCGGCAGCGAGACGCCGAGCGCGGCCGGCCCGGCCAGCCCCTCCCCCAGGTCGCGGCTCTCGATCTGGGCCTCGACGTTGCGGATCACGCTCAGCGTGCCCTGCAGCGCGCCGTGCTTCTGCGCGTAGCCGGTGGCGTGGCCGAGCCGCGCCGACTGCCATTGGACTGTGCCGTCGCCGTGCAACGGCAGCGGCACGAGCCGGCCGTCGACCCGCCGCAGCGTGCCCACCGGATCGCGCGCGTACCCGTGCCGTTCGGCGTGAACCACCCCGTCGCGCACCTGAAAGCAAATGTCGGTCGGTTGATGGGAGCCAGCCAGGTTGATCAACCCAGGCAGGTTGACCGACTCAAGTCGGGTGTGCCTTGCGAACGACTCGCTGGCGAGGTCCCGGTTCCCACCGAGCGCCTGGACCGTACCGGCGTCGAGGGTTGTAAGGTCGCCGCCAGTCAGCAGGCACCTGTAGGTCGGCAACAGATCGTGCAATCCGGGCATCGTCCGCCCGAGCGCCCGCGCTGGGCCGGGCGACAGGCCGATGCTGTTGCGGCCGGCGTTGAGCAGGGAGACCGCGTCAACCGAGCCACGGAACGGCGTACCGATGGTGATCACGGTCCGGATGGAATCGAGGGCGCCTGCCTGGAGGCCGGCCGCCCGGGTGACCAGCCCGCCCATCGAGTGGGCGACGATAACCACCCGCGGCTCGCCACGGTCGCCGGTGAGCCGGCGATGTTCGGCGAGCGCCGGGTGACCGCGCCACCGGGCCAGATGATCGTCGGTCGCCGCGGCGAGCAATCGCCCATTGTGCTCTACGGAGAGTCGCCAATCGTAGGAGAATTCAAGCAGTGCGTCGGGGTGGGGCAAAATCCGGCGCAGATGCCGAGTGAGCAGTTGATATCCGAAGTTCATCCGGAATCTCGGGCCCCAGACCGACTCTTTGATCAAACCCGCCGGACGTAAGCGCAATCGCTTTCCGTCACGTTCAGCATCGGTCAACTCGAGATCAGCTATCCGGCCGGCTGCCCATTTCTCGCCAACGCTCAGGCCCGCAGCCTTCAAGGCGGCGATCCGCCGAACGCCCCAGACAATGTCACCACTCTCATCGACCAGGCGGCTTCCCATGATTCCCGGAACCACGACCACCGTGTCGATCATTAATCGTCCTCCCAGCGTCTTGCCCGCCCGCACGGGTCACACTAGCAATGCGAGGGAACAGTCACTTTTTTGGAGCGCCCAATGTCGATGTAACCTGCCACAGGTTCCCCCGGTTCGGGTCCAACCGCAGTCCAATGAGAGCGGTCCGTTCGGACGACGCCTCAAACTATTCGGACTACTCAGTCCATGAAACGGCGCACATAGATCCGTTGCCGCAGGCGCAAAGGCCACGGCAGACCGCAACAACCGCACCGCGCGGCGCGGCGCGGCGTCCGGGGCTCGGCCCCACAGGCGCAAAGGCCACGGCAGACCCCCACCGCAACAACAGTCGCTCAGCCACCCGGTTACGCGCCGTCTCACGATGGCATCCCCTTGCGTCCCGTCGGCATCTCTGCGCAGACAACGCGCGCCCAACCGCTGTAGCTCCGCCGCGGCCAGACAGGCAAAGGCACCTCCTCGCCCGGGGAAGTGGTCTTCGCCAGCCGCCGAACGCTGACCTCCCGAAGGCTGGTAGCCAGACGCACCCTGATCGATCCGCCAGGCATTTGGGAGGAACCATGGCTTGGACAGAACCACATGGTCAGCGCTACCGGGTCCGCTACCGGAACGCCGGCCGGTTGATCACCGACGGTACCTTCCGCACAGCGGAAGCCGCACAAGCCCGGGTCGGACAACTCGGTCGCCTCAACCTGGCAGTCCAGCTCCAGCTGACCGCGCCAGCGCCGACGTTGACCGAATGGGCCGCCGCTTGGCTGCCGGCACATCTGGCCGGCCCGGCGACCCTAGCCAAGTACGAGTCGATGCTGCGCTACCACATCCTGCCCGCCTTCGGCAGCCGTCGGCTCGACGCGATCACCCGGACCGACGTCAAAGCCTTCGCCCGCGCCCTCGCGAGCGATCTGGCGCCGGTCACCGTGCGCAGCATCGTCACCGCGCTCGGCCTCGTGCTGCGTGAGGCGATCGACGAGCACTACCTGTTGTTCGACCCCACCGTCCGGCTTCGGCTGCGCGACGGACCGAGTGAACCCGCCCCACCGCCACCCCCGCCCAGGTCCGCCGGTTGGCCGCCCGGATGCCGAACCTCCAGACCAAGCTGCTAGTGGTCACCGCCGCCTACACCGGCATGCGCTTCGGTGAACTCGCCGGGCTCAGCCGCGTCCAAGTCCACCTGGACCGGGCGCTGATCCACGTCGCCGCCGACTCCGGCGCCCTGCACGAGGTCGCCGGCAACTGGTGGCTCGGGCCGCCCAGGACCAAGGCGGCCGTCCGTGACGTCCGGCTTCCTGCGTTCCTGGTCGACGGCCTCGAACGGCTGCTACGCGCCCACCCGTACGACACCTTGTTCTGCACAGAGGCCGGCCGGTGGCTGTGGCGCACCACCTTCATCGAACGAACTTGGCGACCCGCCTGCGACGGCCACCCCGCCCACGGCTGGGAACCACTCGTGACCGGCTTCCGGTTTTACGACCTCCGACACAGCCATCGGACCTGGATGGATGAGGACGGTATCGCCGAGCCGCTCAAAAGCTAGCGCCTCAGTCATCAACTCCCGGGCATCCGCGGTGTCTACGCTCATGTCACCGAGCCATGAACCAGCCGTTGCTGTCCGCGTTACAGGGCCGGTGGATCGATAGCGGCGGCTACTGGTAACGGCCTGAGGTGACCTCCTCCGTTACCGTGGGAGCAAATTTGCTCCCAGCAGCAGAAGGCCACCGTACAAAATCGACGCTGATCCTGCTCCTGACCTGCGAAAACTCTTGGTGGGTGATACTGGGATCGAACCAGTGACCTCTTCCGTGTCAAGGAAGCGTTCACTGCGCGGTCTCGCCACCATCGCAAGCCCGACAAGGCGCTACTTTCGTTCCTAGCGGGCGCGGCTTGTTGGCCGCCGCACGAGGATGATGTCTTCCGGCGCCGCGAAGGCGATATTCCTGTACATCGAAGGCTGGAACAACACCCACCGCCGGCATTCGGCCCTGGGCCACCGAAGCCTTGCCCTACGAGAACGCCGCCAACGTCTGGCGTTGGCTACGAGCGCGAGACCAATAGTGGAGGTTAAACGGAGGTGCGATCTTGATAAACAAAACGGAGACCTGCGTTTCCGCGAGTCACCGGGTTGTTTCGGTCGGGCTGACAGGATTTGAACCTGCGACCCCTTGACCCCCAGCAAGGTCAGCCCAGCTGGCTGACCGGTACAAGCGTGCCAAGCGCCAGGATGCAAGCCCTGGTTCTGCTCGGCCTGACGTGGGCTACGAGGGTAAAACCGACAAGATCGTCTCCAGTTTCTCCCCAGCGGCGGGGCCGGCCACCTGAGGTGGCATCCCGTCGCGCAGGCTTCGCCCGGCTGGACCGCGCCCGTCCGGTCCAGGTGGAGCACCCCACTGGCTGACCGACCTGGACCGGACGGGTGCGGTCTGGCTGCCTCCTGATGCGCGTCGGGCTGCCGCCAAGCTTTGGCATCCCAGAGCTGTCCGGATCCAGGGCGGGTAGCTCTGGCCGCCGGAGGCCATCAACGGGGTGCAGGGTCGAAGATCCTTCCTGCCGGAGGCACTAACCCGCCAGTAGCCGCCGCACGAGCCAGTACCGCTTGCTCGGATGTGCTTCTAGTGAAGCTAGGCGCACACTCCGTTGGATTGGACGAACCGTGAAGCGATCCGAAATCTTCTTCAAGCCGATCCCCTCGACATCTAGAACCCTTCTACTCGGAGCAGTCGTGACTCTGGTGCTCGTTGTGGCGTTCATAGCACCTATCGCCTTCTTTCTAGCTGTAGGTACATCTGGCGAGATGTTGGCCCGGGTCAGCGACACGGGTCAGGCGTACGGTGCGGTTTCCGCCCTGCTGTCTGTCGTAGCGCTCTGCGCTGTTGCGGGCTCCGTCTACTTCCAAGTACGCCAGGACCGCACCGCGAGCGCGGCGGCCTTTCGTGACGCTCAGCGGCAGCTACTGAGTTACGTTATTGCAGAACCCTCCGTATTCATCCCGTGTGTCACGGATAGCGGAAGCTTCGACTCAGAGAAGGAAGCGCGGCAGTACGCATTTACTACTCTTTGGTTGGGAATGTGTCGAGAGGCGTACGAGATCGGTCATATGAGTGAGTCGGTTATCCGAAAACAGCTGGCGCAAACGATGTTCGAGAGCGCCTTGGCGCGGGAGCTGTGGGTAAAACGGAAGACCAGACTGAATCTCGAAGTCACCGGCGACACAGGGAGCTTCTTCACTATAGTCGAGCAGGAGTATTAAAAAGCCGTGCTTGCCGACTCGGTTGAGGTCGGGCGCGTGGATGTCGACAACAAACCGGAGAGGACCAGCTCTGCGGAGGAAATCTGACGCTGCACATGCTGAGCCGTTGACACACGACTAATACGGTCAACATGCATCAAGCCCTCGACTGGTGGAACACGCACTGAACGCGAACTGCCTCGCGTTCGGGTGATCTTTCGATTGTGACCACGGAGCCGCGCCTCGAGGATGTAGAGAAGGTTCTCACGGGGATGTTGCGCTAGATGTGTCGAGTCTCAGGACCTGCGTGACAGATCGGTATCAGGACGTGCGTGACACTCCGCCGAGTGTTGGTGGAGATCAGCGTGACGGAACAGCGGTATCAAGCAGTCCTGGATGTGCGTGCCGGTTCGACGGTGACGGACGTTGCGGCTCGTTTCGGGGTGTCTCGGCAGGCGGTGCATCGGTGGCTGGCCTGGTATGAGCAGGACGGGCTTGCGGGATTGGCGGATCGCTCGAGCCGGCCTCAGTCGTCACCGTCTCGGACGGCACCTGAGGTCGAGGCGCTGATCTGTGAGCTGCGCAGAACCCATCCGCGGTGGGGTGCCCGGCGGGTGTTGTTCGAGCTCGGCCGGATGGGCTGCCCCGGCCCGCTTCCGTCACGGATCACGGTGCATCGGGTGCTTGTGCGGCATGGCCTTGTCGATGAACGGCCTCGCCGACGTCGCCGGGAGGACTATCAGCGGTGGGAACGGGGCCGGCCGATGGAGCTGTGGCAGATGGACATCGTGGGCGGTGTCCTGCTCGCCGACGGTCGGGAAGCGAAGATCGTGACCGGCGTGGATGACCACTCCCGGTTTTGCGTCATCGCCGCCGTCGTCCCGAAGGCCACCGGCCGGGCGGTCTGTCTCGCCCTGGCCGCTGCCTTGCGCGAATACGGCATCCCGGAGGAACTGTTAACCGACAACGGAAAGCAGTTCACCGCCCGGTTCAACGCCGGTGGCGGAGAGGTGATGTTCGACCGGATTTGCCGGGAGAACGGCATCACTCACAGGCTCACCAAACCCCGCTCGCCAACCACGACCGGCAAGATCGAACGGTTCCATCTAAGTCTGCGCCGGGAGCTGCTCGACGACCATCCGCCCTTTCCCACGGTGGCCGACGCCCAGGTCGCGATCGACGCTTTCCGCCACGAATACAACACCAGCCGGCCGCATCAGTCGCTGAACATGGCTTTTCCTGCCGACCGGTTCCGTCCCGATGCTGGCGACGGCATCGCGTTGCGGCTGCCTGCGTCACTGGCCGCGACGACACTGGAGGCTTCGCCAGACGCTCTTGTGACGTCCCCGATCCCGCCGGTTCCGGTCGCGGTGTCGATGCCGTCGGATACGGCTGTCGAGGTGACCCGGTCGGTCCCCGCATCGGGAAACCTGGCAGTCAGCGGGTAACAGTTCTGGCTCGGCCCCGCCCTGGCCGGCCGCGAGCTGGTCTTGTGGGCCGACACCACCGTGGTTCATCTGATGCTCGACGGCGTCCGGCTCAAGACCGTGCCCTCGCGATTCAGCGTCACCCAGCTGCATCAGCTGCTTGCCGACGGCGGCCGACCGGCCGGGCCACCACCGATCAGCACTGCCCCGTCCCTTCCCGGAGCGGCCGTTGAGGTCGAACGGACCATCAACGCGACCGGCCTGCTCGCCCTGGCCGGCCGGCAGCACTCGGTGGGGTTCCATCTCGCCGGGCAACGGGTCACCGTCCGCGTCGACCGGGGCGTCCTGCATCTGCTTGGCCCGGACCGTATCGTGCTGCGGTCGCTGCCCAACCCGCTGACCGCCGCCGAGGTGTCGAGGATCCGTGACGCCCGCCCGGGCGGCCCGGCGCCTCTCCCCACCAGAGAGCCGTTGCGGGTCGCCCGGCGGGTCAGCTCCCGCGGCAGCATCTGCATCGCCCGGCAGAAAATCCAGGTGGGCATCGGGCACGCCGGTCACACCGTCACCGTCGAAGAAGCGGACACCACCTTCCGCGTCTTCCACGGAGACCAACTGGTGGTCGAAGTCGTCCGGACCAAAACCCGGCAAATCGCCCGGTTCAAGGCCCGCAAGACCGAACCACCGCGTCAGCGACCGTCGATATAGCCGGGAGCCTGGCCCGACTCGAACGGTGCAGCCATCCTTGGGTTCAGTGACGCGCGGTTACCCGGGATGCCGCGCGTTGGGCAAGCCTCGTGATCAAGTGTAGAACTCGCAGAGTCGACGGGCCTCGCTTCCCCTAGCCTGCGACCCAGCGGCAATAACGTCTAGCCGGACGTGTCACCCATGGCCCGAGACAGATCTGTCACGGACGTCCTGCGACTCGGCAATGTTGCGCTAGATGTTGCGCTAGATGTGTGTCCCGTCACGGCTGATGCTTGACACTCGCGTCCCACCTGAAGCTTGACATGATCACCATTCGGCATCTTGATCACGTGTTGTTGCGGCAGCGCGTGGTCTGGGGGCCGGGATTGGCACTGGTGGGAATGTCGATCGTGGAATAGCGGTATCAGGCCGTCATGGCGGTTCTGGCTGGGGATCCCGTCACTGAGGTGGCCGCTAAGGTTGGGGTGTCCCGGCAAAGCGTGCATTCCTGGTTGCGGTATGCCGAGGAAGGCCTGGCGGGATTGCAAGACCGATCTCATCGCCCGGATGTTGCGCTCATCAGGCGTCACCTGAGGTGGAGGCGCTGGTGTGTGAGCTGCGTCGGCATCATCCGAGGTGGGGTCGCGGCGGATCGCGTTCGAGCTGGGCCGGCATGGCTGTCCGGGTCCGGTTCCGTCGCGGATGACGGTGTATCGGATCCTGATCGGCATGGGCTGATGACCCCGGTCAAACGTCGCCGCTGCAGACCTGGCCCGCCTCCGTGACGCCCGGCCCGCCGGGCCGCCACCCCAACCTCCAGCGGACCCGATGCGGGTGGAGCGGCGGATCAGCGCCCGCGGTTCCCTGGCCGTCGCCGGGCAGCGCATGCGCGTCGGCATGATCCACGCCGGGCGCACCGTCACCGTCGAGAACGCCTACACCACCTGGCGGATCTGCCACGCGACGAACTGGTCACCGAAGCCGCCCGCACCACCACCAAACCGATCGCACGGTTCAAGGCCCGCAAGCCCGAACCACCGCGCCACTCAGAAAGTTGAACCGAGACCACCGCTGCCCGACGATCCGGCAACAGGCTGCAGTTGGCTGCCGGTGGTTTTGACCGAAGGTCACGCGCTCGGCACATTTAACCCGGCATTATGACGGTGAGCTGCGTCGAGAGAGCCAAGGAGCCCTTCCGGCAGCGTCTGGACGGGCGGGAGGACGTCGACGTGTGGGAGGTCAAGCGCGACAGGGAACGCGTTGAGTGGAATTTCGCGCCACTCGTGAGTGTCGGACCCTTGCGATTCGGCGTCGGCCACGACGAGGTCGTTGACGCACTCGGCGGTATCGACCCAAACTCGGTCCGGGAGAGCCGCGGACCATCGACTGGCATGGGGCCCGCTTCCGTGAAATGGGCGTCACCGCCTACTACCGTGATCATCGGCTGTATTGCATAGCCGTCGACGGACGATCTGGCCCACAGGTGACGTTCGAGGGAACCGCCCTGACTGGTCGAGCACTATCCGCGATTGAACAGTGGATGACTGACCAAGCTCGATTCGCTGGTCGGGAGTTGCGTTACACACACGCTGGTGACTCCGAACTTGCTGATCTTGGCTTGATCGCTCGTCCACAATGCGCCGGCGAAATCCTTGTCACGCGACCAGTGCTCCTCATCGAGATAGTGAACGACAGCGGCCAGGCGGTTGGCCCGAGCCCGGCTGCCTGAGGGCCTTGAGGGCATCACCCGGCTGCACACGCTTATCGCCGAGGCCATGCGGCCTCGTAGGCTGAGCTCGACCCCGTGCAGGCCGCCGGCTGGTCCGGATCGATATCGAAAGCGACCGCGGCGCTTGGGTGCAGGCGCCGCGTGGCGCCGGTTATCGCGTCTATGCAATCAACCCGATGTCAGTGGCCCGGTACCGGGAACGGCACTCTACCTCCGGAGCTAGGTCCGACCCTGGTGATGCTCACGTTCTGGCCGAGATCGTCTGCTTGGACCACAGTCATCACCAAGTGGCCGGCAACAGTCCTGCCGCCGAAGCGGTCAAGCTCCTCGCCCGCGCCCACCAGAATCTGATTTGGGACCGCATCCGTCAGCTGTTGCGGCTACGCGCCGCGTTACGGAAGTTCTTCCCCGCCGTCCTGCCGGCTTTCGAGGACCTCATCGCCGGCGAGACGCTCGAGCTGCTGGACCGGGCACCCGGCCCGGACCGAGCCGCCCGGCTCAGTCGGTTGACCGTCGTGGCCGCGCTGCGCCGCGCCGGCCGCCGCGGCGTCGATGCCAAGGCCGACGCGATCCAGCAGATTCTGCGCCAGGATCAGCTGCGCCAGCCAGGGCCGGTGCAGCGCGCCTACGCGGCAATCGTCTCCAGCCAGGTCCAGCTCATCGACATCCTAAATGACCAGATCGGCCGAGGGTTGTGCGTGCGGGTCACGCACTATGCGGCCGCGCCAGCGCCGATCATAGGAGACGCCTTGCAGCCCGGCGGCGCGCATCAGCCGTTCGACGCGTTTGCGGGCACACCGCACGCCGGCAGCCAGCCGCAGCTCGGCATGCAAGCGCGCGGGGATCCGTAGGTGCCGCGCGACATCTGATGGATCTCGCGGATGGTGGTGGTCAGTGCTTGATCCGCCCGGGCCCGGGCGGACACCGACGCAGACCGCCACGCACAAAACCCGGAGGTGGACTCGCCCAGGACCCGGCACGCTACCGCCACCGCGGTCTCGCCGGCGGCGAGCTCAGCGACGACCGGGTAGATCATTTTGGGAGGAACGTTGTCCCTGGCGAAGTAGGCGGCCGCCTTGCGCAGGATCTCGTTCTCCGTCTCCCACGGTCGCTTCTCACGCCGCACGCGGCCAGTTCAGCGCGTTCGTCGCTGGTCAGCCGGTCGTCACGCCGACCCGCGTCGGCGTCGTCCTGGGCCAGGCAGTCACGCAGACACGACTCCGAAATCCTCAGATCCTTGGCAACCAGCCCGACCGACTGGTCGCCCTGACGGGACAACTCAGCCGCCCGTTGACGAAACTCCGGCGGGTGTGGAGCGGGCAGCCGAACTCACTCGGCGACCATTGTCGCCTCAGCGGCGGCGTCCGGGAAACCGGGGGAAGCTCAGATTGGCTGGCGCCGTCGGGGGCGCGGTCGACGCAGCCGAGCGGATAGAAGTGCAGAGCTACGAGCAGCGCGAACACCGGGACACTGAAGTCGGCGTGTCGGTCAGTCGAGGACGAGCCTGACGTGAAGGTAGCCGGAGAGTCAGCGCCGAAGGTCAGGCGAATCATCCAGGGACGGGACTAGCATCGTCGCATGCGCACCCAGAGTGCGCACCAGTGCGGGCCGTGGGGGTTCAAGTCCCCCTCCGGACACATATCAAAGACACGAAGATCCGCCGGGGTGACAACCTCGGCGATCAGTGTTTCTGGGCCAGGTTGGTAGGTCATTCGCAGCCCGAGTCGGCTGTACAGCTCGGCCCGGTCGCGCGGGTCGGCGTCGCGGATCAGGCCGAGAAGGTCGTCGAACGCCTCGGCGATGGCGTCGAGCTGGTCACTGGTCATCCGTTGGGGTGGCGCCTCAGTGAGGCCGAGCCGAGCCTGCGCGGCTTTCTTGATCGCGGTCGTCTCGGAGATCCAGCCGGCGATGAGCGCCGGGTCGCCGCCCGCGTCGAGGGTGGCCCGATATCCGCTGATCTTCCGGTCGGCGTCGGCGATGGCCTGGCGCAGCTTCTCGATCTCGCCGGTGTCGTCGTAGGCGGCGAGCGCGGCCCGGTGTCGGGCTGCAGCCACGCGGCGGAGGTTGTCGGCGAGGTTCCGCCCAGTCAGCTCCTTGCGGAGGAACTCGTCGACCGGGCGGATGATCGCGTCCTCGCGCAGGTAGAGCGCAGGCGGATGGCTGATCTGACGCTGGCGGACGAAGTCGCGACTCGCGGTACAGCGGTAGTAGAGCCGTCCGTGGTTGGGGTTGCCGACCATCTTGCGGTCGCACAGGCCGCAGGTGATCAGGCCGCGGAACAGGTACGGCTTGCCGGTGTGGCGGGGTGCCTTGCCTGTGTCGCTGTTCGTGCCGCGCTTCTTGATCGTCTGCTGGGCGCGCTCGAAGAGGTCGGCGCTGATCAGCGGCGTGTGCGACTCGGTCCGCGACCAGACCCACTGGCTCGGGTCGTTCCAGCGGTGCCGGTTCTCGTGACCGAGCGCGACATCCTCGACGTCGATCAGGACCTCGTCCGTACGCGCCCGGTTCCAGACTTGGCGGCCGGTGTAACGCGGGTTCAGCAGGATCGCACGGACCGCAGTGGTCTCCCACACCTGCGTGTGACGATGCGGGTTGCGCGCGCGGTCGTGGGCGGAGGGGCACGGAATGCCATCCTGCGTGAGACCGCGCGCGATCGACATCATGCCCCTGCCAGCGACGTACTCGCTGAAGATCCTCTCCACCACCGGCGCCGTGACCGGGTCGGGTTCGAGCCGGTGAAGTCGCCTGCCGTCGGCCGCCTTGCCGGGGTTCGGGTGCGGGCCAGCGTCGGCGAGCCGGTAGCCATACGGCGGCCGGCCGCCAAGGTACCTGCCCTCCAGCTCCGTCTGCGCCTTCATCGCCGACCGGACGCGGACCTTGATTCGGTTGCGCTCGCCCTTGCTCATGCCGCCGTAGAGCGCCATGACGAGGTCATGGGCGTCTGAGCCCGGGTCGATGGCTCCGCCGATCTCAGGCACCCACAGGCCCACGCCGTAGTGCACGAAGACGGGGAACGTCATGCCGAACTGGCTGCCGTAGAACGCTCGCTGCGGCTCACCGATCACCACGGCCTCGAAGTCCCTGCCGGGGCTCTTGATCGTGTCGAGCAGGCGCAGCGCTTCGGGGCGCCGCTTCCATGGCAGCGAGCGCGACTGCCCGATGTCGAAGAACTCGGCGACGATCTCACCACCGGCCGGCTCGATCAGGCTGCGAGCGCGAGAAAGCTGCCAGGCCTTCGATGCCTGCGGGTCCTGCTGGTCCTCGGTAGACACGCGTCCGTAGAAGGCGAACTTCATGCCTGTCGAGTCTTCCGGGCGCGGTCGATGATGCGCCACAACGCATCGGCAGCAGCATCGGAGATCGGGACTTCTAGGGACGTCTTGAGCTGCCCATTCTCAATTTCCAGCGTCGTACACGTTCGTATGCTGCGATTTCTCCCCTCGTCGGTCTCATCTTCCATGGCGATCGTTGGGCCTCCTTTCTGGTTGGTAACTGGTGTCCGCGCGGCCGTCCGTCCGTTGTCCGTCCGCACGCTGATATGCGCAGACGCGCGCGAGCGGACGGACGTCCGCGCGGACGATTGGGTCAGGCGCGCCAGCGGCCGCGAGCGACCTGCTGGGCGCGGCCGGCCGCGGCGAGCGCTTGGAGCCGGTCGTAGACCCACGTGCGACGCATGCCGGTCGCCTCGATGAGTTCCAGGATCGTGAGGCCCTCATCGGGCGCTTGGCCGAGCGTGATCAACAGCATCTGCTCCGGGTCGTTGCCGACCATCGATGCCGGTTCGATCGCGCGCGGTTGACGCTCGATCGCGGCCCTGGACAACGGATCCAGGTCGGGTCGCTGGTTGGCGTATCGGGCAGCCGTCTCCCCCACGTGCTCGTCGGTGACGAGGTAGGCGCGGGCTCGGCGCGGCTGGTTGTACCCATCCGCAAGGACGTAGAACTTGCCTGGTGCGTCGAGGGTGTGGGCGTGCCAGCCGGCGGTCAGCATGCCCCTGTCCAGGATGAGGTCGACATCGCGGCGTTCGCGGACGCGCAGGCAGACCCGAATGCTCATCTGCGAGCGCAGCGCCCCGCCGCCCATGGCCTTCTGCGTCGGTCGTTGGGTCGCAGCCAGCAAGTCGACTGCGACGGCGCGCCCTCGGCGTGCGACCGATTCGGCGTAAGGGATAGCAGCCGGCGCCGTGTCGGCGAGTTCGGCGTATTCGTCGACGACGATGACCAGCGCGGGTGCGCATGGCGTGGGCTCCCAGACGCGGCTGTTGTCGCGGCTGGAGGCGTCAGCGCGGGCGTCGAGGATGGCGACGGCGTCTGCGAGCAGTCGGGTTGCCTCGTCAGGGGTGGTGGCGAGCCGGTCGAGGCATGGTGCCCATGGCCGCAATTCCATGCCGCCCTTGAGGTCGATGCCCCAGAGGACGACGTCGGAGCAGGCGACGAGGTTGCCCATAACGACGTTCAGCACGCCGCTCTTGCCTGAGTCGGTGGTGCCGCCGATCAGCGCGTGTCGGCGCAGAAACGGCACCTGGACGGTTGTCGCGTCCTCGAAGACTCCAAGCGTGATCGGGTCGGACAGGGACTGGATCGTCGGGCCGGGCCACAGGATGGCCCCGGCGTGTGGGTCTACGGCGAGGACGCGCATCGTGCAGCGGCCGGCGTGGGCCGGATCGTGCTCGACGCGGACCGCGCCGGGTCGCGTGCCCAAGGCCGACTCGATAGCTGGCACCCGCGCAATGACGTCGGCGACGCTCTGCCCAGGGCGCAGTTTCATCCGGGCTCGCCAACCCCACGTGTCCACGACGGCGGACATCACGCGTGAGCCGTCGAGCCCGATCGTCTCGGCAAGGTCCGGCCAAGCCTGGATGACGCGATCGACTTTGACGCGGGCTCGGCGGCGCCGGTGTGCCCACCAAGGAACGCCCAGCACAACCACGGCGACGACGAGGACGGTAGGCAGCGGAGCCCGGTAAGGGCCGAGTGCCGTCGCTGCCGCGAGCCAGCCTCCCGCGACGGCGGTCGCGGTCGCGGCGTAGCCGCGCTCTGATGCCCGGGTGGCACCCCAGGGCAGCCCGCGCAGTCCGGCGGCCAGCGCGGCGACGGTCGTGAGGATGCCGACCAACGGCCACCCACCGGGATGTGAGTGGTGCAGGACGAGCCCGGCGGTGGCGAGCGTGGCGCCGACTGTGATCGGCGCGAGTTCCGAGCGGTAGCGGAACAAGGCTCGACCGAGCGCGGCGAGGCCGATCAAAATCAGCGGCTCATCGGGTACGAGCAGAAGTGGTTGCGGGTTGCGGTGGCTCCAGCGGCGGTGCCGCCGTCCGTATGCCCTCATTCGGCGCCTTCGCCGTCGGGCAGAGTCCAGGCTTGATGCTCGGCGACCGCGTCGCGTAGGTACGCAAGCGGATCCGGCTCGCCTTCGTGGTCGGCGGCGAGGGTGGCGCGGGCGGCGGCGAGCAGGTCGGCGAAGTCCCATCGGGTGCGACTGAGCAGTTGGGCGAGGCGGCCGATTTCGGTGAGCAGGACGGGGATGTCGGCGACGGCGGTCCAGATGGCGTCGGGCGTGGGCCGGCGGTTGACGGCGTGCAGGTGGATGAGGACGGCCTCCTGGTCGACGGTGGGGCGCGGTACGCGCGGTTCGTTGGTCACGGGTTTGGTGAAGCCTCCTTTCGATCGATGCTGTTGCTTGTCTGGGCACCCTCGGCGGCGAGGCGTCGCCGCAGTTCGGTTGCTTTCGGCCCGGCAATGCGCAGCGCCGAGCGCAGGCCGTCGCGGCTGATCGGGCGTCCGTCGTGGGCGTCGCGGTGACGGGCGTCGGCCTCGCGGGCTGCCTTGATCAAGACCGCATCGGTGCGGGGCCTCTGGCGTGAAGTCCGAACCCGAGTCCGGACCTCGGGACGGCCTGCGGCACCCGGCGGTGCGTCGTGATCTGGCGCCGTGAGGGTGGTGAGTGCGTGCAAGTGCGCGGTGAGTCCGAGGACGGCGGCCGGTACAGCGCCGACGAGCACGATGATTGGCCAGGAGATCGCGACGAGGCCGGTGGCGGTGAGGTGGTAGCCGGCGTTGCCGACGATGCTCGTGGCGATGGCGCCGATCGCGTTGGCTCTGGCGAAGCTGCGGGCTCGGGCTACTGCCGAACGTTCCGGCGAGCCACACTCGCGCCGAGGTCATCGCGTACGCGTCGATGGTCACCGGTAGCAGCCAGGCGAGCCGGTCGGGCCATCCGGCTACCTGCGCCAGCCCGCGGAGGCCGGCGAAGCTGGCCACCGCGGCCGAGATCGCGGCGACCGTCATGCCCACGATCACCCACCAGTCGCGCCGGGTGGCGGCGACGGAGCGGCTCACCTCAGAGTTCCAGTCCGGCGACGAATCGAGCCAAGGCCCGAAGTCCGTTGCCGATGTCTGGGCCGACGGACGACGACGCGAGGTAGTAGCCAAACGCTGCGCAGATCGCGGCTTGCCAGAGCGGCAACCGGGCGTAGCGCCAGAGCAGGAACACGAAGACGCCGAGCAGGATCACGGCCGAAACGGCGATCGTCATGCGTTACCACCGTCGCCGCTGCGGTCCCGACGGCTTCTGCGGGTACGGATGGCCCGGTCCGCGCCGCCGTGTCCGCCACGTGCCTGATGCCGGCGGTTCCAGCGCATCCGGGCGACGCACTTGCGGCACAGCGTCGGGTGCCCCGCGCCAAGCTGTGCGCCGCACAGGCAGGTCGGGGCCTCGTCTGTGAGATGTTGGATGTCCATTGCAGATCTCCTCTCGGAACGGCGATGCGCTGGCCGCATCGACGTGCCACCGAGAATGGGACTTGTCGACGGGACGTGATCAGGTCATGGCTGGACGTGTCCGAGACGTCTCGCCTAAGGTGGGCAGGCTGCCGGACGTCCTGACGGGAAGACGATGCCGAACGAGCGACTACGCACCGCGATGTTGGAACGCGGGATCACGCCGGCCGATCTGGCGGAAGGGCTCAAGGTCGACCCGAAGAGCGTCGAGCGCTGGATCAGCGGCCGGACGCCGTACCGGCGCCATCGGTATGCGGTCGCGGCTCGTCTCGGCGTCGATGAGGTGTATCTCTGGCCGGATGCTATTGGCGTCGAGCAGGCAGCCAGCGCAAGCGAGAGCGAGATCATCAATATCTATCCGTACCGCTGGGCAGTCCCGTCCGAGCTATGGCGGAACATCTTCAACAGCGCTCAGCACGAGATCGGCGTGCTGGTCTACAGCGGGCTCTTCCTGTCCGAGGACGCGGGCGTCCATCGCATCTTCCGCGAGAAGGCGGACGTGGGAGCCAGAGTGCGCGTCTTGCTCGGCGACCCTGACTCCGACGTAGTCGCGCAGCGCAATACGGACGAAGGTATCGAAAGCCTCGCCGCGAAGATCAAGAACGCGATCGTCATGTACCGGCCGCTGCTTGGCATGGACGGCATCGAGTTCCGGCTCCACAACACCGTGCTCTACAACTCGATCTACCGCGCCGACGAACAACTACTGGTCAACACGCACATCTACGGCACCCCTGCGTCCCAAGCACCGGTTTTTCACCTTCGGCGCGTTGCCGGAGGCGGGATGGTGACGACGTACCTGGACAGCTTCGAGCAGGTGTGGGACGGCGCCACACCGTTGGAATGAGGGCAGAAGTGGGCCGACGCATCGACTTCTACAACGATCCCGAGGCGCCGAAGGCAAACAGCGTTGTCCCTTCGGCGAACGTCGTTGTGGTCAACGACGACGGCGCGATCCTGTTGATCCGGCGCTCGGACAACGACAACTGGGCTCTACCAGGCGGCGGCATGGACCTCGGTGAGTCCCTGCCCGACACTGGCGTTCGAGAGACCTTCGAGGAGAGCGGCATCGAGGTAGAGATCACCGGCCTGGTCGGCATCTACACCGACCCTCGGCACGTCATCCTCTACACCAGCAACAACGAAGCCCGGCAAGAGTTCTCGGTTGTATTCACCGCGCGACCGATCGGCGGAACACCGACGCCAAGCGACGAGTCAACCGAGGTCCGGTGGGTGCCGGCGGTCGAGATCGACTCCCTCCCGATGGACCGATCAATGCGCATGCGGGTCGCGCAGTACCTCAACGCGCCGCAAGACATTCACCTTGGGTAGCGAGTGGCTCAGCGCCTTCGCCGACGTCTTCTCCGCAGTTGGCACCGTCGGCGCGTTCCTCGTCGGCTTCCTGCTCCTACGCCGCGAACACCGCCGCGAAGCAGACCGCGCCGAAGACGAGCGCCGCGCGCAAGCTGCGCGCATCAGTGCGTGGGTCGAACTGACGTTGAAGACGGACGGCACCCGGGAGCTGGCGTTTCACATCCACAATGCGAGCGCCATGCCGATTTACGAGGTTGAGCTCCCGCTACCCGCGCGGGGCAACGAGACGCCCGCAGCCGAGTTCGTCGGCCTCGTGCCGCCTGGCCAGACCATCCGCCGACCGGCGCCAACGGAGTGGCTGCGGTCCTACGTCGAGCCGGAACCGATCCAGATCGAATTCCTCGACAGCGCCGGACGTCGGTGGAGCCGCGACGAACAGGGCACCCTCTCCGGCATGGACTGACTCTCAGCCCTCAGCCAGCGCCGCCCTTACGGCCAGCACCGAACCGATGATCAACGGACTCGCCTCACGGATCGACTCGGCGACGAGGTCTCCCTCCCCATATCGGGCAAGGATCTCCGCAAGACGCACTTCCACTTCGACCGGCTCGCCGTCCGGGGTGGTCGTCATATCCGCGTACGTGATTCCGTCAGAGAGAAGGCCTTCGACCGGCCGAAACTCGTCGGCGAGTTGATCTGCCAACCCGCGGTTCCGTGCCTCGATGATCGCGAACGAGTGGTGCGCGACCAGACGACACACCAGCTCATCCGCCCCGGCGACATCGCGCAGATATCGCGCGCCATCGAGCTGATGCATCCCCGTCACGACGAGGTCTGGCGCATAGCCGACATCGTGAAGCCAAGCCGCAGACGCCAGGGCTGGCCCGTCGTCGCCTACGAGGTGAGCCACCGACTCGCCTTTCAGCCCGACACCTTGGCTGTGCGCCCAACGGCGCGGGATCGATTCGGCCAACAGAAGGCGCGCAAGATCCTGGGCTCGTCCGATCTGATCCACATGGGCAGCCTACGAACGTCCCTTGACTCCGATCAAGCGCGCTACCTGTTGCTATCCCTCCTCGGCCGAGTCGACGGACGTCGCCTCACCACGAACGAGTGCGGCGAGTCGCTCTGCAACCTCGGGCCGGACGTCACCCATCCGCACCACCGCGTCACCGCCGCGATCGACGGCGTCTTGGAGCGCGGGAAAGTCCTGCCCGACATCAAAGCCGGCGTCTTCGAGCGCGAGCGCGAGACGGTCTGTCGTGCCCCGTGCCGCCGTTTCCCCAGCGTGCTCGTCGTTATCCATGGGGCATCCCGTCCGCTCGATGTTGTCGCAACTCCTCACGTGAGTCTTCGCGGTCAGTAACGGACTTTGAACCACAGCGTGGGACGTCTTGGGACTTCTTGGCTACGATGAGGCTTCGCCACGATCGGAGTCCGTCGCGTGAACCACGCACTTGCTCGAGCCCTTCGCAGCGCCGGGCTGACACGGATTAACGTTGCGGCGCGGCTCGGTGTCGACCCGAAGACCGTCGACCGATGGATGACCGGCCGCCAGCCTTACCCCCGCCACCGCGACGCCCTGGCCGAGATGACCGGCTGGTCTCCACGCGACCTGTGGTCCGACCTCCCACGATCCATCGAACGAGCCACGCAGGCAGACGAGGTCAAGACGGTCTACCCGCACCGCTCCGTCGTTCCGGCCGACGCCTGGACTCGCCTGTTCGCCAGCGCCGAGGATCAGATCGACATCCTCGCCTACAGTGCCCTCTTCGTCGCTGAAGACATCCCGGCCTCCGCCGTACTGCGCGAGAAGGCGAAGGCCGGCGTACGAGTCCGCATCGTGCTCGGAGATCCCGGCGGAAAGCACATAGCCAGTCGCGGCAGAGAGGAACGCATCAACGAAGGCATGAGCGCCCGCATTCACACTGCCTTGGTGGGATTTCGCCGCGTAGTGGACGCCGGCGCCGAGATGCGACTCCATGACACGGTGCTCTACAACTCGATCTACAGAGCAGACGACGAGTTGCTCGTCAACGCACACGTATACGGACATCCGGGAGCCCACTCCCCGGTATTCCACCTGCGGCAACGCACCGAAGAGGGCTTGGTCGCAACCTACCTCGAATCGTTCGAGCAGGTCTGGGCCGCGAGCCGCGAGCTTCATCGGGACCACTGAGATAGGAAACCCGGCCGCACGCGCTGCTGGGGCCGCGCACGGCCGGGATCGTGGCCGGTGTCCCAATGCCCCTGCTCTAGATACCGGCTACACCGCCGAGACTGCCAGCGCACATCAGATTTGAAGACCACATCTTCAGGGACGTCCCGTCACATCTAGAGATCCCAAGACGTCAGCCCGAGGACTGCCCCGTCCGACGAGGAGCGGCTCTGGACGACACGCGCAAGTCGAGTGGGATTTGCTGCGGATCGGCGCGTTACGCTGCCGGGGGACGTAGCCGGTTCAAGCCAGGGCGTCAACGGCACGCTTCCTTGGCCCGGACTGTCGAAGCCGATCAACACCGATCCGACGCGATGCGAGAACAAATGATCATTACTCGGTATAGACGCAAATAGAACCCGCCTCGCTCGCGGTACGCCTTTACGAGCGTGACATGACATTCGCACTCGCGAGATATGGGGATCATGGAACCCATCGACGTAGCGCACCAACGCTATAAAGATTTACGGGTAGAGGTGTCCGAGTACATTCATTCGGTACACACCGAGGCCGACACCCGCCTGAAGATCATCGACAGAGTTTTTACGGAAGTCCTTCTATGGCCCCACGGCGAGATCCTGGCTGAGCCACCGACACCTACCGGCTTCGCCGACTACGCGTTCCTGGTGAAGGGTCGCACGCGCCTCATCGTCGAGGCGAAACGCGACGGACGATCGTTTGGATGCGAGAGCAGGCAGACGGGCCGAGGATACAAGATCTCCGGTGGCGTCTTTACCGGAGCAGACGTCCGCGAAGGGATCGCCCAGGGGATCAGATACTGTGGCGAGAAAAGTGCGGAGCTCGCTTGCATCACCAACGGTCGCGAGTGGGTAATATTTCGAGGCAATAGATCCAGCGATGGCATCGACGTCCGCGACGGCATGGCCTTCATTTTCCCGAACCTTGTTTCGATCGAGGACAACTTCACACTATTCTACAATTTACTCTCTTATGAAGCGGCTACCAAGATTGGATTCAGGCCCTACTTCCAGGAGGCGGAGGGGCAACCAATTCGACTTACAGTATTTCATAAGTCGCTCAGGCCACCAGGAAGCGCACGGTTCATGCCTGCTGATAGCCTCGCAGCAGATGTGGATCGCGTCCTAGGCACCTTCTTCCGAAGATTAGCAGGAGAGCAAGACTCGGAACTGCTCGAAGCCTGCTTCGTCGAAACAAATGAAAGTTACCATGCCGAGAATCAAATCGCGCGAATGGCCGAGAATATCGTAACTCGGCTGCGCGAACTCGACACGGGGAGTGCAAGCGCTCTCGCCGATCTGATTAGGCGAGTCAGGGACATTCAACGCCACGAGTTCGTCCTACTTGTCGGCGTCAAGGGTGCCGGCAAGAGCACATTCGTGAACCGCTTCTTTGGATCAGTCTTACCGAGCAGCATCAGGCAACATTGCGTTGTGCTTCAAATTGATATGCGGGGTGCGCCAGGGGATGTCGATGGTGTCGTCGATTGGCTCAACAGGGCAATCATCAAGCAGGCCGAGCAAGACCTATTTGATGGGGCGCCTAGCTTCGCTGAAATCCAAGGCATGTTTTTCGACGAGTACAAGCGACTTCTCAAGGGACCTCTCCAGGCCCTGTACGAAACCGACAAGACCAACTTCCATTTGAAATTCGGCGAGCACGTCGAATCAATACGCCGCAACGATCCGCACGAGTACATCCAAGGCGTGCTGCGCAACATCGTAAATGGGCGAACAATGCTGCCCATCCTTGTCTTCGACAACGCCGACCATCACAGCATCGAGTTCCAACAGGCCGTATATCAGTACGCTCGGTCGTTGTACGAGCCGACCTTGTGTCTTGTAATACTACCGATTACTGATCGGACGAGCTGGCAGTTGTCCAAGCACGGCGCCCTTCAGTCTTTCGAACATGAATCATTCTTCTTGCCAGCTCCGCCAACCGATCAAATAATCCGCAAGCGTATTGAGTTCCTTGGCCAAAGAGTCGCCGCAGTTCGCGAGCGACCCGACGACAGGTACTTCGTCGGCAAGGGAATCTCACTCACTATTGACGACCTGAATGCTTTTGCACAAAGTCTTCAGCGCGTATTCCTCCAAACGTCGAACGTGTCCGGCTGGGTTGGAGCCTTAGCGAACTATGACGTCCGAAGGACGTTGGAGCTGGCCCGCAACTTCGTCTCTTCGCCGCATCTGCGAGTTCTAGACCTCCTCAGCGCCTACATAGCGGGGAACGCGGTCGACATCCATCAGAACAGGGCAGCGAAGGCCCTAATTCGTGGGCACTACGACATTTACCCTGCGAGACAACACGACTTCGTCCAAAACATATTCGCCATGAACGAAGACTTAGAAACGTCGCCATTGCTAGCAATAAGAATATTGCAGCTGATGAGCGACGTACCCGTTCGCGAACGCGAAGGCGCTCTAATTGACGTGGATGAGATCGTGGCTTACTCGGCCGGCATGAACCTAGAAAGTCGCGCGGTATACTTATGGCTTGACGCGATGCTAAAGAGTGGCCTGTTGCTCAGCTACGATCCCACCGAAGACGAAATTTCAAGCGTTCAACAAGTAGAAATCTCTCCAGCGGGCAAACAGCATCTGTACTGGGGGCTCGGCAACTTTGAGTATCTGAGCGCAATGGCAGACGTTACACCCCTCTTAAGCGAAGCTGTATTTGCCAAAATGCAAGAGGCGATCCGCGGGCGTGGTGGTTGGCGTCAAAAGACCATGACGTTTATCGAGTATCTATTAGCGGAAGATGAAATGTATTGCTTAGTTCCGGAACACTCTGGCTATGCCAGTCAACGACGGACTCGCGTTACCTTACAAGCTTCCAGGCGCGTTCTCTCTAGGCTCCTGGAGCGCAACGATGCCTAGATCCGCTCAGTCAACCTCCCCAGAGGGACAACGCGGACAAACACAACCGGATTGACATGCAAACCGATAGTGGCAGAATAGGTTTGATGTGTCACGTGTCGTTCTCTCGTTCGGAGGCCCGGCGGTGAGTCCCCGGCGTGGCGGTGAAGCCGACAAACTCGGCAACCATTACGAGGGCGCATGGATCGCGCTCCAAGTCCTCGAAGTACTCGCTGGACGCGCCCAATCGCTGACAATCGAGGAGCTTGGCGAAGTCGGCGAGGGGTCCGAATTTACGCTACGGCGCCTTGCTGCCGTTGAAGCACATCAGCTTAAACGGCAGCGCGGAAGCGCCAACTATTGGACCTTGGGAGACCTGCGGGCCGAAGGCGTGCTTGAGGCGGCGCGCCGTCATGTCACCGAAGGCCGTCAGTTCCATTTTGTCTCGACAGTACCCGCACAACAGCTGCAGGACCTGGCAGAGCTGGCGCGGCACTCACCTAACGTCCAAACGTTTGTCCGGACACTTCCAAGCGGGGCAGAATCGGGATTCACCTATCTCAGCACTACGGTGTACGACTCGGTCGACGCCGCATGGCAGACGCTGCGTGGCACTTGGGCTCGCTGGCCTGGCGAACGAGAAGTCCGAAACTGGAATGCGGCACTTGCAGGGCTTTTGATCTCAGGCGCGCCCGCTCCGGTCGCGGCCGTCACACTCACGGACCTCGCTATCGAGAACCTCTCAGATACGCTCGACCGGCAACGAATTACGGAATGCCTTGCCGAATACGACCTCGCCCTCACTCAGCCAGGTCGAACCCGCGAGGTCGAGCAAGCAGTACGCGAATTGCACACGAGCTGGAAAGCGAGCATCGAACGCGAGTTGCTGAGGCCGGCGATCGACCGGCCCGAAGCGCATCAGATCACCGCATTGCTTGCGGACGAGAACGGTCGGGTTTTCGCTACCGGCACTGGAGGTGCCGGCAAGAGCGCCGTCTTGCACGCAGCGGTCCTTTGGGCAGAGGCACAAGGTTGGCCGGTACTGGCTCTTCGGCTCGACCGACTGGAACCGTTTTCTTCGACGTACGAACTTGGACAGCGCTTCGGTCTTAACAGCTCACCAGTTTCTGCGTTAGCGCGGGTCGGGCAAGAACGGCCGGCGCTACTGGTGGTCGATCAACTTGACGCCATAAGTAAGGCGTCGGGAAGGATGCCGCAGGCGTTCGATTCCGTCGCCGACTTGGTTCGCGAGGCGTCTGCATTTCCGAACCTAAGGGTTTTGCTCGCTTGCCGCAAATTCGATCACGACAACGATGATCGAATCAGAACTCTGATACGGGATCACAATATCACCCACGTGAACGTCGCCGAGCTGTCGAATGAGCAGGCCAGCGCGGCAGCTGAAGCGCTTGGGGTTGCGGCGGATCGCCTCACCAGACAACAACGAGAACTCCTCCTTCTGCCGCTGCACCTCAAACTTCTGTCGACAATCGCGGACCAAGAGACCGCCTTTTCATTCAACACAACCAGAGAGCTGTTCGACGCGTATTGGGAGCGGAAGCGGCAGGCTTGTCGCATTCGGCGTGGCGCGTCCGTACGTTTCGGCGAGGTCATCGCGGTGCTTGCAGATGAGATGAGCGCCCGGCAGCGACTAGCAGTGCCAGCCTCCGTGTTGGACGATACCGATCTTTCTGATGACGCCGACATCATGACATCAGAGCACGTGCTGATTCGAGATGGTCGACAGTTTGCGTTCTTCCACGAATCATTCTTCGACTACGCATTTGCTAGACGGTGGGCGCGCCGCAATCAGTCTCTGGCGGACTTTCTACTGACCGGCGAGCAGGAATTGTTTCGGCGTACCCAAGTCCGGCAGATCCTGTCATACATTCGGGACGAAGAATCTGAACGGTTCATCTTGGAGGTCGAGACTCTTCTTACTCGACCGGAAATCCGTTTCTATGTCAAGCAGGTAGTGTTCGGCCTGTTGCGTGATCTATCGGCCCCGAAAGCGGCCGAGTGGCGAATGGTGGAACGCCTACTTGCCCAAGGGCAGCCGCTTTATGATCGACTTTGGCCCACCCTGCGCATGGTTTCCTGGTTTGACCTGCTCGATTCCGAAGGCGTTGTCGCAGAGTGGCTCCGCAGCGGGGATGAGCAACTCGAAGGCCGAGCAGTAGATGTTATGGCTGCTGTCGTCAGGGATCGCCCTGACCAGGTAGCAGTTCTACTGTCATCGCACACCGGTCGAACCCCCCGGTACCCCACTTGGCTTCGTTGGGTAGCACGGAGGGCGGAGCTGCATGCCAGCCGGTCACTCTTCGACCTGGTTCGTGGTGCGGTCGCCCGCGGTGAGTATGAAGGCCACGAGGACGAGTTGTTTCTGCCGGCGCACAATCTTGCGAAGGCCGAGCCTGAATGGGCGGTCCAGTTGCTTGTCGCTCATCTTGTTGACCGGCCGGGAGCGCTGACGCTTGGTGACTCTGGAAAGGTCGCGGCACTGTTGTCGCGCGAATACGGCGCTATCGAGCTAGTCACGGGCGCCGCGAGCGCCGCACCGGCGAGTTTCAGCGCTGCCCTCATTCCTTACATGCTCAAAGTGATGTCGTTGACTGAGTATGCCCGCTACGATGGCCTGCTGCTTGATCGGCACTTCCTGGATCGGGACCAAGATTCGGAAATGCCGATACAGAAACTGGAGCAGGCGTTGATTCTCGGGGCAGCAACTGCGCTTCGCGGCTATGTGCAGCAGGCGCCTAACGATGTCAGGCCCTTGCTTGAGTTACTGGATGCTGACCAGCACGAGTCCGCGCGCTGGCTCCTTTATGAGGCGTTGATTTCCGCCGGCGGTCTGTTCTCTGACTACGCGGCGACGCTTCTGCTTGACCGGGACGGCGGCATTGAGGCGCTCGATTCTTGGAGCACGCGACGATTGATCCAATCTATTAGTCCGCACGTCTCAGACGATGTCATCGAGAGGCTTGAACGGGTAGCCATAGAATTTAGACCGAGCTGGGATAGCCGCCCTCCAGGAAAGGCGTCATTCGCGCTTCTCTCCGCAATCGATGAGATCCGGCTGTCGGACAGGGGTAGGCGGCGGCTTGGCGAGCTGCGCAGACTATTCAACGTTCAGCAGCCACCGGAGCCTGTTCGGATCACCGGCGGATTCATGGGGTCGCCTATCCCTCAGGCATCGGCCGAGCGGATGAATGATGATCAGTGGCTCGGAGCGATGGCCCGGCACGGCGCGGATGTAGAAGATTGGACCACTCTTCGAGGCGGCGCCAACGAATTGGCAAGCGTACTTAAGGAGCACGTCAAGAAGGAGCCCGGACGTTTTTCCCGCCTAGCGCTGATGATCGGGCCAGAGATTCACGTTGCCTACACTAGCGCCGTCTTGATGGGCCTTGGCGAGTCTGAGTTCCCGGTTGACCCTGATTTGGTTTTTCAGGCAGCGCGACACATTGACTCTCTGGGTCATGAGGGAAATGATCGCTGGCTGGGCTACGCTATACGAAAGCACCTCAAGGATGACATTCCTGACGATCTGATTAGCGCCCTAGTTGAGCGCGCTATGCATTCACCCGATCCGCAGGATGATTCGCGTATCCACGACAACGACTACACGGCGCGCAGAGACTCGCTATTGGAAGTAGGAATGAACACGACCCGCGGCGAATGCGCTGAAATGCTAGGAAATATTATAGTCTATGATACGGACGGGCGCCGAACACAGTTGGCATTGCCCGCGTTGAGCCGACTTGCTACCGATCCGTCCCTGGCGGTTCGGGCATGCGTGGCGCACCTACTGTCAGCTTGTTTGCGTCATGCACAGTCTGAGGCAATCGAAGCATTCCAACTCCTGGTAGATGCCGATGATCGACTGCTCGGCTCGGGCCATGTCGAACGACTGATTTTCTATATCAGCAAGCATGACGTCGGGTTGGTTGAGCCCACCATCCGACGGATGCTGTCATGTTCCGATGAGCGGGCTCGCCGCAGCGGCGGTCGGCTTGCGGCTTACGCAGGTTTGGAGCTAGAAGCCGGCGAGCTACTTAGTAGCGCGCTCGAAAGTTCAGATAGCTTTGTAAGATGTGGCGCCGCTCAGATGTGCGCTGGACGTGTGCCCCATACTGCCAACACCGTTGCGGCGAGAGAAGCTATTCGACAATTCGTCGATGACGAAGACGAGGAGGTTAGGAAGGCTGCTGCGGGCCTGCCTTTAGTACTGCGGGGAAGGGCACTGCGCTCGTTCGCCAACGAAATTTCTGCCCTCATCGGCTCACAAGCGTTCCAGGATTCCGCTTCCCAACTCGTAATCACGTTGGAGCAAGCGCCAGACCGAGTTGATGATCTTATTCTCGAATTTACCCAACGGTTCATCGACGTCTACGGTACTTCGTCGGGCGACATCTCCAGAGGTGCAGCGGCGGACGCGCGACAGGTGGGAGCCCTCTTGCTTCGGGCGTATGCGCAAGCTGAGAGCGCACAGATTCGAGCAGCCGTGCTCGATCGTTTGGATTCTCTGCTCGCGGCGGGCGCTTTCGGAGTCTCGGAGCTGCTAGACGTCGCCGATCGGTAATGACCGGGGATCCGCTGCGTTTCCGTCGCTGGACGGTCGGAGATGTCGTCGCAGGCACACGGTGCTCGCCCGCTGTTGCTCCCCGCACCGGAAGGAGCGCACCGCCCGAAGACGCCGGTTTAGGCTTCGCTGTGTGCACAATTCACGGGCCGCAAGGCAACTCTCTGGATGCGATCACCGTGTGAATATCTCTCGTGTTGGGCTCCGGACACGTGAACCCCAAAGAGATCATTCATATTCTGAGTGGATCTCGATGGGGGTTTTGTGCTCTCCGGCGCCCTGACCTGGCCACCTCGACCCGCTCCTGCGCTCGCGGGCCCGATTCTGTTCAGCTGGTAGCGGCAACATCAGTTGGCCGTTGGCGAGCACTTCCGGGGTAGGCGCGGCATCCACCTCATCGCCAGTGGGATCGTGTCGGGACCGCAGATGATCAGCGCGTCGCGGGCGCGTAGATGCGCGGCAAGCTGCGCGGCGTCGGCGGATCCCACCAGTCGCCCGCTATGGGTGCTGACAACGTGCTCGACGATCCTGGTCTGTGACCAGTACACCCATTGCGGCACATCGGCGTTGGCCGGGTGTGCGGTGGTGTGGCCGTGTCGGCAGCGGTAGCCCGGGCGTCGGTTGACCCAAAGGCCTTGCATACGGCGACCGCACAGTCCGCAGATCAGCAGGCCGGTCAACTGATATCGGTGGACCCGTCCGTCCTGCGGTACGGCCAGCGCGGTGATCTGCTGCACGGCGGTGAAGTCAGCGTCACTGATTAGAGCGGGGTGTGTCTGCTGCTCGGAGATCACCCAGTCCGAGCGGGGATTCCAGACCCGCACCGGGCCTCGGCTCGAGCGTTTATCGCCGGGGACGGCCTTGCGGTGATCGGTGGCCTGCCGGTTCCAGACCTGCCGGCCGGTGTAGCGCAGGTTGACCAGGATCGCGGCCACCGTCCATACCGCGCCGCGGCGATGCCGGTTACGTTCCGCGTCGTACACACCAGGCGAGGCGACACCACGCTCGTTGAGCAACCGGGCGATCCTCGCCGCACTCATCCCTTCCAAACGGCACGCGAACATCCACCGTACGACCGGAGCAGTCACCGGGTCGGGGTCCAGACGGTGCTGACGGCGACCCCAACCGGCGTGCATCGCCTTCGGGTGCGGGCCGGCATCGACCAGGCGGTACCAGACGCCATCGTTGACAGTGCTCGACACCAGCCGAACTCGGCCGTTACCCAAACCGACATTCATCCGCCCATCCGGGCCCGTCAACCCCGCCGTCAGGTTGAAAACACCACTGAGATCATCAGTCGCCCGCACTTGCGGCTTCATGACCCGATCGACGATGGTCGTCATCCCTCGCCCGGCGACGTACTCACGAAGGATGCCTTTCATTACGGACGAGGTGATCGGGTCGGGATTCGGGTCCGGCCCTGCATCGGCGAGCCGATAGTCGTATGGCGGTCGTCCGCCGAGGAAACGCCCTACCAACTCGGTCTGGTCCTTCATCGCGGATCGGACGCGGACCTTGATGCGGTTGCGTTCGCCCTTGCTCATCCCGCCGGAGCGCGCCATGACGAGATCGTGGCGTCCGAACCCGCGGCGTCTCGTTGATGGTCGCCCCACGGGTCGGCCAGCGCGGCGACTCGATCGGGAGCTGTACCTGCGACGACTTCGGCTGCTCGCTGTACATTCGCGGCCGGCGTGACCCGGGTCTTGGCGGTCGCCTTCCCGAGACCATCTCCACCGACCACAAGAGCGAGCGCCTGCTCACCAACGTCACAGCGTTCGTCGACCGGGTGACCGCTCTTTGGCGCACGCGCCCTTCGGCCTCGCCGTCGCAGCCGGACGCCCAGCGGCGTAGCTTCGCACCCTCAATCGGCGACGGTCGCGATGTAGACGGTGTTGGCGGACGTGCCGCCGGTCAGCGGGTTCGCGAACGGCACAACCTCGGCCGTCGCCGCGGCGAAACACTCCCGCAGAGAGCCCAGGAACGCCTTGTCCGGTGGGTCGTCGGACCAGAGCCCGAACACCCCGCCCGGGCGCAGAAAGCGGCCGAGTCGGCGCAGGCCGGCCGGGGTGTACAGGTCGGCGTGCGCGGGGTTGAGGACGTTGACCGGGGAGTGGTCGATGTCGACCAGAACGGCGTCGAAGCGACGATCGGGGTCGGCCGGGTCGAACCCGGTGCCCTCGCGCAGCAGCGCGAAGAAGTCGCCCTCGAGCAGTGTGGTGCGGGGGTCGGCGGTCAGCGCGTGAGCGCCCGGGAGCAGGTCACGGCGATGCCAGTCGATCACCGGGGTCAGCGCCTCGACCACGATCAGCGAAGCGACCCGGTCGTCGGCCAGCGCCGCCCGGGCGGTGTAGCCGAGGCCCAGACCGCCCACCACGACGTCCAGCGGCGCGTCCGGCGCGGCGGCCAGGCCGAGCCGGGCCAGTTCCTCCTCAGCCACGGTGAACAGGCTCGACATCAGATACTCGTCACCGAGCTTGACCTCGTACACCTCGATCCGGGTCGTCGGATCGAGGCGCCGGCGCAGGCTGATCTCGCCGATGCGGGTGGGCGCCCAGTCCAATTCGGTGAATCGTGAATGCATGCGAGCTGCCCTTCCGGCGCTGAGGACAAGACCCTAGCGTCTGGGCTTGCCGGGGAAGCGCTTACCGAGCGTACGGCGGTGTGGTCCACCCGCGGGTGGTGTCGGGCGGTAGTGGCGGGCAGCCTCCGCCACCGTCTCGTCGGCGTCGTTCTCTAGCGCGTGCCGGATGTGTTCCGGGGTGAGATCGGAGGTGGCCATCGAGTGCCGTACCTCGGCCGACCGGTCGTCCAGCAGGGCTCGAAGATCGGCCTCGGCCAGCGGCAGGGCCCGCACCAGCGCCGCCCGGACGTCGGGCGACGAATCGTGGGCGAGGGTGCTGCGCTGCTCGGCCGTGGTGGCGTCGTTGATGGCCAGACCCTTACGGACACGGACGGTGCGGTCGCGCAGCATGGCTGAGATGACCTCGGGGTCGCGGGTCCGGCCGGCGAGCCTTTCCCGGACCTCGGGGGAAACGTCGGCGATGAGGATCGCGGTCAGGTCGGGCTCGAGATCCGGCATCTCGGCCAGCAGGCCGCGGAGCTCCTTGTCCTGCGCCTTCGCCATCAACTCGCGGACCGGGGTATCGCAGGCCGGGTTGGTCGCGACCGCCCAGCGAACCCACCGGTCGGCGTCCCGGACGAGGCGCTGAAGGTTCCCGGAAGAGGTCGCGGGATTTTTCGCGACCTCCTGGCGAACGGTGCGATCACGATCTCGGGTGAGGCCCCGCAGAGCCTGGGCCGGGGCCCCCGGGTTGGCCGCGACCGCCGCACGAACCCGCTCGGAAGGATCCGATGCCAGCTCGTACAGCTCGTCCGGGCCGGTCGAACGATCTTGCGCCAGGGCGAGTCGTACGTCGATGTCGCTGTTCAGGCCCTGATTTCCCATCCGCCGATCCTTTCACGACCAGCCGGGCGGGTCAGAAGGGCGGTGCGTCCTCGCCCATCAGCGCCAGCACGACGCCGCCTTTCCCGCCCTTGAGACCACCGTCCGCGCCGCACGTATCTGAAGCAGCGACAAGGGCCTCGGGTGGACCGTCGTGACGGGCGATCCGGCGTGCTCAGTCCACGAGAGCCCCGGCCGTCAGGTTGACGATTGTCCCCGTCATGGAGGCGGCGCGATCCGAAGCCAGGAACGCGGCCATCTCGGCTACCTCGGAAAGGGTGGGCAGTCTCTTCAGGAGCGCGCTCTGCGCCAGCCCGTTGTCTAGGAATTCCCGGACCGATTGCCCGGACGAATTCGCCATGAGGACGAAAAGATCCTTGGTGTAGGAATCCGCGGCCGGCGCATCGGCGACCGCGTGCGGACGGATATCGACGACCCGTACGCGGGGAGCCAGCTCGGCCGCCAGAAGGCGCGAGAAAGCCTCTTTCCCGGCCGCGCTGACCCCGTGGCCCAGAATGCCGCCGGTCGCTAGTTTGGCGCCCGGCTCCGACAGCGTCAGGATGACGCCAGGTCGTTCGCGACCCATGTGTCTGGCCACTGCCTTGCTCGTGATGAAGAGGCTCCGTAAGAAGCCATCGATCGGCCGCATGAACTCGTCGACCGACAGGTCGGCCAGCAGTGTTCCCTGGTCGTGCAGCACGCTGACGGCGTTGAGAGCGATGTCGATGGAGCCGGCCGTGGCCGCGATCGTGCCGGCGTGCTCCTCGACGGCTTGCTGATCGAAAACGTCAACCCGCTTCGTCTCGACCTTCCCGCCGATGGCTACGACATCATGCGCCACGGCGTCGAGCTTCGCCGGCGTGCGCCCGGCGAGAAAGAGATTTGCCCCCTCCCGGGCGAACACTCGTGCGACAGCGCCGCCGATAGCACCGCCACCTCCGTAGATGACGGCATTCTTGTTTTCCAGTAGAAGGTTACTCACGTACGGCCTCCAAGTGTTTTGTGCGGACGGGAATCGCGCCGACTGTCAGCCGCGCAGCTGGCGGATGGCGTTCTCGAAGCCGGCCATCGCGGCCCGATAGAAGCGGGGTCCGTAAGACACTCGCGCTACGCCCAGCCCGCGGAGTGCCGCCAGGTCTAGATCTTCGCTGGTATTGGCATTGATCGGACACGACAGCTCGGAGATCAGCTGGGCAATGTCGTCCTTGCTGCGAATACCGATCGGGTAGATGCAGTCGGCGCCGGCCGCGCGGTAGAGCCGGCCGCGCCGAATCGCCTCGGCGAGCTGCTCCGGCGCCGGGATACCACTGGTCGGCAGGAAAACGTCGACCCGGGCGTTAACGACCAGCGGCACACCGGCCTCGTCCGCGGCGGAGCGGACCGCTGCCAGCCATTCGGCATGCGCCCCGGCCTCGGCCAGCCCACCGGCGCGGTGGTCGGTGTCTTCCAGGTTGCAGCCCACGGCGCCGCAGTCCAGCAGGCGGTCCACGAGCTCCCGAGGCTGCATGCCATATCCCGCCTCGGCATCGACGGTGACCGGTACCGACACGGCCGTGGCGATGCGTGCGGCCACCGCGAACATTTCTTTCCAGGGCGCGCCCTCACCATCGGGATAGCCGAGCATCGCCGCAATCGCGTTGCTGGCGGTCGCGACCACCGGGAATCCGGCATCGGCGACAATCGTCGCGCTGGTCGCGTCCCAGGCATTGGGAAGGACGAGCATCCCTTCGCGGTGGAGCTCACGCAACGATTGCGCGTGGGCCTTCATATCGGTAGGTGCCATTGCTCTTCCTCCGTGCGGCAGATGGGCGGGCAAACGTCCGGCGGCTCAGGAAGCGAGAATGCGAGGGAGGCCGAAGTGTGCCGCCACCGAGCAGTCGAACCGGGTGATCTCGCAGACCCGGTCGCCGGCCAAGGCGATGACCTCGATACCGGTCAGACGCGAAACGCCCGTCACCGGATCGCGCCGGTACTCACCCCATCCCGGCTGCCCATTGGCCCGGATCGGCACCATCCGGTCGATGTCCCGCCGAAACTCGCTGATGGCCGTGAAGAAGCCGTGCGCGGCGTCGAGACCGCGGTACTCGTACGGCGCCGGCGGCATCCGCACCCACACATCGTCGGTCATCAAGAGAATCAGCCGGTCGAGGTCCAGTTCCGTGAACGCCGCGAGGAAGCGATCCAGCAGTTCGCGTTCCTCGGGCCCGTTCGGTGCCGGCGGCGCCGGACGGTCGGTCTTCGCCGCCGCCACGGTCGAGCGGGCTCGTTTGAGAGCGCTTGCCACCGCCTGGGACGTCATGCTGAGGAGTTCGGCGATCTCGGCCGCACGAAACCCGAGAACGTCGCCCAACAAGAGCACCGCCCGCTGGTTCGGCGGCAGCAACTGGACGGCGGTGACGAAAGCCAATGAGATCGCTTCCCGTGACTCGTATCGCGCCTCCGGTCCCGCGGTCTCGTCGGAGAAGCCTTCCAGAAGGTCATCCGGGTACGGCTGAAGCCAGAACACCTCGCCCACCTGCGTCGGCTCCGGCACCGTTCCGGCGAGCGCCGCGGGCGGCCTCGGCCGCCGCTTGGCGGACCGCAACTGGTTGAGGCATTTGTTGGTCGCGATCCGGTAGAGCCACGTCCGCACGGATGACCGACTCTCGAAGCCGTCGAACCCGAGCCACGCCGCCAGCAAGGTCTCCTGGAGAAGGTCTTCGGAGTCCTGCAGCGAACCGAGCATCCGGTAGCAGTGCGCCTGCAACTCCCCGCGGTACGGCTCGACCAGTTCGGCGAACGCATGACTATCCCCCGCGCGCGCTCGCCGGATGAGTTCAGTCGTCACATCGACCCCACATCGGTTGTCTTTCCTGTACTGACACCGGCCGGGCCGGAAATTGGGCGGCCCGCGGCCGCCCAATTGCGGTGAACGGCGGCGTCGAACCCTCGGCAAGCACAGATCGGAGGAGTTCGTGCCCGATTCATACCATTTTTAGCGCGATGTGCCTCGGTCGAGCAGCTCGAGTGGATGGTCACCGCATACGTGCTGGCGTTCGCCGTGCTCCTGATGACCGCGGCCGCACTGGGAGACAGACTCGGGCGGCGACGTGTCTTCACCGCCGGGCTGGCCGTGTTCGGCGCCGCGTCCGCCGCCTGCGCGCTGGCGCCAGGCGTGGGTCCGTTGATCGCGGCGCGAGCCGCCTTGTCTTTGGCCGGAGCTGTCGCCGCGCTTGCCGTTGCCGGTCAGGTCGGCAGGGAGCGACCGGGCCCGGCCCACCGGACCGTTCGGCCCGCCGAATCCGAGCAGGCGCCGGCCAGCTCCTGACCGTCCATCCCTGCGGGAACCGGTGACGCTCTTCACCTCCGGCGGCCGACCGCATTCGACGCCTCTGCGTGTCTCTACCTGTGTTACTCATCGAGAGGAGCCGGACATGCCGGGTTCGAAGCGAATTGAAGGATCAGTGGCACTCGTTTCGGGAGCCAACCGAGGCATCGGGCAGGCAATTACCGAAGCGTTGCTGGAACGAGGGGCGGCGAAGGTCTATGCCGCCGCGCGGGATCCCCGGAGCCTTACTGCGTTGAGTCGCCGTTACGGCGTTCGACTTACCGCCGTCCGAGTGGATGTGACCGATGCCAAGCAGGTCGCCGATGCGGCGAGCGAGGCGACCGACATCGATATCCTTGTCAACAACGCGGGAGCGTACGAGCCGACTCCGCTGCTCGAGGACACCATTGTCGACGTGGCTCGCCGCGAGATGGAAGTCAACTACTTCGGTGCGCTGCGCATGCTGGCGAGCTTCGCTGACACGCTCGTGCGCAACGGGGGCGCCCTCGTCAATGTCGGCTCGGTCGCGGGGCTTTCCAACGTGGCGCTGAACCCCACCTACAGTGCGTCCAAGGCGGCGCAGCACTCACTGACGCAAGCCGCTCGAGCTCTCCTGAGCGGTCAAGGCGTGACCGTGCACGGGGTCTACCCCGGTCCGGTCGACACCGCCATGACCAAGGACCTGCCGCCTCAGTTCGTGAAGATCGCTCCGGAAGCCGTCGCCCATGCCGTTCTCGACGGAATCGAGGCGGGCATGGAAGACATCTTCCCGGACCCTTTCGCGGTGACCTTCGGCAAAGACTTCTTCGCCTCGCCGAAGACGTTGGAGCAGCAATTGGCGGCCATGGCGACCGCCTCTGCCTGACCGCTCACCGACCGGCGACCAGTTCGCTGGACACCCCCACGCGGTGTGCCGCGCCGCTCACCCGCGCGGCACACCACTCGCCACCACCCGCCCGACTTCAACCACCACGCGCCTCAGCGAGTCGACCGCGGTCGGTAGATCGAGGTCCTCCGCGAGCGCACGGGCGTGCCCGGCCGCGAAGCATGCGGCCGCGAGGTGGGACGCCAGCACGGCCACTCCCGGGTCGCTCCGTGGCGAAGCAACAACTCGACACCGGTCGTGACGTAGCCGTACTGCGTCAGGAGGTTGCGGGCACGCAGCGCCAAGGCCACCGCCTTGTGGGAGTCGACATGAAGTCCGTTCTGGTCACCGGCGCCTCGACCGGCATCGGCCGCGCCACGGTTGCCGAGCTGACCCAGCACGGCTTTCACGTGTAAGCGACGGTCCGCAGCGACGTCGACGAGGAACAGCTGCGCTCGGAATATCTACCCGGAGTCGATCAGTGCCGCCGGAGCAGCGGTCAGCCAGGCGGGCCCGCTGCACGCCCTGGTGAACAACGCGGGTGTCGGTCTACCGGGCCCTCTCGAGCATGTGCCGATCGCGGTGTTCCGCCGTCAGATCGAGGTGAACCTCGTCGCCCAGCTGATCGTCACCCAAACGATGCTGCCGGCCCTGCGGGCGGCGAGAGAACGCGGCGAAGACGCGCGGATCGCGATGATCGGCTCGATCGGAGGTCGGATTGCGGGGCCGATGCTCGGCGGGTACCACTCGTCGAAGTTCGGGCTGGTCGGGCTCAGCGACACGCTCCGGGCCGAGCTGACCCGTCCAGCATCCCGGTCGTCCTGATCGAGCCGGGCGCCATCGCGACGCCGATCTGGAGCCGCGGCCGGTCGGCCGGCGATGAGGTGTCCGCAACCTCACCGAGCAGGCGCGCGATCGGTACGCCAAGCAGATCGAGGTCTCGCGGGCCAACGCCGCGCGCGCGGTACCTGGCCGGGCCGGACGCACGCGCCGCCGCCACCCTGACGAGGCTGTCGTTGCGAATGGCCCGCCGCCTGGTCGCGGCACGTGCTTAGGACCTGACCGACGTCCTGGTCGAAGAAGCCGGAGCAGACCGATGAATTCGCGAGGCGCGGCGCGTCTGACAGGTGTGGACACGTCATTGGTCGAAGCCTCGCGCGCCGGCGACGAGGGTGCCTTCGCCTTGCTCGCCGAGCCCTTCCGGCACGAATTGCAGGTTCATTGCTACCGGATGCTCGGCTCCGTCGAGGACGCCGAGGATGCGGTGCAGGAGACGCTGCTGCGGGCCTGGACGAAGCTGGACAGCTACGAAGGCCGCAGCTCGTTCCGGGCGTGGCTGTACGGCATCGCGACGAACGCCTCTCTGGATGCCATACGACGTCGCCGGGCCCGCCGCTGGCCCCCGGACGTGGTCCCGGCAAGCGAGCCGGCCTCGGCGCCAGGGCCGGTCCTGGACATCCCCTGGCTGGAGCCCTATCCCGACCGGCTGCTGAACGCGGCTGCACCGGTGGAGAGCGATCCAGCGGTCGCGGTCATCTCCCGCGAGACCATCGAGCTGGCGTTCCTGGCTGCACTGCAACACCTGCCGGCACGCCAGCGGGCCGTGCTGATCCTGCGCGACGTCCTCGACTGGTCGGCCCACGACACCGCCGCCGCTCTGTCGATGACCAGCATCGCGGTCAACAGCGCCCTCCAGCGCGCGCGGGCCGGTCTCAGCGGCCGGCTCCCCGCGGACCGTGACGGATGGCACGTCGACCATGACGCCTCCGAACGGGCCCTGGTGCGCCGCCTGATGGCGGCCTGGGACCGCGCGGACGTCGATGCCTTGGTCGCGCTGCTGCACAGCGATGCCCGTCTGATCATGCCGCCGCGCGCCACGTGGTTCGAGGGACCCGAGGCGATCGGAAAGTTCTTCGCCCGATTCGTGTTCAGCGACGAACGCGGCAGTTGGCGCGTGCTGTCCACCGGTGCGAATCGTCAACCCGCTCTGGGTGTTTATCGGCGCGGACTCGGCGGCCATGGCTATCGGGCGTACGCGGTGGCGGTGCTCGCCGTCCGCGGCGACGCCCTCACCGAGATTGCGGTGTTCCGGAATCCGAGCCTGTTCCCGTCCTTCGGCCTGGCGGCAGAGCTGTGACGGACGGGACCAAGCGGTTCTCACTGCTGGGTGGGCGGCCGCATTGCGCGGTGAGCACCATCACCGTACCGCCGCGCCACCGGATGCCGTACGACGCAAAGCAATGGCTCCGAGCGCTCGTGGTGGTCGAAGAAGGCGAGCTCGAAGTGGAGTGCCGCAGCGGCGAGCGAGGCACCTTCGCCGGCGGTGCGGTCCTGTTCTTCGACGGTCTCGACCTGCGCTGGCTGGCCAATCCCGGTCGCCGGCCGCTGTTGCTGACCAAGCTTTCCCTCGGCCGGCGGTGATTTATCGCTCCGGCGCGCGTCACATGTGTGACCGACCCCGCCGTTGAAAAGGAATCAGATGATCACCATTCATCGCCGGCGCGCTTTCGCCGTGCTTGCCGTCGCCTATTTCATGACCATCGTCGATCTGACGATCGTCAACGTATCGCTGCCCACGATCGGCCGCGAGCTCCACTTCTCGGAATCCGATCTGCAATGGGTGGTGACGGCGTACGGTCTCACCTTCGGCGGGCTGCTGCTGCTCGGCGGTCGCGCGGCCGACCTGCTCGGCCGCCGCAGGCTCTTCCTCGCCGGCCTCGGCCTGTTCACCGCCGCGTCTCTGGCCTGCGGACTCGCGGACAGCGACACCTTCATGATCATCGCGCGCGGCGTCCAAGGCACCGGGGCGGCCATCGTCCTGCCCGCGGCGTTGTCGATCGTCACGAGCATGTTCGACGAAGGATCCGACCGCAACAAGGCGCTCGGGGTCTGGGGTGCGCTCGGAGCCTTCGGCGCCACCTTCGGTCTGATCACCGGCGGGCTGCTCACCCGCTACCTGGGATGGGAGTACATCTTCTTCCTGAACGTCCCGATCGGGATCGCGGCGCTCGTCCTCGCGCCGCGGCTGGTGCCGGAGAGCCGCATCGACGCCGCGCGCCGCCGATACGACCCGCTCGGAGCCGCGGCCGTGACCGGTGGGCTGCTCCTGCTCGTCTACGCGATCTCGGTGGCCCCGCGGGATGGCTGGGGTTCGGTGAAGATCGTCAGCCTGCTCGTCGCGGCGGGCGCTCTGCTGGCGGCGTTCGTGGCGCTGGAGGCGCGTGTGGCGGCCCCGCTGCTGCCGTTGCGGATGCTGCGCAACCGCGCTGTCGCCTCGGCCAACGCGGTGGGGCTGCTGCTGGGGGGCAGCTTCTTCGCGTACATCTTCGTCGGGACGCTGTACATGCAGCAGGTTCTCGGCTACTCCGCGGTCAAGACCGGTTTTGCCTGGCTGGCGACATCGCTGACCTCCGTCGTCCTGGCCGGCCTGGCCCAGATCCTGGTCACCCGCCTCGGTGCCGGGCCGATCATGGCGGCCGGAATGACGCTGATCACCGGCGGCATACTGTGGGCCACCCAGGTGCCCGCGGCCGGCACGTTCTGGGCCGATCTCGCCCCCGGCTTCCTCATCGTCGGCGCCGGAACGGCGTTCGCGTTCATCCCGATCTCGGTGGCCGGGCTGAGCGGGGTGGCTGAGCGTGATGCCGGAACGGCCTCCGGACTGCTGAACACCACCCAGCAGATCGGCGGGGCGATCGGTGTCGCCGTCGCCTCGACCGTCGCCACCAGCCACACCGGGAACCTGCTCGCCACCGGAGACTCCATGCCGGTCGCTCTCACCGGCGGCTTCCAGTGGGCGTTCTGGGCCTGCGCGGCCATCGGGGCGGCCGCCGTGCCGATCGCGGTCGCGGTCGCGGTGAGCATCAGGGTGGCTGCCGGTCGTCCCGCCGCACACGCCCCGACCGGCGACGAGCCGGCGAACGCCGTGATGCCCGGATAACCGCCTCCGGGGAGCCTCGCGGCCACGGCAGTCGACCGACCTAGGTGCCAAGTCATCGCGGATCAAGGCAGCGGCGCCGAATCTCGTGGACGCGCAGATGGCGCGACGGGAACGAAAGTTGTTGATGGGGTCTATACGATCAGGGCTCGGTTCGTGCTGCGGCCTCGCTTGTGGGTCCTGAGTGGACCTCCGGCCGGGCGGCAAGATCGAGGACGGGGGACTCGATGAGGCGCTGGTTCAGATCGCTCATCGCCGTGACCGTGGCGGTTACTGTGCTCGTCGTGCCGGGCAGTCCGGCCTCGGCGGACGGCTGCCTGGATATCAACAAGACGGGCTGGCATTACGCCGAGATTCAGAACAAGCCCGGCACCACGGGCAGCATGGTGCTCGATGTGAAGGCGTGGGGAACGACTGCCCGTACGCCGGTTCAGCTGTGGCACAACCGGATCAGCGAGTGCCCATCGTGGAACCAGGTGTGGCGCATGGAGGACCGAGACGGGGGCCGTTACTTCGCCATCATCAGCCCCAACGGCCTGTGCCTGGACCAGTCGCTGGACATAGCGCCGCATGACGGCGCCCCCGTCTACCTCTACCCGTGCAACGCGAACGCCGTGAATCAGTGGTGGTACATCGGTTCCACGCTGTTCGACGGTCACATCGAGTTCGTGAGCGCGAACGACGGCCGGTGCCTCGATGTCGCTGGATACGAGTGGCGTGACGGCGCATTTTTGCAAATGTGGAGATGTATCTACGACAGGAGCGCCTGGAACCAGGCCTGGAAGTGGGTGCTCATCCCTTAGTACCTGGTTGGCACGGAATGGCCTTTCCCCGGTGGGGCGATGAACTCAGGCCATCGCCCTCCCCAGGCTGTCGGATGAACGCTTATGCGCCCGGTCGACTGTGGACATCCTTTAGGGTGTCGATGCCCGGTTTCCAGGCGGCACGCACGGGGAGAACATTGTGGACGAGCAGGTCTTGGCTGCCCAGCGATGGGTCAACGCCACCTACACCGGTGTCGCGGGCTTCAATCCCGCGCCCGAGGACGGTGCCACCGGATGGTCCACGATGTATGCGCTGACCCGCGCGTTGCAGCACGAACTCGGCATCACCGCCCTGTCGGACACCTTCGGCCCAGGGACGCTCGGCGCGCTACAGGCCCGAGGTGGCATCCTGGTCGCGGACACCAACGCCAACCTGATCACGCTGCTACAGTGCGCCTGCTACTGCAAGGGTTACGATCCGGGCGGCCTCACCGGCGTGTTCACGACCGCAACGCAGACCGCGGTGTCCACGATGACCACCGAGGCCGGGCTGGACAGCCCGATCACGGGGGCGGTGCCGCCGAAGGTCGTCAAGGCGTTGCTCACGATGGACGCCTACCGTCTGCTGGCCGGCGGAAGCCCGGCGATCCGCGACGTTCAACGCTGGCTCAACCAGCGCTATCTGACCCGGGCCAACTTCTTCCTGATCGCCTGCGACGGCATCCTGACCCGCGACATCCAGAAGGCGTTCTACATCGCCGTCCAGTACGAGGACGGCATGACCGACGCGCAGGCCGACGGGGCGTTCGGACCGATGAGCAGGGCCGCTCTGAAACCGCACACGCTGGCCGAGGGCGACACCGGCCCGTACGTCAACCTCTTCACCGCGGCGATGATTTTCAACCGGATCCGGCTGTCCGGTACAGAGGTCTACGCCGGCTTCCTCGACACCTTCACCTCCGACGTGACCGCCGCGTTGCGGGTGTTCCAGGCCTTCAGCGAGCTGCCCGTCACCGGCGCCGGTGACTACGCCACCTGGTGCCAACTGCTGGTCTCCAACGGCGACGCCGACCGGCCCGGCACCGCGCTGGACTGCATCACCACCATCACGGACGCGCGAGCCCAGACCCTGCTCGCCGCCGGTTACCGGGTGGTCGGCCGCTATCTGGACGAACATGCCGGAGGCACCCTCACCAAGCGCATCCAGCCCGGCGAACTCGACACCATCTTCCGCAACGGCTTGCGGATCTTCCCGATCTCGGAGTACTCGGCGGGCAACGCCGGCTACTTCACCTACGCGCAGGGGTATCAGGACGCGCTCGACGCGTACGCGGCGGCCGCCGGTTACGGCTTCAACCTCAACACGGTGATCTACTTCGCGGTCGACTACGACGCCACCCAGGCCGACATCGACACCCGCATCATCCCGTACTTCACCGGCGTCGCCGGCGCCCTCGCCACCCAGGGCAAGCGATTCATTCCCGGAATCTACGGCTCCCGTAACGTCTGCGCCCGGGTCGCCGCGTCCGCGTACACCCGATGGTCCTTCATCGCCGGAATGTCTTACGGCTGGTCCGGCAACATGGGTTACGCGCAGCCGGACAACTGGGCCTTCAACCAAATTCAGGGGCGTACGCTCGGGACCGGCACGGGGCTCATCAGCATCGACGCCGACGTCTGGCGGTCCGGGGCCGACCCGGCCGTCACCTCCGTCAACGATCCGGCCGCCACCGTCGACGACCTGGTCGCTCACGTCGACCGGCTCCACCGGCTGGCCATCGGCTACGGCGGCCGTCAGCGAGCGGATCGGCTCGTCCTTCAGTACCTGCGCCACGAAACCCACCGCGACGACCAGTGGAGGACGCTGCTCGGCCCGATCGACGCCGGCTTCGTCGCCGCGGCCGACGCCGCCGGCCTCGCGCCCGTACGGCAGATCCAGGACCCCGGCACCGGCCTGGAGCTGCGCCTTTCGCGAATCGCCGCGGCGGCCGACGGCGACTACCGGCACGGCGGCCCGCACAAGCGCGTCGCGTCCCGCGGCGACGTCGCCGGCTGGGGCGGCGACTGGCTGAGCTTCTACGGCGAGTGGCGCCGCGACATCGGCGCCTACCCCTCGGCCGCCGCGTACTGCCGGCAGAAGCTGGCCCAAGTCGATCCCGTCGGCACATTCACCCGACGCGACCTCGTCGAGGATGCGGACGGCTACGCCATCGGCCGCCATCTGCGCGCCGGCGGCGGCATCACCCACGCGGTCCGCGCCCACTATCTGTCCGGTGGGCACGTCGCCCGCTTCACCCGCTTCCTCACCGGCCGGTTCGGCACGGCCGGCAACGCCGTCGCCGCTGCCCGCAGTGCGCTCCTGACCAGCGACGAGGCCGTCGCGCACGCACGCACCTGGTTCGTGCACACCACCGGCGGCACGACCGCCACGATGCCGGACTCGCTGGCCGCGACCGACCTCGACGAACTCTGCCAGGCGTTCGCCGGCGCGCTGCGGCAGGCGTCCGCCCAGGAGGCGGCGGCCACGACATCCACCATCCGGCGCTGAGCAGGGAGACCTCGATGAACCAGCCAACGGGCCTGTCGCGGCGACGGCTGCTACGCGTGGCCGGCGCCGTGGCGGCCGCCACTGCCGCCTCGGCCGTGCTGCCGTCCGCCGCATCGGCCGATCCCGCCCCGGCCGCCGGGCCCGAGTCTGCCGCCACCGGATGGACCGCGTCCCGCAGCCAGAACGAATGGCCCGTCATCGACCGGGCGAGCGCCGGCGCGTTCCGCGTCGAGGGCAGTGACGCGACCGCGACGCTGCTCATCAGCGCGGGTAAGCCCAGCGATGCGGCCACCGCGCTCCTGCACGTCGCACGGCGCTTCCACTACGACATCGCGCCGCTCGCCGACGGTGACATTCACGGCTATCTTTCCGACCGCACGGTCGCCGCGGGGTTCGAGTCCAACCGCCTTTCCGGCACCGCGATCGCTTTGAAGCCGCAGGCGTACCCGGTGGGCTCGGCCGGCAACCTCTACCCGTACGAAGTGGCCACGATCCGCCGTATCGTCGCCGACTGCGAGGGCGTCGTCACCTGGCACGGCGACGACTCCGACCGTCCGGCCGAGGGCCAGTTCTCCATCGGCGTCCCGCCGGGCGACGCCCGGCTCGCCCGCGTCGCCGAGAAGATCCGCGGCTGGCAGGCCACCCGCGGAAGGGGCGCCGGAGCGACACCCTGAGCGCCGGTACGGTGACACCAGAACCGCCCGGGACGAGGCCCGACGGTGCGGGTGCCGAAAAGCCATCCGTGCTGGTCCCGCGGAGTGCCGAGCAGCGGCGCCGCCGCTACAGCAAGGATCCGGCGAGCGCGATGTTCTGTGCCCTCAGCGCGCCGGTCACCAGACGCATGATCCGGCGGGCGCCGTACGCCTCGAAGTGGGTGTGGTCGTTGCAGAAGAACTGTCCTACCGGCCCGGCGGCGTAGTCGCCGTTGTTGGGGCAGAGGTGGAGCGCGTTGTAGTAGTCGACGCTGAGGGTCCGCAGATCGATGACGGGCGCACCGATGGCGGCGCCGGCGGCGAAGGTCTCCGGGTAGAAACCACGATTCAGGGTTGCCGTGCTGCCGGAACAGGCGATGGCCGCGACCGGCGTGACCAGGACCGGGAACGCGCCCCGCGCCTGGGCGGTCTGCGCCATCATCGTCATGAGCTGCTGGTAGCGGACGCCGCCGACGTGCTTGGGGCATGCGCTGTCGCCGTCGTTGATGCCGAACTGGATGAACAGGTAGTCGCCGGCCTTCATACCGTCGAGCACCTTCTGCCAGTTGACCGAGGGAGTCGTCGAGCTGACGGCGCATTCGCCGGCGGAATTCTTGTTCGCGGTGACGCCACCCTCGTACAGCCACGTCTGAATGCTGCGACCGGCAACCGCCAGGTTGTTCACCACGATGTTGCTGTGGAACTGCCCGTCGAACTCGGTGGCCCAGCCGACGGGACAGCCGGTGTGGGGGTTGGCCATGGTCGAGTCACCGGCCATCCAGACGTTGGTCGTCACCGCGGCGGCAGGGGCCGCCGGCTTCATCCGGACGCCGCACTCGGGCGAGGCGGTCATCGCTTCGGCGCCGCTCGGGCTCACCGCCGGCAGAGCTGTCATGAGGGCGCAGAGGAGCAGTAGGCGAACCTTACGCATGGTTTCTCCTGATGGGATCGACGCCCGGACGACAGCCGCGAGGCGGGGACGAGGCGCTTATGCACGCGTCCACTGCTGGTTGGCGCCGCCGTTGCAGGTCCAGATCTCGACCTTGGCGCCGTTGGCGGTGGCGGCGCCGGTCACGTCGAGGCACAGCCCCGACTGCACGCCGGTGACCGTGCCGTTGCCGTTGATGGTCCACTGCTGGTTGGCGCCGCCGTTGCAGTCGTAGATGTCGACCCGCGCGCCCGCCGCGGTGGACTGGCCGTTCACGTCCAGGCACTTGCCGCCGATCCCGACGAGCTGCTGCGACGCGGTGTAGGTCCACTGCTGGTTGGCGCCGCCGTTGCAGTCGTAGATGTCGGTCTGCGTCGCGTTGGCGGTGGTCGAGCCGGGCACGTCCAGGCAGCGGCCGGAGCCGGCGCCGCGCAGGACACCCGTGCCGGTGCCGCCGCCCGTGCCGACCACGCCGGTCGTGGTGTCGACGGTCCAGCTGGTCCGGCAGGTCATCGACACCGTGGTGCCGCTGATCGTCAAGGGCTGCCAGACGTAGCGGGAGTCGCTCAACGTGCCCGGATTCCACCGGTCGCCCAGGAAGACGTAGTTGGTGGTCGAGCTGCCGGTGACGGGCAGGATCGCAGTGGTCTGCGAGTTGCAGGTATTGGTGCCGGCCGGGGCGAAGCTGCGCCACGTGCTCCAGGTGCCCGTGATGGAGGTGGCCGTCGTGTACTGGTTGTCGTTCGTCGACCAGCCGGTGAGATGCGAGCCGAACAGGTAGTACGTGCCATTGATCTTGGCCATGGCCGGCGACTCGTACTGGTTGAGGGTCTTGACCAGCGCGGTGACGCTGAGGAAGTCGGCCGACAACTGGTAGATCTGCAGCTTGACGCTGGTGCGGTCCTCGCTGAGGAAGTACGCCGTGCTGCCGTCCAGGAACAGGTTGTCGTCCAGGCTGTCGTGGCCCAGCGGCTTGAAACTGCCCCGGTAGGTGTAGCTGCCGCACACGCTGCTGCTGGTGGCGACCCCGGCCTTGCGCTCGGAGTAGCCGCTGTTGTCGATGTGCATGTACATCACGTACGTTGCCGTGCTCGCGTTGTAGATGACGTGCGGGCGCTCGACGATCCGGTTGGGCCCGAGGTCGCCGTTGGACTGCCGGGTGAGCACGTTGCCGACGAACTGCCACGTCGTCAGGTCGGTGGACGAGTAGCACTTGATGTTCTGGAACGGGGAGCCGCCGGTCTTGTCCTCGCCGAGCCAGTAGTAGGTGGCACCGACCTTGACGATCCCCTCGCCGTGCGCCTGGATCGGGTTCCGCGACGTATCGGTCCACACGGTGCCCGGCGTGATGGTCACGGCCGCGGCCCGGGCGGCGGGGGCGAAGAGTCCCACCGCGAGCAGCAGGGCGGCACTGACGAGCGGCAGCAGACGTCTCACCGGACTACCTCATAAATCGAAGTAAATCAATGTTGAGAACGTTAACATAGCTCCGGCCCGGTGAGACGTCAACGCGTGGCCGTGCTTCGCCCGTGACCACCCTGCCGTTCAAGATGGGATCCTCGGCCAGGCCGCCGTGGGCCGCGGTCGCCAGGCGAGGAGGTCGCGGTCGGCGAGGACCTGTCCATGCAGGTCAGACAGCATGGTGGTATTGGTGGAGCAGGCCGCACAGGCGATCGCTTCGTGATCCGTGATCGGTTCCGGTAACGGCTGCAGGGGCCGGACGTTCATGATGGGCCGATGGTCGTTGTGCTGGCGGCGCCGAGCTACGCCGTCAGGCCGGCTCGGCCACGATGAGGCCGGAGGGCGGCGGCAGCTCGTGCCGGCCGACGAACCGCCAACCCGTCGCGCCGAGCCAGTCGGCGACCTCGTCCACCTGGTACAGGTCGCCGCCGCTGATCATCAGGAACTCGCCGGCGCCGAACCGCGCCGACGGGTGCGGCGCCACGTCGGTGCGCCACCAGTCGACCAGCAGCAGGCGCCCGCCGGGGGCGATCGCCGCGCGCGCCCGGCGGAACAGCTCGGCGATCTGCTCGGGCGGAAACAGGTGCACCACGTTGGCGACCAGCACGGCGTCGTGCCCGCCGGGCAGCGGCTCGGCGAAGATGTCCTGCCCGAGGGCGGTGAGGCGGCCGGCGAGCGGCCCGCCTGCCGCCTCCGCGGCGACCGCCGACGCCACCTCCGGCAGGTCGACCAGGGTCGCGCTGAGATCGGGATACGTGGTGAGGATGGGCTTGACGAACGTGCCGTAGCCGCCGCCCACGTCGAGCAGCCGCCGGTGCGGGCCGAAGTCGTAGCCGCGGGCCAGGTCGGCGGCGGTCTCGGCGGTGACCAGCGCGACGGCCGACTCGTACGCCTCGGTCTGCGTCTTGTCGAGCTGCGGCCGCAGGCCGCGCCGGGTGCGGTACGCGTCGGTGGCGTGCCGCCAGGTCGGGTAGCTCACCAGATCCCAGTAGCGGGCCAGCGGCCGCAGGTCGAACGGGCCCCGGCCGGCGAGGAACGCCTCGGCGTCGGGCGCGTTGCGAAATCGGTCGCCGTCGCGCACCAGCAGGCCCGCGTCGGCCAGCAGATCGGCCATCGCGCGGGCGCTGCGTTCGGGAATGGAGCACCGCTCGGCCAACTCGGCCGGGGTGTGGCCGTCGGGTGCGGCGGCCGCGAACAGTCCCACCTCGATGGCCGCGAACAGGGTCTTCGAAACCATGAAGCCGGCGGCCAGCTCGATGATGCGGGCGGGGGGGGGGGGGGGGGGGGGGGGGGGGTGGGGGTGGGGGGGGGGGGGGGGGGGGGGATGTGACCCGTAGGGAGCGGAGTGGGGATCCGGTCCGCCCCTGTTGATCCATCTA
>NZ_JBVJIU010000013.1:311689-327079 GCF_055586105.1 Actinoplanes sp. NPDC051537
ATTGTGGGGTGGGGCGGCCGCGACCATCCCCACTTCGGTGGCCGCAACGGGGTTTTGAAAAACCAGAACCCCGGCGCCCGGTTGGGGGGGGGGGGCGGCCCCCCCCGGGCCGGCCGCGGCGCCATCGGTCTGCTCGGTCGGCGTGAACATGCGCTGCGCCTCGTCGGACATGACGTGGTCCCCCTGTCACCCGTCGTTGAGCCACATCCTAGGCCGGTCCACTGTGGTCGCGTCACCCAGCGAACCGGCCTGGATCGCCCCGGAGCGGCGAGCGGCACGACCGCACCCATCGATGAGCGGCTATGTAGAGAGGACCCTCCCCTCGGGTCCTCGGCCAAGCGAGGAAGCATGACCGACCAGCTGCTGCGATCCGCCGTGGCGACGAACGGGATGCAGAGTACGTCCTTCTCGGTCAGCTTCCGGTGGACGCCGATAATGCACCCGTCCGGCTGCGACGCAGTGGTGCCACTCCTTGTGACCACCACGGTCCCGGTGACCGGCACCCCCGCGCCGAACCCGGCGTCGCTACCGGCCGCGTCGGGCGGCCCGGTCGACAACGCACCGTTCAACGGTGCTTTCGACGCCGGGCAAACGACCGCGTTCGGGCTCATCGCGACCGGTGGCGACTGGAGCAGTGCCAGCCTCGACGGCCTGGCCTGCACGCCCACGGCGGGAATCCAACGATGGTTGACGCGTTCCCGCCGCCCATCAGCCGACGTACATCAAACTTTGGGAAGAGGTTGTGATCATGGCGTGCTGGAACGCGAACATCCGCGTGCCCGCTACGACTCGTGGCCGGAGCAGGGCAAGGACTGCGCGTGGGCGCGTGTCACCGGCGGCGACGGATGGCTGGCCGGCGGCCGGGAGGTGCCGGTGGGTACCGAGGGGCATCTGCTGTTCGGCATCGTGCCGGCGGCGGCCACCGAGGTCGTGGTGACCATGACCGGCTACGGAACGCGCCGCATTCCCACAAAGCCGCCCGGACGCTGTCCACGAGCCCCGACGCGAGCATGGTCACCAGCGTCGTCGACCGCGGGGAACGCCAGATTATCCAGTTTCTTCACGAGGGCACCTTCATAGTGGAGAGCGCCGGCGCTGTGCGTCGGTTGACGGTCTCCGGCGACAGCGGGTGCGGGGCGCCGGCGCACACGGTGAGCATCGTCCGGCGGCTATGCGTTCGAACCTGCGAAGGTGGACGTGGCCGCGACAGAAGACTTCGCCGTGACGAACCGGTCGGGCACCGCGCAGACCGTGGTCTGTGGCAAGGACGATAGCGGCGACAACTCGCGGCTGGCCAAGGGCGAGACACAGCTTCTCGCCCTCGACGAGCCGGGCCACTACACCCGCACCAGCGTCCAACACAGCAGCGCGAAAGTAAGCACCACGGTGGAGAAGAGCTAGATCGCGGCGGGTGTCCGTTGCGTTTCTACTGCGATCGGGCCGCCGGATGTTCACGCCCGGCGGCCCGACGCCGTCTTGTCAGGATGGTCGCCGGTAGCCCGCGACGGGACCGACCTTGTCGATGTTGGCCATTCGCACATGATCGCCGGTGTGCGGGGCGTGCACGACGGTGTTGTTGCCGACGTAAATGCCCATGTGGTGCAGGTCGCTGTACCAGAAGACCAGATCGCCTGGCTTGAGATCGGCACGGCTGACCGCCTTGTTGTCCGACCACTGCCATTTCGTGTAGTGCCGCAGGCTCACTCCGGCCGCGGCCCAAGCCACCAAAGTGAGGCCGGAGCAGTCGTAACCGGCGGGTCCGGCGTCGCCGAAGATATAGGGCTTGCCGATGAGGCTGCAGGCCTTGGCCGCGGCTTTGCCGCCGGCGTCGTTGCTGTACGTGGCGGGGCACGGACCCGTCCGCAGCGCTCCGGTTGCGCCACCCGAGGACCCGTACGCCTGGACGCGCAACTTCTGCAGTTGGTCGATCTTCTTCTGGATCGTCGTCCTCTTCGCTGCCAGGTCCGCGTCGCGGGTGGCGAGGTCCTTGGTGACGGCGTCCAGTTCCTTCTTGCTGGCGGCGTACTTGTCACGCACGGCAATGACATCGCTGATCTGGGCGCGCTGGGAGCGGGCCATGAAGTCCACGTAGGTGAGCTTGTCGGTGAGGTCGGCGGCGTTGCCGCTGAGCAGCATGCTGCCCAGGCCGGGTGGGCCGCCTTGCATGTACGCCCGGGTGGCCAACCCATCGACCTGCGACAGCGCCACGTCGACCTGCAACTGCAGCGGCTGCAGCCGACCGGCGAGCTTCTTCTGTTCGGTCCGCTTTTCCTGCAGCAACGCGTGCGTGCGGTTGTACTGCTCGATCACCGGTTCAAGCTGGTTCCACGCGGTGTCGATCTGCTTCTCGACCTGCGCCGGGGAGGGCTCGGCGTGGGCCGGAGCGGCCGAGACGCCAGCACTCAGTACGGCGGCGAGGGCCGCGACGGTCCAGGAACGCAGCTGGGCCGCGCGGGTTCGGTTGCGGTGAGGCACGAAGACGATGTCCTTTCCTTCAGCCCACCACGTCGCCCGTTCAGTGCCGGCGGGGGTTGCCGGCCAAGCGCTCGACGACAGGTCGGCGCGCGGGTTGCGGTGAGCATGGAGCAACGGGGATGGCGCACCCGAACATGAGGTGCGGTTTGCGGCGGTGAGAGCGGCACTCGAGAACCGATTCACCGACGGCTCGCCTACGTACGCAGAACCGTGCCTGTTGTCAATGCGAGACCCAGCGGCCGCGCCGCCTTCGACGGCGGCGGTGGCCGTCGGGAGGGCGCACCTATGGCGCCGGCCGAGGCGCGGGTGCGCCGGCGCGGGCGCGAGGCAACCGCGCCCAGAGCCAGGATGATCAGGGCTGCTACGCACGCCTCCCACCAGGGAAGCGTGTGGCGGCTGCTGGCCGGCATGGCCGCCAGATGAGTGCAGCCGTCACCGCCGCAGCAGTCAGAGTCGTCGGTAACCGGGGAACCGATCACCGGCGACGTGACCTGAAAGACTGGGTGGTGCGCCGGCTCGATGATCGCGGCGTGGCCGATCGTGTGCAGCGCGGCTACCCCGAGTGTTGTGACGACCAGCAGCAGCAGCCGAGCGAGGCGCTGACCGATTGTCGGGGCCGATGTCACGGCGCATACCGTAGCGACGGATACCAGTGCCGGGCGAGCCGCACGGGCAGGCTTATGGCTACGTAAAGGTTTGCTCGACTGTACGTTGTCGTCCGCGGACCGACCGTCGCCAACCCTTCATCCCGACAGTCAGGAGATCGCGACGGGGCCCACCGTTCCGGTGACGACCCAACCTTCCGCCTTGTTGGCCAGGACGTACGTGTGCCAGGTCGCCCCCAAGCACGCCGCGAAGCCGTTGATCCCGACGTGGAACTCGCTGCCGGAAGTGACCGGCCGCCCCAGGAGGATGGCGATTCCGTTGTCCCGCACCGTCGGGCAGCCGGCACGGTTCTCGAGCACGGCGTCGCGCGAAGAAATGAAGCGGATGGCCGCAACAGCACGTGTGGCTGCGGCGATGGCCAGTTGATCCACCGGAGCAATGGGGACAGCCTGATCGGACTTCGCTGTCCTCATGGGGTCCGCGGCGTCGACATCCGCGTAGTCGAGCACGAAGACGTGGCCGGACGGCAGATTGCTGTTTTCGCCGGGCGTGGTCAGGTACCGGCGGAGCACGGCGGAAAAGATCTGTGCGTCCCGGCTCGGCGTCCCGGCCGGGGAGTTGCTCACACCGGCCGCCGCTGCCGGAGAACCACTTGCGTCCGGGTGGCCGCACGCAACGGTCAACATCAGCGGAACTATGCCCAGGATCATCACACGTCGCATGGCTGGATCTCCCGTTCAATCCGCTGTTCAGTCTTTGTACCGACGTGAGATGACCTCCGGCGGTTCCCCCGCGGTTGGTGATCACCGGTCACGTGCTGTTGCGCGGGCCGGTCAGGCCTCCGGGACCGGGTTCAGTGCGGCGAGGGTGAGGTCGACGAGGCGCGTCCGGGCCGGGCTCGTTGCCGGGAGGTCGGCCGCGGCGCCCAACGCGTGCGCGGTGAAGCTGGCCAGATCGGTGGCGGGAACGTCATCGCGTACGTGGCCGGCCCTCGCGGCCGCGGCGACTACCTCAGTGAGCAGCGTATGCAGCTGGTGGCGGGCCTCGTGCAAGTGTTCGGCGCGGTGCAGCGGCACGGCCAGGTCGGGTCCGTGCCCGGCTCCGGCGACATGGTGGCGGCCGCCGCTGAGCTCGGCCAGGGTGAGCAGCACCGTGCGCAGCCGCTCACCCGGGTCGGCGACGCTTCCGGCAGCAGCGGTGAGCTGAGCCAAATGCTCGCCGACCTGCCGTTCATGCCAGGCGACGACGATCGCCTCCACGTCCGGGAAGTACTTGTACAAGGTCGCCCGGCCGATCCCCGCCTCCGCGGCGATCTGCGACATCGTCACCCCGGCCAACCCGCGTTCGGCAATCAGCGCCGCGGTGGCGTCCAGGATCGCGACATGCACCGTGCGCCGATGCTCGTCGATCGTCGCGTTCCACAACTTCGGCACCTCGCTACCGTACACTCTGCCGCCTCCTAGACAAACTGTCTTTCTACGAGACAGACTGTCTTGCAAAGTAGAGAACGGGGCTGTGATGACAGAACCGTCGCGGACCGGAACGCCGCGCTGGGGTGAAGGTATTCGCGATCGTCGGAGGGGCGATCGTGGTGCTGGTGGTGGCGCTGCTCGCCGGGCACGGGCCGGGCCGGCACATGCGCCCCGCCGCCCCGGTCGTCGGCGGCCCGCGATGGTGATGCGTCCGCCTGTGCGAAGGGTCGCGCTCGTCCTGCACGTCGGCACGTCGGTGGGGTGGCTGGGAGCGGTCATCGTCTCGCCTGCGCTCGGAGTCGTCGGGCTGGTGGCCACCGATCCAGGCGTGGTGCGGGCGACATACCTGGTGCTCGAGCCGGTCGGCTGGTCTTCCCTCGTGCCGCTCAGCGTGGCCGGCCTGCTCTCCGGTCTCGTCCAGGCGCTGGGCAGCACGTGGGGCCTGGCGCGTCATTACTGGGTGCTGTTCAAGCTGGTGATGAACCTCTTCGCCACCGGCGTTCTGCTGCTCTACATGCAGACCCTCGGCATGCTCGCCACGGTGGCCGCCGACCCGGACACCACGACGGCGCAGCTGCGCACCGCGTCGCCGGTGACGCCCGGAGCCGCGGCGACCGGGCTTCTGCTCATCGCGCTCGTCCTGTCGGTCTACAAACCGCGCGGCCGGGTCTCCTCCGGTCGCCGATCCCACGTCGACACCGCGCCGGTCGGCGCGAGTGCCCGCTGATTCGGAGGCATTCATGTCCACACTCGATCTCGATGGCTGCGCGCTGCACTATCGCGTCCACGGCACCGGTCCCTTGATCGTCCTCGTACCCGGCGCGAAGGGGACGGCCGAGACGTACGCCGACCTGTCCGACCACCTCGCCAAATCCGGCTACCGGGTGGCCACCTATGACCGCCGTGGCTTCTCTCGTAGCGTCCTCACCGCTGCCCCCGCCGCTGACCGGCTCGCCGCGGACACCAACGATCTTCACCGACTGATCGACCACCTCGGCGAACCTGCCATCGTGTTCGGCAACAGCTCCGGCGCGATCGTCGCCCTCCGGCTGCTCGCCACCTACCCCGCCGTGTGCCGCGCCACGATCGCGCACGAACCGCCGCTGGTCACGCTGCTGCCGGACGCCGAGCGCTGGATCGCGCTGTTCGACGACGTGTACGAGACGTATCGTCGCGACGGAATCCCCACCGCCATGCATCGCTTCGCCAGCGAAACCTTCGGCGACGCCGACCGCCGCGCCATACACCGTTTCACCTTCCAGCACGCCGGCGGCGACACCTACCGGCTTCCCAACACGGCCTACTGGCTCGAGCACGAACTACGCCAATATCCCCGCAGCACCGTCGACGCCGACGCCCTCAGCGCCGCCCGGGCGAGCCTGATCGTCGCCGCTGGGCATGAAAGCACTGGCTACCCGTGCTACCGCGCGGCCCAGAACCTCGCCGAACGGCTCCGTCTACCCCTGACCGAGCTGCCCGGTGGCCACCTCGGCTGCGTCACCCGCCCGGCGGACTTCGCGGGCGCCCTGCTCGACGCATTCAGCGGTCCGGCGATGCGCTGAACCAGATTCAATACCGCGACAGGCCCGCCTCAGGGTGCCATCGAGATGGCGCAGCAGGAGAGCACCCAGGGCTCCAACCCCGACGCGGTGGCCCTGGCGAAGAAGATCGTCACGGATCAGCAGGCGGAGATCACCGAGATGAAGGACATGCTGAGCAAGCTGTAACAGCTCGGATCCCTGACCGATGAGGGAGGCCGCGGCGACGTCCATCGCCGCGGCCTTCTCAGCAAGCTGCCAGCTGGCTACAACTTCCGGCCGCGGCCGAGTTCTGGCAAGTTCGGAACACAAAGCACACGTAACGCGGGGGATCAAAGCATGGCAGCAAGCCCGATGAGGTCAGCAGGTCGCCGGCATCAAGGGGCCTCATCGTGAGACTTGCAAGCCCGTCCTCGATCATCTTGACGGCAGCACTTGCCACGGGGTCGCTCCTGTTAACCGCTGCTGGAGCGGCGACGGCCGGCCCGACGATGCTCAATGCCGGCATCTCAGCGGCGGCGTGCCAACCCGATGGCGTCTCGGCCACGGACGAGGTGATCGCCGGCCAACTGCGCCCGGCGATGAACGGGCGACGCCTCGGCCCGTCCCTGACCGGCTACAACATCTCCTGCGCCAGGGCCATCGTCGACAACGTGCGAGCCCGCGGCCTGAATCAACGGGCGGCGACGATCGCGGTGACCGCGGCCATCACCGAGAGCACGCTGCACAACTACACCGTCGAGGTCGACCACGACAGCCTCGGGCTCTTCCAGCAAAGACCCTCCCAGGGCTGGGGACAGCGGGGCGCGCTGGTCGACCCCCGATTCGCCACGCAGGCGTTCCTCAACGCGATGCTGCGCAAGCACCCGTACGCCGGCTGGCAGTCCGGCGACATCGGCCAGATCTGCCAGCGGGTCCAAGGATCGGCCTACCCGCTCGCGTACGCGCCGGAGACCCACGATGCGCAGCTGGTCGTAGCGGCGCTGTGGCCGCAGCGGGCCACTCCCCGCGCGAAGCCGACGACGGCTCCGGTCAAGAAGCCGGCCGGGCCCTTCCAGCGTGTCCTGATGACAACCGCCACCAGTCAGGGCACGACCGAGACCCGGCACGACATGACGCTCGCCGACTGGAACGGCGACCGCCGTCCCGACCTGGTGGTGGTCCAGCCTGCAAATGCTCCCGGCACGCACACCCGGGTGGTCATCCTCGACGGGACGCCCGCCCTGCCCGGAACGGCGTCGAGTTTCCAGCGTCTGCTCCTCAACACCAGCACCGTGCTCGGCCCGACGAACGATGACACCGAGTTCTCGATGGCCGACTGGAACGGCGACGGCAAACTCGACCTCATGGCGATCCAGAAGTCCGGCACGACCAGCGGCCGTACGGAGCTGCGCGTCCTCGACGGCGCGTCCTTCTTCCAGACGTACTTGCTGGAGACCGCTACCCCCCTCGGCCCGACCGACGACCGCTACGACCTGACGGTCACCGACTGGAACGGCGACGGCGCACTCGACCTCGTCGTGATCCAGAAATCGGGCACGACCAGCGGGCACACCGAGGTACGGGTGCTGGACGGCGCATCGTCATTCGCAACCGACCTGCAACAGACCGTCACCGCCCTCGGCCTCACCGACGACCGCCACGATCTCACCGTGACCGACTGGAACGGCGACGGCAAACCCGACCTGGTCGTGGTGCAGAAGTCCGGGACGGCCAGCAAGCACACCGAGCTGCGGGTGCTGGACGGGGCGTCGTCGTTCGCAAAGTACCTGCAACAGAGTGTCACCGCTGCCGGCCCCACCGACGACCGCCACGAACTGGCAGTCACCGACTGGAACGGCGACGGCAAACTCGACCTCATGGTCATCCGGAAGTCCGGCACGGTCACCGGCCGCACCGAGGCCACCATCCTCGCCGGCTGACGGCGACGGGAACTTCGGGTTCCCGGCCGGCGACGGATTGACCCGCCGTCAGCCAAGCGCCGTCAGCAGGTGCTCGCACGCCTCTTCGCAACGACGGCAGGCCTCGGCCCACACGCGGCAATGCTGGTGCATGTCGGCATGTCGGCATGTCGGCATGTCGGCATGCCGGTGCGCCGGGACAGAACGCGTCCGGTGGCGTCGCAAACGTCGCCGCACGCTTGAGCGCACTCCACACACGCCTCGACGCACTCGACGCACTCGACGAGAGCCTTCTCGTCGAAGTTGCCGACGTCGTCGGGATAGGTGTCGAGCATGGCAGCGGCGCGGGTCATCGCTTCTCTCTTCGGGTCATATTCGTAACGCGCACACCCTGGCGATGCTCACAAGCACTCGGTCGATGCCGCATCGCTGGTCTTACATCACTTCCAGCCTGTGACGACGAGCACTCCCATTGATACCCCTGGGGGGTATGGGTATAGTCATCGACGAAACGCACGGCTCGGTTCGTGCTCCGGAGAAGGAGATCCCATGACGACGAAGACCTACACCGTGACGGGCATGACTTGCTCGCACTGCGTCAACTCGGTGAGCTCGGAGATCACGGCGATCCCCGGCGTCACCGACGTCCACGTGGACCTCGCCAACGGCGCCGTCACCGTAATCAGCGAGCAGCCTGTCGATGATGCAGCGGTAACCGCGGCGGTCGATGAGGCCGGCTACGACCTTGTGAGGTAGTCATGCGCACCCCACTGAGGTTGGGTGCTTACGCGCTCGGGCTGGCGGCCGTGTTCACGGCCGCCCTCGGACTCGGCCACACGGCCGGAAACCCGAACGCTGCGGCGACCAAACCAGCCGACACCCACACCCAACACGGCACTACCGCGACCGAAGACTCCGGTGACGTCCCGCTCCCCGCGGGCCTTCAAGTTGCCCAGGACGGCTACCGGCTCACGCCGGTGACGGCCACGCTGTCCGTGGATGACCCGCGGCCCTTCCGCTTCCGGATCACCGGGCCGGATGGAACGCCGGTCACTCGCTACACCACCAGCCACGACAAGGACCTGCACCTGATCGTGGTACGCCGCGACCTGTCCGGATTCCAGCACGTGCACCCCAGCATCGCCGCGGACGGCACCTGGTCGATCCCACTCGCGGTGGCCGCCGCCGGGCAGTACCGGGTCTTCGCCGACTTCCGGCCGGCCGGACGCGATCAAGGACTGACCCTGGGCGCCGACGTACCCGCGCCGGGCGACTACCGGCCGGTCGGCCTGCCCGCTCCGGCGCGGATCGCCGAGGTCGACGGGTATCAGGTCAGCCTGCGGGGCGACCTCGTCCCGGGCGCGTCGTCGAAGCTGACGCTGTCGGTCAGCAAGGGTGGCGCACGGGTCACCGATCTCCAGCCGTACCTCGGTGCCTATGGCCACCTGGTGGCCCTGCGCGACGGCGACCTGGCGTACCTGCACGTCCATCCGGATGGCGTCCCCGGCGACGGGCGCACGCCGCCCGGACCCGAGATCACCTTCTATGCCGACGTTCCCACCGCGGGCGCGTATCGGCTGTACCTGGACTTCCGGCACGGCGGACAGGTACACACCGCCGAGTTCACCGCGACCGCCGAAGCCCCCGCGTCAGCGGCGACGGCGCCGGGCCCGTCGTCCGTGAGCGGCGAGCACACCCACGGGTAAAGGAGAGCAGCATGGCATCCGTCGCCAAGCCGTTACCGATAGCACCCCACCGGATCGAGTTGTCGATCGGCGGCATGACGTGCGCCTCCTGCGCCTCGCGGATCGAGAAGAAGCTCAACCGCATGGACGGGGTCACGGCCAGCGTCAACTACGCCACCGAGAAGGCCAGCGTCACCTACGACGCTGCGGTCACCCCCGGCGACCTGATCGCGACCGTCGAGAAGACCGGCTACACCGCGCAACTGCCTCCGCCGCCGTCGCAGGGCCCGGCCGAGCAGATGCCGCCGGTCGACGAGCTGCGAGCGTTGCGTACCCGCCTGTGGACCTCGATCGTGCTGACCGTTCCGGTCGTCGTGCTGGCGATGGTGCCGGCCTGGCAGTTCACGTATTGGCAGTGGCTGTCGCTGACTCTCGCCGCGCCGGTGGTGGTCTATGGCGGACTGCCCTTCCACCGCGCGGCGTGGACCAATCTGCGACACGGCGCCGCGACGATGGACACGTTGATCTCCATGGGCACCCTCGCGGCGTTCGGCTGGTCGCTGTGGGCACTGTTCTTCGGATCGGCCGGCATGCCCGGCATGACGCATCCGTTCACCCTGGACATCGTCCGTACTGACGGAGCCGGCGCCATCTACCTGGAGGCGGCCGCCGGCGTCACCACGTTCATCCTCGCCGGGCGCCATTTCGAGGCACGCTCCAAGCGGCGGGCCGGCGCCGCCCTGCGCGCTCTGCTCGAGCTGGGCGCCAAGGACGTCGGTGTACTGCGCGACGGGATCGAACGGCGCATTCCGGTAACCGAGCTGGTCGTCGGCGACCGGTTCGTCGTTCGCCCGGGCGAGAAGATCGCCACCGACGGAATCGTCGAGGAAGGAACCTCCGCGGTCGACGCCAGCATGCTGACCGGCGAATCGGTGCCGGTCGAGGTGGGTGCCGGGGACGCCGTGGTCGGCGCCACGGTCAACGCCGGTGGCCGAATCCTCGTACGGGCCACGCGCGTCGGAGCGGACACTCAGCTGGCGCAGATGGGCAAACTGGTCGAGCAGGCACAAACCGGCAAAGCTGCCGTGCAGCGCCTGGCCGACCGGATCTCCGGCGTCTTCGTGCCCATCGTGATCGCGCTGGCAGTCGGGACGCTCGGCTGGTGGGTCGGCACCGGATCGGGCTGGACCGCGGCCTTCACCGCCGCCGTCGCGGTGCTGATCATCGCTTGCCCCTGCGCGCTCGGCCTGGCTACCCCGACCGCCCTGTTGGTCGGCACCGGTCGCGGCGCTCAGCTGGGCATCCTCATCAAGGGCCCGGAGGTCCTGGAATCGACCCGCTCGATCGACACCGTCGTGCTCGACAAGACCGGCACCGTCACCCTCGGCCGCATGACCGTTGTCGACACCGTGGCAGCGGACGGGCAGGACACCGCCGAGGTGCTGCGCTTGGCCGGTGCCGTGGAGACCGCCTCGGAACACCCGATCGCCCAGGCCGTGGCACGGGCAGCCGCCGAGGCGTCCGGAGTCCTTCCCGCCGTGGACCGCTTCGCCACCATCGAAGGACTCGGCGTACGTGGCTCGGTCGGCGGCCATGACGTCGTCGTCGGACGTCTGCGCCTGGTGGAGCAGGAGGGCAATGTCACCTCCGCCGACATCCAGCAGGCGCAGCAGGCCGCAGAGGCGGCGGGCCGCACCGCGATCGCGGTCGGCTGGGACGGAGCGGTCCGCGGAATCATCGCAGTGGCCGACGTCGTAAAGCCGACCAGCCGGCAGGCAGTCGCCGAGCTACGCCGCCTGGGCCTGACCCCGGTCCTGCTCACCGGCGACAACCGGACCGTCGCCCAGGCGGTGGCCGCCGAAGTGGGCATCGACCAGGTCATTGCCGAAGTCCTACCGGCCGACAAGGTCGACGCGGTCAAGCGGCTCCAAGCAGACGGAAGAGCCGTCGCCATGGTCGGCGACGGCGTCAACGACGCCGCGGCCCTTGCGCAGGCCGACCTTGGTCTGGCGATGGGCACCGGCACCGACGTCGCGATCGAGGCCTCTGACCTCACCCTGGTGCGCGGAGACCTGATGGCCGCCGTCGACGCGATCCGGCTGTCCCGTCGCACGCTGCGGATCATCAAGAGCAACCTGTTCTGGGCCTTCGCCTATAACGTCGCCGCGCTGCCCCTGGCGGCGACGGGGCTGCTCAATCCGATGATCGCCGGCGCCGCCATGGCATTCTCTTCAGTCTTCGTCGTCGCCAACAGCCTCCGGCTACGCCGCTTCGCCACCATCGCTCAGCAGTAGATCGGGCCGATCGGCTGCCGACGGACCCACCGGTTCGGCGGCAGCCGAAGCCGTCAGGAGCACAACGGGCGAGCGCTCCGGCTGCTGACGTACCTGGACTTCATGGCCCGGTCGCAGCGCGCCCAGGTCAGCGACGTAATCGTGCTGCGGGACAAGTACTCGGCCGACAAGGAGGAGCTCGACACACTGACCGATGGGCTCGCTGCCGCGGCCGGGCCCTCCGGATATGACTGCTCGGGCTGACGCTGGTCGCCTGAGGCAGCGCCGGGGTGTCGCTGCGGGCACTACACCAAGTGGCAGTGGGCCGACACGAAGGCCGTCGATCGATCCGACCTCAAACCGGGTGACCTCGTCTTCTGGTTCAGCGACCTGCACCACATGGGCCCGGGGCGGCACATTGCTTGTGGAAACCCACGAGACCGAGGCCGGCCCGCCCGTGTACTGGGACATCCCCCGGCCGTCGCCACAAGAGGCGTCGCCGCGGCGGGCCGAATCCCACGCGCCCGGCCGCGGCGGTTGCCGGCCTCAATGCATCAGGATGGGCTGGTCAGTAGCTGAGGGCCGCCCGGCGGGCAGCAGCAGCGTGAGCACGACCGCGGCGATTCCGGCCGCGACGGCGCCGGCCAGGTAGGCGTCGGTGAACCCGATAATCGTGGCAGTCGTGGTCGGCTCGAGACTGGCCGCGGCCATGGTGGAGGCCAGGGCGACGCCGACGGCGGCGCCGAGCTCATGGCCAGTGTTGAGCATGCCGGAGGCGTTGCCGGCCAGGGCGGGCTCGCTGCTGGTCATGACGGTGACCGACGCGGTCACGAAACCGGCACCGAGCCCGGCCGCGGCGAGCAGGAACCCGGGCAGCAGCGCGGTGATCGGGCTGTCTTCCAACCCCGTACGCGACAGCAATGCGAACCCGGCAGCGGCCGTGAGGAAGCCGGTGAGGGCGACCGGCCGGGCGCCGAAGCGGCGCAGCCCCGTTCCGGCCAGATGGGCGCCGGCGATGGTGGCGACGGTGACCGGCAGGAACAGCAGTCCGGTCTGCAGTGGGCTGTAGCGGTAGCCGTGCTGGACGAGCATCGAGGTGAGGAAGAACGCGGCGATGAGCAGGCCGGATGCCGCGAACATGACCACGATGCCGGTGATCACCGGACGGCGGGTCAGCAGCGTGCGCGGCAGCAGCGGGTCGGGCGACCGGCGTTGCACGACGGCGGCGGCTACGGCGAGGACCCCGGCCGCGGCGAGCGGCAGCCACGTGCCCGGGGCGGAAAAGCTGTCGTTGCCGGCGTGAACCAGGCCGTAGATGAGCGTGCCGGCGGTCGCGGTGAGCAGCAGTGCGCCCGGAATGTCGAGGCGGCCCGGCCGCCGTTCGCCTAGCGCGACCATGGTGCGTACGGCGGCGGCGACGGCGATGCCGACGGGCACGTTGACGAAGAAGATCCAGTGCCAGCCGGGTCCGGTGACGAGCAGGCCGCCGATCAGCACTCCGGCGGCGGCGCCGGTGCCGCCGATCGCGCCCCACACGGCGAGGGCGCGATGCTTCGTCGGTCCGGTGAAGGTGGTGGAGACGATCGCGAGGGCGGCTGGGGACATCAGGGCCGCGCCAACCCCTTGCGCGGCGCGGGCGGAGAGCAGGATGGCGCCCTGGCCGGCGAGGCCGGCGGCGAGGGATGCGAGGGTGAACACGGCGATGCCGGCCAGGAAGACGGCACGGCGGCCGAGCAGGTCGGCGAGCCGGCCGCCGAGAATCAGCAGGCCGCCGAAACAGACGGTGTACGCGGTGACGACCCAGGTTGCGCCCGCCCGATCGAGGCGCAGGTCGGCGGCGATATCGGGCAGGGCCAGGTTCACCACGGTGACGTCCAGGATGACCATGAATTGGGCCAGGCAGAGCATGGTGAGTATCAGCCATTGCCGGCGACTTGCCGGGTGGTGCACCGGCGCTTCGGCGAGCTGCGGATGTGCCATGACAACCCCTTAAACTGAACAGCATTGTACGGGTTAGCGTAGCCGAATCGTCGGCTAAACTGAACATGGCTGTTCAGATTAAGTGTGGAGGGACTTCCCCATGGCCGGATCGTCATCGGCGGCGCGGGCACCGCGGGCGGACGCCCAGCGCAACCGCGCCGCCATCCTGGACGCGGCCGCCCGCTGCCTGCGCACCGACCCGGCAGCGAGCATGCAGGACGTGGCCCGCACCGCGGGCGTCGGCCGGGTCACCCTCTACACCCACTTCCCGTCCCGGGCGGAGCTGCTGGACGCCGTATTCGCGGCCATCGTTAACGAGGCCGAACAGAACCTCGCGGCGGTGGACCTCGGCGGCGACGAGACGGCCGCCCTCGACCGGCTGATCCGGGCCAGTTGGCAGATCGTCGACCGGTTCCACCTGCTGCTGCACGCCGTACAGCGCGAGTTGCCGGCCGACCGGATCCGCGAGCACCACCACCAACCCCTCAGTCGGGTGCAGAACCTGATCGATCGGGGCCGGGCCGCCGGGACGTTGCGCGCCGACCTGCCGTCGGCCTGGATGGTCAGCGTCTTCTACCAAGTAATCCACGGCGCCGCCGAGGAGATCACCGCAGGCCGGCTCAGCGAGAATGCCGCCGCCGACCTGATCAGCACGACGCTGCTCGCAGCGTTCGCCCCGCCACGCTGATGCCGATCGACGGCGGCAGGGCCGACCGGGAGCCCGGCCAGCCCTGTCGAGTAACCGCCGCCGTCAGGCTCCGGTGGCAATGATGCGGGGCGACCGGCGCAGGAAGGTCTCCAAGCTCGGCAGGACGGCGAGGACTGCGGTCGCTGCCGCAAGGGCGAAGCCGGTCCACGGCTGGATGGGCTTCAGCGCGAATCCGCAGACCGCGAACAGCGTGACCAGGACGGCGTATGCGGCGCCGTGCCGGCGCAGCTTCCGGTCGGTGCGGGCGATCGCGACGCCGAGCACGACGGCCGACACGATCAGGAAGAACGTGGCCGTCAGGGCAGTGGCGAAGAACGCCGACCCGGAGGCGGCATCGGCGTTGAGCGCCGGCATCCCGGGTATGCCGGCGAGGTGGGCGTGGGCGTTGCCGGGCTGTACGACCGTCGCGCTGCCGAAGGTCGCGGCCGGGAACACGTGGGCGACCGTGGTCAGAACGAGTCCGGCGACCGCCGTGGGCTGGTGAGCGAGGGTGCTCAGGCCGAGCAGGAGCCCGTACGCGGGCAATGCCCAGAGGCCGGCGCGGACCGCCGTGCGTGCGGTGGCGGTGCTCAGGTGGTGGAGCCGGTATCTGCGGTGACTGTTGTCATCGGTCTCATTTCTTCTCGTCACGTAGGTGGTGGTCTGGTGCTCCGCCGGGCCGCCTGCGCGCGGCCCAGCGGAGCGCCGGGAAAGAAACACAGGGTCACCGGGCGGCCAGCACCCCGTCGGGTTTCCAGGTGGGGGGGGCGCC
>NZ_JBVJIU010000014.1:0-37257 GCF_055586105.1 Actinoplanes sp. NPDC051537
CCCCCCCCCCCCCCCCCCCCCCCCCCCCCCCCCCCCCCCCCCCCCCCCCCCCCCCCCCCCCCCCCCCCCCCCCCCCCCCCCCCCCCCCCCCCCCGACCAAGGAGAGCAGTCAGTCATGACATTGATCGCCTCGAAGACCGCCGCGCCGGTCGAGCAGGCGGCGCCGGTGAAGAAGACGGTGGCCCGGCGCCTGATCCCGTACGGCTATCTGTCCCCGACGATCGTGCTGATCGTGGTCCTGATGGTGATCCCCATCGCCATGGTGATCAGCTATTCGTTCCGGGACAACGTGATCGTCCAGGACAACTCGGTGTTCGCCGGGCTCGCCAACTACACCAAGGTTTTGACCGACGCCGACTTCCTGGCCGCGATCAAGAACACCGCGATCTTCATCTCGGTCAGCACGGTGGCTCACCTGGTGCTCGGCCTGGCGTTCGCGATGATGCTCAACACGCCGCTGCTGAGCGGGGTCACCAAGGCCATCTTCCGGATCGTCTACATCCTGCCCTGGCTGTTCACGATCGCGGTCATCGCGGTCATCTGGCGGCTGCTGCTCGATCCGTCCGGCGTCGTCAACTACGTCCTGCACACCCTGGGCCTCATCCAGCAGGGCGTGAACTGGCTCGGCGACCCGGGCTCGGCGCTCTGGGCGGTCACCTTCATCAACATCTGGTCCGGCTACCCGTTCTTCATGATCAGCCTCCTGGCCGGCCTCCAGGGCATCCCCCATGACCTGTACGAGGCGGCGGCCGTCGACGGCACGAACTGGTTCCAGCGGTTCCGGCACGTCACGCTGCCCCAGCTCCGCCCGGTGATCATCAGCATGGCCGTGCTCGACCTGATCTGGACGTCCCAGCAGTTCGCGCTGATCTGGATGACGACCGGCGGCGGCCCGCTGAACACCACCGAGATGCTCAGCACCTACACCTACAAGCAGGCCTTCAGCGAGTACGAGTTCTCGACCGCCTCCGCGGCGGCGGTGATCGTGCTGCTGCTCACGATGATCCTGGCCTTCTTCTACGTCCGTCAGCAGAGGGAGCGCTGAGATGGCGACCATCAAGACGAGGCGCCGGCTCGCGAAGTCGGGCGTCATCGCCGGACTGATCCTCGGCGGCCTGTTCGCCGGACTGCCGGTGCTGTGGATGCTCTCCACGTCGTTCAAGGACAACGGTGAGGTCTTCCAGAACCCGCCGCGGCTGCTCACCAAGGGCTTCTCGCTGCACGCGTACACCGAGATCCTGGGCAACAGCACCCAGCTGCGGTTCTTCCTCAACAGCTACATCGTCGCCATCGCGGTGACGGTCCTGACGCTGCTGGTGGCGCTGCTCGCCGGCTACGCGTTCAGCCGGTTCACGTTCCCGTTCCAGAAGACCATCAACGCGGTGATCGTCAGCGTGCAGGCCGTGCCGCCGATCACCCTCGTCATTCCGTACTTCGGGCTCGTCGTCGCGCTCGGCCTCTACAACACCTATCCCGGCCTGATCCTCACCCACATGGTGTTCACGCTCCCGTACGCGATCATCATGATCACCGCGTATCTGAACACCCTGCCGAAAGAGCTGGACGAGTCCGTCAAGGTCGACGGCGGCAACGGCTGGACCGCGCTGTGGCGGATCCTCGTGCCGATCTCGGTGCCCGGCCTGATCGCGGTCGGGGTCTACACGTTCATGATCTCGTGGAACGAGTACCTGTTCGCGCTCTCGCTGACCCGCACCGACGACATGCGCACGGTGCCGATCGGCATCCAGCTGCTCATGGGCCAGCACTCGTACGAGTGGAACCAGATGATGGCGATGAGCATCCTCGGCTCGATCCCGGTCCTGATCCTCTTCCTGCTGTTCCAGAAGCGGTTCATCGGCGGGCTCACCGCCGGCGCCGTCAAGGCCTAGCCCTTTTAAGGAGAAACACCGTAATGCTGACGACCGGCAAGGCGATCCTCGATGTCGCCAACGCGCACAGCTTCGCCGTGCCCGCCTTCAACATCAGTGACTGGGCGATGTTCCAGGGCATCGTGGAGATCAGCGAGGAGACGAACGCGCCCCTGATCGTCGCCATCCACCCCGACGAGGTCCGCCACATCGGCGCCGACCTGATCCCCGCCATCGCCGCGCGGGCCAACAGGTCGAGCGTCCCGATCGCGATCCACTGGGACCACGGCGCCGACTTCGACCAGATGCTCCAGGCCTTCCAGTTCGGCTTCACCTCGGTGATGATCGACGGCTCGCTCAAGCCGTTCGAGGAGAACATCGCGGTCACCAAGCAGGTCACCGAGGCCGCGCACGTGCTCGGCGTCTCGGTCGAGGGCGAGCTCGGCACGATCGGCGGGAACGACAGCTACGCCGAGGCGGGCGCCGCCGAGATCATCTACACCGACCCCGACGACGCCGTCACGTTCGTCGAGCAGACCGGCGTGGACAGCCTCGCCATCGCGATCGGCACGTTCCACGGCTTCTACCCGAAGGACCTGAAGCCGGAGCTGAAGCTCGGCCTGCTCAAGGAGATCAAGGGCCGGCTCGGCATCCCGCTGGTGCTGCACGGCGGCTCCGGCAACCCGGACGACGAGATCCGCGAGGCCGCCCGGATCGGCATCAACAAGATCAACATCTCGACCGACATCAAGGTCGCCTACCACGACAAGATGCGCGAGGTGCTCGGCACCGACTCCAAGCTGCGCGAGCCCAACGCCATCCAACCCGCCTGCATTCGCGCCATGCAGGTCGTCGCCGCCCAGAAGATCGAGCTCTTCGGCGCCGACGGCAAGGGCTCCCTGTACTGACATGCCGGACGCTTCCCGTGTACTCCTGGGCCTCGGCGGTTGCGTCGACTACGAGTTGACGCTGACCGCCGAGGTCCTGGAGAAGCTGATCGTCGACTACGGCATCGTCGCCGCGGAACTTCCTACGCCGCCGGCCGAGGTGGCCGGCGAACGGGATCTGGTGGTCTCCATCCTGGGATACGTGGCCCGGGGCGGGGGCGGCGAGCACTACGTCGCCTCGGCCCCGGCGCTGTCGGCCTTCGCGAACCGGTTCCCGCACCGGGAGACGCTGGGCGGCACGTCGGTGCGGGCCGGCCTGCTGATGAGCCGGCTCGGCGTGCCGTCGACGCTGCACCTGGTCACGGTGAACGACACGTTCCGCCGGCTGCTGCCGCCGGACGGCGAGTACATCACCAGCGGCGCCGCGGACACCTTCCATCCGCATTTGATCGTGCAGTTCGACAAGGGGCTTTGGGTCCGGGCCAACGACATCGACATCCACGCGCCGTTCCCGAACCGGCTGATCTACGTGAACGACCCGGCCAACGGCGGCATGCTGCTCACCGACGACCTCGGCGACCGGCTCGGCCAGGCCGCCGTCTTCCTGATCTCCGGCTTCAACGCCATGCGCGACGAGGCCGAGCTGGACGCGCGGCTGGCCGCCCTCCGGGAGCACATGCGGCAACTGCCGCCCGACGCGGTGACCTACTTCGAGGACGCGGCCTACCACGAGCCGGCGTTCAGCCGCCGGGTCCGGGAAGCGCTGCTCGACGCGATCGACGTCTACGGGCTGAACGAGGACGAGCTCCAGTCCTACCTGCGCCGGCCGGTGAACCTGCTCGACGCGGCCGACGTCGCCGACGCGCTCACCGCGGTGCGCGCGCTGATCCCGGTGCCGGTGCTGGTGCTGCACACGAAGTACTGGGCGCTGGCGCTCGGGGCCGGTGACTTCGCCGGCGCGCTCGACACCGGCACGGTCATGGCCGCCACCCGGTACGGCCACGGCGACGACTTCACCGATGCAGACGTCGCGCGGGTGCGTTCGCTGCCTCGGCGCCCGGAGTCGGTCGCGTTCGCCGCCGCGCTGCGATCTCGTTTGGGCGACGTCGTCCACTGTGTTCCGGGATTCGTGCTCGACGTCCCGAATCCCACTACGGTCGGTCTCGGAGACACGTTCGTCGGCGGCTTCCTCGCCGAGGTCGCCGTTTCGGGCAGGAGAGGACTCTGATGACGGTCGAGGCTCTGGGCGCCAACCAGCCCGAGACGTTCTACCGCGGCGCCGGGCGGATCGCGGCGTTCCGCAACGGGCCGGCGCTGCCCGACCGGCCCGAGGACTGGGTGGGCTCGACGACCAGCCGGTTCGCGCTCGCGCCGTCCGGGCTCTCGGCGCTGGCCGACGGGCGGGTGCTGGCCGAGGCGATCGCCGCCGACCCCGGCTGGTGGCTGGGCCCGGGGCGGGCCGACACCGGCGTGCTGGTGAAGCTCCTCGACGCCGGTCAGCGCCTGCCGCTGCACGTCCATCCCGATCGCCGGTTCGCCACCACGCATCTGGCCTCGCCGTACGGGAAGACCGAAGCCTGGGTCATCGTGGAGGCGCGGCCCGACGCGTACGTCCACCTCGGATTTGATCGTGATGTTCCGGCCGGCGAGCTGGCCGGCTGGGTGAGCGCGCAGAAGTCCGGCGAGATGCTCGCGGCCACCAACAAGATCCCGGTGGCGGCGGGCGACGCGATCCTGTGCCCGGCCGGCCTGCCGCACGCGATCGGCGACGGCATCCTGCTGGTCGAGGTGCAGGAGCCGACGGATTTCTCGGTGCTGCTGGAGTACGAGGACTTCGGGCTCGCCGACGGTCACCTGGGCCTCGGCTACGACCTGGCCCTGCAATGCGTCGACCGCGGTGGATGGAGCCCGTCGCGCATCGAGGGACTCCGCGGCGATGCGGCGCGCCTGCTCCCCGAGGCGGCCGACGAGTTCTTCTCGGCCCGACGCCTCTATGGGGGTGATCGCCTGGCACAAGGCTTCGCCGTGCTGGTCGTGGTGTCCGGCGAGGGCCGCCTGATCGGCGAGAACGACGATCTGTTGCTCCGGCGGGGCGACACGCTGCTCATCCCGTACGCGGCGGGGCCGCTCCGGCTCGAGGGCCAGATCGGGGCGATCCGCCTGTCCGGCGCCGCGTGATCGCTGCGCCGGTGGCTTTTGTGCGAAAATCTGTGCCGTGGGCTCCGACGAGGGAGATCGCCGGTCCGGGCTCGCCGACCGCGAGCGGCGGGCCGAGGGAGATCGCCGGTCCGGGCTCGCCGACCGCGAGCGGCGGGCCGAGGGAGGTCGCCGGTCCGGGCTCGCCGACCGCGAGCGGCGGGCCGAGGGAGGTCGCCGGTCCGGGCTCGCCGACCGCGAGCGGCGGGCCGACGAGCGGGAGAAACTGCTGGTCGAACGCGAGTCGGCGGCGGACAGCCGGGACGCCGTGGCCGACCAGCGGGAGATCGATCTCGAGGAACGGTCGAGCGTGGCCGACCTGCGCGATGTGACGGCGGAATCGCTTCGCGCACGCGCCGACGAGCGGGAGCGGCGTCTCGTGCGGCGGCTGGGTGAGGCCGACGACCGGGACCAGCGTGCCGACCGCCGGGAGGCGATCGCCGACGAGCGGGATCAGCGTGCCGACCACCGGCAGGCGACCGCCGACGAGCGGGAGCGGCTCGCCGATTCGCGCGAGAAGGCCGCGGACTCGCGCGATCGCGCCGCCGATCGGCGCGAGATCGACGCCGAGCTGCGCGGTTGGGACAACCCCGCCCGCTAGCCGGCCGGCACGACGCGTCGCCACGCGGTCTCCGGCCACGTCTTCATGGCGTCGCCGCCGGAGGAGTACCGGCTCACAGCCTCCGGATGACCGACGCCGGGTTCTCGACCGCGTCAGCCACCGCCCGGATGAAGCCGGCCGCCGTCCCGCCGTCGCAGACCCGGTGATCGAAGACGAACGACATCTGCGTGATCCGCCGAACCCGGATCTCCCCGCCGACAACCCAGGGCCGCTCCAGAATCCGCCCGAACCCGAGGATCGCGACCTGCGGGTGGTTGATGATCGCCGCACTGCCGTCGACCCGGAAGCCGCCATAGTTGTTGAGCGTGAACGTCCCCGCCGCCATCTCGGCCGCCGTGGCCCGCCCTTCCCGGGCGCGCTGGGTGAGGGCCCGGATCTCCCCGTCAAGCTCGGTGGTGGTGAGCCGCCCGGCGTTCATGACGGCCGGCACGACGAGGCCGCGGTCCCCCTGAACCGCGATGCCGAGGTTGATGTCCGCAAGCTCGACGATCTCGTCGCGGCCGGTGTCGAGGCGGGCGTTGAACACGGGGTACGCCTTGAGCGCCGCCACCGTGAAGCGGGCCAGGTAGGCCATGAGCCCCGGCCCGGCGGGCTCGGCTTGCCGAAGTTCCCAGAGCGCGGTGGCGTCGACGTCGACCCAGACGGTGGCTTCGGGGATTTCCGCCCGGCTACGCGAGAGATTGGCGGCTACGGCCTTGCGGAAGCCGCTGAGCGGGAGGCGGCGCTCACCGCCGGCTGGGGCGCCGCTGGTTGTGGCTCCGTTGGTGGTGGCGCCGTTGGTGGTGGCGCCGTCGCTCGTGGCGCCGGTTGTTGCACCGTTGGTGGCCGCGCCGTGGGTTGTGGCACCGCCGGTCGGCGGCGCCGGCCGCGAAGCGCCTGTGGACAAGTCGCCGAAGTTGTCGTACCCGGGCGTTAAATTCCACCCACCCAACGAGGGTGGGGGAGGCGGCGGCGCGGCCGCCGCGGCGATCCGATCTTGCACGTCGGCTCGTGTGATCACGCCACCCGCGCCGGTTGGGGTCACTGACCGTAGATCGATGGCGTGGTCACGGGCCAACGCGCGCACGAGCGGTGAGATTACGCGCGGCGGCGATGCGGCCGGCAACGAGGCGGCGGGCGCGGGCTGGGCGGCGGGCGCAAGCTGGTCGGCGGGCGCAGGCTGGGCGGCGGGCGCGGGCGCAAGCTGGGCGGCGGGCGCAAGCTGGGCAGCAGGCGCGGGCGCAGGCTGGGCGGCGGGCGCGGGCTGGACAGAAGGCGCAGGCTGGGCGGACACCGTCGATGCCGCGGACGGCCCGGGCGCCGCGGAAGAGGCGGCCGCGCGCGGACGGCGGCGACGACCATGGGCCGCGCCCCCCGGCGTGCCATAACCGATCAGGACGTTGCCCGAGCCGGCCTTCTCCTCCTCGCGGTACGCCTCGCCCGCGGCGGAAAGGGACTCGACGGTGATCAGGGGAGTGCCCACGGTCAGGACCGCGCCCTCGGGGCCGTGCAGCGTGGCTACCCGGCCCGCGTACGGGGACGGGACCTCCACGAGGGACTTCGCGGTCTCCACCTCGACGATCGGCTGGTCGACCGCCACGTCGTCGCCCGGTGCCACGAGCCAGCGGACTATCTCGGCCTCCGTCAAGCCCTCGCCGAGGTCGGGCAGCAAGAAGACCTGGCTCATGCGTCCTCCCACTGAAGGTCGTCCACGGCGTCGAGGATGCGGTCGACCCCGGGCAGCTGGAAGTGCTCCAGCTTGGGCGGGGGGAACGGGATGTCGAAGCCGGTAACCCGTCGTACGGGGGCCGACAACGAGTGGAAGCAGCGCTCGCTCACGCGGGCCGCGATCTCCGACGCCACGCTGGCGAAGCCGGGCGCCTCGGCCACCACGACGGCGCGGCCGGTGGAGCGCACCGCGGCGCAGATCGTCTCGTCGTCGAACGGGACGATCGAGCGGACGTCGACCACCTGGAGGCTGCGGCCCTCCTGGGCGGCGACCTCGGCCGCCTCCAGCGCGGGCGGGACCGATGGGCCGTACGCGATCAGGGTGGCGTCGGTGCCCTCGCGGAGGACCGCCGCTCGGCCGATGCCGGGGGCCGGGGTGCCGAAGTCGACCTCCTCCTTGGACCAGTAAAGCTTCTTCGGCTCGAGGAAGACGACCGGGTCGGGTGCGGCGATCGCCTCGCGCAGCAGGTAGTACGCGTCGGTCGGGTTCGACGGGGCGACCACGTGCAGGCCGGGCGTGTGCGCGTAGTAGGCCTCGGACGAGTCGCAGTGATGTTCCACGCCACCGATGCCGCCCGCGTACGGGATCCTGATCACCATCGGCAGCGTGACCCGCCCCCGCGTCCGGTTCCGCATCTTCGCCACGTGGCTGGCGATCTGCTCGAAGGCGGGATAGGCGAAGGCGTCGAACTGCATCTCGACGACCGGGCGCATGCCGTTCATGGCCATGCCGACGGCGACGCCCACGATGCCCGACTCGGCCAGCGGCGTGTCGAAGCAGCGGGTCTCGCCGAACTCGGCGGTCAGGCCGTCGGTGATCCGGAAGACGCCGCCGAGCGGGCCGACGTCCTCGCCGAAGACGAGCACCGACGGGTCCTCGGCCATGGCGGAGCGCAGGGCCCGGTTCAGCGCCTGGGCCATGGACAGCTTCTCGTGCGTCATCGGCCGGCCTCCGAGGCGACAGAAAGACTGCGGGACAACTCGTCGGCGACGACGGCCGCCTGCGAAACCAGCTGTGGCGTGCGGTGGGCGTACACGTAATCGAAAAGATCGTCGGGCCGCGGCGAGACGTCGACGTTGAGGCCGGCCCGCGTGTGTGCCGCCACCTTCTCGGCCGCCTCCGCATATGAGGAAACGGCCTCGGAAGTAAGCGAGAGGTACGAAGCGAGCCGCGTAAGGGGATCCCGCGAAACCCAGGCGGCAACCTCGGCCTCGTCCCGATAGCGGGTGGCATCGTCGGCGTTGGTGTGCGCCTGCATCCGGTACGTGTGCGCCTCCACCAGCTGAGGCCCGAAACCGGCCCGGGCCCGCGCGACGGCATCGCCGAGGACGGCCAGCAGCGCCGCCACGTCGTTGCCGTCGACGCGCTCGCCGGGCATGCCGTAGCCGATGCCCTTGTGGGCCAGCGACGGCGCGACCGTCTGGCGGGCCAGCGGCACCGAGATCGCGTACTCGTTGTTCTGCACGAAGAAGACCACGGGCGCCTTGAACACGGCCGCGAAGTTCAGCGCCTCGTGGAAGTCGCCCTCGCTGGTCGCGCCGTCGCCGCAGAGCGCCATCACGACCGTGGGCTCGCCGCGCAGCGTCGCCGCGTGCGCGACCCCGACCGCGTGCGGCAGCTGGGTGGCGAGCGGGGTGGCCTGCGGGGCGACCTTCGACGCGTACGGGTCGTAGCCGGAGTGCCAGTCGCCCTTGAGCAGCACCAGCACCTCGACCGGGTCGACGCCGCGCGCCACCGCGGCGGCCGTGTCGCGGTAGGTCGGGAACAGCCAGTCGCCGTCGTCCAGCACGTGCGCGGCGGCGACCTGGCACGCCTCCTGACCATGCGAGGAGGGGTAGACCGCGAGCCGCCCCTGCCGGACGAGCGCGTTCGCCTGTTCGTTCAAACGGCGGGCGACGACCAGATCCCCGTACGCCTTCAGAAGCGCCTCGGTGTCCGGCAGGCGGTAGCCCTCCCGGCCCGTCGCCGCGCCCGAGGGGTCGATCAGCTGGACGGGATCGGCCGACGGCAGCATGAGACTCGGGTCAAGTGTCATGGTGAGATCCTGCGTCCGGGGCCCAACGCACGCCACAACCGCAACAAAGTCGAGAAAACGTCCAACGCAAAGCGTAAAACAAAGACCAATCGTCCAGCCGGTACGAGTACCGGCCGCGGGGAGTGAGACAGATGGCCGACGCCCTCGACGAGACCGACCACCGCATCCTCGACGCGCTCACCGGCGACGGGCGCATGTCGATGCGTACGCTCGCGGAGAATTTGCACATATCCCGCGCGAACGCCTACGCCCGGGTCGAACGGCTCCGCACGACCGGCGTCATCCGCGGCTTTCGCGCCGACGTTGACCCGGTGCTCAGTGGACTCGGCACCTCGGCATACCTCACCCTGAACGTGCGGCAGGCCGACTGGCGGACGATCCGGGAGTCGCTCAAGAGCCTTCCCGGCGTCGCGCACGTGGCGCTGGTCGGCGGGGAGTTCGACGTCATCCTGCTGGTCCGGGCGCGGGACAACGCCGACCTGCGCCGCATCGTCCTCGACGAGATCCAGGGGATGGAGGGCGTCATCAGCACTCGCACGCTGCTGGTCTTCGAGGAGATCGAGCCCGCGAACACTTTTCCCGCGATCGGCGAAGTACAGGTGTGACCGACCTGGAAACTGCTCAGCGAGCGCCGGAGAACTTCACGGCGGTCTTCGACCGGCACTACCGGGACATCTACGCGTACGTGTCCCGGCGGCTCGGTCCGGACCTGGCCGAGGACGTGGCGTCCGAGACGTTCCTGACCGCGTTCGACCGAAGACAGAGCTACGACGCCACCCGGGGCGACCCCCGGCCGTGGCTGTTCGGAATCGCCTCGAACCTGGTGGCGCGGCACGTCCGGGCCGAGACCCGGCGATACAAGGCGCTGGCCCGCGCCGGCGAGCGCGATCAGGCCGACAGCCACGCGGACGCGGTGGCGGGCCGGCTCGACGCGGAAGCGGTACGGGGGCGGCTGGCCGAGGCGTTGCGCCGGCTGCCGGAGCCGGTGCGGGCCGTGCTGTTGCTGGTGGCCTGGGCCGGGCTGAACCAGCAGGAGGCGGCGGAGGCGCTGGGCATACCGGCCGGCACGGCCCGATCCCGGTTGCACCGGGCACGACAGGAGATGCGGCAGGCGCTCGGCGCCGAGATCGAGATGGACGAGTGATGGACGAGATCAGCATTCTGCGGGAGAGCTTCGAGGAGGCGGCGCCGTCGGCGGCCGCGGAGCAGCGGGCGCGGGCGGCGCTCCAGCAGCACATCACCCCGAAACCGGAAAAATCGCGAAAAATCTGGTGGCGGGTGCCGATCGCGGTGGGAGTCGCCACGGCGGCGGCGGTCGCGGTGGCCGTCGCGATCGACCGGCCGGCGGACCCGGCGAGACCGGTCGTGCGGCAGAGCCGGCCCGAGGCGGCGGCCAGGAAACTCCCGTACCTCAAACCCGTGTCCGCCGCCCAGGTGCTGGAGAACGCGGCGTGGACGGCCGAGCAGGAGAAGTGGGTCGACCCCAAACCGACGCAGTTCATGTACGTCGAGACCCGCGAAATGCGCAATCCGCCCGCGTACGAGTCGAAGAAGCCCAACGGCGCGCTGGTGCCCGGCAAGGCGAAGTACCGGACCGTGCAGGTGTGGAACCGGATCGACGGCCAGGTCCAGGGCCGGCTCCGCAACGGCAAGCTCGAGGTGCACAAGCAGGGCGAGAACCAGAGCAACTGGGCGTTCATCCCGTGGTCGCAGGTCGTCAAGCTGACGTCGTCCGCGAAGATCGACGCGTTCCTCGACCACCCCGAGGGCGGCGTCTCCCAGGATCCCGACGCGATGGCCGGGCAGTACGTGCTGCCGCCCGAGGTCAAGGCGGCCATCTACCGCTACCTGGCCGAGCAGCCGGGCATGCGGATCAACCCGGACGCCGTCAACCTCGACGGCCGGCCGGCGATCGGGCTGGGCCGGATCGAGGAGGGCTACCTGTCGCAGGAGCTGCTGTTCGACAAGGAGACCTACACGCTGATCGGCGAGCGACTGGTCGCGGTGGCCGACCATGTCAATCGCGGGGACGACGGCACCTCGTACACCCACAAAGGCGATCTTTTCCGACAGGTGATCTACCGCAAGATGGTCATCGTCGATCGGCCGGGCCAGACGGCGCCGTAGGGGTTGCAACGAAACCGGGGTCGCCGCCCGTCATAAGAAGCAGGATCGCGCCGGGCGTCATTGATCTATATGATGCGCCCGGCCGTAGTCCTCTCCGAGAGAAGTCGAGAGAGTCGAGAGAGAAGTCAATGATTCGGCGACGCAGTGTTCTCCTCGGCGCGCTCGGCGCCGCCGCCGGCCTCACCGCGGCCGGTTGCTCCGCGGCGAAGGCCGACACTCCTTCGGTATCGGCGAGCACGGAGCCGGTCGGCACCTGGAACACGCCGCCCCCGCCGCCGGTCAACCTGACCGTCTCGCCCGCGGCCGGCGCGGCCAAGGTGCTGCCGACCGAGGAGGTCACGGTCTCGGTCGACGGCGGCAAGCTGAAGTCGGTCACCGTCGCCGCCGGCGCCAAGAAGGTCAGCGGCGCGGTGCAGGACGACGGGGTCACCTGGAAGTCGACCGGCAACCTCTCCTACGGCAAGACGTACAAGGTGACCGCCTCGATCGTCGACGGCGCGGGCACCACGGTCGAGAAGACGTCCACCTTCACCACGATCCAGCCCACCTCGGTCGCGGCGGTCACCTTCCAGGCCAACGGCATGGGAATTCTCAAGACCGGCGGTACGTACGGGGTGGGCCAGCCCGTGATCGTCGCCTTCAACAAGACGGTGACCGACAAGGCCGCGGCCGAGAAGGCGATCAAGGTCGAGACGACGCCGTCGGTCGAGGGCAAGTTCTTCTGGGTCAACAGCAAGCTCGTGCACTGGCGGCCGGCCAAGTACTGGGCCAAGGGCACCAAGGTCGAGGTCAGCGTCGACGCGCTCGGCGTGAACCTGGGCAAGGGCGTCTACGGCGCGTCCAACTCCAAGACCCACTTCACCGTCGGCCGGGCCCTGGTCGCGATCAGCGACAACAAGACCCACCACACCAAGGTCTACGTCGACGGCAAGATGGTGCGGGACATGGCGTGCAGCAACGGCCGCGGCGGCTACACGAAGACCACGGACGGCACCCAGATCCACTTCTGGACGCAGAACGGCCCGCACGTGGTGCTGTCCAAGGAGCGCACGCACAGCATGAGCTCGGCCAGCTACGGCGTGAGCGACCCGACCAACCCGTACTACTACGCGCCCGAGATCGTCGAGTACTGCACCCGCATCTCGTACTCGGGCGAGTTCCTGCACTCGGCCCCGTGGAACCACCAGCTGGGCCGGGCCAACATCTCGCACGGCTGCGTCAACCTGAGCCCCGCCGACGCCAAGTGGGTCTACGAGAACTTCCTGGTCGGCGACGTGGTCGAGGTCAAGAACAGCCCGAAGTCGCTACCGGTGTGGGACGGCCTGGGCGACTGGAACGTCCCGTTCAGCAAATACGGTCACTGATCTCCTCGGAGGCGAGCACGCCGGCCATGTCGCGGCCGGTGAGGAACGCGACCACGAGCGTGCCGGTGACCGCGAGCATGCGGCCGGGCTCGATCGTGGTGCGGGCGAGCATCGGGGCCGCCGGGGAGCCCGGCGCGAGCGGCAGGAACGGGATGTCCATGAGGCTCAGGTGGGTGGCCCCGGGGATCCGCACGGTGCAGGCGGGCGCGCCGGTGCGGTCGACGGTCGCCCAGCCGTCCAGGGTGATGGCCCGCTCGGCCGCGAACCACTCGGGGCTGGGCGCGATGCCCGCCGCCACCGCCTCGTCCGGGGTGACGTCGAACTCGGGGTGCGGCGCCAGCACCTGAAGCACCGGCCGTTTCAGGCCCAGCTCGCCTACCTCGCTCCACAGTGCGCCGTCGAGGTTGACCGCCGCGGTGCACCGCGGGTCGTCGCGGCACCACTGGAGGGCGGCCGCGCCGCCGAAGGAGTGGCCCGCCGCGGTGAGCCGGTTCAGGTCGAGGCGCCCCGCCAGCATGTCGCCGGCGGGCAGGCCGGCCAGCCGGTCGGCGAGGAACGCCAGGTCGGCCGCCTTGTACCGGCACAGCTCGGCGCGGCGCTCGAACACCTCGCGATGGTCGCCGGCCTGCGGTCCGAGCGCGCCGGCGATCGCGGCCGGGTTCATCGGCACGGTGCGGCCGCCGGGGAAGACCGTCACCGCCGTCTCGTACGTGTGGTTGACGCCGACCACGACGAAACCGTGACTGGCCAGCTCCTCGGCGGTTCCGGAGAGCAGCAGCGGCGGAAACCCGCTCGGCGACAGCAGCACCACCGGCAGGGAGTCGCCGGCCGGCGGGGGCGCGTCGGCGCTGCGGGCGGTGAGGCCCGTGGTGTCGATGCCGAGCATCTCGGCGTTGGGTCGCCAGGCGGGCGGCAGGTAGTCGACGGCCGCGGCTCCGGCCGGGCGGCACGGATACCAGATCCAGGTCACCAGCGATCGCGGCTCGGGCGGGGACGCGTACGGGTCGGTGCGCGCGTGGTCGGTCCACGCCCGGACGGTGCGGCCGACGGCGTGCGGGCCGGTCGGCTCGGGCAGGGCGGCAGTCATGGGCCGATGGTCGGGCGCCGCACTTGACGACGGCTTGGCGCCGCGGCCCCGGGCCGTCAATTCGCCGCCAAGGGACGAGCGCCACGATGCCGCCGTGGACCATCTGCCGCCCGGCATCGTGTTCCGCCGGCTCGCCGGGCCGGCCGAGCCGGCGCGGGCGCGCGGCCTGCTCGACGAGGGTGGCCCGGCGTACCGGTCGCCGCGGCTGACCGGCGACGAACCGTGGTCGGGCCTGTGGAACCTCACCGCCGCACCCGAGGTGGCGCTGGAGGGCGCGGCGGCGATCGTTCCGCTGTCGGCGCGGGTCACCGAGCTGCGGGCGCTGGCGGTGCGGGCCGGGGCGGCCGGCCGGTGGGGGCGCCTGCTGCGGGAGGTGGCCGACGGCGGCCGGATGCGCGGTCTGGAGTGGATCGTGGCCGCTCACCGCCCGGGCGACGACGCGGCGACCGACCTGCTGCGCCGGGCCGGCTTCCGGACGGCGCTTGCGCTCCCCATCGGCTGGCTGGCGCGGGAGATCTGAGTCAGTACTCCCAGGCCGCGTACTCCGGGTGGCGCGTCTTCATGTCCTCGAAGAGCAGAACCTGGCGGTCGATGTACCACGCCTTGGCGGTCTGGAGGATGACCAGGCCGGTGATCGTGGCGATCAGATCGAGGCGGACGAGACCGTAGGCCAGCGCCACGGCGCCGGCGGTCTGGATCGCGTACGTCACCCGCAGAACTTTGTAGTTGAACTGGCTGGGCACCGGCACCGTGGTGCGTTCCGACCAGACCCGCTCGCCGAAGACGCCCCGCGACGCCCAGTTGCGGGTGGAGCGGGGCTTGGGGAACAACAGCGGGTTGACCATCATGAAGATCAGCGACAGGACGATCGGCGCCAGGCACCACCAGCCGATCCAGTCGCGGCTCCAGATGGAGAGCGCGAGCAGCGGCAGCACGGCGAACCGCGTCGCGACGCTGATCGGGTTGGCGTGCCGGGCCCAGTTGTCGCCGGTGAGGCCGAAGACCTTGGCGACGCGCTGCTCGCCGGTGACCTTGCGGGTGTCCGCGGTGGGGCTGCTCATGATGACCTCCTGGCCGCTCGTTCTTGCCCCGAGAGTCATGGGGCGGGCTTGACGGCGGCTTGGCACGGGCGATCGGGCCGTCAAGTCGCTGCCAAGCGGTGCAGGTCGCCGGCGCTGCGCCGGACGAGCAGGGTGGCGCCCTGCCGGCGGGCCACCGCCAGCGACGCGAACACGGCGGCGTGGGCCTCGGCGGTACGCGGCGGGTCGGCCGCCAGCAGCGCGCGGCTCCGGAGCCGGTGCAGCTCGGCCTCGTACATGCGCTCGCCGGTGCGGGCCACCTCGGCGGTGGCCTCGTCGAGCAGCCGCAGCGCCTCCGCCGCGTTCCCCGCCATCAGCTCCGCCTCGGCCAGCAGCCCGCCCACCCAGGGGACGAGGTGTCGCGCGCCCCGCGACTGGATCTCCTCCCGGTTCTCCCGCAGCGCGCGGGCGCCGTCGGCCGGGTCGCCGTTCAGGGCCCGGGTCCACGACCGGACCGCCGCCGCGTAGCTGAACCAGGCCGGCAGCGGCCGGGCCAGCTCGAGCGCCTCGCGCGCGTGGGCGTCGGCCGTGGCCACGTCCCGGCGCAGGGCGCCGATCAGCGCGGCGCTGGTCAGCACGCCCGCGCGGATCAGCGGGGCCATCGTGCGGGTACCGGCGATGGCGACCTCCACCTGTTCCGCCGCCTCCCGTTCGTGGCCCAGCAGGTCGAGCACGGGCGCGAGCTGGAGTCGGGCCGTGATGCCGAGCGGCAGAGCCTCGTGCGGCAGGTCGGGGACGGCGGCGGCGAGGCCGAGACTCCGGTCGAGGTGCTCGCGAGCCGGGCCGGGCTCGCCGGCGCACCACAGCGTGCGGCCCAGCGCCAGATGGGCGAGCGCGAGCGAGGCCGGGTCGTCCGCGCGCCGGCCGACGTCGAGCATCCGCCGGGCCAGCTCACGCGCCTCGGCGTGCTGGGCGCGGGCCACCGCCACCTCGTACAGGCTGCGGTAGGCGGCGATCGTGGCCGGGCCGTCGACCAGCCCCTCGGCCAGCTCCCGGGCCCGCGAGACGGCCGCCTGGCCGGGCGCCGACCGGGGTCCGTGGAGCTGGGCGAAGAGCGTGCCCAACCGCATGTGCACGTCGAACTCGGCCCGCGCCCGCCCGGGCGACGACGGCTCGCCGCCCAGCAGCTCGAGGGCGTGGGTCAGGTGCTGCTCGGCCTCCTCGTGCGCCAGCGCCGCCAGCGCGTGGTCGGCGGCGGTCAGCAGGTGCGGCAGCGCCACGTCGGCGCCGACCACGGGCGCGCCGAGCCACCAGTGGGTGCCCGCGTGCTCGCCGGCGCCCACCGTCCTGGCCACCTGGGCGTGCAGCCGGGCCCGCCGCACGCTGCTCACGTCCTGGTAGATCGCCTCCCGCACCAGCGCGTGCGTGAACCGGAACCGGCCCACCGTCGTCTCCTCGGCCACCAGGCCGGACAGCAGCGCCGCCTCGACCGCGTCGAGCGCCGTCTCGTCGTCCAGGCCGGCCACGTCCCGGACGACCTCGAGGGCGAACTCCCGCCCGACGACGGCGGCCACGAGCAGGATCGCCCGGGTCTGGTCCGGCAACCCGGCGAGACGGCGGCGCAGCACGTCGCGTACGCCCGCGGGCACCTCGTGCGCCGCGGCCCGCTCCGCCGCGGCCAGCCGCCGCTCGCTGCCGAGCAGCCGCACCAGCTCGACGACGAAGAACGGGTTGCCCGCGCTGCGGTCGTGCACCACCCGTACCAGCCGGTCGTCCGGCCGCGCGCCGAGCCGGGCCGTCATCAGCCGCCGCACGTCGTCGCGGGTCAGCCCGCGCAGCGGAACGCGCTCCACCGCGGGCGCACGCGCCAGCGCCGCGAGCGTGTCGGCGAAGACCGCCCGGTCGGCCGGACCGGGGTCGCGGTAGGTGACGACCACGAGCATCCGGGTGGCGCCGAGCTCGGCCGCAAGCATCGGCACCAGCCGCAGCGAGCCGGCGTCCGCGGAGTGCAGGTCGTCGATGACCAGCAGCAGCGGACGCGCGGCGGCCAGGTGGCCGAGCAGACCCGCCACCGCGCGGCACAGCCGGAACCGGACCACCTCGACGTCCACGACCGGCGCCGGCGGTGACCCGGTGGCGGCCAGCTCCGGGAGGACGGCGCCGAGCTCGGGCCGGAACGGCGCCAGCAGCGCATCCCGCGTGGCGGCCGGCACGTCTTCGAGCAGGCCGCGCAGCACCTGGGTCCACGGCCAGAACGGCGGTGTCCCCGGCTCCTCACCGCACCGGCCCCATCCCACCGCGACGCCGGTCGCCCGCCGGGTGAGCTCGTCGGCGAGCCGGGTCTTGCCGACGCCGGGCTCGCCGGAGAGCACGACCAGCCGGCCCCGCCCGCCGGCCGCCGCGCACAGCGCCGCTTCCAAGGCGGTCAACGGCTCGGCCCGGCCGACCAGCGTGCCGTCCCCATCGGAGGGCCGATCACTGCCGGCGGCCAGGAGCGTCCTGGGCGGCGTGGGCGGCGTGGGCCGGTCGAGCTCCGGCGACTGGGTCAGGATCCGCCGGTGCAGCGCCTCCAGCTGGGGGCTCGGGTCGACGCCCAGTTCGTCGCGGAGCATGCGGCGGGTCTCCCGGTAGACGCTCAGCGCCTCGGCCTGGCGCCCGGACCGGTACAGCGCGAGCAGGCGCAGCCCCCGCAACCTCTCGCGGTACGGGTAGGCGCCGATCAGGGGATCGAGCTCGGCGGCGACGACCGTGTGGCGGCCCAGCGCCAGGTCGGTGGCGATCCGGTCCTCGAGCGCGGCCAGGCGCAGCTCGCCGAGCCGGGCCCGTTCCGCGCGGGCGAACGGCGCGTCCGGGAAGTCGGCCAGCACGTCGCCGCGCCACAGCGCGAGCGCCCGCTCGAACGCGGCCACGGCCCGGCCGGGATCGCCCGCGTCCAGGAGCCGCCGGCCGTCGGCGGCGAGCGCCTCGAACCGCGACGCGTCCAGCTCGGCCGGGCCGGCCGCGAGCCGGTAGCCGGGCGGCCGGCTCATCAGCACATGCGCCGGCGCGCGCACCTCGCGGGCGGGCTCGAGCAGCCGCCGCAGGTGCGACACGTACGCCTGGAGCGACGCGATCGCCTGGGCCGGCGGCTCGTCGCCCCACAGCTCGTCGACGAGCCGTTCCAGCGAGACGGTGCGGTTGGCGTGGACGAGCAGGATCGCCAGGACGGCGCGCTGCTTCGGGCGGCCCAGGTCCAGCTGCCGCCCGTCGACCGCCGCCTCGAGCGGTCCGAGGATCCCGAACTCCACCATGCCCCTGCCCGTCGCCGACGGTGGAAGCCGTACGACCACCGTACAAAGGCAGGGGCATCGGCGGAACCGCGGTCAGTGCAGCGTGAACTTCTGAGCGGCCGAGCTGTTGCAGTCGTAGATCTGGAGCAGGTCGCCCGCGGTCCGGGCGTTGTTCGGGTCGTCCAGGCACCGGCCCGAGCGCGCGTTGAACAGGGTTCCGTCGTCACGGGCGGTCCACGCCTGGGCCGCGCTGCCGTTGCAGTCGAACAGCTGCACGCGGGTCCCATTGGCCGTCCCGGCGTTGGCGACGTCGAGGCACTTGCCGAACGCCCGGACGCTGCCGTCGCCCGGCGCCGACCAGCGCTGGGCGTCGGAGTTGTTGCAGGTGTAGAGCTGGATCGGGGTCGCCGATGACGGGTCGGCGCCGGCCACGTCGGCGCAGAGGCCGCCCGGGCCGGTGACCGGCCCCGGCGGCAGCCGCCAGACCTGGCCGTCGGTGCGCAGGCAGTCGTAGATCTGCAGCTGGGCCGCTCCCGGTGTGGTGGTGGAGTTGGGCACGTCGAGGCAGCGCCCGGAGGCCGGGTTGCGCAGCGTGCCGTCGGGCCGGATCGTCCACTGCTGAGCGGGCGAGCCGGCGCAGGTCGTGGTGGTGACCGCGGCCGCCGCCGTGATGCAGCGGCCCAGCACCCGCAGGCTGTCGTCGGTGGCGTGCGAGACCTGCTGGGCGGCCGTGTGGTTGCACGTGTAGACCTGCATCGGCTGGCCCTCGGCCGCCGTCCCGCCGCGGACGTCGAGGCAGAGCCCGCCGACGCCGATCACCTCGCCGGCCGCCGGGTTGTCGGTGGCGGCGCCGGCCAGCGTGACGGTGTGCGCGGCGCCGGCCGGCAGCGCGCCGGTGGTGACGGTGACCGTACGGCTGTCGCGGTTGTAGGACCACGCCGTCTCGGGCAGTTGCGTGCCGTCGACGCTGACGGCGGTCGGCGCCGCGCTGTTGGCCAGCCGCAGCGTCCACGTGCGACTCGCCGGCGCGCCCGGGTAGCTGCCGGTGGTGGCGCCGACGGTGAACGTGCGGGTGGCGTCGGTCCAGGACAGCGGCGTCGTGGTGAACTGCCCGGACTTGTAGCCGGTGCCCTCGCCGGCGTCGGAGTACAGCGAGAACGTCCCGTTGGCGCCGGCGGCGACATTGACCGTCAGCTGGGTGGCGGGGCTCTGCTTCTGGTTGTGCACGTAGTCGGTGCGGATCGGCACCACGCCGCCGGCCTTGACCAGCACCGGCATCCGGGACAGCGGCGCGGTCATGGTCACCGTCGCCGGGCCGGTGTAGGCGGCGCCGGTGAAGTAGTCGGTCCAGGTGCCCGGCGGCACCCACACCGAGGCCGAGCCGGCGGCCGAGGTGATCGGCGCGACCAGCAGGTTGTCGCCGTACATGTACTCGCCGGTGGCCGAGTAGGCGGCCTCCTGGGCGGGGTGGTCGAGGTACATCGGCCGCACGATCGGCACGCCGGTCTGATTCGCCTGACGGGCCATCGTGTACGTGTACGGCACGAGCGCCTCGCGCAGCCGCAGGAACCGCTGGGCACTGGCCTGCGCCACGCCCGGGTAGTCCCACGGCAGCCGGTCGCCGTGGTCCGAGTGCAGCCGGTCGACCGGCTGGAACGTGGCGAACTGCACCCACCGGGCGTACATGTCGTCGGCCAGGTGCCCGCCGTGGAAGCCGCCGATGTCGTGGCTGACATTGGTGAGCCCGGCCCCGGCCATCCCGGCGGTGTAGCGCACCTCGTACGCCAGCGTGTCCCAGGTGGAGTAGGTGTCGCCGGTGAACGCCAGCGAGTTGCGCCGCTCCGACCACGGGCCGGAGGCGAAGCTGCTGCTGTCGCCGGTGCCGTGCTCGGTGCCGCCGATCCGGCTGAACGCGAAGCCGCGCAGGCCCCGGGCGGTGTCGTGGTCGGCGTACGCCTGGTTGATCAGGTTGTCGGCGCCGATGTGCGGGTTCGACGAGATCGAGGCGCCGCACCCGCCGCAGTAGTCCAGCCACCACGCCCGTACGCCCTGCTGCTCGAACGGCTGATGCAGGCCCTGGTAGGCGGCCAGGTGCGCGGGGTTGGCCCAGTCGAAGAAGTGGGTGCGCCCGTCGGACTGGGTGCCGAGACCGCCGGCGGCGGCGTTGGCGGCCGGGAACTTCGGGTCGGTGTTGTCGATCGCCGGGTGGATGTTCATCGAGACGTCGAGGTTCATCTGCTTCGTCCAGTTCAGGAACCCCGCCGGGTCCGGGAACAGGTCGGTGTTCCAGTTCCAGCCGTTCCACTCGACCGGCTTCTTCCAGTCGGTGTCGACCACCAGCCAGTCGATCGGGGTGAAGTTGTTCCGGAAGGCGGGCAACAACGTGTTCTGGTAGTCGGAAGTGCTGTAACCCCAGAAGCGGGAGAACCAGACGCCGTACGCGGATTGCGGCAGCAGCGCGGTGTTGCCGGTGAGCGCGTTGAGGTCGTTGAGCGCCTGCTTGTAGTTCTGGCCGTAGCCGAAGAAGTAGCCGTCCTGATAGGGCCGGGTGCCGTGACTCGCCCGGTCCTTGAGCGGCAGCAACGCCGTGCGGCTGTCGTCGAGCAGATACCAGCCGCCCCGGTTGAGCACGCCCGGATGCAGGTTCTGGGGCAGGCCGCCGGGCAGGTTGTCCAGCGACCGGTACCAGCCGCCGAGCTGGCTGTTCGGCCCGGCGCCGTAGCCGGTGGCGAGCAGGTCGGTGGCCGGCGCCGGGTAGGCGGTCGTGCTGGTGGGGGTGACCGCGAGGCTGTCGAGGTTGACCCGGCCCGAGTCGCCGGCGTCCTGGGTGACGGCGATCGTGTTGACGCCGGCGTGCAGGGTGACGGTGACCGACGCCGTCGACCAGGTGTCCCAGGAGGCGGTCGGGGCCAGGCTGAACCGCGGTCCGGTGGCCTGGTCGACGTGCGCGGTCAGGGTGCGGGTCGTGCTCTGGTTGTCGCTGCCCACGGCGTTGGCGTAGCGGACGGCGAGGCGCCAGCTGCCGGCCGTGGGCACGTCGACGTCGTACCGGATGCCACTGCCGGTGCTCTCGAGGCCGGCGGCGAACCCGTTGCCGGTGTAGCCGGTGTGGTCGTACCCGGTCGAGGCCGATCCCGGCAGCAGGGCGTTCTCGGCCTCGCAGACGACCGAAACCGTGCAGTAGGAGGGGAACGCCGGATGGGCGGTGGCGCCGGTGGAGGCGATCACGACCGAGAGGTTGGCGGCGGTGAACGGCCCGCTGTTCTGCTTGTAGCGCAGGGTCAGCGCGCTGGTCCTGATCTCGCGGTAGCCGTCCGCCGTCACGCTCGTGGTGTAGGCGGGGGCCGGGAACGAGCGGTTGACGGCGTTGTACGTGGTGGCGTCCGTGAAGGCGCCGTCGCCGGCGTACTCGGTGCGGATCAGCGTGGGCGTGAGGATCTGGAACCGGGCGTTGCCGTCGGTGACGGCGGCGGTGGCGGCGGCGGCCGGGGAGGCCGGCAGGGCGATGGGGGAGACGGCCAGGGCGGCGATGACGCTGGCCGCCGCGGCGATGACGCGGGACGGGCGACGGGAGAACATTCTTCTATAAGAACGCTTCCATCGACGAAAATAAATTTTGTGCCCGAAAGGGCAGGGTCGGCCCGGCCGGCTTCACGCTCACCTGGAGCGACGACTTCAACGGCGCGAGCGGCACCGGCATCGACCAGAGCCTGTGGAAGTACGACACCGGGCCGGGCAGCAGCTTCGGCACCGGCGAGATCGAGACCATGACCAGCAGCACCTCGAACGTCTACTACGACGGACAGAGCCACCTCGTGCTCCAGGCGCTGCACTCCGGCTCGGATCCGCGCGCCGGATGGACGTCGGGGCGGGTGGAGACCCAGGCGGCCACGTTCGGCGCCAACCCCGGGCGGCGTCGTACGCATCGAGTCCGTCCTCCAGCAGCCGAACGTGAACACCGCGAACGGCGCCGGCTACTGGCCGGCCTTCTGGATGCTCGGCGCGCCGCTGCGGTCCGGGGTGAGCTGGCCCGGCTCCGGCGAGGTCGACGTCATGGAGGACATCAACGGCCGCGGCTCGGTCTTCAGCACCCTGCATTGCGGCGTCAACCCCGGCGGCCCGTGCAACGAGTCGACCGGCATCGGCTCCGGCGAGCGGGCCTGCTCCGGCTGCCAGACCGGCTTCCACGACTACGCGGTGGAGATCGACCGCTCGACGTCGCCCGAGCAGATCCGCTTCTACCTGGACGGCGGCAACTTCTTCACCGTCCAGGCGACCCAGGTCGACGCCACGACCTGGGCGAACGCGGTCGATCACCCGTTCTTGATCATCTACGACCTGGCGATGGGCGGCGGCTTCCCGGACGCGTTCGGTGGCGGCTCGGTGACCGGCCAGACCATCACCGGGCCGGGCAACAAGTGCGTGGACGTGGCCGGCGACGACACCGGCGGCGACGGCGCCGCGATCCAGCTCTGGGACTGCCAGCAGCCGACGTCGCTCGACCAGAAGTGGACGTGGAGCGGCCAGACCCTGCGCTCGCTGGGCAAGTGCCTGGGCATCGCGGGCGGCGTGAACGCGGCCGGCACCAAGCTCCAGCTCGCCACCTGCAACGGCGGCGGCTACCAGAACTGGGTGCCGAACGCCGACGGCTCGATGGCGAACCCGACCACCGGCCGCTGCGTCGACTCCCCGTCGGGGGCCACCGCCAACGGCACCCGGCTGCAGATCTGGGACTGCAACGGCGCCGCGGCGCAGAAGGTCGCCCTGGCCTGATTCGTGGGGATCCGCCGGCTGAGGGCGAATCGGCCCTCAGCCGGCGCGGGTACGTTTGCTGGCCTATGGTCCGCACCGTCGTCGCCGGGCAAGGCCTGCGCCGCTGGGCCCTCGTGCTGGGGCTCGTGGTGGCGCTCGCCGCCGTGCCGGTGACGATCGCCGTCTGGCCGGCGCCGGCGGCCGGCGTCGAGCCGGCCACGCTGCGCGCCCGCATCGCCGCGTCCGGGGACCGGGCCTATCGCGGCTACGCGCAGAGCACCGGCCTGCTCGGGCTGCCCCCGCTGCCCAACCTGACCGGGGTCACCGCCCTGGTCAGCGGGACCACCGAGATGCGCACCTGGTACGCGGCGCCCGACCGCTGGCGGGTGGACGTGCTCGGCGAGGGCACCGAGCGCGACCTCTACCAGACCCCGGAGGCGCAGTTCACCTGGGACTTCGGCGACAACCGGCTCACCCGGATCGACGGTGAGCAGCCGGTACGCCTGCCCCGCGCGGCCGACCTCACGCCGCCCGAGCTGGTGAAACGCGTCCTCGGCGCGGCCGCCGGCGACCGGGTCGAGGCGCTCGGCGGCAAGCGGGTCGCGGGCGTCGGCGCGGCCGGCCTGCGGCTGACCCCGGCCGGCGCCGACACCACCGTCGCCCACGTGGACGTCTGGGCCGACCCCGAGAGCGGCCTGCCGCTCCAGGTCGAGATCACCGCGAAGGGCGGCACCCGGCCGGTCTTCGTCACCCGCTTCCTGGAGATCCACTTTGGCGATCCCGGCGCGGCGGTGGTCACCCCGCCGGCGCCGCGGGCGGGCATCGGCTACACCGAGACCTCGGCGCCGGACATCCTCAGCCTGATCAACCGGCGTCGCCCGGTGTCGCTGCCGTCCTCGCTGGCCGGTCTGCCGCGCCGGGACGCGGTCGCCGGGCTGTCGGCGGCCGGCGTCTACGGGACCGGGCTGAGCTCGGTGGTGGTGGCCGCGGTGCCCGGGCGGTTCGGCGCGCCCGCGTTCGAGCAGATCACCGCGTTCGGGCAGAAGGTCGAGGGGGCCGACGCCGCCGTGCTCACCACCGGGCTGCTCAGCGTCCTGGCGCTGCGCAGCGGCAACCGCACGTTCCTGGTCGCCGGCCTGGTCGGGCCGGAGCTCATGCGACGCGTCGCCGTCGCGCTGGCGGGGGCGACCACATGATCATTACGCGCGACCTGACCAAGCGGTACGGCCGGACCGTCGCCGTCGACGGCGTCGACCTGGACGTGCGCGAGGGCGACCGGTACGGCTTGCTCGGTCCCAACGGCTCCGGCAAGACCACGCTCGTACGGATGCTGCTCGGTCTGGTGTTCGCGACCCGCGGCGAGATCGAGGTCCTCGGCCGGCCGGTACCCAAACGGGTCCGCGAGGTGCTGCCGTCGATCGGCGCCCTGGTCGAGGGGCCGGGCGCCTACCCGAATCTCTCCGGGCGCACCAACCTGGCGCTGTTCGACGCGGCCGGCCCCGGCTCCCCGCGACGCGGCCGCCGGCGGCGGGTGGGCGAGGCGCTGGAACGCGTCGGGCTGGCCGGCATCGACCGGCGGCCGGTCCGCGCCTACTCGCTGGGCATGCGCCAGCGGCTCGGACTGGCCGGCGCGCTGCTGCGGGAGCCGCGCCTGCTGATCCTGGACGAGCCGACCAACGGCCTCGACCCGCGCGGCATCCGGGAGATCCGCGATCTGCTCGCCGAGCTGAACGACGCGGGCGCCACCGTGTTCCTCTCCAGCCACCTGCTCGCGGAGATCGACGCGCTCTGCACCCGGGTCGGCGTGATGGACCGCGGCCGGCTGGTGCTTCAGGACGAACTGGACGATCTGCGCGCGCCGACCGGGCGGGTCGTGGTCGGCACGCCGATGCCGGCCGAGGCGGTGTCGCTGCTGGACGGCCGGGTCGAAGGCCGCGACGGGGAGACCCTCACGGTGCGCCACGACGACGCCGGCGCCCTGAACGCCTCGCTGAACGCGGCCGGGGTCACGGTCACCTCGATCGCGGCCGAGCGGCGCACCCTGGAACAGGTGGTCCTGGAGGCGACCACCACCAGTTCCGACCGGGTCGAGGCGGCCGGATGATCCGGGTCGAGCTCGCCAAGCTCTTCCGGCGGCCCCGCACGTACGTCATCGCCGGTTTGCTCTGCGCCCTGCCGTTGATTGTCGCGATCTTCCTGGCCACCACCCGGATCCCGCCGCCACCGGGCCAGGGCGGCGCCTTCCTGTCGGCCGTGCTGAGCAACGGCTCGCTCTATCCCGCCGCCGCGATGGCGCTCGTGCTGCCGGTCTTCCTGCCGGTCTCGGTCGCGGTGCTGGCCGGCGACGCGGTGGCCGGCGAGGCGTCCGCGGGCACGCTGCGCTACCTGCTGATCCGGCCCGTCGGGCGAACCAGGCTGCTGGTCGCCAAGCTGATCTCGCTGGTCACCTTCGTGCTGTTCGCGATCGGCGCGGTGCTGATCACCTCGTACGTGACCGGGCTGGCGCTGTTCGGGGTGGGCACCACCGCCGCCGGCGTCACGCTGCCGGCCGACGTGACCTCGCTGTCCGGGGTCACGATCAGCCCGTTCGGCCTGGTCCTGCGGCTGCTCGGGACGGTGGCGTACATCGTGGTCTCGATGCTCGGGGTGGCCGCGATCGCGCTGTTCCTGTCCACCGTGACCGACTCCGCGCTCGGCGCCGCGATGGGCGCGCTGGCCGTGCTGGTCACCAGCCAGGTGCTGGTCACCCTGGACGCGGCGGCGGCGATCCGGCCCTACCTGCCGACCCGCTACTGGCTGGCCTGGGTCGACTTCTTCCGCGAGCCGGTGCTGTGGCGCGACATCGAGCGCGGCGCCGGCATCCAGCTGGTCTACCTCGTCGTCCTGCTCGGGGCGGCGTGGGCGAACTTCCTGACCAAGGACGTCGCCAACTAGGAGTCCTAGCCGGGGCAGGTGGTGGGCGGCGTCAGCGGCCCGGTGCCCAGTGCGGCCAGCACCAGGACGGTCACGGCCGGGTCGGTCGGCAGGTCGCCGTGCGCGACCCGGGCCGACGGGCAGATGCTCTGCAGCGGCACGTTGACGGCACCGGCGAGGCGGGCCGAGTCGGGCGGGTCGACGGTCTCGTCGTTCTCGGTCCAGATCGAGAGCCAGGGCAGGCCGGCCGGCAGCGCGTCGTCGATGCTGTTCAGCAGGTCGCTGCCGGGGGCGAGCTCGCGGCACGCGCGCGGGCAGGCGTCCGGTGCCAGCGCGGCGCCCACGCCGGCGATGCGGGCGCCGTGCAGGGGCGAGCCCAGCGTGACGATGCGGCGGGCGACCTCGGCGCCGTCGTGGCGGTCGACCCACAGGCGGGTGACGACGCCGCCGGCCGAGTAGCCGATCACGTCGACCGACGGTGACCCGGCGCGGACGGCCTCGCGTACCGCCGCATCGAGGGTCTGGGCCTGTGCGAGCAGGTCGCCGGTGCCGTCGCCGGGAAGCGTGAGCACGTCGGTGGTGCGCCCGGCGGCGTCCAGGCGATCGGCCAGGCGGGTCAGCGCGGCGCGGCTGCCGCCGTAGCCCGGAACCAGGATCACCGTGCCGGGCCGGGCCTGATCGGGCCGGACCCCGCGGTCGCCGCCGAACACCCGGACGCCGACCACGACCAGCAGCGCGACGACCACGGCGGCGGCGACACCGAGCAGCAGGAACCGCCGTCGTGGTGACACCCCACCATCATGCCGCGGCATCGGCTAGGGTGAGCCGCCATGGACGGGCTGGACACCGGCAAGGCGCACGTCGCCCGGGTCTACGACTACTGGCTCGGCGGCAAGGACAACTTCGAGGCCGACCGGGCGTACGGCGATGAGCTCGAACGCCGCGTGCCGGCGATCCGGGTCGCGGCGCGGATGAACCGGCTGTTCCTCGGCCGGGCCGTGCGCCACCTGACGGCCAAGGCCGGCATCCGGCAGTTCCTCGACATCGGCACCGGGTTGCCGACCGCCAACAACACCCACCAGGTCGCGCAGCTGATCGCCCCCGCGTCGCGGGTCGTCTACACCGACAACGACCCGCTCGTGCTGACCCACGCGCGGGCCCTGCTGACCAGCTCGCCCGAGGGCCGCACCGCCTACCTCGACGCCGACGTGCGCGAGCCGGAGACGATCCTGCGCGAGCTCTCCGCCACCCTCGACCTCGACCGGCCGGTGGCGGTGCTGCTGATCGCGGTGCTGCACCTGGTCACCGACGACGCGGTGGCCTACCCGGCGATCCGCGCGATCGTCGGCGCGATGCCGCCCGGCAGCTACCTGGCGATCAGCCACGCCACCGGCGACTTCTGGCCGCCGGAGCAGGTCGAGGCCGCGAACGCGACGAACAAGGCGCACAATGTCGACTTCCGCTTCCGCACCCGCGACGAGGTGGCCCGCTTCTTCGACGGCCTCGAGCTGGTGGAGCCGGGCATCGTCCCGGTCGCCGAGTGGCGGTCGGACGGCGGCCCGATCCCCGAACGGGGTGACAGCAACATCTGGGCCGGCGTGGCCCGAGTGTGACGCACTGCACGATCAATCTGTATCTCACATTGACTTCACAGCGGCAATTACTAGGGTGCCGGAGTGTCCTCCTGGTTCCGCCCGCGTGATCACAACATCTTCGCCAACGCCACGTCGCTGCTGATCTGTGGCCTGCTGGCCGGGGTGGTGCTCGCCGCCGCGGTCTTCCCGGCCGCCGCGATGTCCGGCCTCACCGTCAAGGCGGGTGACGAGGCGTTCGCCGCGCTGCCCAGCCAGATCAAGGCGTTCGCCTCGCCGCAGATCACCCGGATCTACGCATCCGACAACAAGACGCAGATCGCGGTCATGTACGACGAGTTCCGCAGCGACGTGCCGTTGGCGCAGATCTCGGTCAACATGCAGAACGCGATCATCGCGGCCGAGGACCGTGGCTTCTACAAACACGGCGGCGTCGATCTCAAGGGAACGGTCCGCGCGTTCGTCAACGACTCGCAGGGCGGCGACCGCCAGGGCGCGTCGACGCTGGCCATGCAGTACGTGCGGATGGCGCTGGCCTACTCGGCGACCAATCCCCAGGAGGTCGTGGCGGCCACCGAGGACACCCCGAAACGCAAGATCACCGAGATGAAGTACGCGATCCAGATCGAGAAGGAGATGAGCAAGCAGCAGGTCCTGGAGCGCTATCTGAACATCGCCCCGTTCGGCAACGGCGCGTACGGGATCTACGCCGCCAGCCAGATCTACTTCCAGAAGAGCCCCAAGGACCTCGACCTCGCGCAGGCCGCGCTGCTGGCCGGCCTGGTCAAGGGCCCGACCGAGTTCAACCCGGCCACCCCGAGCGGCTACAAGAAGTCGGTGGACCGCCGCAAGTACGTGCTCGACGGCATGGTGACCATCGGCGCGATCACCGCGGCCCAGGAGCAGGCGGCCCTCAAGGAGGCCATCCCGCGCCAGGTCAAGAAGGTCGGCAACGGCTGCGTCTCGGTCAACAAGAACGAGTGGGGCTTCTTCTGCGACTACTTCACCCGCTGGTGGAACAGTCAGCAGGCGTTCGGCGCGACGACCTTCGACCGGGAGCAGCGCCTCAACAACGGCGGCTACCGCATCGTGACCTCGATGGACGTGAAGGCGACGGCGGCCGCGTACAAACGCATCCGGCAGCAGATCAGCAACGGCAACAAGGACGCGCTGATGCTGGCCGCGGTGCAGCCCGGCACCGGCCAGGTGCTGGCGCTGGCGGCGAACCGCACCTTCAAGCTCGACGAGTCGCACAACCACGTCTCGTCGAACCCGGCCAAGGCGAAGAAGAACCTCAAGGGCACCTACCCGAACACGACGAACCCGATCATCAGCGGCGGCGGCGACGTCGACGGCTACCAGGCCGGCTCGACGTTCAAGATGTTCACCATGGTGACGGCCCTCAAGCAGGGCATCCCGCTGACCAAGACGATCCAGGCCGGCGTGGTGGCCAAGACCCACTACATCGTCAGCCCGAGCAGCCCGGCCGCCTGTCCCGGCACGCACTTCTACTGCCCGGGCAACGCGGGCGAGAGCGAGGCCGGCACGTACAACATGTGGTCGGCGTTCGGGCACTCGGTGAACACGTACTTCGTGCCGCTCGAGGAGGAGGTCGGCGCCGACAACGTGGTGCAGACGGCCGAGGACTTCGGCATCCAGTTCCGCGCCTCGAACGACGCGACCCTGGCCAAGCCGGGCAACTCCCAGCAGTGGGGCGCGTTCACGCTGGGCGTCTCCGAGTCGACGCCGCTCGACCTGGCGAACGCGTACGCGACACTTGCCGCCGACGGCAAATACTGCGCGCCGACGCCGGTCAAGGAGATCGTCGACCGGGACAACGAGAAGATCGACGTCGGCAGCCCGCAATGCCGGCGGGTCGTCTCGGCCGACGTGGCCCGGACCGCGATCGACGCCGCGCGCTGCCCCGTCGGCGACTCGGCCCAGCTGGGCAGCTGCGGCGGGTCGGGCACGGCGCCGCAGTCGCGGGGCATCGTCGGGCACCCGGTGTTCGGCAAGACCGGCACCACCGACAGCGAGAAGACGGCGGCCCTGATCCTCGGCACGACGTCGATCGTGGTGGCCGGCTACCTGGCCGACCCGGACTGGCCGCAGACCTCCCAGCACATGAAGCACTTCGTGGTGAACCCGGCGGTGTGGAACACGGTCGCCGACTACATGGACGGCAAGCCCAGGGTCCAGTTCGCGAAGCCGGGCGACACCAAGGTCGCGACCGGTGACCTGGTCTCGGTGCCGACCGTGAGCTGCACGAGCGTCGCCTCCGCGACGGCCGAGCTGAAGGGCGCCGGCTTCCTGCCGACGACCGGCGGCCAGGTCGCGTCGACGTGCCCGCCGGGCACGGTCGCCGACACCCGCCCGAGCAGCCGGGCCCCGAAGGGCACCCAGATCATCATGGAGATCGCCAAGCCCGCGGGGCCGGACCCGGGCGCCACCAAGGGCGGCGGCAAGAAGAACGGCGGCAAACCGCCGCGCTAGTCCTGGTCGTCCCCGGCGCCGAAGCCGGGGCGGCCGGCCTTCCACTGCGGCTGCATCAGCACCGAGCGGCGGGGCCAGCCCCGCTGCTCGACCAGGTGGCGCTGGATCAGGCGGCAGGTGTCGCTCTCGCCGGCCACGTAGGCGACGCCGGCCCGCGGCGGGAGCTCCAGCTCCTGGATCGCCCGCAGCAGCACGCGGGAGGTTCTGTCGCGGTGCACCCAGGGCAGCGGCGGAACGCCGTCCGGGCCGGGCATCTCGTCGCCGGGGGCGGCCGCCTCGAAGACGCCGAAGACCGGGCCGCGCACGGTCGCGCGCATCGCCAGCAGCGGAACGGCGCCGGTCTCGTCGCCGGCGAACAGGTGGTACGGCGCCCGCTCGTCGATCGTGATCTTGCTGCGCGGCGGCTCGACCGTGATCCGGTCGCCGGGCGCGACGGCGCGGGCCCAGTCGCAGCCGGGGCCGCCGCCCTGGTGGAGGGCGATCCGGATGGTCAGGGCGGGGGAGCCGGGCCGGTGGGTCCAGATCGAGTAGACGCGCCGGGCGAACCCGTCGCCGGCCGGAACGCGGACGACCAGGTGGGCGCCGGGGCGGGGACGCAGCCGGGGGAGATCGGGGCAAGCCAGCTCGATCTCCCGCATGGCCGGGGTCACCTCGGTCACCGCGCGGACCCGTGCCGGCAGCTGCGGCCGCGCCCTATTCATGACGGAAGATGGTAACCAGCACGCGCAGCACCAGGACGACGGCGACGACCAGCAGCGCGTAGCCGAGCAGCGGGAACAGGCCGACGCCCGCGCTGACCCGGGGCCCTTCGCCGGCGCCGAGCAGCAGGGCGGCCATCACGCCAGCGGCGGTGCCGATGGCGGTGAGCAGGGCCTGGTGGAGCAGGCCGGTGACCAGGCGGCGGTCCTGGTCGTCGGCGAAGAGGCGGACGTTGAGCCGCAGACGGCCGTGCTCGACGGCCTCGCCGATCCGATCGATGCGCCTCGGCAGGGCGCGCAGCACCGGCAGGAGCGTGGCCAGTTCCTCCTCCAGCACGCCGCGGACGTTCTCCGGGCGTACGGTCTCGGCCAGCCGTCGCGTTCCCGCCGCGCGCGCCTCACCGACCAGGTCGAAGCCGGGACGCACCAGCGCCAGGGTGCCCTCGAGCGTCGCGACGGCGCGGAACACGGCGGCCACCGACGGCGGGACGCCCAGCCCGTACGAGGTGAAGGTCCGCATGAGAGCGGTCATCGCCGCGACGCCCGCGTTCGCGCCCGGCCCGGCGAACCGGACGATGAGCGCGCCCACCACGCGTTGCAGGTCGCGCTCGTCGATGGTGTCCGGCCGGTCGAGCAGTTGCAGCAGCGCGTCGCTCACCCCGACCGAGTCGCCCCGGCCGATCGCGAGCAGCAGCCGGCCGATCGCGCCGCGGGTCACGCCGTCGATCCGGCCGACCGAGCCGAGGTCGAGCATCCCCAGCGAGCCGTCCACGTCGACCAGCAGGTTGCCGGGGTGCAGGTCGACGTGGAACAGGCCGTGCACCAGGATCTGGTCGAGCATGCTGTCGAGCAGGCCGGCCGCGACGGTCGCGCGCCGCTGCTCGTCGAGCCCGTCGAGAACGTCGTGTGCCGAGCCGAGCGGGGTGCCGGGCAGGCGGCGCATCACCAGCACGCGTTCGGAGCTGATTTCCCCGTACGCCTCCGGCACCGTGACGCCCCGGTCAGGCGACGCGCCCAGCGACGCCGCCATCGCCTGGAGGTTGTCCCGCTCGACGGTGAAGTCGAGCTCCTCCCGCAGCGCCTCGGCGAAACCCACGGCCAGCCCGCGCACGCCGAACGACCGGCCCCAGGTGGTGCGCTCCTCCAGCGTGGCGGCCAGCCGCATGAGGATGTCGAGGTCGCGCTCGACGACGCTCGCGATGCCCGGCCGCTGCACCTTGACCACGACCCGTTCGCCGCCGGGCAGCCGGGCCGCGTGCACCTGGGCGACCGAGGCGGCCGCCATCGGCTCCGGGTCGATCTCGGCGAAGGCGTCGCCGACCGGGCGCCCGAGCTCGGCGGAGAGGACCGCGGCGATGTCGTCCCACGGCACCGGCGCGGCCCGGTCCTGCAACGCGGTCAGCTCGTCGATGAACTCGGCCGGCAGCAGGTCGCGCCGGGTCGACAACAGCTGCCCGATCTTGACGAACGTGACGCCGCCCTCGTCCAGCGCCTCGCGCAGCGACCGGGCCAGCCGCCGCCGCGCCGCCGCCGACTCGGGCCCGCGCTGCGGCCGTCCACGCAGGAACCGCCCGAGCCCGTGCCGCAGCGCGATGCGCACGATCGTCCAGTAGCGACGGGTCCGCGCGACCCGCCGCCGCCCGCCCTTCCACGCCTCGACCGGCCCCGGCAGCGACCCGGTCGGCAGCAGCACCTCGAGAATCACCACCGCGGCCATGGCCAGCAGCGCCGCCACGATGATCGCCGTGGCCCCGAACAGCAGCGCCTCGCCCCCACTGACGGTCGTGGGATCCCCCGGCGCGATGGCCGACAGAATCGGCGTCGTGATGAAGAGCGCGAGCACGCCCGCGAGCAACGCGCGCACGGGCCCGATCCGCACCCCGAGCAGACGCCGGATAACCGCCGCGAACACCGCCACGGTCACGACGATGACGACGATGAACAGCAGTACCGAGAGTGTCCGCGCCACGACGGCTGACGATATCCGTTGGCCCTCGGCGGGGCCGCCCCGTTTCGCGGTCCTCGCTCATCCTTCGTCTGAAGCCCGGCTCGGATCTCCGCCGTCTCCGCCTGCCACCCGCGGGCAGGGTCCGGGCTGGGCGGCTGAGTCTTGCGTCCGTGGGCCGGCGAACGAGGGCGGCCGGGGAACAGCTGCCACGGCGACGGTGGTGATCACCGCCCATTGACCGGCGTGCAGGCGACCGTCTCGGCGGTCCGGGCCACGCCGGCCGTGCTCCGCGTGGTGACGTCACCCGGCGGGTAGTGCCGGCGGCTAGGACCAACGGCACCACCGCGGCGAGCACCCGGAACGGTCTTTCCCGACGTGTCCCGCCGCCCGACGCGCAGGACCACCCAGCAGGATCGCGCCGCGAGCGACGGTGGGGGTGCACGCCACCGCCATCATCAGCGTGTCCATCATCAGCGCGTCCGGGGCCGCCGCCGTATCCGTTGGCGCGCGGCGGGGCCGACCCGTTTGGCGGTCCTCGCTCTCCACTGGCGAATCGGTTAGGAGAGCCATCGCGGGCCGGGCCGGGCGGCTGAGGCTTGCGTCCGTAGGCCGGCGAACGAGGGAGTGGCCGCGGTGGTGATCACCGCCCATTGACCGGCGAACAGGGCGATCGTCTCGGCGGTCCGGGCCACGCCCACGGTGCTTCTGGTGGTGACTCCGTCGTCGGGAAGGGGCGGTGGCGGCGCACCGAACTCGAGCGCGACCGGCCGGCGACCGATGGCACGCTTTGCCGTCAGCGTCGCCGGCGTCAAGGAGTCGCGTCGGCCCTGCTCAAACCCCACCCGCAACTGGGTGGGGTCGAGAGTAGGGGAGGGGTACGACGTTTTCGGTCGGCTTTCCACAACTTCGATCGGCTCTCACGCGACCACTGGGCGGCACCCCTGGACCATTGAGCGGACCACAGGTTATGGTCGGCGCCTGCGAATGAACTATCTAGTACGTTCAATGAGCGGAGACGGTCATGACCGGCTACCGGATGTCCATCGCCACGCACTGCCTGTCGGGGACGCTCGAGGACAAGCTGGCCGCCGCCGCTGCCGCGCGCTTCCACGGCGTCGAGCTGGCCGAGAGCGACCTCGTCACCACCTCGTGGTCGCCCCGGCGGATTCGCGACGAGTGCGCTCGCCGCGGGCTGACGGTCGACGCCTACCAGCCGTTCCCGGACTTCGAGGCGGTGCCGCCGGACCTCTACGCGGCCGGCCTGCGCCGGGCCGGGCGGACCTTCGGCGTACTCGAGGAGATCGGGGTCAAGACCGTCGTGGTGTGCTCCACGATGTCGGCCGGCGCGGTGGACGACGACGACCTCGCGGCCGAGCAGTTGCACGCGCTGGCCACGGTGGCCGCGGACCACGGGCTGCGGGTCGCCTACGAGGCGCTGGCGTGGGGCCGGTTCGTCAACACGCTGCCGCACGCGTGGCGGATCGTGCGCCGGGCCGGGCATCCCGCGCTCGGGCTGTGCCTCGACAGCTTCCACGTCCTTTCGCGCGCCTCGTCGATGGCCGACATCCGCGTCGTACCGGGCGAGAAGATCTTCCATCTTCAGCTCGCCGACGCGCCGCGCGAGGGCACGGACGTCGCCGAGCGCAGCCGGCACCACCGGCTCTTTCCCGGGCTCGGCGCGTTCGACCTGGCCGGCTTCCTCGGGAACGTGCTGGCCACCGGGTACGACGGTCCGCTGTCGCTCGAGGTGTCCAACGACGTCTACCGGCAGGCGGATCCCCGGCACGCCGCCATCGACGGGATGCGCTCGCTGCTCGCCCTCCAGGAGTCGGCCGGCGTCCTGGTTCTGCCGGCCGCGCCCGAGCTGGCCGGGGTCGTGTTCGCCGAGCTGGCCGTCGACACGGTCTCCGGCCCCTCGATCGCCGCCGCGCTCACCGCGCTCGGCTTCACCCACGCCGGCCGGCACCGCTCCAAGCCGGTCCAGCTGTGGCAGCAGGGCCGGGCCCGGGTCCTGCTCAACTTCGCGGCGCAGCGCACGGTGCCACCGGGCACGGCCTCGATCTGCGCGCTCGCGGTGGAGAGCGCGGACCCGCCCCGATCGACCCGGCGGGCTTCGCGGCTGCTGGCCCCGGTGCTGCCCCGCCTGCGACAGCCGGAGGAGGCCGATCTCGCCTCGATCGCGGCCCCGGACGGCACGTCCATCTTCCTGGTGCGCACCGGGCCGGCCGGCTGGCTGCAAGACTTCGTTCCGCTCGAGACGGCCGACGGCGGCCTGGTTAGCGGCATCGACCATGTCTCGCTGACGGACACGGTCGACGACTTCGACGAGGCGGCGCTGTTCTATCGGGCGGTGCTCGGGTTGCGTACGGGAGAGACCTCGGAGATCGCCGCACCGTTCGGGCCCCTCCGCAGCCGGTCCGCCGCCGACCCCGGCCATCGCGTGCGGATCACGCTGAACACCGCCCCGATGCGCCGCGGCGACTGGGCGCCGGCCATCCCCAACCCGCAGCAGGTGGCGTTCGCCACCGGCGACGCCGTCGCCAGCGCCCGGGCGATGCGCGCGCGGGGCGCGCCGCTGCTGAAGATCCCGGACAACTACTACGCCGACCTCGACGCGCGCCTCGATCTGCCCGGCGACCTGCTCGCGGCGCTGCGGGAGCACTCCATCCTGTACGACCGCGACGAGCACGGCGCGTACCTGCACTTCTACACCGAGATGCTCGGGCAGCGGGTGTTCTTCGCGGTGGTGCAGCGCATCGACGCCTATGACGGGTACGGCCCGGTCGGCGCGCCGGTCCGGATGGCCGCCCACCGCGAGCGCCGCCTGCTCAACCTGCGGAAGCCTCCGCCCGACCCCGACCGGCACGACTACTCGCTCGCCCACCTGACCGCGCTGAGCCTGTCCCCGCCGGAGCTGGTCGACGCCGCGGCCTCGGCCGGGTACCGCTACGTGGGCCTGCGGCTGACCCGGGTGACGCCGCAGGAGCCGCACTACCCGCTGGCCACCGATCCGGCGTTGATGCGTACGACCAAGGTCCGCCTGGCCGCCACCGGCATCGAGGTGCTGGACATCGAGCTGGCCCGGATAAGTCCCGACGAGGACCCGCGCGACTTCCAGCGTTTCCTGGAGGCCGGCGCGGAGCTGGGCGCGCGGCACGTGATCGCCCAGCTCCCCGACCCCGACCGCGCGCGCAAGACGGATCGGTTCGCGCAGCTGTGCGAGATGGCGCGGCCGCTCGGGCTGACGATGGACCTGGAGTTTCCGTCGTGGACGGAGACGCCCGATCTGAACGCGGCGGTGCGCGTGCTGCGGGGGGCCGACCAGCCGAACGCCGGGATCCTGGTCGACCTGCTGCATTTCGCCCGGTCGGGGTCGAGCATCGCCGATCTGCGGCAGTTGCCGGCCGAGTGGTTCCACTTCGTGCACGTCTGCGACGCGCCGCCGGGGGTGCCGCCGACCGATGAGGGGCTGATCCACACGGCGCGCTTCGAGCGGCTGTTCCCGGGCGAGGGCGGCATCGACATGCCGGGCATTCTGGGCGCGCTGCCGGCGGGGTTGCCGTACGCGCTGGAGATCCCGAAGGCCACGCTGGTGGCCCAGGTCGGCGGCAAGGAACACGCACGCCTGGCGATCGCGGCGGCCCGGGCGCACCTGTCGCACCGCGAGACACAGGCGGCGTGAGTCCCTGTGGACGGGCGGCCGGAAATGTCGTAGGCCGGCCCTAGTTGTTCTGTCCACGGGCGTTGGTAACGGCGCGGAGGTCCTGAAATAGGTGAGGACCTTCGGGTGGGTGGAGCTTGTCGAGAGTTCCGCACCACCCAGGAGGTCCTCGTGCCCGACGCTGACGCCCCGCTGACCGAACTCGGCCGACTGCGGCCGGCCCGTTGTGGACGACGGCTGGCCGTTGCGCCGGGCCGCGGACCGGTTCCAGGTGTCGGTGACGACCGCCAGCCGGTAGGCCGCCCGCTACCGGGCCGAAGGTGTCGCGGGCATGTCCGACCGGTCCAGCCGCCCGCATCACAGCCCGAACCGCACCCCCGCCCGCTCGAGTGCCGCGTGCTGCAGCTGCGCAGGACGAAACGGCTGGGTCCGGCCCGGATCGGTTGCGCCTCGGGTTGCCTGCCTCGACCTGCCACGCGGTCCTGCGGCGCGCCGGCGCTGTGCGCCTGGCTCATCTGGACCGGGCCACCGCCGAACCGATCCGCCGCTACGAACACGCCAAGCCGGGCGACCTGATCCACGTCGACGTCAAGAAACTCGGCAACATCCCCGACGGCGGCGGCTGGCGCACCCAGGGCCGCGCGCAGGGCAAACTCAACCGCACCGCCACGGCTGGGCACACCACCGACGCCTACGGCGGCGCTCGGCTCGGCTACGCGTTCCTGCACACCGCCCTGGACGATCACTCCCGGCTGGCCTACACCGAGATCCTCACCGACGAGACGAAAGAAACCGCCGTCACGTTCTGGCGTCGCGCGCACACCTGGTTCACCGGCCACGGCGTGGGTTTCGAGTAGGGGGCCGACCGCACCCACGCGCCCACCGGCGGCTCACGAGATCCCCTGTCGTCCGGCCGCGCGGGGGGGCGGGGGAGAAAAGAGGGCGGGGCACGAGGGGAGGGGTGGGGTGGGAGATGGAAACCCCAAGCACGTAACGACCTGGTCGGGGGGGGTTGAAC